>JAXGOU010000015.1:0-47456 GCA_040767325.1 Brooklawnia sp. | reverse complement strand
GTCAGCAGGCCGAGCGACGGGGCGCAGTCGATCAGGATGAAGTCATAGCGGTCGCGCACCTTGTCCAGCACCCGCTTGAGGGTGAGTTCGCGCGCTACCTCGCTGACCAGCTGCACCTCGGCGGCCGACAGGTCGATGTTGGCCGGCAGCAGGTCCAGTCCGTCGACCGAGGTGGACAGCACGACCTCGTCGAAGCTGTACTCGCGGCTGAGCAGCAGGTTGTAGATCGACTGTTCCAGCGTGTGCGGGTTGACCCCCAACCCCACCGAGAGCGAGCCCTGGGGGTCGAAGTCGACCAACAGCACCTTGCGTCCGGTCTCGACCAGTGAGGCACCCAGGTTGATGGTGGTGGTGGTCTTGCCGACGCCGCCCTTCTGGTTGGTCAGCGAGATTACCGTCGCGTGCTTCGGCCCGGGACCGGGCGGCGTGTGCTCGGGCAGTTCGGGCAGTGGCCGACCGGTGGGGCCCAGATCCCCGGCCTGGTCGTGCGGTACCTCGAAGAGTCCGTCATCGGCCCGCTGCGGCCCGTCGTTCATCTGCGCTCCTTGTCGACTGGGTCAGGACTGCCCCGACAGGGACACAATAGTCGACAAATCACCACGTCCTGCGCAGGGCGCGCGTCCGCTTTCGACCAGGTCTAGGGCCGCCGGAGGTTAGGGCTCCGGGTCAGCGGAAGATGTCGAGGATGCGCTCCCAGATCGACTTCTTCGGCTCCTCGGTGGGTTCGTTGTGCACGGTCGACGGCTCGGTCTGGGCGTCCAGGAGGTAGACGAACTGGACGCGCTCGATCCCGGTGTTCTTCGGGCTGGCGAACGAGACCAGCGTGTAGTCACCGGGGATGAAGTCCGCCAAGGCCTCGTCCATCTTCGCCTGCATCTGCTTGTCCATGTCGGAGGTCTCGTTGCGCAGTTCGTAGGCGCCGTCCCGCAGTTCGGTGCCGGAGGTGCCCAGTTCGGACGCCCCCTGGTTGAAGGTCGACATGCCGTCGGCGTACGTGCCGACTCCGGACGCGAAGTCGTGCAGCCCGCGTCCGAATTGGGCATCGCCACCCAGCAGTTGGCTGTGTCCCGAGGCCAGCCCGGACGCGCCGTCGGCGAGTTGGGCAGCGCCGCTGACCAGTTGGTTGGCCTGCGAGCCGAACTGGGCAGCACCCGTCTGCAACTGGACGAGACCGTCGTGCAATTGCGCGGCGCCGCCGGCCAGCCCGGTGGCCCCGGCGGCCAGTTGCGTACCGTTCTCGGCCAGCACGGTCAACCCACCGCTGAGTTGTTGAGCCCCACTCAACAGGCCCGGGTCGCCGCCGAGCGCCAGGTAGGACTGCTCGACGCCGTCCACGTAGCCGACCAATCCCTGGTGGAAGAGGTCGTAGCTGGCACCCAATTGCTGCATCCCGAGCCGCACCTGATCGAGGTACTGGACAGTGCTGGCCGAAACCGCAGCGTTGAGCCGGGTGATCAGGCCGCGGATGGTGTCGAACTGGCCCGCCATGTTCTGCATCGAGGTCTGCAGTTGGCGCACCACCGGGTCGATGCCGGCCAACGACTCACGGGTGCTGCGCACGCTGCTGGTGGCGGCGGCCACCTGCCTACCCTGGTCGGCCATGTACGCCAACAGCGCCTGGGCGTCCGGGTTGTTGGTGACGTCGATGCCCAACTGGGCGGTCACGCCCGCGCTGTCCTGCAGGTTCGCCGCGATCTGGTCGAGCTGGGTGGCCGCAGTGTCCAGGCTGGTCAGCGCGGAGTCGAGTTGGGTGAGGAAGGCAGAGAAGTCAGTGGCGTTGACCGCCGACGCGAACTGCTCGAAGCTGGTGCTGAACTCCTGCAACAAGCCGAGGACGCCCTGCGCCTCCTGCTCGCTCAGCGGAGCAGACAGCGCCAGGTTCAGCGACGCCAGGCCGGCCTGGATCTGCGCGGAGCCGGCGACGAGGTTCTGCTCGGCATACTTGCCCTGGTCGGTCAGCAGCCGTAGACCCTCATTGAGTTGGGCGAGCCCGCCGACCAGCTCGGTGCTGCCCTGGGCCGATTGGCCAAGTCCGGTGCTGAACTCGCCCATCCCGATGGCGTAGCTGCCGAGGTTGCCGCTCAACTGCGATGACCCGGTGACCAGTTGGTCGACGCCTTCGGTGAACTGCGCCAAGCCGGTCGGCAAGGCGGCCACCCCGTTCGAGAACTCCTGGACGCCACGGCTGTACTGCTGCAGCCCTGCGTCGAACTGCGAGCGTCCGGCCGCGAGTTGGTCGAAGCCCTGGGCGATCGCCGTGGCTCCGCTGGCCAGTTCCCCAGCCCCGGTGTTCAACTCGGTTGACCCATCGGCCAATTGAGCGGCTCCATCGGTGTACTTGCCGACCCCATCGGCCAAGTCAGCGATCGCGTCCCGCAACTTGACCAAGTCACCCAGGTAGGCGGAGGTGTCGGGCAGATCCATGAACATTTCAAAGGGCAGCCCGACCATCTGCACCTGCCCGATGTGGGCATTGCGCGCGTCCGCGGTGATCCGGAAGTGTGACTCCTTCCCGGGCAGGGAGGTCAGGTTGACGACCTTGACCTCACCGTTGCTGGCGATGGTCGCGCCGTCACTGGCGATGTTGCTGAAGTAGGCGGAGTCGAGGTTGACCGAGATCTGCAGCATGTAGTGCTCGAAGAAGACCGGGTCAACGTCCTTGTCAGGACGCACATCGATGTCGATGGCGAGCTTCCCGGTGCTGCCCATCACCTCGTCGGCGGTCACCGGCCGACGGTCCAGCTCATAACCGAAATCGATCAGCCACGGCATCTGCGACGTGGTCATCTCGCCCTGGTAGTAGAAGTCACCGGCGGAGGTATCCACGGTGACCCGATCGCCGTCGCGGCGCACCTGGTCGGTATTGGTCAGGTTCACCACGGCGGAGTAGTCCCCATGATCGACGAAATGCCCGGCGCTGTCGGGGAAGGAGTTGACCACATAGACACGCTGCAGCCCGCCATCGTGACTGAGGTTGGCGTAGACAACCTCCTCCTTCTTCGATGAGCCATCGACCGGCGCTCCGATCGCGGGGGCTGCGACCAGCAGGGCCAACAGGCCCACCAGCAGGATCATGATTCGCTTCATTGGGTACTCCTCAGGAACTTCACTCGCCAGGTGGTCTTCTCGATCACCCGGTCGAAGACCATCAACAACCCGGGCAGGAAGAGGTTGACCATCAGGAAGGACATGAACGCGCCGCGGCCCAGCACCTCGCCGAGTTGGGAAACAACGTCCAGGGTGGAGATCACGGCCAGGATCGTGCCCGCCGACGTCAGGATCAGGGCCGGGGTGAGCAGCGTGCCGAAGGTCTGCTTCGTGGTGAGCGCCACCGAGGTGCGCCGGCCATGGGTGGCCCGGTTGGCCACGTAGTGCTGGGTGTAGAGGATCGCGTAGTCGACTGTCGCGCCCAGCTGCACGGTACTGACGATCAGGTAGCCGATGTAGGACAGGTGGGTACCGCTCAGGTAGGGCACGGTCAGGTTCAACCAGATCGAACCCTCGATGGTCAGCACCAGCAGGAACGGGATGATGATCGACCGGAAGCTGAGGAACAGCACCAAGCCGATGGACGCGATGGCCAGGCCGTTCACCACGATGTTGTCCGCGGTGATGGCCTCCTTCATGTCATACGTGACCACCGACTCGCCGGTCAGGTAGTAGGCGTCGGGATAGTACTTCTGGGCGACCGCCCTGACCTGCTCGACCGTGGCGAAGGACTGCACGCCCTCCTTGTCGGTATCGACGGTCAGGATGATGCGCGAGTAGTGCTCGCTCAGCAGCGCCTTGAGTTCGTCGGCCGGCAGCACTTCGGACGGCAGCAGCCGGCCCACCTTCGTCTGGTAGGACGTGATGCCGGTCACCTCGGGGATTCGCTCGAGGTCGTCGACCAGTTCGTGCTCGCGTCCCCAGTCGTCCCTGGGCACCAGGAGCGCCATCGGCAGTGCGCGGCCGAACTCCTGTTGGATGAAGTCTCGGTCGACGCCGGCTCGGGCACCGGCCGGGTAGTCGGTGGTCGCGTACTGGAAATCGTTCATCGACTGGGCCATGAAGGCGATGGGCAGCAGCGCGCCCAGTGCCAGCAGCCACAGCGCCATCCGGGACACCAGTTTGCCGAAGCGTTCGAAGGTCGGTAGCAGCGGACGATGGCTGGTCGCCTGGACGACCCGGTCGAGCACGTTGATCAGGGCCGGCATGAAGAAGATGACGCAGGCCAGGCTGATCAGGACGCCCTTGGCCAGCACCACGCCCATGTCGGGACCGAGCCGGAAGCTCATGAAGACCAGTGCAAGGAAGCCAAGGACGGTGGTCATCGACGACGCGAGGATCGCTGTGGAGGCCTCGATCATCGCCAACCGCAGTGACTCGCGGCGATCGGCGCCGGCCCTGAGGAACCGCTCGCGGGAGTGGAGCAGGAAGATGCCATAGTCCATCGAGACGGCCAACTGGAGCACCGCAGTCACCGCCTGTGTCAGGTACGACACCTGACCCAGGACGATGTTGGAGCCCATGTTGAGGATCACGGCCACCCCGATGGTGACCAGCAGGATCACCGGATCAAGCCAAGAGCGGGTGGAGAAGACCAGCAGCGCCACCCCGAGCGGGATCATGATCAGCATGATCGTGGTGATCTCGCTGCCGGTGGAGGTCTGGGCCAGGGCCTGATCGACCAACTGACCCTCGACTGCCCCCTGATCGGTGGCGATCTCGCGCAGTTGGGCCAACGTCTCGGGGGTGCTGTCGAGGGTTACCGCCAGTTGGTAGAGCGCTCCGCCATGGGTGTAGAAGCCTTTGACCAGCTCTGGATCGGCCACCTCGATCGGCGTCTTGAGGTCGATGAAGTCGTCCAGCCAGATCACCGACTGGGTGGCCGGCACCTCGGCCAGGCGTTGCTTGATCTCGAGCGCCTCGGCGATGCCGACGTTCGGCACGTAGACCCGGACGTTCGGGATGGTGTCGTCGAACTCCTCGGCGATCACGTCCATGGCGATGGTGGACGGCGAGTGCTCGGGGACATAGTCGGCGAGGTTGTAGTTGATCTTGACGCCGAGCATCAGGAAACCGGCGAGGACGGTGAGCAGCCCGAACACAGCCAGCAGCAGCTTGCTGTGCCCGACGACCAGTGCAGCAACCCGCCTCATCGGCTCGGCTGCCTGTCAGCGATCGTCACTGTTCCTCCCCGATACACAGTGTATTGAAACCCAGTCTAGCGAGGCGGCGGCCCTGCTCAAAGTTGGGATTGGGCCACCCCACCACGCAGCCTGAAGCGCGGCGCAGCCGCCTCGAAGGCCGAGGGCGTTCAGCCCCGAGCGCGCGGATGGGCGCTGACGTAGACCTCGCGCAGGTGCTCCACCGTGACCTCGGTGTAGATCTGGGTGGTGGTCACCGAAGCGTGGCCCAACAACTCCTGGACGACCCGCACATCCGCCCCACCGTCGAGCAGGTGGGTGGCGAAGCTGTGCCGCAGGCTGTGCGGCGAGATCTCGGCATTGACGCCGGCGGCCTCAGCGGCCGAACGGATGATCGCCCAGGCGCTCTGCCGACTGAGCCGGTCACCACGGGTGTTGACCAGCAGCGCAGGGGTGCTGCGCCGGGCACCCTCGAGCAGGGCCGGGCGGCCTCGCACCAGCCAGGCCTCCACCGCCTGTCTGGCATAGCTGCCCAGCGGAACGACACGCTCCTTGTTGCCCTTGCCGATCAACCGCAGCCCAAGATCGGGCTCAGCGAGCACTCGAGTCAGGTCGTCCACGTCGAGGCCAACGACCTCACTCACCCGAGCCCCGGTGCCGTAGAGCAGTTCGAGCAGCGCCGCGTCCCGCAGCCCGATCGGCGTGGCGCGATCGACGCCGTCCAGCAGTCGCTGCACCTCATCGATGGACAAAGCCTTCGGCAGCCTCTTGCCCAGTCGCGGCGGGCTGATCGAATCGGCCGGGTCACCGGTGGTGAAGCCCTCCGCCACCGCGAAACCATGCAGGGCGCGCACGGCGACGATCATCCGGGCGACGCTGGCCAGGGCGAGCGGCGGGTGCTCGCTATCTCCCGCCATCAGCCAGGCCTGGTAGGCCTCGATGTCGGCCGCCGTGACTAGGTCGATCTGGTCGATCTCGCGGGACGCCAACCAGCCCAGGTAGCGGTTGAGGTCGCGGCGGTAGGCGGCGATCGTGTTGCTGGACAGTCCGCGTTCCACGCTCAGGTGGTCGAGGTAGCCGCGCTGCAGCCGGGCCAGCCGGTTGGGCAGCGCAGGATCAGACGTCCGTGGGGCGGTCACGATGACTGGATGCCAGTGGGCGCTTCCGCGTCCCGACGATGCTTGGCGTCCCGGGCGGGCCACGGGGCGTCGGCGGGCAGCAGGTGCTCGATGCGTCCGGTTTCGATGGCCAGCGCCAGCGCCAGGGTGCCGGTGACCATGGTCGGGCTCTGCACCTGACCGGCGAAGACCAGGTCGACCAGGTCGGCCAGGGCGACCCAGTGCAGCCCCATGTCAGTCTCCTCGCCCTCCACCTCGAAGCCGTCCGGACGCGTCGTTTCGCTGAGGTCGCGGGCCAGGAAGATGCGAATCGACTCCTGGAGCCCGCCGGGTGAGGTCAGGATGTCGACCAGGGTGTGCCATTCGGCGGCGGCCAACTGGGCCTCCTCGGCGAGTTCACGCTTGGCCGCCTCGACGGCAGGCTCACCGCTGATATCGAGGATGCCGGCCGGCGGTTCAACCAGCCGAAAGCCCACAGGGTGCCGATACTGGTGGACGACGGCAACCTGGCCCTGTTCGTCCAAGGCCATTACCGCGACAGCGCCCGGGTGGCCGACCCACTGCCGAACCATCGTCTCGCCGTGCGGCGTGGCGATCGTGTCCTCGATGAAGCTCTGGACGCGGCCGACCGCCTGCACGTCACGTCGGATGGTCGGCCAGAACTCCGGTCGATCGACGATTGGCTCATTCACCACGTCCGCTCCCCTGCTCTTGATCGGTTAGCGTCCATTCTGCTGTGCGCGCCGCAAGGCCGCAGCGACCAGCCCCTTGAACAGCGGGTGCGGCCTGGTCGGCCGCGACGTGAACTCGGGATGGGCCTGGGTCGCGACGTAGTACGGGTGGACGTCTGTCGGCAGTTCGATGAACTCGACCAAGTTCCGGTCGGGCGAGAGCCCCGAGAAGACCAGCCCGGCCGCCTCAAGCTGCTGGCGGTACGCGTTGTTGACCTCGTAGCGATGACGATGCCGCTCGGCCACCCGGGTCTGACCGTAGAGTTCGGCCACCTGGCTGCCCGGCACAAGTTCGGCCGGGTAGGAACCGAGCCGCATCGAACCGCCGAGGTCGCCTGCCCCGGCCACAATGTCCTGCTGTTCGGCCATCGTTGCGATCACCGGGGCCGGGGTCTGCGGATCGAACTCGGTGGACGCCGCGTCCGGGATGCCGGCCAGGTCGCGAGCCACCTCGATCACCATGCACTGCAGGCCGAGGCAGAGCCCGAGGATGGGGATCTGGTTCTCGCGGGCGTATCGAGTCGCGGCCACCTTGCCCTCGACGCCACGCACCCCGAAGCCACCGGGCACCACGATGCCGTCGACATCGGCGAGTTGGGCAGCAGCGCCGGCGGGTGTCTCACATTCATCGCTGGGCACCCAGCGAATCTCCACCTTGGCCCGATTGGCGAAACCGCCGGCCCGGATGGCCTCGGTGACGCTCAGGTAGGCGTCCGGCAGGTCGATGTACTTGCCGACCAGCGCGATGGTGACGCTGTGCTGCGGGTTCTCCACCCGATCGAGCAGGTCATTCCAGTCGGTCCAATCCACGTCCCGGAACCGCAGCGAGAGCCGGCGCACCAGATAGGCGTCCAGCCCCTCGGCATGCAGCACCCGCGGGATGGCGTAGATGCTGGACGCGTCCGGGCAGCCGATCACCGCTTCCGCGTCGACGTCGCAGAACATCGCGATCTTGTTCTTGATGCCCTCGGGTATCTGCACTTCACTACGGCAGACGATCGCGTCCGGCTGGATGCCGGCGCCCCGCAGCGCTGCCACGGAATGCTGGGTCGGCTTGGTCTTGAGCTCACCGCTGGGACCGATGTAGGGCACCAGCGAGACGTGCAGGAAGAAGACGTTGTCGCGTCCGATGTCGTGCCGCAGTTGGCGCGCGGCTTCCAGGAAGGGCTGCGACTCGATGTCGCCGACGGTGCCACCGATCTCGTGGATCACGACGTCGTCGTCGGTCTGGCCGACATCCAGCATCCGCTGCTTGATTGCGTTGGTGATGTGCGGGATGACCTGGACGCACTCGCCGAGGTAGTCTCCGCGGCGCTCCGCCTCGATCACCGACGCGTAGACCTGCCCGGTGGTGACATTGGCCTCGGCGGTCAGGTTCCGGTCGAGGAAGCGCTCGTAGTGCCCAATGTCCAGGTCGGTTTCGGCGCCATCGTCGGTGACGAAGACCTCGCCATGCTGGAACGGGTTCATCGTCCCCGGGTCGACGTTGAGATAGGGATCGAGTTTCTGCATCGTGACGCGCAGCCCGCGCGCCACGAGCAGGGTGCCCAAACTCGAGGCCGTGAGCCCCTTGCCGAGCGAGGCGCGACGCCTCCGGTCACGAACACATGCTTGGTCACTTTGGCTTTGCCCACGGACCTCCAGACTAGTGGCCAGTTCCCGCTGGGACGTTTCGGACACGTTACGGTTTCGCGACTGTGCCAGCGTCCGGTTTCCCCCCAGCTGCCCCGCCTCCAGCTGTCCTCGGCTGCCCCGCCTCCGGCTCCCTCGGCTGGCCGCGTCCTGTGCGCCCCTCTGATCGCCATCCCCCGTGCATCCGCGGACGAAGTGTGGATCCGCGGACGATATTTCATCCGCGGACTTTCAGATCGTCCGCGGATGTTGGGTGGACGTGGTGAGATTGCCCGATGAACCTGCCGATCCCACTGCCGATCGACCCGATGCTGGCCAACTCCGTGGACGCGATCCCGACCGCCGCGGGCTTCGTCCATGAGCCGAAGTGGGATGGCTTCCGCTGCATCATCAGCCGCGATGGCGACGACATCGTGCTGGGCAGTCGAGGGAAGAAGTCGCTGACCGTCTACTTTCCGGAGGTCGTTGCCGCGCTGTCGACCTGGCTGCCGGACGGCATCATTCTGGACGCAGAATTGGTCGTCCGCGCAGGCGAGCCGGGCGCGGAACGGCTGGACTGGGATTCCCTGGGTCAGCGGATCCACCCGGCGGCGTCGCGGATCGCGATGCTCAGTGAGAAGACGCCCGCCGAGGTCATCTGCTTCGACATCCTCGCCGCGGACGGCCTCGACCTCACTGGCCAGCCGTGGCACGTCCGCCGCGCCAGGCTGGAGCAACTCTTCGATGATGCCGGCGAACACCCGGCCATCCACCTGAGCCGCTACACCGACGACCCGGAAGTGGCCAGCCGGTGGTTCACCGAATTCGAGGGCGCGGGCCTGGACGGCGTGGTCTCCAAGGCCCGGGACGGCAGCTACCAGTCGGGCAAACGCGGCTGGCAGAAGATCAAGCACAAGCGGACGGCGGAGGCCGTGGTGATCGGCTATCGCGTCCACAAGCGGGGACATGGCGTTGGCTCACTGCTGCTCGGGCTCTATGACGCCGACGGCAACCTGATCCCGGTCGGCGGGATTGGGGCGCTGTCTGATGAGATGCGCGATTCGCTGGTGACCGAACTCGACCCCTTGGTCAAGCGGGACGCCGATGGCAACCCCGTACTGCTGGAGAAACCCCGCTCCCGGTTCTCCAAGTCCACAGATCCGGTTTCGGTCGCGCTGGAACCGGAGTTGGTCGTGGAGGTCGCCTTCGACCAGTTAGAGGGTTGGCGCTTCCGGCACGCGGTCACACTGCTCCGATTCCGGCCAGATCGGGACGCCCGCAGCTGCCTGCTGGACCAGGTCGATCGGGCGCCGTCCTATGACCTCGCCGAGGTGCTCGCCACCTGAGCCGAACCGACCTGGCCCGGATCCGCTCCATCTTCACCGATGAAAGGGGCTTGCGCCCGGCCTTACTGTATATATTGTCTATGTACAGGAGGGACGCACATGACACTGCGAATCGTGCTGAGCAACACCGCCGGCGTGCCGATCTACGAACAGATCGTGCAGCAGGTCCAGGCAGCAATCCTCAGCGGCGATCTGGCCGAGGGCGAGGCACTGCCCTCGATCCGGGCACTCGCACGCGACCTGCGGGTCAGCGTCATCACGACAACGCGCGCCTACTCCGATCTGGCCGCCGCCGGCTTCGTGGCCAACGTGCCCGGCAAGGGCAGCTACGTGCTACCCCGCGACTCGGAACTCGTCCGCGAGCAGGTGCTCCGCGACGTCGAGGAGTTGTTCGACGAGGCCGTCCGCAAGGCGCGCTTCGCCGACCTTGACCGCGCCGACCTGCACCGCGTCCTCGACACCATTCTCGATACGACGGAGGAAGCATGAACCCCCTCGAACTTCGCGGCCTCGTCAAGCGCTACCCCGGCTTCGAACTGAACCTCGACCTCACCGTGCCCCAGGGCTATGTGATGGGGTTCGTCGGCGCCAATGGCTCCGGCAAGACGACCACGATCAAGTGCGCGCTCGGCCTCGTCCACCCGGACGCGGGCACCGTCGCGCTCGCAGACAAGGCGCACATCGGCGTCGTCCTCGACCAGCCTTCCTATACCGCGGACTGGACGGTCGCCGGCACCGGCCGCGTCCTCTCCCGCTTCTACCCCTCTTGGGACGCCGCCCGCTTCGCCGCGTTGACCGACGGCGCGGGTGTCCCGGGAAGCCGACGGATCAAGGACCTGTCCCGCGGGATGGGCATGAGACTGCAGCTCGCGGTCGCACTCAGCCACGGCGCCGAGTTCCTGATCCTCGACGAGCCGACCTCAGGGCTGGACCCGTTCGCCCGCGACGAGTTGCTCGCCGACCTGCAGGAGTTCATGGTTGATGAGCGCCACACCGTGCTCTTCTCGACCCACATCACCTCCGACCTGGAGAAGATCGCCGACCACATCACGATCATCGACCACGGCCGCCTCGTCACCACCGCATCCAAGGACGAACTCCTGGATTCCTACCGGCTCGTTAGCGGCGGCCCGAACGACCTCACCCCGGACGCCGAGGCGCTCGTTCTCGGCCTGCGGCGACACGGCGCCGGCTGGGACGGGCTGATGGCCACCGAGAACACCGTGACGCTGGGCCGGGGCGTCCAGGCCGAGCAGCCCACCCTGGACGACATCGTCGTCCGCATCGCGAAAGAGCACGCCCATGTCTGACACCGCCACCACGCCCTTGGCCGGCCTCGGCCCGATGCTGCGCCTCGACATCGCCAACCTCGCCACGTGGCGGCGCAGCGGCCCCGTCATCATCGTCGCGTTGTTCTTCCTGGCCTGGATGGGCGGGCTGCAGATGGCATCGATCATGCTCTACATCGGCTGGTACCTGATCGCCGTCAACGCGTTCACCATGGACGACAACCACCGCCTGCCCCTGCTCTACGGCGGGTTGCCCGTGACGCGCCGCACGGTCGTCACCTCGCACTACGTCATCGCGCTGGCGGCGCTCGCGGCCGCGGCCCTGCTGATCGTCCCGGCGGCGCTCATCAGCGCTGCCCGGCCGGAGGGCGGCCCGTTCGCCGACGAAGTGGGGATCGGGCTGGGCACCCTGTTCGGCACGTCGGCCGCCCTCGCGGTCATGATCCCGCTCATCGTGCGCTTCGGCTCCCGGGCTCTCGGGTACGTGGCGTTGGGCATCATGGCGGTGTTCGCCTTCGTCGCGCTCGCCGTCGGCCCGTGGATCGCCGCACCGGCCGCGCGCCTGACCGCCTGGACGGCCGCCAACCCGGTCCTGACGACCGCCGTGGCCGCCGTGCTGCTGGTCGCCGCCTGGCTGGCGTCCTACCTGGCCTCGGTGCGGGTGTACGCCGCCAAGGACTTCTAACTCGTCAGGGATAGACCCAAGCGCACTGCCTGCCGATCACGGCCAGCGCAGCGTCGCGTCCCAAGGTCGTTGCTTGGTGGTGGCCCGAACCGTGTCGTGGGAGCAACCCAGCGTGGTCAGGAAGATCGCCATCCGGATCAGGACGCCGTTGTCGGTCTGCCGGAAGATCGACAAGCCGGGCAGGTCGTCCACATCGCTGGACAGGTCGAACGAATCCATCCGGGAGTCGCGTGGCAGCGGGTGCATGATGATGATGTCCTGCGCGCCCGCCTCGGTGAGGATCTGCTTGTTCAGCAGGTTGCCCGAGATGTTGGCGGACGCCAGCACCTCCTCGGTCATCCGCTCGCGCTGGACGCGGGTGGCGTAGACCACGTCGGCCCCAGCCAATGCGTCCAGCACAGAGTCGCAGTCGTGGACCTGGTGGCCGCGCTCACGGACGTACTGGGCCAGTTCGGCGGGCAGTTCGAGGCTGGGCGGGCTGAACATCCGGAAGGTCACCGATCGCCCAGGGCCATCAACTTCATCAGGGAGTGCACGGTGCGGCCGTACTTGAGATCGCCAACGATCGCGATGGTGCACCCGCTCCACGACTTGCCGCGTCGGGCGAGTTCTGAGTCGAGGGTGTAGACGTCCAACAGCGCTTGGCTCGGGTGCTCCCCCGCGCCATCGCCGGCATTCACCACCGGCACCACGGACGCGGCTGCGAACTCGGCCACCGAGCCTTCATCCGGGTGGCGGACGACCAGGACGTCGGAGTAGCCGGAGACCACCCGAGAGGTGTCCGCGATCGACTCACCCTTGGCCATCGAGGAGAAGGTGAAGCCAGTCGTGGTAGTCACCTCGCCACCCAACCGCAAGAAGGCGGATTCGAAGCTGAGCCGGGTTCGGGTGGACGGTTCGAAGAAGAGCGAGCCCAGCACCGCCCCGTCCAGCACCGTGCACACCGAGCGGCGCTCCGCAATCGGACGCACCAGGTCGGCCAGCCCGAACAGCGCCTGCAGTGATTCACGGTCGAACTGCTGGACGCTCAGCAGGTGTCGTCCGGCACCGAACGGGGGCAGATGGTCGGACGAAATACTCATCGGTGCTCCTTGACGGCTGACCGGCCCAGCGCCGGGCTGAAGGCAGCTTACCGCCCAGCTCGGCCCGTCCCACCCTGCCCCGGCGGGAACGCAAACCGGCGCGTGCGGGATGCCCACACGCGCCGGTTAATCAGCAGGTTCGGCAGTGCGTCACTTGGCATCCGGAACCAGGGCCTGAGCCTCAGCCGGCAGCGGCTCGTTGCGGCCCAGCAGGTAGCTGTAGCTAAAGCCGGCCAGCAGCGCCCCCACGATCGGGGCGACGAAGAAGAGCCACACCTGGGCCCAGGTACGGCCCGCCGGCGAAGACCGCGACGCCGAACAAACGGGCCGGGTTCACCGAGGTGTTGGTCACCGGAATCGAGATCAGGTGGATCAGCGTGAGCACCAGGCCGATGGCGATCGGGGCGAAGCCCTTGGGCGCGCGATCGTCGGTGGCACCCAGGATGACCATCAGGAAGATGAACGTGAGCACGACCTCGATCAGCAGGGCAGCGACCAACCCGTAACCGCCGGGCGACAACTCACCGTAGCCATTGGTGGCGAAGGCGCCAGCGCCCGAGAAGTCGGTGCTGAAGCCGTCCCGGCCGGTGGCGATGACGAGCAGGACGCCCGCCGCGACCACGCCGGCCACGATCTGGGTCGCGATGTAGGCGACGGTGTCCTTCCAGGCGAAGCGGCCGGAAGCGGCCAGACCCAGGGTCACGGCCGGGTTGAAGTGGCCACCCGAGATGTGGCCGACGGCGTAGGCCATGGTGAGCACGGTCAGCCCGAAGGCCAGGGCGACGCCCAGGTGCCCGATGCCGAACCAGTTGGCATCCTCGGCGTAGGGGAACTTGGCGCCGAGCACGGCTGCGCCACAGCCTCCGAAGACCAGGACGAAGGTGCCGAGGAACTCGGCGAAGAGCTTGTTGAGGGTGGTTGATTGCATTTCGTGTTTTCCTCCAGCGTCCCCCGGACGCGTTGGCTGGGGTGTAGACATGGCACGGGCCACCATCGGTCGACGGCGGCCCAAGATCAGTTCTGCAGGTTCAGCTGGCTTGAAGCCAACTCGACAGGCAACCACGTCCCGCGAGGTTTCGTGCCGGTGATTCCGGCCCGAGTTGCCGTCACCGGCATCCTGATCAGCTCTGCCAGGCCTCAAACCCGGAACGGCAAGGCCTCTTCGATCAGATCCCGGGCATGCGCGAGACCGGACGCGCTGTCGGCGAGCCCGCCCATCATCCGTGCTAACTCGGCCTCACGATCGGCGACCGCCAGCCGGCGCAGATCGCTGGTGGTCACCTCGCCATCGCTGGATTTGGAGACCACCCAGTGGTCGGCCGCGAAGGCGGCGACCTGCGCCAAGTGGGTGACCACGATCACCTGCGAGTGCTCGGCCAACCGGGCCAGCCGGCGCCCGACCTCAACGGCCACTGCCCCACCGACACCGGCGTCCACCTCGTCGAAGATGAAGACGTGCCCTGGATCCGCGGCAGCCAACACGACTTCCAACGCCAACCGGACGCGCGACAGTTCGCCGCCTGAGGCCACCTTCGACAGCGGGCCCGGCACACTGCCCGGATTGGCTGCGAAGAGCAACTGCACCTGTTCCAGGCCGTGCGGGCCAGGCTCGGCGAGCGGACGCAGGTCGAATCGCAGGCGGGCATGGGGCATCGCCAGTGCGGTGAGTTCCTGTCGCACCGCTTCCGCCAGTCGGTCGGCCGCCTGTTGCCGCAACGTGGAGAGTTCGCCGCCGAGGCGCAGCAACTCAGCGTCAAGCCGTGCGATCAACCCATCGAGTTCGGCCAGCCGTTCGTCGCCACCGGTGAGTCGTCCCAACCTGATCGCGGCGTCGCCGGCCCAGGCCAGCACCTCATCGATGCTGCTGCCGTACTTGCGGGTCAGTCCAGAAAGGGCAGCGCGCCTGCTGGTGATCGTCTCCAGTCGGAGCGGATCTGCGTCCAGGTCTGCCAGGTAGGACGCGACCTCGGCCGCCAGATCATTGACCTGGCCGGCCAGCAGCTTTACGTTCTGGGCGAGGTCAGCGGCCGATGGGTCCAACCGGGCGACGTCCTGCAGTGCGTGTCGGGCCGTGCCGACCAGGCCCACCGCGCCAGGGTCGTCGGGGTCACCCTCATCGGAGCCGGACAGCGCATGACCCGCCCGTTCGGCCAGCAAGCGCAGGTCGTCCACGGCCTGTAGCCTGGCCGCTTCGCTGGCCAACTGTGCGTCCTCACCCGGTTGCGGATCGAGTTCGCCGATCTCGTCCAGGCCGAAGCGCAGCAGGTCGGCCTCCCGGGCCCGCTCCTGGGCGTTGCGCCTCAGGTCGTCGCGCTCGGCGCGCAGCGTCTCACGTTCCCGATAGCTGTTGCGGTAGGCCCCTGCAGTGCGGACGCCAACGGCGCGCCACCGCTGCGATCGAGGACCTCGCGCTGCCGCTCCGGGCTACCCAGTGCAGCTGTTCCGACTGGCCATGTGGATCGTCGCGGAGTTCGCCCACCAAGTCGCCCACTTGCGTGATCGGCGCCTGCACCCCGCCCACGAACGCCGCCCGCGAGCGGGCCTGCGGCGCCCACCTGACGGGAAACCAGCAGCTCACCGTCATCCAGCTCGGCGCCGATCTCCGCCAAAGCCTCGGCCAGCGGCTCGACGTCGGTGAACCGGGCCTCGACGATCGCCCGGGTCCTCGCCACGTCGCACCACGGCGGAATCCGCCCGATCACCCAACAACAACCCCAAACCGGTCACTGATCATGGTCTTTTGCCGGCGCCCCGGTCTCGCCGGTCACAGCTGTCATGCCGGCCGCGGGTTCGATGTGGTCGCCTCCGCGATCACCGAGGTTGGAGATGCGCAGCTCGGCGAGCATCAGGGCAGTCCTTGACCTCGGAAACCGTCGATGTTCAGGTCGAACTTCTTGACCAGCCTGGACGTGAACGGCTGCTCCTGCAGCCGTGCGACGCGCAGGTTGTGGCTGCCACGTTTGGCGTGGATCCGGGCACCAGGTGCCAGGTCGACCGAACGCCGGCCGTCACACCAGACGATCGCATGGGCGGCGAACCGCGCGGACAGCGTGATGTCGACCACGGAATCAGGGTCGAGCACCATCGGACGCGCGAACAGCGCATGTGCAGCCATCGGCACCACCAGGAACGCCTCCACGTCCGGCCAGATCACCGGGCCGCCCGCCGAGAATGCGTAGGCGGTGGAGCCGGTCGGGGTGGACACGAGCATGCCGTCGCACCCCCACCGGGATACCGGCAGCCGGTCGATCTCCACCAGCACGTCGAGCATCTTCTCCCGGGCGGCCTTCTCCAGGGAGACCTCATTGACGGCGAACGACGACCAGATGGGCAGGCCGTCCGGGTCGGTCACCTCAACGTCCAGGGTCAGGCGTTCTTCAACGAAGTAGTTGCGGTCAGCCACCTGCTGTACCAGCTTGTGCACGTCGTGGGACTCGAGTTCGGCCAGGAAGCCGACGTGGCCGAGGTTCACCCCCAGCAGCGGGACGCCGCGCGGCACCACTGACTCGGCGGCGCGCAGGATGGTGCCGTCGCCGCCGAAGACGACCATCAACTCGACGTCGGTCAGTCCGGACGCCGGCACGGTGTCGATCTGGACGCCCGGCAGTCGCGACTGCAGCTCGGCAGTGCGCTCCCCCACCCCGACGCAGGCGATGCCGTGCTCGGCCATCCCCTGCACGAACTGCACGGCGACGTCCACCGCTTCAGGTCGAGCCGGATGCAGCAGGATGCCGATCTGGCGCTGGTCGGCCGGCCATTCGGTCGCGGTTTGAGTCACGGTGGTCAGCCTACCCATGCCAGCCGACAGCGCATTGCCATCCGTGCCACGATCATCCCTGCTGTCCGGGCCGGGTGAAGCAGACGAAGTGTTCGACATTGCCCGCCGGACCGGGCAGGGCGCTGTCGGCCCGCCAGACCGGCGTCCAGCCGAGGCCCTCGGCGTCCTCGATGACGACTTCGATCGCCCGCTGTCGATCGGCCTGGTCGCGGACGACACCGCCGGCACCCAGACGCTCGCGGCCGACCTCGAACTGTGGCTTGATCATCAGCAGCGCAGCCCCGGCTGGCTGCAGCACGCCGAACAGCCGTTCCAGCAGCAGCCGGAGCGAGATGAACGAGACATCGGCGACCACCAGGTCGACCAGCTCGCCGTCCAGGTCGGCCAGCGTCAGATCACGCAGGTTCAGCCCTTCGCGGGCCCGGACCCGAGGATCGGCGCGCACGATCGGGGCCAACTGGTCATGGCCGACGTCCACCGCATAGACGATCTCGGCCCCACGACTCAGCAGCACCTGGCTGAACCCGCCTGTCGAGGCACCGGCATCCAGCACCCGGCCACCTACCTGCAGTCCGGACGCGTCCAGTGCGCCGATCAGTTTGTGGGCAGCTCGGGACACCCAGGGATCGGTGTTGGCCGTCAGCCGGTCCATGGCGCCAACGGGCTGCGCCGGACGCAATGCCTGTTCACCGTTGACCTGGACCTTGCCGGCCTTGATCAACTCGGTCGCCTGTGAGCGGGAACGCGCCAGGCCGGCTTCGACGATTGCGACGTCGAGGCGCCGGCTCACTGCTGCCGCACTCCAGGGATCGGTGTCTGCACGGCGTCCCGAGAGGTCTCCAGCACCTGCACCAGGACCTCATGTGCCGCGGTGAGTCGCTCCAGTCGCTCTGCGACGGGTTGCTCGGGCGCGCCGGCCAGATCTCCCAGCGCGGCGTCGATCAGCCGATTGCCGGTGACCGGCGGTTCGTCCAGAGTTGGGGCCGCCACGGCTTCGGGCTGTTCGCTCATGGCAGCAACTCCAGTCTGCTCAGGGCCTGCTCGGCGGCCAGGGCGGCGTCTTGCCAGGTCAACTGGACGATCGCCCACAGCGCGTCCAGTTGTTGGTCGACATCGCCCAGCGGGCCGGTTAGGACGACAATGCCGTCGCGAGCCTCGGCGACTGCCTGGCCGCACGCGACTCGGGTGCCCTGCCAGTTGGCTTCGCGGCGCGGCTTGAGCAGATCCCGCAGGTCGTGGCCGATGGCGGTTGGCCGCTGCTGGACGATCGCCGTTGCCAGGTCCCGCTTGCCATGGGCGCCGGTGAAGACCATGAAGGAATCGATATCGACGTTGTAGGCGCCCTCGATGTCGGTATCCAGCCGGTCGCCGACGAAAACCGGACGCTGCGCGCCCAGCCGCTTGATCGTCTCGAGCAGCAGTGGCGGGAACGGCTTACCGGCCATGGTGATCGGCGCGTCCACCGCGGTGCCCAGCGCCTGGATCTGCGCTCCGGCGCCCGGGACCATGCCGAGGTTGGTGGGGCGGTTGATGTCGGGGTTGGTGCCGAACCAGCGCGCACCGCGCTGGATCGCGAAGCCTGCCTGCTCGAGCACCTTCCAGTCGAGGTCGGGATCGTAGCCCTGCACCACCGCGACCGGCTCGTCACGATGATCGCGGACGACGGTGAGCCCGACTGCGGCCACTTCTTCAGCCAGCCCGGCCGCACCGCAGACCAGCACCTTGGCGCCCGCCGGGAGTTCGCGGGCCATCACCTGCGAGATGGCCTGGGCACTGGTGACCACGTCGCTCAACTGGCATTCGATGCCCAGTTCATTGAGGTGGTCGACGACCACTCCGGCCGGACGCCCAGCGTTGTTGGTCACAAAGCCGATCTTGACGCCCAGGCCGCGCAGTGCCGCGATGCTGCCGGATGACCCCACCACGGCGTCCGGACCCAGATAGACCACGCCATCCAGATCGAACATCGCAGCGTCATAGGCATCGATGAACCGCGTCACTGCTCCTCCTCCGGGGCGCCCTCCGCGTCCTCGTCCTCCTCGGGCTCGTCCGCAACGACCTCGACCTCCATGATCTCGAACTCATCGTCGATCACGTCCTCGGGCAGTTCGATACCGTCGAGTTCGGCCAGTGCCGCGGCGATGCCCAACTCACCCTCATCGTCGTAGCGGCTGGCGGACTCCAGCCAAGTGCGGGCATCCGCAACCTTTCCAGCCTCGGCAAGCAGGTTTGCATAGGCATAACGCAGCCTGGCCTGGCCCAGCCGGCCGCCGCGTCCGCCAGAGATGGCATCCTTCAGCAGGCGCAGAGCCTCAGCCTGCTGGCCCAGATCACTCCGGGTGCCGGCCTCGACCAGAATGACTTCGACCTGTTGAGGAACACTCAATTTGACCTCCCGGGCCTGCTTCAGGGTGCGCAGGGCTGCCTGCGGCTTGCCCACTGCGCGCTCACAGTCAGCGATGATCGGCAGGTAGTCATCGTTACCGGTCATCCGGTGCAGCGCCCGATACTCGGTCAGGGCGGTCTCGAAGTCCTCAACCATGTAGGCGACCTCGGCGGCCACCTCACGGACCACCGGAAGTCGGGACGCCAACCGGCGAGCCACCAGTGCGTGCGCCAGGGCGACCTGGGCGTCCACATCGATCAGTTCACCGGCAGCCCGAAGATGCCCACCGACACGCGAAGCCAACGACTTGCTCAGGCCACGCAACTCGGCCCGCACGCCCACCGGCAGGCCGGTTTCGTCGTAGCCGGGCGGCAGTTCGGGCTCGTTCTCGGCCGGGGCCAGACCTGGCGGCACCGGACGCGGCTCCTCAGCCTCTTCCCGCCGACGCTCCGGGCGGTCCCACGGCTTGGCAGGACCACGTCGGTCCGATCCGGTGCGGCCACCAGGACGCCTGTCATCAGAGAACTTGCGAGGCGGGCGACCTCTGTCGCGCCTGTCGTCGAAATCCCGCCGCGGACGTTGGCCCCCGGCCCGATCGTCGAAGCCGCGCCGCGGACGCTGCTCGCCAGCCCGATCATCAAAGGTGCGGCGCGGACGCTGATCCTCGCCGCCATCCCCGCGGAATTCACGGGATCGGCGATCCTGGCCTCGATCATCGAAGTCCCGACGTGGCCGGCGCTCGTCGGCGAACCGACCTCCAGAGCTCCCGCCTGCCGGCCGATCATCGCGGTACGGGCGTGGTGGGCGACGCTCACCGTCCGCCGTCCGGCCGCGTGGCCCCGTCGCGCCGCCACTCGGCCGCTTGCCACTGGCTGGAGATCCGGCCCGGGCACCTCGTGGATCGCCCGAGTACCCACGACGCTCGCGCGACTCCCGGCCCTGGTCGCCGTCCCGCCACTCACGGCGCTCACTGCGCCCCTCGCCGAATCTGTCATCGCGGTTGCGGGCCGGACGGTCACTACGGCCGGCCTGATCGCCGTCCCGGCTGCCGCGCGGCCGGCCTGCGCCACTTCCGCTGCCCCCATCACCTGGTCGGCGACCGAAACTGCGCTGACCACCTCGGCTCGCACTCGAGCCGGACGCACCGTACCCGCGCCCGGACGCGGAGCCCGAGCGGCCACTCGAGCCCGAACGACCGGACGAGTCCGGACGCCCACTGCCGCCGCGTCGCCCGTCGTCCCGAGAACGATCATCGCGGCCTCGGTCGTCGCGGCCGCGGTCGTCGCGAGGTTGCCTACCTGGAGTCATGGCTCAATTCTGCCTGTTCTGTTGCGGTGGTGGTGCACGGTGGTCAATGGCTGTGGTGGGGACATAAAAAACTCCCCCTCGGGGGCCGAAGCCTCCGAGGGGGAGTTGTAATGTCCGGCAGCGTCCTAGTCTCCCACAGGTTCCCACCTGCAGTACAATCGGCGCTGAAAGGCTTAACTTCCGGGTTCGGAATGGAGCCGGGTGTTTCCCTTTCGCCATGGCCACCGAAACTCTATGGAGATGTGGCGGAAACGAGGAATCCAGGATTCCTACGAGTTCCCGACCGTATCTCGGGAACCACACAGTGGACGCGTAACATCTTTGTAGAAACAAGCCCTCGGCCTATTAGTATCGGTCAGCTCCATGCGTTGCCGCACTTCCACGTCCGACCTATCAACCCGGTGGTCTACCGGGGGCCTTACCAGATTAACTCTGAGGGAACCCTCATCTTGAAGCGTGCTTCCCACTTAGATGCTTTCAGCGGTTATCACTTCCCAACGTAGCCAACCAGCCGTGCTCTTGGCAGAACAACTGGCACACCAGAGGTTAGTCCGTCCCGGTCCTCTCGTACTAAGGACAGCCCTTCTCAAGATTCCTACGCGCGCAGCGGATAGGGACCGAACTGTCTCACGACGTTCTGAACCCAGCTCGCGTGCCGCTTTAATGGGCGAACAGCCCAACCCTTGGGACCGACTCCAGCCCCAGGATGCGACGAGCCGACATCGAGGTGCCAAACCATGCCGTCGCTGTGAGCGCTCGGGCAAGATCAGCCTGTTATCCCCGGGGTACCTTTTATCCGTTGAGTTATGGCGCTTCCACGTGCCACCATAAGATCACTAATCCCGACTTTCGTCCCTGCTCGACATGTCTGTCTCACAGTCAAGCTCCCTTGTGCATTTACACTCAACACCTGATTGCCAACCAGGCTGAGGGAACCTTTGGGCGCCTCCGTTACCTTTTGGGAGGCGACCGCCCCAGTCAAACTACCCATCAGGCACTGTCCCTGATCCAGATAATGGACCTAGGTTAGATAACCAGAACGACCAGAGTGGTATTTCAACGTTGACTCCACCCGAACTGGCGTCCAAGCTTCAAAGTCTCCCACCTATCCTACACAAGTCGTCCCGATCACCAATACCAAACTATAGTAAAGGTCCCGGGGTCTTTCCGTCCTGCTGCGCGTAACGAGCATCTTTACTCGTAATGCAATTTCGCCGAGTTCGTGGTGGAGACAGCGCCCAAATCGTTACTCCATTCGTGCAGGTCGGAACTTACCCGACAAGGAATTTCGCTACCTTAGGATGGTTATAGTTACCACCGCCGTTTACTGGGGCTTAAGTTCGGTGCTTCGATTGCTCTAACACTTCCCCTTAACCTTCCAGCACCGGGCAGGAGTCAGTCCGTATACATCGTCTTTCGACTTGGCACGGACCTGTGTTTTTAGTAAACAGTCGCTTGGGCCTGGTCTCTGCGACCCTCAGTGCTGCGGCAGCAAGTGCCTTCACACGTCAGGTCCCCCTTATCCCGAAGTTACGGGGGTATTTTGCCGAGTTCCTTCACCACGATTCTCTCGATCGCCTTGGTATTCTCTACCTATCCACCTGTGTCGGTTTCGGGTACGGGCGGCTGACAACTCGCTCACGAAGATTTTCTAGGCAGCATAGGATCACCCACTTCAGAAGCCAGAGGCTTCCTCGCCGTCATGTCTCAGGCTCACCAGGTGCGGATTTGCCTACACCTGACCCTACACACTTAGCCCGGGACAACCATCGCCCGGGTTGGGCTACCTTCCTGCGTCCCTCCGCAGCTTGCCTAATACGAGTTTGGGTCACAGACTCAAGACTGCTTGGACCGAAGTCCGCCGCAGTCTCTTGCGTGTTTAGCATTACTCGCCTCGGCAGGGTCGTTGTTTCGCCGGTACGGGAATATCAACCCGTTGTCCATCGACTACGCCTGTCGGCCTCGCCTTAGGTCCCGACTTACCCAGGGCAGATTAGCTTGACCCTGGAACCCTTGGATATTCGGCGGACGGGTTTCTCACCCGTCATTCGCTACTCATGCCTGCATTCTCACTCGTGTGCTCTCCACGGCTGGGTCACCCCGCCGCTTCACAGCGCACACGACGCTCCCCTACCCATCCGCGCACCTGGACCACGAGGGCCTGGTTACTACGCGAATGCCACAGCTTCGGCGGATTGCTTGAGCCCCGCTAAATTGTCGGCGCAGAATCACTTGACCAGTGAGCTATTACGCACTCTTTCAAGGGTGGCTGCTTCCAAGCCAACCTCCTGGTTGTCTCCGCAACTCCACATCCTTTTCCACTTAGTTATCGCTTAGGGGCCTTAGCTGATGATCTGGGCTGTTTCCCTTTCGACTACGAACCTTATCGCCCGCAGTCTCACTGCCGCGCTCTCACTTACCGGCATTCGGAGTTTGGCTGATTTCGGTAAGCTGGTAGGCCCCCTAGACCATCCAGTGCTCTACCTCCGGTAAGAAACACGCGACGCTGCACCTATATGCATTTCGGGGAGAACCAGCTATCACGGTGTTTGATTGGCCTTTCACCCCTATCCACAGCTCATCCGCCAGGTTTTCAACCCTGGTCGGTTCGGGCCTCCACGACGTCTTACCGTCGCTTCACCCTGGCCATGGATAGATCACACCGCTTCGGGTCTAGAGCATGCGACTCAACCGCCCTATTCGGACTTGCTTTCGCTACGGCTACCCCACACGGGTTAACCTCGCCACGCACCACTAACTCGCAGGCTCATTCTTCAAAAGGCACGCCGTCACCCTTGCGGGCTCCGACGGATTGTAGGCAATCGGTTTCAGGTACTATTTCACTCCCCTCCCGGGGTACTTTTCACCTTTCCCTCACGGTACTTGTCCGCTATCGGTCATCAAGGAGTATTTAGGCTTAACGGGTGGTCCCGCCAGATTCATGCGAAATTTCAGGGGTTCCGCATTACTTGGGGTGACGCTCGGGAGAGATCAACTTACATCTACAGGGGTGTTACCTTCTGTGCCGGAACTTCCCAGAGTCCTTCGACTTCATTGATCGTTTTTGACTCCCTGACCAGATGACAGTCTGATCGGAGCGGCCCCACTACCCCGCATGTGCAACGCCTGTCAGCTATCACACACACTGGGTTTGGCCTCTTCCGCGTTCGCTCGCCACTACTTACGGAATCACGGTTGTTTTCTTTTCCTGTGGGTACTGAGATGTTTCACTTCCCCACGTTCCCTCCAGCTGCCCTATGTGTTCAGGCAGAGGTTGCCGGACATGACTCCGGTATCTTCAGGGTTTCCCTATTCGGAGATCCCCGGATCAGCTTGGTTACCAGCTCCCCGGGGCTTATCGCAGGTTCCTACGTCCTTCGTCGGCTCTTGGTGCCTAGGCATCCACCGATTGCACTTAGTAGCTTGTTGTTCTACAAAGATGCTCGCGTCCACTGTGTAGTTCTCAAGATACGGGCAGAGCCCAGTTCCCGCCGCCCTGGGGCATTGGTTACTGGTCCGCGCTGAACGATCGCTGCTTGCGCAACCGACCCTTCAGGACCCAACAGCGTGCTTTGGGCCGGCCTGCGTCCCTTCGAGGTTCCACTCCCTTGCGGGTTGTACTGACGAAGATCTGCCTGCTGGCTTAATGGTCAATGTTCCACAGTTCGTAGCCTGTGGGCCGAGAACGATCGTCTCGAAACCCACGCTTGGACCAGGTCATTGATAATGTCTGGCCAAATGGCTCCTTAGAAAGGAGGTGATCCAGCCGCACCTTCCGGTACGGCTACCTTGTTACGACTTAGTCCTAATTACCAGTCCCACCTTCGACGGCTCCCTCCAAAAGGTTGGGCCACCGGCTTCGGGTGTTACCGACTTTCATGACTTGACGGGCGGTGTGTACAAGGCCCGGGAACGTATTCACCGCAGCGTTGCTGATCTGCGATTACTAGCGACTCCGACTTCATGGGGTCGAGTTGCAGACCCCAATCCGAACTGAGACCGGCTTTTTGGGATTCGCTCCGCCTTACAGGATCGCAGCCCTTTGTACCGGCCATTGTAGCATGCGTGAAGCCCTGGACATAAGGGGCATGATGACTTGACGTCATCCCCACCTTCCTCCGAGTTGACCCCGGCGGTCTCCAATGAGTCCCCGGCATAATCCGCTGGCAACATTGGACGAGGGTTGCGCTCGTTGCGGGACTTAACCCAACATCTCACGACACGAGCTGACGACAGCCATGCACCACCTGTATACCGACCTTGCGGGGCACCTGTCTCCAGATGTTTCCGGTATATGTCAAACCCAGGTAAGGTTCTTCGCGTTGCATCGAATTAATCCGCATGCTCCGCCGCTTGTGCGGGGCCCCGTCAATTCCTTTGAGTTTTAGCCTTGCGGCCGTACTCCCCAGGCGGGGTACTTAATGCGTTAGCTACGGCACAGAGAACCCGTGGAATGTCCCCACCACCTAGTACCCACCGTTTACGGCGTGGACTACCAGGGTATCTAAGCCTGTTTGCTCCCCACGCTTTCGCTTCTCAGCGTCAGGAAAGGTCCAGAGAACCGCCTTCGCCACTGGTGTTCCTCCCGATATCTGCGCATTCCACCGCTCCACCGGGAATTCCATTCTCCCCTACCTTCCTCAAGTCAGCCCGTATCGAAAGCAGGCTCAGGGTTAAGCCCTGAGTTTGCACTTTCGACGCGACAGACCGCCTACAAGCTCTTTACGCCCAATAAATCCGGACAACGCTCGCACCCTACGTATCACCGCGGCTGCTGGCACGTAGTTAGCCGGTGCTTCTTCTGCAGGTACCGTCATTTTCACTTCGTCCCTGCTGAAAGCGGTTTACAACCCGAAGGCCGTCATCCCGCACGCGGCGTTGCTGCATCAGGCTTGCGCCCATTGTGCAATATTCCCCACTGCTGCCTCCCGTAGGAGTTTGGGCCGTATCTCAGTCCCAATGTGGCCGGTCGCCCTCTCAGGCCGGCTACCCGTCGTTGCCTTGGTAGGCCATTACCCCACCAACAAGCTGATAGGACGCGAGTCCATCCTTGACCGCCGGAGCTTTCCAACTCTGAAGATGCCCACAGAGCTGAGTATCCGGTATTAGCAGACGTTTCCATCTGTTATCCCAGAGTCAAGGGCAGGTTACTCACGCGTTACTCACCCGTTCGCCACTCGTGTACCCCGAAGGGCCTTACCGTTCGACTTGCATGTGTTAAGCACGCCGCCAGCGTTCGTCCTGAGCCAGGATCAAACTCTCCGTTGAAAAAATATCGACGACAGGCCGAAGCCCATTGTCGTCAGCAGGCTTGATGCTGACAAGATTCCATCACTGGATTGTCATTCATCAAAGGAATCCGACTAGTCGTCAGGCATTGCCTGGCGTCTAGCACGGGATCTTTAGTGCATGTTATTGTGCATTGACTTTTAAGCACGCTGTTGAGTTCTCAAGTTTCGGGTGCGTCCCGCGCTTTGGCTAGTCAGCCTCGGCTTGGGGCAACTCGATCAACCTTAGGGGCCTCGACTTCCGGTTGTCAAATCGGCGTTTCGACCCTTTATTCGACCTTCTCTTTGGTGGCCGGCTCGCGCCGGCCAGGAGTTGGTCTTCAGTTGTCATCCGGACCAGTGTCTCCACTGGAGCGGCTCGTCCAACGTTACCCGGCGGGCCGGGTCAAGTCAAACCGCGGGGGCCTGACTTCCTGGCGATCGTTTCGCTCAGTGGCGGGCCCTTTTCTGGACGCACGCCCGTCTGCGAATGCTCGATCGTACGGTCGTTGGTGGCTTCTGGCACAGCCGCCGCCCTGCGGTCTGAACCACCCATCAGGGGGTTCGGAACCCGGGACTATTGGCGTCCGCCTCGCTCAGAAGGCTTGAGTTACTTTACACGCGCCCAAACAGGCCCGCAAATCGCCCCAAGGCAACTCGGTGCAATGGGATCTGGCAAGGTCAGACGATGCCGACACCACCCACGTGGCGCTTCCCGCGGCGCAGCACGACCCAGCGGCCGGCCAGCAGGTCGTCCTCGGTGATCCTGGCGTCCACCTCCGTGACCTTGCGGTTGTTCAGGTAGGCGCCACCCTCGGTGATCGCCCGGCGGGCTGCCGACTTGGACTCCGCCACCTTGCTGGCGGCCATGGCATCAGTGACCAACGGCAGTTGGCCGTCGACGCGGGACAACTCGGGAGCAGCCAGTTCGCGCAGTGCTGCCCCCAGGGTGGCCGCCGGCAACTCGGCCAGCTCGCCGCGTCCGAACAGCGCCCGGCCGGCCAGCTCAGCAGCGTCACGCTCAGCAGTGCCGTGCACCAGGGCGGTGATGTCGTCGGCCAGGGCGCGCTGCGCGGCCCGCAGCTGCGGAGCCTGCTCGGTCTGCACCGCAAGCTCCTCGATCTCGTCGCGGCTGCGCCAGGTGAAGATCTTTAGGTAGTCGATGACCTTGGAATCCTCCGCGTTCAGCAGAACTGGTGGAAGGCGAACGGCGAGGTAGTTCCGGATCGATCCAGACTGTGCCGGATTCCGTCTTACCGAACTTGGTGCCGTCGGCCTTGGTCAGCAGCGGGGTGACCAGCCCGTGCACGGACGCACCCTCGGTGCGGCGGATGAAGTCGATGCCGGCAGTGATATTGCCCCACTGGTCCTGGGCGCCGGTCTGCATCGTCACCCCGTGCCGCCGGAACAACTCGCGGTAGTCCAGCGATTGCAGCAGGACGTAGGAGAACTCGGTGAAGCTGATGCCGTCCTCAAGCCGGCGGGCCACCACATCGCGGGCCAGCATCCGGTTGACCGGGAAGTGCCTGCCCACCTCCCGCAGGAAGTCGAGGGTGGACAGTTGGGACGTCCAGTCGTAGTTGTTCACGACCAGGGCGGGGTTGTCGCCGTCGAAGCTGACGTAGCGGCTCACCTGGCCGCGCAGCCGCTCGGCCCACTCGTGCACCACGGTGGCGTCATTCATCGCGCGCTCGCCGGTCAGCTTTGGGTCGCCAATCAGTCCGGTGGCGCCGCCGACCAGCAGCACGGGCCGGTGGCCCGCCTCCTGGATCCGACGGGATACCAGCAGTTGCACCAGGTGCCCGATGTGCAGACTGGCTGCGGTTGGGTCGAAGCCGACATAGGACGTGATCGGGCCGGCGTCCAGATGGGCCGCCAGGGCCTCGGCATCGGTCGACTGGGCGATAAAGCCCCGCCAGGTCAGTTCGTCGAGCAGCGCATTCACCCCGACAGACTAGCGGGCACCGCACGGACCGCCGAAAACCCACAAGCCGGCGAGCACCTCAACCAGCGGAGGGGCCGGCGGTTGCCCAGTCGCGGAAGCCGGCGGCAGCGTCGTCGAGTTCGGCCAACTGCTCTCGCACCCGGGACGAGACGGTGCCGCCGCGGCCATCGCGAGCGGCCACCGAACCTCAATGGTCAGCACATCCAGCACTCCGGCATCCAGTTCCGGGGCGATCTGCGCCAGGCTGTCGGCGGCCAGGTCCGACAACTCGATGCCGGCGGCTTCGCAGTGCTGCACGGCAGCCCCGGCGATGTCGTGCGCCCGGGCAAACGGGACACCGCGGCGCACCAGCCAATCGGCCATGTCGGTCGCCAGCGAGAAACCACGAGGAGCGGCCTGCGCCATCCGAGCGGTATCGAAGAGCTTGAGGGTGCCGACCATGCCCGCCACCGCCGGCAGCAGGACGTGCCAGTTGGTCCACCGAGTCGAACCCCGGCGGCTCCTTGTCCTCCTGCAGATCACGGTTGTAGGCCAGCGGCGGCCCCTTGCAGGTGGCCAGCAGACCGGCGAGGTTGCCGATCAACCGCCCGGACTTGCCGCGGGCCAGTTCGGCCACGTCGGGGAGTTCTTCTTCTGCGGCATGATGCTCGATCCCGGTCGACCAGGCGTCGTCCAGCTTCGCGAAGCCAGAACTCGGGGGTCACCAGATGATCACGTCCTCGGCCAGCACGGACAGGTCCGCCCCGATCTGGGCCAGCACGTAGCAGGCCTCGGCGACCGGGTCGCGGGCCGCTGTGCCATCGATCGAGGTTCGGCACCGCTGGACGCCGAAGCCCAGTTCGGCGGCCACCCGCTCCGGGTCAGTCCCAGCGAAGTGCCGGCCAGCGCCGCCGACCCATAGGGGCTCTGGGCGGCCCGCACGGTCGTCGAGTCAGGTCAGCCGGTCGAGGTCAGCGCAGCAACGGCGGGGCGATGCGCCAGCAACTGGTGGCTGAGCAGCACCGGCTGGGCGGTCTGCAGGTGGGTGCGGCCGAGGCTGATCGCGCGCCCAACTGGGCCTCGGCACGGTCGCACCGGGGCACCGACGGCCTGCAGCACGTCCAGCGCCGATGAGCCTGATCTCGCGGCGCAGCCAGCGGCGCACCAGCGTCGCGATCTGGTCGTTGCGGGACCGGCCCGCACGCAGCCGACGCCCAGTTGTGGGCCGACCCGCCTCGATCAGCATCGCTCGAGGGCGCCGTGCACGTCCTCGTCACTGGCCACCGGTCAAACGCGTCCGGACGCGACATCGTACAGGTCCTGTAACGCGCCAACCCCATCGCCTCGTGGTCGTCATCGCTGAGCAGGCCAGCGGCATGCAGCGCGCCGGCGTGGGCGATCGAGCCGTCGATGTCGTCCAACGCCAGTCGCCAATCGAACTGGGTGGACACCGACAGGGCGAACATGGCGTCCGCCGGCCCGCCGGCGAATCTGCCGCCCCAGAGGAATCCTCGGCGTGCTGGGCGACCGGCTCGGGCTGCGCAAGACTCATCGCCCCATCATCGCCTACCGCCATCCCCCTCGGCCGCGTCCCATCGTCTCGACCGTTTCCCCGGCGGCCAGCGCGCTGAACCCGGTGCAGCGGTTTCCGCACCTGTCCACCGTCGGCAGCCCGGGTGATCTGCACCACCCGGTGTCGTCGCCGGCGATCGTGCAGGATAGCCGAGGTTGGCGACCCGGTCGATCGCGGACGCAGGGAAATACTGCGCGGCACCGGGCAGGGTCTTGAGCACGGCGAGGTTGGCGGATGCGGCGGTCGAGCACCAGCACCTCGACGCACAGCCGGGCCAGCCGGGCCTCGTGAGCCGCGTGGTCAGGCGACCTCGGCGTCGGGCGGGCACATAGACCAGCGCCCCGGACGCGTTGCGCACCACACCGCGCCGAGTTCGAGCAGGTCCTTGCAGGCGTGCTGCGGCTGACCGTGATGCCCTCGGCTGCCAGCAACTCGGCCAGTTCGGCCTGGGAGCCGATCTGCCGTTGGCTGATGAGGTCCAGCACCAGCGCTTGGCGCGCCACCCGCGAATGGGTGCGCTGGACGCTGTCCTCACTCATCGCCGGCCGGCGGCTGTATCGAGTCCAACGCCTCGCCCAGCGCCGCGGCGAAATCGATGGCCTCGTCGGTGATCACCAGCGGCGGCGCAGCCGCAGGACGTTGGGGCGCGGCGCATTGATGATCCAGCCCGCGTCCAGCAGCGCGTCCGCGACGGGGCCCGACCTCGGCGGTCAGTTCGATGCCGCGCAGCAGGCCCCGGCCCCGGACGCCGGCCACCAGCGGATGCCCGAGCGCGGCCATCGCCTGCGCGAGGTGTTCGCCCAGTTCGCGGCTGCGGGCCAGCAGACCGTCGGCCTCGATGGTGTCCAGCACGGCGGGGCGGCTGCCGCCGCCGCCCGGGTTACCGGCGAAGGTGCTGCCGTGGCTCGGGCGTGAGCAGTTCAGCGGCTGGCCCAAGTGCGGGCAGGCGCCGATCGGGATGCCATTGCCCAAGCCCTTGGCGAGGGTGATCAGGTCGGGATCCAGCCCGTCGGCCACCGAGGTGAGCCACTCTCCACAGCGGCCGATGCCGGTCTGCACCTCATCGACCCACATCAGGGCGCCATGCTCGCGGGTGATGGCCCGCACGCCGGCCAGGAAACCTTCAGGCGGGGTGACAACACCGTTCTCGCCCTGGATGGTCTCCACGATGACGGCGGCGGTCTGGTCGTCAACCGCCGCTTCCAGCGCAGCCAGGTCGCCGTAGGGCACGAAGCTGACCTCGCCCGGCAGTGGCTCGAACGGCTCCCGGTACTTCGCGGTCGCGGTCAGCGCCAGCGCGCCCATCGTCCGGCCGTGGAAGGAACCCTCCATCGCGACCAGCCTGGTGCGTCCGGTGAGCCGAGTGATCTTGAAGGCAGCCTCGTTGGCCTCGGTACCCGGGTTGGCGAAGCGGGCCTTCTTCGCCGGGTCACCGCCGGTGGCGAGCCCATCGAGCCGCTCGGCCAGTTCAATCTGCGGCTGCGAGGCGTACAGGTTGCTGATGTGGCCAGGGTGCCCAGCTGCCGCGTGACGGCCTCGATCACCTTGCCGGTGCGCCTGCCCCGGCCACCTACGGCGTCCCGCTGAACATGTCGGTGTACTGGACGCCGTCGTCGTCCCACAGGTGGAAGCCCTCACCGCGCACGAAGACCCGCTTTGGCGTGCCGAAGTTGTGCATCATGGCTTCGCCGTAGCGAGCCAACCAGTCCTGCTGGGGCATTGCTCAGCCCTCCTGTTCGTCGGCCAGCACCATGGTGCCTGCGCCCTGGTCGGTGAAGATCTCGGCAGCACCGGTGCTTGACCCGGCCGTCGATGATGGTGGCCCGCGAGACCCGCGGTGACCGCGCAGGCCAGGCCTCCATCTTGGGCCGCATGCCGGAGGCCAGCTTCGGCATCAACTGCCGCACCTCGCTGGCGGTGATCTGGCTGATGACCTCCTCGGAGTTCGGCCAGTCCGCGTACAACCCGGCGACATCGGTGAGCACCACCAAGCGCTCGGCGGATAGTGCCACCGCCAGCGCTGCTGCTGCGGTGTCGGCGTTCACGTTGTAGACCATGTCCCCCGGCCCCGGGGCAACCGTGGCGACGACCGGAACGCGACCGGCCTCGATCAGGTCGAGCACCGCCTCCGGGTTCACCGACGCGACGTCGCCGACCTGACCGAGGTCGATCCTCTCCCCATCCACCTCGATCATCTTGGGCTCCGCGGTGAACAAGCCCGCATCCTCGCCCGAAAGTCCCACCGCGAACGGCGCGTGCCGGTTGATCGAAAAGGTTCACCAGTTCGCGTCGAGCACAGCCACCAGCACCATCCGGACGACATCCATCGCCTCGGCACTGGTAACCCGCAGCCCGCCGCGGAACTCCGACTTGATGTCGAGCCGCTTCAGCATCGAGTTGATCTGCGGCCCGCCGCCGTGCACCACGACCGCCTTCACGCCGCATTGGCGCAGGAAGACGATGTCCTGGGCGAAGGCGGCCTTGAGCTCGTCGTCGACCATGGCGTTGCCGCCGTACTTGATCACGACGACCTTGCCCGCGCGTACTGCATCAGCCGAGGGCAGGGCTGATCAGCACGCCTGCCTTGGCGATCAGGGTGTCGGTGTCATAGGTGCGCTTGATGGCCATCAGGGCTGTACTCCGCATTCTCGCGGCGTAGTCATAGGTCGAAGTCGTTGGTCCAGATGGTCGCGGCGGCACGGCCGGCGTTCAGGTTCACCAACACGTGGCACTCGCGCGGGGTGAGGTCGACCAGTTCGCGTGGGTCGCCCGCCCGCTTCCGGCAGACACGGATGCCATTGATGGAGACGTCGAGTTGGTCGGCCTCGAAGACCGCGTTGGTGACCCCGATGGACGACAGCACGCGGCCCCAGTTCGGGTCGTTGCCGAAGATGGCGCACTTGAACAGGTTGCTGCGGCCGATCGACCGGGCCACCTCGAGTGCGTCCTGCTCGCTGTCGGCGCCGACCACCTCGATCGCGATGTCGTGCGAGGCGCCCTCGGCGTCCCCGATCAACTGCCGCGCGAGGCTCCAGCAGACCTTGGCCAGCGTCGTGGTGAACTCGGCCTCGTCGGGCTGGACGCCGGACGCGCCGCTGGCCAGCAGGAAGACCGTGTCATTGGTCGACATGCAGCCATCGGAGTCGATCCGGTCGAAGGTGAGCGAGGTGGCCTGCCGCAGGCAGCGCTCCAGGGTCGCGGGGTCGAGTTCGGCGTCGGTGGTGAGCACGACCAGCATGGTGGCCAGCGCCGGCGCCAGCATGCCGGCGCCCTTGGCCATGCCGCCGATCCGGTAGCCACCGGCCCCGGTCTCGGACGCCTGCTTGGCGTGGGTGTCGGTGGTCATGATGGCGTGCGCAGCGGCGTCGCCCCCGTCAGGTGAGAGCGCTGCGCCAGCCGCGTCCACACCCGCGGTCAGCGCGTCCATCGGCAACCGGACGCCGATCAGTCCCGTCGAGCAGACGCCCACGTCGTCCGGCTGGCAGCCCACCACCGAGGCGACTTTGGCCGCGGTGGCGACGGCGTCGTCGTAGCCCGGGCGTCCGGTGCAGGCGTTGGCCCCACCGGAGTTGAGCACCACGGCGGCGAGCCGGCCATCAGCGACCGCTTGCCTCGACCACGCGACTGGCGCGGCGAAGACGCGGTTGCGGGTGAAGACCGCGGCGGCGTCCTGGCGGGGACCCTGGTTGACGACCAGGGCCAGGTCTGGCTTGCCACTCGCCTTGATGCCGGCCATGACGCCGGCGGCGACGAATCCCTTGGGGTCGGTGATGCTCACGGTGCGACTCCCATCGCGCTCAGTCCGGTGGTCTCGGGCAGGCCGAGGGCCAGGTTCATCGACTGGATCGCTCCGCCAGCTGTGCCCTTGGTCAGGTTGTCGAGGGTGCCGATGATGGCCAGTCGACCGGCGGCCTCGTCGATCGTCACCTGCACCTGGAAGCCGTTGCTGCCCAGCACCGACTTGGACAGGGGCCACTGGCCGGCTGGGAGCACGGTGCAGAACGGCTCGTCGGCGTAGGTATCGGCGTAGGCCTGCTGCACCTGGCCGACGCTGTGGCCCTCGATCGGCGCGGTGACGACTGCCAGGATGCCCCGGGAGATCGGGGCGAGCATGGGGGTGAAGCTGACACTGGGGTTCGTGGCGCCCAGCAATGCCATGTTCTGCAGGATCTCCGGCACATGCCGGTGGCCGCCGCCGACGCCATAGGCGCTGATCGAGTTGAACAACTCGCTACCCAGCAGGTGTGGCTTGGCAGCCTTGCCGGCTCCCGAGGTGCCGGACGCAGCCGCAACGGTGACGTCGCGGCCATCGATCAGGCCATTGACCAGGGCGGGCAGCAGGCTCAACGTCACGGTCGTCGGATAGCAGCCGGGCACCGCGATCCGCTTGGTGGTGGCGAGCGTCTCCCGCTGCCCCGGTAGCTCCGGCAGGCCGTAGGGCCAGGTGCCGGCGTGCTCGGAGCCGTAGAACTTGACCCACTGGGCGGGGTCGGTCAGCCGGAAGTCGGCGCCACAATCGACCACCAGGGTGTCGTCGCCGAGTTCGGCGGCCACCTGGGCCGATGCGCCGTGCGGTAGGGCCAGGAAGACGACATCGTGCCCGGCCAGGTTCTCGGTGCTGGTCTCGACCACGTCTCGGTCGGCCAACTGCGGCAGGTTCGGCAGGTGGGCACCCAGTTTGGTGCCCGCATTGGAGTGCGCAGTCAGCGCGCCGATCGTCAGGTCGGGGTGCGCCGCGGCCAACCGGAGGATCTCGCCCCCGGCGTAGCCCGTGCAGCCCGCCACCGCTATCGAGAAGGTCATAGCATAACTATGCCGATCTCTTAATAAGTATGCAACTCTCGTTTGGTGGCGAGTCGGACGCGAAACTCAGCCACGTGGGCTGGATGCGTCCGGCAGCGCGGTCGCCCCGGTCACCAGTAACTGCAGGCCCAGGTCGAAGCCCGGCAGGTCCAGCGCCTCGTGCGGCGCGCCCAGCACGCCCAGTTCGATCAGGTTGGCCCTGGTTTGCTCCTGCATGACATGACCGAGCACGAAGTGGGTGATCGCCCGGGCGGCGCGTTCCGCGTCCTGCTGCGGCCAGCCCAGCCCGCGCAGGTACTCAACGGCAGAGCGATCGGGGCTGCGCTCCCCCAGCCCGACCGCCAGGGTCGCTGCCACCAGTTCGGCTGCGTCCCGGTGGCCCAACAGGACGCGGCGCAGGTCATGGGCCCAGCCGGTCAACGAGGCGGCCAGCGGTGCGTCCGGAATGTCGGCCAGATCGGCCAGGATCGCGTCCGAGACCCCGGCCAGCAGCGACTGCTTGTTCGCGTAGTGCCAGTAGATGGTCGCCGCCTGGACGCCCAGGGCATCGCCGATGCGGCGCATGGACAGGTCCGCCAGGCCGTAGGAGTCGAGGATGGCAAGCGCCGCCGAAACGATCGCCTCCCTGGTGACTGCCACGCGGCCGACGATACCCTCAACGCCCGCAGGTAAGTAGGCTGTGCACGTCGTCGCCGAAGCCGGGACGACAGGAGGGCGTAGGAATGTCGAAGTACCAGCAGGCCAACCGACTGCAGGGCGTGCACTATGACGTGCGCGGCCGCAACATGGTCGAGGCACAGCGGATGGAGGCCGAGGGCCAGCGCATCCTGCAGTTGAACATCGGCAACCTCGCACCCTTCGGCTTCTCCGCACCCGAGTCGATGGTGCGCAGCGTCATCGCACACATGAAGGATTCCGACGGTTACGCGGACGCCCGGGGCATCTACTCGGCCCGCACGGCGGTGGCGAATTACTACCAGACGTTCGGGCTGGACGTCGACGTGCCCCAGGTGCTGATCGGCAACGGGGTCAGCGAACTCATCTCCATGGTGCTGTCGGCGATGACCAATATCGGTGACGAGATCCTGATTCCGGCTCCGGACTACCCGCTGTGGACCGCCCAGGCGAACCTGTCCGGTGGCCGTCCGGTGCACTACCTCTGCGACGAGTCCAACGGTTGGCAGCCGGACATCGACGACATCAAGTCGAAGATCACCCCGCGCACCAAGGCGATCGTCATCATCAACCCCAACAACCCGACCGGCGCGGTCTACTCGCGCGAGCTGCTGGGCCAGATCGTCGACATCGCCCGCGACCACGACCTGATCGTGCTGTCCGACGAGATCTACGAGAAGATCATCTACTCCGGCACCCACGTGCACACTGCGAACCTGACTGGTGCCGACGTGCTCTGCTTCACCTTCTCGGGCCTTTCCAAGGCCTACCGTGCCTGCGGTTGGCGCGCCGGTTGGTTGGCGGTGACCGGCCCGCTGGACGCGGCGACCAACCTGCTGGAGGGGCTGCAGTTGCTGGCCAACATGCGCATGTGTGCCAATGTGCCGGCGCAACACGCGATCCAGACCGCGCTTGGTGGCTACCAGTCGATCGATGACCTGGTGAAGCCGGGCGGACGGTTCCACGACCAGTTGACGCTGGCGCACCAGTTGCTGAACGAGATCCCGGGCATTAGCTGTGAGCCGGCACGCGGCGCGCTCTACCTCTTCCCGCGGCTGAACATGGAGATGTTCGACATCGAGGACGACGAGGAGTGGGCGCTGGGCCTGCTGCAGTCGAAGAAGATCCTGATCAGCCACGGCCGTGGCTTCAACTGGCCGCATCCGGACCACTTCCGGGTGGTCGCGCTGCCTGAGGAACAGGTGCTGCGCGAGGCCATCGGACGCATCGCCGAGTACTGCGAGGAGACCCGCGTCCTTTGAGCCCGGCTCAATTGCTACCGGCCGGCGACTGCCGTCTGTAGTGAGCCGGCCAGGTCACCCACGGGTCGGACTTGCACTGCGTCCAGACCGAGCCAGCTGGCCATCGCGGCCAACTCGTCGGCCAGCGCACGGCTGACCTCGGCCTCGGTGCGCGGGTGCCCGGGTTCGATCCATGCCGACTGGACGCGCAGTATGCGCGCCTGGCGGTCTGCCTTGAGGTCCACCCGGGCGGCGACCGATTGGCCCAGCAGGAACGGATAGACGTAGTAGCCATGGCGGCGCTTGGCCGCAGGGACGTAGATCTCGATCCGATAGTCGGTGCCGAAGACCTGCTTGAGCCGGGCTCGGTCGAACAGCAGCGGATCGAACGGGCAGACCAGCGCTTGGGCGTCCATCCGCCGTGGGATGCGGGCCTCATGCCACAGCCAACTGGGCTGACGCCAGCCCGGCACCTGTACCGGCAGCAGTTCTCCAGCTTCGACCAGTTCGGCGATGGCCTGCTGGGCGGCAGGTTTGGGAATGCGGAAGTATTCGGCAGCCCAGTCGGTCGTGGTGATGCCCAGTGCCCGCGCGGCACGGGCGACCAGCATGCGGCTTGCCTGCGCCAGGTCCGGCGTCGGCTCGGCGGCGACGGCTGCGGGTAGGACGCGTTCGGGCAGGTCGTAGCGGCGTTCGAAGGCGTCGTTGCGTCCGGCGCTGCTGATCTCGCCCGACCAGAACAGCCACTCCAGCGCACTCTTGGTGTGCGACCAGTTCCAGCCCCAGTTGTCCTTGCCCGGCCGCTCGGGTGCCTCGATGCGCGCCTCAATCTCGCGGGCAGACGCCGGCCCGTGCTCGACGACAGCCTGCCTGACCGCTTCCACCAGCAGGGTGGTCGCGGCTGATCCGTTGCATCGAGCCCCGAGGCCTCGCTGGCGGCCTCCGCCATCTTGTGCCGCAGGGCGGGCTGCAGGGCGACGTCAATCGCGCAGGCTGCGTGCCCCCAGTACTCGAACAGGCGCCGGGGTCGATCGGCCATCGCCCGGTCAAGCAACGCCGGGTCGTACGGGCCGAGCCGGCTGAACAGCGGCGCGTAGTGCGCCCAGGTGACCACGTTCACCGAGTCGATCTGGAACTGGGCGATGGCGTCGATGACCTGCTGCACCTGACGCATCCCGACGCTGCTGGGCGCAGGGCGTCCGAAGCCCTGCGCAGCGAGCATCACGCGGGCAGCCTGGGCGGGCGACAGTGTTTCGGGCATGCCTGCCACGCTAATGCCTGGCCCGGCCAGGCGCAGCGACGACGAATTAGGCGCGCTGAACCGCTCCACAGACCTCGGCCGCCCGGGCGACTGCCGCCTGACGCGACTTCGCCGCGTCCGCCTCGGTCAGCGTCCGGTCAGGGGCGCGGAAGCCCAGCGCGAAGGCGAGCGACTTCTTGCCGGCCTCGATCTGGGCACCGGTGTAGACGTCGAACAGCCGGATCGACTCCAGCAATTCGCCCGCCCCTTCGACCAGGGCCTGCTGCACCTGGGACGCCGGAACCGCCGCGTCCACGACGAGGGCAACATCCTCCTTGGCCAGCGGGAACGCCGAGATCGAGGACACCTGACCACCCCGCGGAGCAGCCGCGATCAATGCGTCCAGGTTGAACTCGACCGCGCAGGCCCGCTCGGGCAATCCATACGCCTTGATCACCTTGGGATGCAGTTCACCGGCGTGGCCCAGCACGACGTCCGTGCCGTCGACCTGGACGATCAGGGCGGCGCATCGTCCCGGATGCCACGGGGCGACCTGGTCGGCCCGCCGCTGCAGGTCGACGCCCAGGGCAGCCGCAGCAGCCTCGGCCAGGTGCACCACGTGCCGCCAGTCGGCCGGGATGGCCGCGCCGTGCCAGCCGGCAGGAACCCAATCCCCCGCCACCACAGCCGCCAGCATCCGGGGCTGGTCGGGCAGATTGCCGCTCACCGCGGCGATCTCCTCGGCCGAGGGCCGCCGGGAGACATCCGGCAGCGGCGCGGCGCCGCGATCATTGGCCCAGAAGACCGAGCCGGCCTCGAAGACCGCCAGGTCGTCATTACTGCGCGAGGTGTTGCGCGCCACCGAGGCGAACAGCCCGGGCAGCAATGTGGTGCGCATGAACGGCTGGGTATCGGCCAGCGGATTGGCCAACCGGACGGTCGCGCGGCGCTGGTCATCGGGCGCCAGCATCAGGCGGTTCAACTCGTCGGTACTGATGAACGGCAACGAGATCAATTCGACGAAACCCGCGTTCGCGGCGGCAGCCAGCACGGCGCGCCTGGACCGCTGCTCGAACGACAACCCGGTCCCGGCCGGTGCGGTCGGCACCAGAGCCTTCACGACGCCGAACCCGACCTTGCGTCCGACCTCTTCGACGTAGTCGTACTCGTCGACCAGGTCCGGACGCCAAGTGGGCGGCACCAAGGACAGCCACTCGCCATCGACGTCATCGCTGGCCCCACTGACCGTCACCCCGGACGCGCGGAGCACCTCGACCACCTGCTGCTCGCTGATCGGGGCACCGAGGATGCGGGCTGGCAGGTCGGCCTTGATGCGCTGGGCCGGCATGGCCGGCACCTCGCCGACCAGGGTGTACTGCTCGACGAGTGTGCCACCGCCCAACTCGGCCATCAGCCGAGCCGCCGTCCGGGCTGCGGCCAGCGGAAGCGCCGGATCGACACCACGGGCGAAGCGAGCGGACGCCTCCGAGGGCAGCTTGTGCCGGCGGAAGGTGCGCGCGATGGTGACCGGATCGAAGCAGGCAGCCTCCAGGACGATGTTGCGGGTCTGCGGCGTCAGTTCGGTGGTCTGGCCACCCATCACGCCCGCCAGACCGATCGGCCCGGAGTCATCGGTGATCAGCAGGTCCTCGACGAAGAGCTTGCGATCGACATCGTCCAGCGTGGTCAGTCGCTCACCTTCGCGGGCCAGCCGGACCACGATCGGGCCGGAGAGCCGGTCGCCGTCGTAGGCGTGCAGCGGCTGCCCCGACTCCAGCATCACGTAGTTGGTGATGTCGACGTCCAGACTGATCGACCGCATGCCGGCGGCAACAAGCCTGGCTGCCATCCAGGTCGGGGTGGCTGCGTCCGGGTCGACGCCGGTGATCGTCAGGGCCGCGAAGCTGGTGCACTTGTCGGACTCCAGCACCACCGGGTAGCCACCCTCAGCGGGCCGGGGAGCCCCGATCAGGTACGGGTCGGTGAACGGGACGTCAAAGGCCTGGGCGACCTCACGGGCGATGCCACGCATGCTCAGGCAGTAGCCGATGTCGGGGGTGACGTCGATCTCGAGCACCTGGTCGCGCAGGGCGAGGGTGTCGAGGGCGTCGGCGCCCAGCGTCGGGGTACGTCCGTCAATCACCTCGGGCAGCACGATGATGCCGGTGTGGTCGTCGCCCAGACCCAGCTCGTCCTCGGCGCAGATCATGCCGTCGGAGACGTGGCCGTAGGTCTTGCGCGCGGAGATCTCGAAGCCACCGGGCAGTGTCGAGCCCGGCAGCGCCACGATGACCAGGTCGCGTACCGCGAAGTTCAGCGCGCCGCAGACGACGCCGCGCGGTTCAGCCTCGCCGACGTCCACCTGGCACCAGCGAATGGTCTTGCCGTTCTTCTGCGGCTCCTCAACGAACTCCAGGACGCGTCCGATCACCACGGGGCCGCTGACCTGGGATCCGGTGACCTCGATCCGTTCGACCTGCAGGCCGGCGCGGGTGAGCGCCTCGGCGATCTGGCCGGTGGTGACGTTGCTGGGCAGCGTGACCAGTTCACGCAGCCAACTCATCGGGACCCTCATCGGGCACCTCCTCGAAGCGAACGGGGGAAGCGGACGTCACCCTCGACGAAGTCGCGCAGGTCGGGCGCGTTGTTGCGGAACATGACGGTGCGGTCGACGCCCATGCCGAAGGCGAAGCCCGAGTAGACATCGGTGTCGATGCCGGCGGCCTTCAGCACGCGCGGGTTGACCACGCCGCAGCCGCCCCACTCGATCCAGCCCTCCGATTTGCAGGTTCGACACGGCCGATCGGGGTTGCCGACCGAGGCGCCGTGGCAGACGAAGCACTCCAGGTCCATCTCGGCGCTGGGCTCGGTGAATGGGAAGTAGTGCGGACGCAGCCGGGTGCGCACGTCGCCGAACATCGCCTTGGCGAGGTGGTCCAACGTGCCCTTCAGATGGCCCAGGTTGATGCCCTTGTCAACGGCCAATCCCTCCAGCTGGTGGAAGACCGGCAGGTGCGTCGCGTCGTACTCGTCGGCCCGGAATACCTTGCCCGGGCTGACGATGTAGACCGGCAAGTCGCGGCTGAGCAGCGCCCGCATCTGAACCGGGGAGGTTTGGGTACGCAGCAGCTTGTGGTCCGAGGCCGGCTCGACGAACAGCGTGTCGGACAGGCCCCGGGCGGGGTGGTCCTCGGGCATGTTGAGCGAGTCGAAGTTCAGCCACTCGGATTCGAGTTCGGGGCCCTCGGCCACCTCCCAGCCCATGGAGACGAAGACGTCGCACATGTCGGCCAGCAGGGCGGTCACCGGGTGCAGCGCTCCGGTGGGGTGCAACTCGACCGGCAGCGTCACGTCAACGCGCTCGGCCAGCAGGGTGGCCTCCAGTTCGGCGGCCTCGAGTTCCACCTGACGGGCCGCCAAGGCCTGGTTGACCCGGCCCCTGCCCTGCCCGACGAGTTGGCCGGCGTGTTTGCGCTGGCCTGGCTCCAGGGCACCGATGGCCCGGTTCGCCAATGCGAGTGGGGACTTCTCCCCCGCGTGGTCGTTTCGCACCTGCCGCAACTCGGCACCGGTGGTGGCGGCCGCGATCGCGGCCAAGGCCGCGTCCACCAGCGCCATTACCTGGCCGGGGTCGAGCGGGTCAATCGGTTGGTCTTGGTGGTCAGCGGTGGTCATGGCTCCCTCGGGATCTCTTCCGGGTCGGCCGCTGCCCGCGTCCGCCGTCAAACGCAGGGCAACGTGCCGTTGGTCAGTCTAGGTGAGCCGCGCGCGAGTGCTTTCCATCAGCGACGCGGCCGGTCGGCGGGGATGAGTGGCAGGCCTAGACCTGCGCAATAAAGACCGATCCGACTCCGCCACGGCGGATCGAACGGGTGATTGGGCCGACAAGCATGCGTCCATGCTAACCCGGCCGGGCTGGCAGGTCGCTTTCGATCTCGCTGCCCGGGCTGTCCAGCCGCCCAAATCCGCACCCGAGAACCAAGAACGCGCCCCAGACCCGGGGCGCGGATCGGGATCTCGGGCGCTGATTCGCGGGTTCGGGTGCGGATTACCGGGTGGGGTCAGCTGCGACGGGCGTGACGCTGGGCGGTCGAACTGGCGTACAGGCAGACTGCGGCTGCGGTGGACAGGTTGAGGCTCTCGGCGCGTCCAGGCATCGGGATGGACGCCACCCGGTCGACGGCGGCCAGCAGTTCGGCCGGCAGCCCCCAGGCCTCGTTGCCCATCACCCACGCAGTCGGGGACGCCAGCACTCCCGCGTCAGCCAGCCTGTCCAGATCGTCGCCACCGGCGTCGGCGGCCAGCACCTGCAGACCGCGGTCGCGGGCCCATGCGATCGCGTCCTCGAAGACCACCCCCGAGACGACCGGCAGGTGGAAGATGCTGCCCACCGAGGCGCGCACGGTCTTCGGGTTTGTCGATTCGACCGAACCGTGGGTCAGGATCACCGCGTCGGCGCCGAAGGCATCGGCGCAGCGGATCACGGTGCCCGCATTGCCGGGGTCACGAACCTGGGCGCAGATCACCACCAGGCTCATCTCGTCCGGCAGGTCTGCGAGGCTGACGGGCTCGTCGCGAACGATCGCGAAGATGCCCTGGCTGGTCACGGTGTCGGTGAACTGGGCGATGTCCGCCCTGGTCGCGAGTACCACCGGTACTGCCGGGGCCAACGCCAGCAACTCGTGGTGGCGCTCGGCATCGTCAACGATCAACAACCGGACGATACCCGGCACACCGAGCGCCTCACGCACCGCCTGGGCGCCCTCGACCAGGAACTCCCCGGCCGCTTCGCGTCCCTTGCGCTGCAATAGATGACGGGCCGAACGGACCTGCGCCTTCGAGATCGGCGCTGGCGCGTTCGACCCGTCCATCAGGTCGATCATCTGCCTCAGGCGGCAGTGGCCGGCTGGTTGGCCTGGGCCACCTTCACCAGGGCGACGAAGGCGCCCGGCTCGTTGACGGCCAGTTCGGCAAGGATCTTGCGGTCAACCTCGACACCGGCGGTCTTCAGACCGTTGATGAAGCGGTTGTAGGTCATGCCGTTCTCCCGGCAGGCTGCGTTGATCCGCTGGATCCACAGGCTGCGGAAGTCGCCCTTCTTGGCCCGGCGATCCCGGAAGGCGTAGGTGGCCGAGTGCAGCATCTGCTCCTTGGCCTTGCGGTACAACCGCGACCGCTGACCGCGGTAGCCGGACGCCTGCTCCAATACCTCGCGGCGCTTCTTCTGTGCATTGACTGCGCGCTTGACGCGTGCCATTTCGTGCTCCTTGCGTGTGGTTCTTGGTGTGCGGGACGCTCAGCCGCGCTTCGACTTGGGCTTGTAGCCGCCCAACAGCTTCTTCATCTTCTTCGCATCGGTGCCCTCGAGGACACCATCAACGTTCAGCCGGCGGGTGCGGGTGCTCGGCTTGTGCTCGTTCAAGTGCTGCTTGCCGGCACGCTTGTGCTTGAGCTGGCCGCTCCCGGTCACCTTGAACCGCTTCTTGGCACCGGAGTGCGTCTTCATCTTCGGCATCGTGCCGCTCCAATCTGTCAGACGTCCCGGACGCGGGTTGCCGCATTCGGGGCGGGCTCCCCTGTCGGGGATCCCCATTGCCTATAGGTCGATATCCGGGTCGAGGTTGTCGGCCGGGCCCTTCTTCTTCTTCGGCTGATTCGAGGCCCTCGCACGAAGCTCGGCCTCCTGACGCCTGGCCTCCTCTGCGGCAGCCTGCCGCTCAGCAGCCTTGCGCTCACGCTGCGCGGCCTCTTCTGCACGCGCCTCGCTCTTCTTGCGGGTCGGGGCCAGCACCATGTGCATGTTGCGGCCCTCCAGGCGCGGTGACTGCTCCACCACGCCGTCCTCGATCACGTCGTCCGCCAACTGCTTGAGCAGGTTGACGCCCAGTTCCGGACGCGACTGCTCGCGTCCGCGGAACATGATGGTGATCTTCACCTTGTCGCCGCCGCGCAGGAAACGCACGACGTGACCCTTCTTCGTCTCGTAGTCGTGCTCGTCAATCTTCGGCCGCAGCTTCATCTCCTTGATGACGGTGTTGGCCTGATTGCGCCGCGAATCGCGCGCCTTCTGCGCGTTCTCGTACTTGAACTTTCCGTAGTCCATGAGCTTGCACACCGGGGGGCGCGCATCCGGCGCCACTTCGACCAGGTCCAGGTCGTGCTCCCGGGCAAGCTGCAATGCCTGCTCCACGCGCACGATGCCGACCTGTTCACCCTGCGGGCCGACCAGGCGCACTTCGGGCACCTTGATCCGCTCGTTGATGCGGAATTCGTTGCTGATGGCTTCTCCTCCATTGATGGCTGGTTCGGCTGACCGGCTACCCGAAGTCGGGGGCCAAACGAAAAGGCCTCCGCGGATGCGAAGGCCTGACTGTGCGGGCACACCGTCGGACGCGTCAACGCCCGCCGGTCGACGTTCGTCGACCCGCTGTACCGACCCCGGACCAACTGTTCAGCAGCCCGTGGGTGGAGGGTCAGGCCCTCACTTCGTGGGATCCGGCCCTGGTGGACCGATCAGCGTTGCTGAGTTTAACCCATCCGCGCAGCCAACTCCAAGCGTGGCTGTAGTCGATGAAGGCCCGGCTGTGAAAAACTGCCGCCATGAGTGATCCGGTGATCCTGATTCTGGTCAGCGCTGCCCTGGCCCTCGTCGCCATCCTGTACGCGGTGATCATGTGGAGTACCCGCCGCAGCGCACGTTACCTGATGCGCGTGGTGGGCATCGTCCTGCTGCTGGTCGGCCTGTACATCACCGGCATCAGCCAACTGCTGCTACAGGGTGTCCGCACGCTGATCGAGTGGCTGAACACCGAAGTGCTCGACACCCAGATGTGGGTCGGCATCGCGCTCGGCGGCCTGGGTCTGCTGGCCTTCCTGATCGGCGGCTTCATCAAGGCACCCACCCGCGCCGAGGCGAAGACCAAGCGCCTGGAGCGCGACGCGGCCGAGCGGGACCGGATCGCGGCCCAGGCGGCCAAGAACCAGGCCAAGTCGCCCACCCCGCCGCCACTGCCCCGCAAGACCGAACCAGCCGTCACCACGCCGGCCAAGCCCGCCGAACCGGCCAAGCCGACCAATCCGGACGACGAGGTCGCCAACATCCTCAAGAAGCACGGCATCGAGTAGACGCTCGGACGCTCGCGCCAGCGGCGCGTCCACTCAGAGCCGGCAGGCGCTCAGTTCGGTGATCAGGATCGCCCGGGCGCCGAGGTCGTGCAGGTCGTCCATCAGCAGTTGGTGGTCCTTGGCAGGCACCAGCGCGCGAACCGCCACCCAACCCTGCTTGGCCAGCGGCGAGACCGTCGGGCTCTCCAGGCCCGGAGTCAACGCGGACGCCTGGTCCAGCAGTTCGGTGGGGATGTCGTAGTCCATCAGCACGTAGTTACGCGCCACCAGCACACCAGACAGGCGTTGCAGCAGGTGGTCCAGTGCGACCGCGTCCACCTCGCCGCGGCTGGCCGGGCGGCGGATCAGGATGCCCTCTGACTGCAGGATCGGGTCACCGAACAGTTCGAGCCCTGCCTTCTTGAGGGTGGTGCCGGTCTCGACCACGTCGGCGATCGCGTCCGCCACGCCCAACCGGATGGACGACTCGACCGCGCCGTCCAGGTGGATCAGCCGGGCTTCGACGCCGCGCTCGGTCAGGTAGCGGTTCAGCAGGCCGGGATAGCTGGTGGCCACCCGCTTGCCGGACAGGTCGGCCAGGGAGTAGTTCGACCCGGCCGGGGCGGCGAAGCGGAACTTGCTGCCACCGAAGCCCAGCGTCATGATCTCTTCGGCGTCCGCGCCGGAGTCGAGCAGCATGTCGCGGCCGGTAATGCCCAGGTCGAGGGTGCCCTCCCCCACGTAGACCGCGATGTCGCGAGGCCGCAGGTAGTAGAACTCGACCTTGTTCGCCTCGTCGAGCAGCACCAGGTCCTTCAGGTCGGTCCGCTGCCGGTAGCCGGCCTCGGTCAGCATCGTGGTGGCCGCCTCGGACAGTGCTCCCTTGTTGGGCACCGCGATCTTGAGCATCTCGTTCACGTCAGTCTGGTCCTTGTCGATCCGCGTATCACAGGTAGCGGTAGATGTCTTCGGGGGTGAGGCCGATCTTCACCATCATGGTGGTCACGTGGTAGATGAGTTGGCTCATCTCCTCGGCCGCCTCCTCGGTGCTCTGGTACTCCGATGCCATCCAGACCTCGGCCGCCTCCTCGACGATCTTCTTGCCGATGGCGTGCACGCCCTCGTCCAGCCGGGCCAGCGTGCCCGATCCCTCGGGCCGGGTCTCGGCGATCTGGACGAGTTGGGCGTAGAGATCCTCGAAAGTCTTGCTCACGCCGCACAGCCTAATGCAGCCGGACGGCTCGCCCCGAGCCGCGCCCACCACGGCGGGACGCTCAGACCTGCCGCACTGCGGCCTTGATCTCGGCCACCATCCGCGGCCGGACGCTGAGTTCGCGCACCCCCATGCCGATCAGCGTCGCGGTGGCCTGCGGATCGCTGGCTAGGTCTCCGCAGACAGCGATCGGGACGCCCGGCAGTGCCCGGCAGGTCATCGCGATGAGGTCCAGCACCGCTGGCGCGTCCTGTCTGGCCAGCTCGCGAACGGCGGCATTGGTTCGGTCGGCGGCCTGGGTGTACTGGCTCAGGTCGTTGGTGCCGACGCTGATGAAGTCGACCAGCGAAGCGAAGTCCGCTGCGCGGATCGCCGCGGCCGGCACTTCGACCATGACGCCCACCGGGAGTTCCGGGGCAGCCATGTCCAGCCGGACGCGATCCAGCACCTGCCTGGCCCAGACCACTTCCTCTGGCGAGGTGACCATCGGCAGCAGCAGCCGGGCCTCGATCTGGCGGGCTGCAAGCAGGATCGCCCGCAGTTGGTCGGCGAACAGTTCGGGATGGGGCCGCATCGCCCGGATCCCGCGCGAACCCAGCGCCGGGTTGTCCTCGGGGTCCTGGGCCAGGAAGGACAGTGGCTTGTCGGCCGCCGGATCCCAGCTTCGGATCGTCACCGGGCCGTTCAGCGTCCGGCCGATCTGCGTGTAGATGTCGGCCTGCTCTTCGACGGTGGGCGCACTGGTCGCGTTGGCGAAGAGCACCTCGGTACGCACCACGCCGCTGCCCTCAGCGCCCTCCCGGGCGCCGCTGACCGCATCGTCCAGGGACGCGACGTTGGCCTCGACCTGGATCCGGACGCCGGAGCGGGTGACCGCCGGCTCGTGCGCGTGGCTCTGGGCATGTTCGGCCGATTCGGTGCGCAGCGCATTGCGTCGCTCCAGTTCGGCGCGCAATGCGTCATTGGGATCGGGCCATAGCTCCCGGGTGACCGGGTCGAACGCGACCACTTGGCCATCGGGGAACTGGTCGGCGGCGGGATAGCCGGTCAGCACCGGGATGCCGCGGCCCTGGGCGGCCAGCATGCCGTGTCCGCTGGACCCGCCGGTCAGGGTGATCACGCCGCGACACAGCCGCGGATCCAGCCGGACGGCGGTGGCCGCGTCCAGTTCGTCCAACAGCCAGATGCAGGGCGTGTTCGGGCTCTGGTCGGCCAACGGCTGGTCGGTGAGCGCCAGCAGCAACAGCCGCCGCAGGCTGCGCAGGTCCTGACCACGCTCGCGAAGGTACGGATCGGCGAACTGGTCGAAGCTGCGAGTCAGTTCGGTGAGCTGGGTCTCGACAGCATCCACCGCACTGAACCCGGCGGTGATGCGTCCCACGACCCCGTGCTGCAACTCGCGGTCGGCCAACAGCATCCGCTGGGCCTCGATGATGCCCGCCGCAGCGGGCGAGCTCGCGGCCAGGTCGGTGAGGAACTGGTCGACCTCGTCCTGGGCGCTGGTGAACCTGGTCAGCTCCTCCTTGGGGCTCATTGGGCGATAGCCGGCGGTGGTTGGCCGGGTGGTGCTGCGGTTGATCACGCCGACCACCGCTCGCCGGTCGGCGGCCGGCGGCAGTTCTGCGGGGTCGAGCGGGGTGTCCAGCCGCCGTCCGATGGACGCGGCGGCGGCCGGTTGCCGGGTGCGCCGCCAATCCTCGCCGAAGTCACGGGCCGCCAGTTCGGCCAGCGCCTCGCGGGCCTTATCCGCGTCCGGGCCGCTGAAGCGTGCCTCCAGGACATGGCCCTTCTGGAGTTCGAGCGAAGCGATCCGGCTCAGGCTGTCGGCCGTGGCCGGTCCGCGGCCATTACTGGCGTTGCTGAGCAGCACCTCCGCGTCCAGGTCGGCCAGCGTGGTGACGATCGCCGCGGCCGGACGCACATGGATGCCGTGCGGGTTACGCACGGTGGTGC
>JAXGOU010000014.1:0-57708 GCA_040767325.1 Brooklawnia sp. | reverse complement strand
CCCAGAATCGGGCCAAAGCGGCAACCGAGTCGATCTGGTCAACCCGGTCCAGCAACGGACGCAACGGTTCGGCGCCCAGTTCCTCAGCACGCTGCTCGTCCATGAAGGACGCGTAGAGGTTGGCGATCCGCTCGGCGTCCGGGTCGGCGCCCGGCTCAGCGGACTCGATGATCTGCCGGACGTCGTGTTCGGCGGCTTCGCGCAGTTCGTGGAAGGCGCCCCAGCCACTGCGATCATCGGGGATCGTCGCGCTGTCTGCCCAACTGCCGTTCACGTGGCCGAAGAGGTCGTCGACGGGACGGATGTCGGTGTTGAAATGGTCGAGGGTCAAGGCCTGGTTGCTCACCCGGCCTAGCCTACCCACCCGCCCGTGACCACGAGACACGCACATCGTCGGCGTTGTTCACCAACAACGAACCCGAGTAGCTGGCCGACACCGGCGCCAGCACCTGACGTCCGTTGGTGCTGCCGTCGGAGTAGCTGAAGGCGACGGCGAACTGGAGCACTAGCGAGACCTGACCATTGGACTGGTCGGTGGGGTCGAGTGCCAGGTTGGCGGCGGAGAACGGATCGTTGACCACCTCCCAGCGGACGCTGGACGGGTCGTAGCCGGCGGAACTCACCAACTGGTTGGGGCAGCCGGCCGGTGTCAGGCTGCCCGAGTAGAGGCAGGCGCTCAGCGCGGAGCGTCCGGCTGCCAGTAGGGCATCGCGTCCGGCGTTGGTCAGCACCGGGGTGAGTACCCGCTGCACCCGGCCGTCGTACTCGAGGTTGGTGATGACCACCGAGTTGGCCTCGGTGTAGTCGACCAACGGCAGCCCGGTGGTGACGGTGTAGTGCCCGGGCAGCACCTCGGCCAGCCCGGTGCGGATCGGGGCGCCGTTCAGCAGCACTGGCATCCCGGTGGCGTTGGGATTCTGCAACTCGACCTGGACGGTGGAGTGCGCCAACTCCCAGGACCCGTCGTCGCCGCGAACGACGCGGAACCGGGTGTCCTCGGCACGGTCGCCGATCAGGTAGGACGCGGACACCTCGGTGGTCGCCGCATCCATTTGCGGAACCCGGATGTCGGTGATCGGGAAGACCTTCAACGACTCAGCGTAGGCGGCCGGGGCGATCGCCGCGCGATCCCCGGCGCCCACCGCGCCCAGCGACATGGCCAGTTCGGTGTCCCCGGCTGCCAGCGCGTCCAGGTACTGGCGGACCAGGTCGTCGGCACGGGGGATTTTCGGACGCGCCGAGGCGCTGGCCTGCACCACCGTGTCGTCGTCGGGTTGCGGGTCATGCAGGAAGCGGACGTAGGCCCAGCCGGCGCCGGCGCCGACCAGGACCATGGCGACCAGCCAGGCCAGCAGTCGGCGCCACGGGAACTTGCGCGCCACGACCTCGGGTTCGGGCTCCGGGATGGCGTACCGGTCAGCCGGCCGGTCGAAGCGTCCGGCTGGGGGAGAGGTGGGCGGACCGGACCACTCGGCCGGCCGCAGCGACTGCTCGCCGCGAATCGGCGTGGTCTGCGAGGCAGGCTCGGAGCGGTAGCGCGGGCGCGGCGAGACGGGGTTCTCGAAGCCACCACCCATCCCGGGCCCAGCGGACACCGCGACCTCCTGTCGTGATCAGTTGACCAGCCAGGTGTCGTCGCCGTCGAGCAGGGTCTGGACGGCCAGATCGGTGGTCTGCACACCATTGTCGCCGATCGCGGTGGCGATCTGCGACCTGGTCAGGTCGTCGAACGTCGGCCGGCTCACCTGCCGGAAGATCCCGATCGGGCTGCGGCGCATCTGGCCGCTGTCGGTCAGCCGGGACAGCGCGTAGGCACGGGTCGGGTCATCCCGGTGGGCGTCGTGCACCAGCACCGCGTCCAGCCCGACCTGGTCGACCTCGGCCAATTCGAGCGAGCCAGCCTGGTTTTCCACCACACCCAGCCGTCCACCGGCGGTGGTGATCGGCTGGCCGTGTTCCAGACTGATGACGCCTTCCTGGTCGGGGTCGGTCAGCGCGTCCCAGGCGCCGTCGTTGAAGATCGGGCAGTTCTGGTAGATCTCCACCAGCGAGGTGCCCCGATGCGCGAACGCGGCGGTCAGCACCGAGGTCAGGTGGGCCCGGTCGGAGTCGATGCTGCGGGCCACGAACGTCGCCTCGGCGCCCAGTGCCAGCGAGATCGCGTTCAGCGGGGTGTCCACGCTGCCGGCCGGGCTGGAACGGGTCACCTTGCCCAGTTCACTGGTGGGGGAGTACTGGCCCTTGGTCAGGCCGTAGATCCGGTTGTTGAACAGCAGGATGGTGAGGTTCACGTTGCGCCGCAGGGTGTGGATCAGGTGGTTGCCGCCGATCGACAGCGCGTCGCCATCGCCGGTGGCCACCATGATCGCCAGGTCCGGACGCGTCATCGCCAAGCCCGTGGCGATGGTCAGCGCCCGGCCGTGGATCGAGTGCAGGCCGTAGCTGTTCATGTAGTACGGGAACCTGGACGAGCACCCGATACCGGAGATCACCACGGTGTTCTCGCGGGTGATCCCCAGGTCGGGCATCAGGCCCTGCACCGTGCTCAGCACGGCGAAGTCGCCACAACCGGGGCACCAGCGCACTTCCTGGTCGCTGGTGAAGTCCTTGCGGTTCAGGGGAGTGACGCTCAGCGGCACCCCGCTCAGGCCGCCGGGCAGCGTGGGTTCAGCCACGTTCCGCCTCCTCGATCTCGGCCAGCAGGTGTTCGGTCAGCTCGGCCACCGATAGCGGTTGACCACGCACGCGCGACCACGGCTGGGCGTCCACCAGGTAGCGGGCGCGCAACAGGGTGGCCAGTTGGCCGCGGTTGATCTCGGGGACGATGACCCGATCGGCACCCCGCAGCAACTGCCCCAGGTTCGCCGGCAGCGGGTTGAGATGCCGCAGGTGCACCTGGGCGATCGGCCGGCCCAGTTCCCGGACGCGACGGACCGCGGCGGTGATCGCACCCCAGGTCGAACCCCAGCCGACCACGGCGACGCGGGCCACGCCGCTCGGATCGTCCCAACGCACGTTGGGCACTGGGATGCGGGCGATGTGCTCGGCACGCAGGTCCACCATGGTCGCATGGTTGGCCGGGTCATAGCTGATCGAGCCGATGCCGTCCTTCTTCTCCAGGCCACCCAGTCGGTGCTCGAGACCCCGCGTCCCGGGAATGGCCCACGGCCGGTCGAGGGTTTCGGGATCACGCAGGTACGGGGCGAACGTGCCGGACTCGGTGTTCGGTGCGGTCGCGAAGCCCGGTTCGATGGCGGGCAGGCTGGCGATGTCGGGGATCAGCCACGGTTCGGAGCCGTTGGCCAGGTAGGCATCGCTGAGCAGGATGACCGGGGTGCGGTGGGTCAGTGCGATCCGGCAGGCGTCCAGCGCGGCGTCGAAGCAGTCGGCCGGCGATTGGGCGGCGATCACCGGCAGCGGTGACTCGCCATTGCGTCCCCACAGCGCCTGCAGCAGGTCGGCCTGCTCGGTCTTGGTGGGCATACCGGTCGAGGGCCCGGCCCGCTGGACGTCGACCACCACCAGGGGCAGTTCGGTCATCACCGCGAGGTTGATCATCTCCTGCTTGAGCACGAAGCCGGGCCCGCTGGTCGTGGTTACCCCGAGCGCACCGCCGAAGGACGCGCCGAGCGCGGCACCGGCCGCAGCGATCTCGTCCTCGGCCTGGAAGGTCTGGACGCCCAAGGCCTTGCGCTTGGCCAACTCGTGCAGCAGGTCGGACGCCGGGGTGATCGGGTAGGCGCCCAGGAAGAGTTGCAGGCCGGACAGGTGGGCGGCGGCGACCAGGCCGAGCGCCAGCGCCTGGTTGCCGGAAACCTGCCGATACCGGCCAGGCGGTTGGGTGGCCGGCGCCACCTCGTAGCGCATCGCGAAGGTCTCGGTGTTCTCGCCGTAGTTCCAGCCGGCATTCAGCGCAGCAACGTTGGCGTCGCGCACCGTCGCGTCGCTGGCGAAGCGGCGTCCCAACCACTCCAGGGTGGGGGTCAAGTCGCGGCTGTACAGCCAACTGATCAGGCCCAACGCCAGCATGTTCCGGGTGCGCGCGACCGCCTTGCGTCCCAGACCGTACTCCTTGACGGCTTCGGCGGTCAGCGCCGTGATGTCGAGCGCGACCACCTGCCAGCCGTCCAATGAGCCGTTGTCCAGCGGCGACTCGGCATATCCGGCATGGCTCAGGTTGCGCTTGGTGTACTCGGCGGTATCGGTGACGAGCACACCGCCGCGGCGCAGCGAGGGCAGGTGCACCTTGAGTGCAGCCGGGTTCATCGCGACCAGCACGTCCAGGTCGTCGCCGGGGGTGACGATGTCGCGGTCGGCGAAGTGTACCTGGAAGCTGGAGACGCCGCCGAGGCTGCCCTGCGGGGCGCGGATCTCGGCGGGATAGTCGGGCAGGGTGACGATGTCATTGCCCTGGCGTGCCGCGTCGGTACCGAACCTGCCGCCGGTCAGTTGCATCCCGTCCCCCGAGTCACCGGCGAAGCGCACGACGACTCGGCTGACCTGTTGGGTCACCGGCAACCTCCTGATGGCGTACGCGCCCCACGGTATTGGCCGGGCGCTCATCCCAGCGTAGTGCGGCCGGGCAAAGCGGCAAGGTAGACGCGGCGCGGGCGTAGGCTGGGGCCCATGCCAACCCCGAGGCACGAGGTGCCGGCCTGACGTGAAGGGGTGGATTTCGTCCCGCTGGCGCAGCCTGGTTGAGGCCTGGCTGGTCGGCAATGTGCGACGTGGACTGCTGGGCACTGTGCTGATCAGTCTCGGCTCGCTGTCGCCGGCCTACTTGCCGAGGAACTCGCCATGGTGGCAGATGTTGACCGACGCGCAGATCAGCGGTTGGCCGACCAGGTTGGCCGGGACTGTCGTGACCATGGTCGGGCTCTTCCTGCTGCTGGACGCATGGTTCCGGTTGAGGCCGAGGATGTCGACCCGGTCAGCCGAGGAATACGCCTACCACCACGTGCGACACTGGGCGATCCTGCTGATCTGGGGGGCGCCGTTCCTGCTGGCGCCGCCGATCTTCAGCCACGACGCCTACAGCTACGCTGCCCAGGGCTGGCTGGTGCACAACGGGGTGAATCCCTATGACGCCGGCCCGGCCGTACTGCCGGGTGCGTTCGCCGACCAGGTCTCCTGGGTCTGGCGGGATACCCCGGCTCCCTATGGGCCACTCAGCCTGCAACTGCAACACCTGATCGTCGACCTCACCGGGTTCCGGCCCTACACCTCGGCTGTTGCGATGCGCGTCCTGGCGCTGATCGGGGTGGGCATCATCGGCCTGTTGATTCCCCGGATCGCCCGGCAGCGCGGTGCCGATCCCGCGCTCGCCGCCTGGTTCGGCACCCTGAACCCGGTGCTGGTGATCGACTTCATCGGCGGCGCCCACAACGACAGCCTGATGATGGGTTTGGTGGTGGCCGCCATCTGGGTCAGCGGCCTGCCCGCCCGCAGAGGGACTCCGCCCGAGGGCCAGGCACCTGCGGGCAGCTACTGGTGGTTGCTCGGCGCGGTGCTGATCGGCGTGGGTGCCACCATCAAACAGCCGGCCATCATGGCCGCCTACGCGCTGCCGCTGTTGGTGCGGCCCTGGCCCAACTGGCGTGCCCGCGAGGTGGGGATTGCGGTCGGACGCATCGGTGCGAGCGTGCTGATCGCCGTCGGCACCTTCAGCCTGATCAGCGTCGCCACGGGTCTCGGCTTCGGCTGGATCAACGCCGTCAACGTGCCGGGCATGGTGATCACGATCGCCCCGTTCACCGTGATCGGTCAGGCAATCCAACTGTTGCTGAACCTCTTCGAACTGGACCCGACCGGCTGGGCCGCAGTGCGCGCGTCCCGCACCGTCGGCATGGTGCTGGCCGCGATCGCCATCGCAGCCCTCGCGCTGACCGAGGCCCGCCGCAAGCCGCTGAAGTTCCTGGCCATGGGCTACCTGATCGCCGCCCTGGCGCTACCGGCGGTGCGCAGTTGGTACATCCTGTGGGGCGGCATGTTGCTGCCGCTGGCCAAGCCGCCGCGGCGGGTACTCAACATGGCGATCTGGGTGACCGTGGTACTGCTGTGCTACAACGGCATCAACATGAGTTGGCGCAACGACGCGATGGCACTCGGCTTCGCCGCCGGCGCCGGTATCTGGTGGCTCGCCCGCACCCACCAGCGGCGGCTGCCGGGCGCCGGCGATCCGCGGCGCCACATTCCGGCGGGAGCAGACCACATTGAACTGAGGAGGAACGATGCCTGACCTGCTGGTCGAGGTGGACCGGGACCTGGGGATCATCACGCTGAACCGACCCGAGCGGATCAACGCGCTGACCCACCAGATGGTCACCGATCTGGGCGAACAGTTGGTGGTCTGGCGCGACGACGACCGGATCGCCGCGGTCGAACTGCGCGGGGCGGGCGAGCGCGGATTCTGTGCCGGCGCCGACGTGCGGGCGCTGCGGGACGCCGTGCTGGCCGGGCGTCCCGAACGCATGCTGGAGTTCCTCTACGCTGAGTACGACGTGGACGCGTTGATCGCGGACTATCCCAAGCCGGTGACCGCCCACTTGGTGGGCATCGCGATGGGCGGCGGGCTGGGTATCGGCCAACACACCAGTCGGCGAGTTGGTGGTCTGGACACCCGCTGGGCGATGCCCGAGAACGCGATCGGGCTGTGGCCCGACGTGGGCGTCTGCTTCGAACTGTCCCGGACGCCGGGTCGCCTCGGCGAACACCTGGCGATGACCGGCGGGTCGCTGGACGGCGCGTCCGCGCTGTGGGCGGGGCTGCTGGACGAATGCCCCGGCGTCGATCCCCGGGCATCCGCCGCGGCGCTCGCCCAGGACTGGATCGACGAGTGCTACCGCGAGTCGGACGCAGTCCAGATCGTGGCTGCACTGGAATCCCATCCGAACCCCGACGCCCGGTCGGCGGCCGAGACCATCCGGGCCCGGGCACCGTTCTCGGTGCACGTGGCACTGGAGGCGGTGCGGCGCGCTGCCGGTATGGCCAGCGTCGCCGAGGTGCTGATGCAGGATCGTGCACTGGGGCGCGCCTTCACCACCGAATCCCGGGACTTCGTGGAAGGCGTGCGGGCCAAGATGATCGACCGCGACGGCGAACCGCGGTGGCGTCACCGAGACGTGGCGGAGGTGGATCCGGCCGAGGTGGCTGCGGCGTTCGACGCCTGAGCCGTCAGATCTCGTAGTCGACCACGACCGGCGCGTGGTCACTGATTCGGGCCTGGTACGACTCTTCCTTGTCGGTTCTGGCCGCCCGTGCTGTCCTGGCCAGCCCGGGACTCGCCAGGTGGTAGTCGATGCGCCAGCCGGTGTCGGCGTCGAAGGCCTGGCCACGCCAACTCCACCAGGAGTAGGGGCCGTCCGCGTCCGGATGCAGTCGCCGGACGACGTCGACCAAGGTGCGCGGGGAAACGATCTGGGTGAACCAGTCGCGCTCGACGGGCAGGAACCCCGCGGTGTTCTGATTGCCCCGCCAATTGCGCAGGTCGCGTGGGGTGTGCGCAATGTTGAAGTCGCCGAGCACCAGGTAGTCGTTACCGCGGGCGCGCGCCGCACGCCGGGCCCGGCCCAACTGCCGGGCGAAGCCGGCCAGGAAGGCCATCTTGCGTTCGTACCGGACGACGGCGGCTTCGAGGTCGGCGTCCCGTGGGGCGGTGGGGGAGTCGCCCTTGGGCACGTAGACGCTGGCGATCGTCAGCGGCCGGTCGGCGAGGTCGACCTCCAGGTAACGACCCTCGACGCCGAAACGTCGCAGTTCCCGGGCCAGGCCGACCGGATTCGGTGCGGCGACGAGGTCGGGTTTGGCACCCGGCCCCCAGACCGCCGCCTGACCACTCCAGCTGCGCACTGCAGCCACCGGTTGGCGGGTGAGGATGGCGACGCCATTGCGTCCGGCCAGCGCTCCCGGATCGTAGGCGACGTGGTAGTCGCCGAACGCCTCGACCGGGAGTTGGCTGACCGGGCAGCGCACTTCCTGCAACGCGATCACGTCGCAGTCGCGATCCTCGCGCCACTCGCCGAAACCGCGCCGCTGGGCGGCGCGGATCCCGTTGACGTTGTGGGTGGCGATGCGCATGGTTGCCGAGGATACCCCGGCAGCCACCGAACTACTCGGCGGCCTCGCTCTGGTCGTCGATGACCGCATCAGCCGCATTCTTGCGCACCGACTCGATGCCCTTGAGGCAACTCGACTTCGACTCGTAGCCCTGCGAGGTGGCGATCACCTGACCGTTGCTGGCCTTCAGGTTGAAGCGGTACTTGCCGCCCTTGTCCACGGTGATCTCGAACTTGCCAGCCATGACACCCTCCCTGGTGACATCGAACCTTTAGACGAAGGCTAGCGCGGCATTCACGGCCTGGGGAGATTCGTCGGTGAGCGATCCCGCTAGGCGATTCATCGGCCCGCGCATTGCGGCGATCGCCGCCCCTCGGCCCGACCGGCGCTCGGCGCTTCCCGTCCGGCGAAACGCTCGCCGTGCAAGGGAAGCAAACTGCCCTAAGGGAAGCGTCGCGTCCGGGGCGACGTAGGCTGGCCGGGTGCGTGATCGAAGCGTCGGACGTCCCGCGACCGGTGGGATGCGCAGCAGGCCTGCGGTGATCGCCGTCATCGCCTGGTGGGCGGCGGCGGTACTGGGAGTCGTCGGCTGGCTGCTGTTGGACGCTGCCTACGCAGACTCCGGACGCAGCGGGCGGCTCGCGATTTGGCTGCTCGGCTTCGCGGCCCTGGCTGCGGTCCTTGGCTGGGGCGCCACGATCGGGTCACTGCTGCGTGATCGCGGACGCATCCGCGTCGGGGCGGCCTGCCTGCTGGCGCTACCCCTGGTCGGCATCTTCTTCGGCTGGTTGGCGACTCGCTCGACGGTCATCGCACCCACCGATCCCTTGGCGGCCTGGTGGCTGCTCGGTTCGTTCCTGCTGCTGGGTGTGGGGACCCTACTGATCGTCCTCCCCGAGCACCTCGGGATCGAATGAGATAATCGTCGACGGCGCAGGATCGCCCGCCGGCATGACCGGCTCCAGGTTGCGCGGATCATCGGGGGCGACCAGATTCACCAGGCACCCCGTCGGGGAACCCCACGGCTGCAGGTGGACACCCACCTCGCCCATCCGCGGCCGAATCAGTGCGCGCACCACCGCGCGGTGCAGTCCGCAGACCAGGGTGGTATTGCGCCGGGCGGCGACCAGCACCGGGCAGGCCCGCAGTTCCAGGGTGCCGTCCTCGTGCTCCACCGGGTCGAAGCCGATATCGGTCAGGCACTTCACCACGGTGGTGTCGGGGTGCTTGGCCAAGCGCTGCTCGGTCAGCCGGGCGCCCCACGCCTCGCCGGTGCGGTCGACGATATCCACTGCGTCCGGGAACTGGGCCAGTGTGTCGATCAGGGCGCTGGCCATTTCCAGGTAGTCGATGCCGTTGCCGAGCACCGTCGCACGGTAATGGCGCGCCGGCCTGCCCGGTCCGGCGGACCGCACCTCGACATACTCGGCCAGGCCGTCCTCGACCAGGCTGGCCAGGTGCTCGCGCACGGTATTGCGGTGCAACCCCAGGGTCTCCGACAACTCCGGAATGGCCCATGGCGCGCGTCGGCTGCGCAGGTGTTCGAGTACTCGGGCGCGCGCTGCCGTCATCCCGACTGACATGCCAGCCGTATCCTTGGGCCCCCCGGGCGCATCCTGAATCATGGTCACGGTCACACTATCCATCAAACGATCAACAATTTCCAGCCGAGTTTGCACGGCTGTTACTTGCAGATTCTGCCAAGGTCCAGGGTGGGCGCCGACGCCGGGGTGTGTAAGGATCGGCGCATGGAGATCGAGACCGTCGAGGTCGATGGCATGATCAGGCTCGGCCAGTTCCTGAAGTTCGCGGGTTTGGCCGAGTCAGGGGCGCATGCGCGGGAATTGATCGCCGCGGGCGACGTGCAGGTCGATGGCGAGATCGAGACCAGGCGGGGCCGGCAGCTGAACGGGGGAGAGGTGGTCACCGTGATCACCGAGGCCTTCGAGGTTTCGGTGCGGGTGGGTTGAGATGAGCTTCTGGGACATCCTCGGTCAAGGGCTCGGTGCACTCTACGCGCTGGCCATGCTCGGCGTGGTCAGTGTGCTGGTGGCGCGGACCAGCCGTCGGGTGCTCGGGATCCAGGTGTCGGCCATCCGGGCTCTGGTGGTCAGCCTGAGCGTGCTGCTCGCGATGGGTTCGCTGCTGCGGTTGTTCCAGATGCCCGGCGATATCACCGAGCCGAGCGACGCGTCGATCCCGACGCTGCTGATCATGGGCGTCGGCACCACGCTGGGTGCGTTCGCGCTCGGCCTCCTGGTGCTGATGGTCTTCGAGGTGGTCATCCCGACCGGATCGCTGCCACCGTTGCGCGCACTGCTGACGGGCTGGCGCTCCCGACTGCGCCGCACCGGCCGCTACCTGCGGATCATGGGCATCCTGGGCAAGTACGGACTAACCGCCCCGCTGCGTGGCGTCCAGGGTTCCGGACGCACCACTGCCGCGTCGGTGCGCCGGGCCATGGAGGAGATCGGTGTCACCTTCGTCAAGCTCGGCCAGATGCTGTCGACTCGCAGTGACCTGCTGCCGCCGGAGTTCATCACCGAACTGTCGAAGCTGACCAGCGACGCGGTGCCGCAGGACTACGCGCTGGTCCGGGGCGTCCTGGAGGCCGAACTGGGCAGCAAACTCGCCCGGCTGAGCGTGGACGAGGCGCCCGCCGCGTCCGCCTCGGTGGCCCAGGTGCACAACGCGACGCTGGATTCGGACACCCCGGTGGTGGTCAAGGTCCAGCGGGCCGGGGCTGCCGAACAGGTGATCATCGACCTACAGATCCTCGAGCGGCTCAGCCGGACGATGGCCCGCAACGCCCCTTGGGCGCAACGCATCGGCGTGGTCGACATCGCGTCCGGCTTCGCCGATTCGGTCCGGGAGGAACTTGACTACCGCTCCGAGGTCGACAATATGGACGCGTTGCGCTCCGGCCTGCAGACCGCGGGCGTGCGCGTCCCCGAAGTGCACCACGACCTGAGCACCCGACGGGTGATCGTGATGGAACGCTTCGACGGCGTACCGGTCGCCCGGGCGGCAGACCTGATCGCGGGCCTGTCGGTCGAGACCCGCAAGGCGTCGGCCCAGGTGCTGCTCAAGGCCGTGCTGGGCCAGATCCTGGAACAGGGGGTCTTCCACGCCGACCTGCACGCCGGCAACGTGCTGGTCTGGCCCGACGGCTCGGTTGGGCTGCTCGACTTTGGATCGGTGGGTCGGCTGGACGCCGGCGCGCGGCGCAACCTCGGTCTGCTGCTGTGGGCGGTGGACGCCGACGACCCGGGACTAGCCACCGACGCGGTGCTGGAACTGCTCGACCACGACGACGACTTCGACGAGCGGGCGCTGGAACGCACGATGGGCACGCTGATCACCAAGGTGCGCGGCGGGGCTACCGGTGGTTCGCTGGAGTTCTTCCAGCAGGTGCTGCGCGTAGTGCTCGACCAGGGCATGGCGGTACCGAGCAACATCGCCCTGGCGCTGCGCTCGCTGGGCTCGCTGGAGGGCACGCTCAAGCACCTGAACCCGCAACTCGATCTGATCGCCAACGCCCGCGACCTGGCCCGCGGCGCCGTCGGCGACATCTCCGCAGCCGGCGTGAAGGAGCAGGTCTCCAACCAGGCGATCCGGCTGCTGCCGCTGCTCACCCACCTGCCGCGGCGGCTGAACCGGATCACCGACGACCTGCAGAACGGCCGGTTCACCACCAATATGCGCATCGTCTCGCACCCCGATGACCAGGCATTCCTGACCGGCCTGGCCAATCAGGTGGTGGTGGCAGTGCTGGCCGGGTTCGCGGTGGTCGGCGCCATCCTGCTGCTCACCTCGGACGGCGGCCCGATGCTGTACAACTTCCGGGTCTACGAGATCCTCGGCTACCTGCTCGGCTTCGCTGGCTTCGTGCTCGCCCTGCGATCAGTTGCGATGGTCTACGGGCGTCCGGTCTGAACCGGTACCGGCTCAGCGGTAGTTGGTGTACTGGACGGCAAAGTCGTAGTCGGCGTCCTTGATCAGCCGCTGGACGGCCTGCAGGTGGTCGCGTGACTTGGAACTGACCCGCAGTTCATCGCCCTGGATCTGGGTCTTGACGCCCTTGGGCCCCTCGTCGCGGATCAGCTTGGAGATCTTCTTCGCGTTCTCCTGCGAGATGCCGTTCTGCATGGACGCGGTCATCTGCCAGACCTTGCCGGACAGCTTGGGATCGGTGGCATGCACCGACTTCAGGTCGACGCCGCGGCGCACCAGCTTGGATTGGAAGACGTCCCAGATCGCCTTCACCCGCTCCTCGCCGTTGGCGGCCATGGCGATCAGGTCGCCGGACCACTTGATGGACGCGTCGGTGCCCTTGAAGTCGAAGCGCTGGCCCACTTCCTTGGCAGCCTGGTTGAGCGCATTGTCGACCTCCTGGCGGTCGACCTTGCTGACGATGTCGAAGGAACTGTCTGCAGCCATGCGCCCATCCTGCCAGAGCAGTACTGGTTGCCCAACCCATCCGCACCGCCCGGGTTTTCGCTGGGCGGGGCCGTCTGCTATCGTCATTCCTCGCTGGTGCGCCAGCAAGGCAGCTTGCCCGAGCGGCCAAAGGGAGCGGTCTGTAAAACCGTCGGCACAGCCTACGATGGTTCGAATCCATCAGCTGCCACGCAAAAGGCCCCGTCGAATCGGCGGGGCCTTTTGTATTGTCCGGGCTCAGTCGGTGTAGCGCCGGACGGTGGCCAGTTGCTTGGCGACCTGCGCGGCCAGGGCAACATTGCGACGGTAGATCTCGGTATTGACCCGCCAGGCCTCACCACCGGTCGCCTCTTCCAGACTGACCAACAGCACTTGGGTGTCGTCGGCGCCGTCCTCGGCGTACTGGGAGGCGATCTCGGCGGCCTCCTGCAGCCGCACGTCGTAGTTGTGCACCTCCAGTTCCGGCTGGATCGGGTTGGAGATCAACAGGGACTGCATCAGGCCGAGCTCGTCGCGTCCGCGGGCGATCTCGGCTATCTCGGTCGCGTCCTCGACCCGATGGTCCACCGGGTAGCCGCTGCTCGACACATAGAAGCCGGCGAACTGGTTGCTGCGGTAGCCGAGCACCGGGACGCCGAAGGTCTCCAGCCGCTCCAGGGTGGCTGCCACGTCCAGCATCGGACGCACCCCGGCGGTGATCAGGGTCAGCGGGTGGGTGGCCAGTGCGGTCAGGTCGGATGACTCCTGCAGCGCTCGGCCGGCCGAGTGTGCTCGATGCACGCCGCCCAGGCCGGTGGTGGCGCAGACCTTGATCCCCGAGCGATGGGCCAGGTGCACGGCTGCAGCCAGCGCCACCCCGCCGGTCTGGCGCTTGGTGTTGACGATCGGCAGGTCGCGGATGGACACCCGGGTCGGGTTCGGGTCGGTGGTGAGTCGTTCGATCTCCTCGTCGCTGAGGCCGATCACCGCGTCGCCGTCGATCACCCCCACGGTCGCCGGCACCACCCCGGCTGCCGTGATCTGTTCCTGAACCGCCAGCGCGGTCTCCAGGTTGAGCGGGCGCGGCAACGCATGGGTGATGATGCCGGTCTCGAGGGCGACCACTGGGTGGCCGTAGTCGAGGGCGTCACGCACCAGCGGGCTGTAGCGAATGGTCACGGGGTTCCTCCCGGTCGAAGCTGTTCGTCGTGCCGTACGTCGATTCTTGCCTACCAGATGGCGCCGCCGGTCGCCGCCCACCGACCGGGCGACCCGATTTGAGTCCGGAGTGAGTTATCGGATAAATTGATCCGTCGGCTGGCCCCGATAGCTCAGATGGTAGAGCGCGTCCTTGGTAAGGACGAGGTCTGCGGTTCAACTCCGCATCGGGGCTCTGTTGAACCGGGAAACCCGCTACCGCGCGGGGTCAGGTGCCCGGCCCAACGAATGGCGGGATAGCTCAGGCGGTAGAGCAAGCGGCTCATAATCGCTGTGTCGCGGGTTCGAGTCCCGCTCCCGCTACGAAAGCCGGTGACCTGCACCGCTCCCGGGCTGCAACGGGTGCCGCCAGCGCGAAATGGCGTCGGGTGGGTCGCTGGAGTAGAATTGGCAGAGTGCCTGCGTTCGTGCGGACGCATCGGCACCGAACCTGAAGAGGACATCATGGCGAAGAAGGCCCAGGACATTCGTCCGAAGATCACTCTGGCGTGCACGGAGTGCAAGGACCGCAACTACATCACCAAGAAGAACCGGCGCAACAGCCCGGATCGCCTGGAGTTGATGAAGTTCTGCAAGCGGGAGAACAAGCACACGCTGCACCGCGAGACCCGCTGAGGTCCGCGCGCTGATCCGGCGCTGCGGCCGTCTGCTTCGGCAGGCGGCCGTTTTGTCTGCCCGGACGGCTAGCCTTGAGGGGTGCCCATAACTCCCGAACATGTTGGTCGCAGCTATCCGGCCACCAGGCCCTACCAGGTGAGCCGCGCCAAGATCGCCGAGTTCGCCACGGCGCTCGGCGACCTGAATCCCGCCTACTTCGAACCCGGCCAGCCGATCGCGCCCCCCACCTTCGCCGCGGTGATCGCTGCCCAGGCCTGGGGCGCCATGTTCGATGACCCCGACCTCGGGCTGGCGCTGCACCGCACGATCCATGCCGACCAGCGGTTCGACATCGTCCGGCCGCTGCGGGCCGGAGACGACGTGGTGGCCACGCTGACCATCGAGAAGGTGCGCAACCGCGGCAACGTCGACATGGTGACCATCGGGGTGGCCCTGGCCAATGCCGACGGGGAAGAGCTCGGCAGCGCCACCAGCCAGCTCTTCCACACCCGCGAGGAGGTCTCCGCATGACCGACCTGAGCACCGTCACTGCCGGCCAGGCGCTGCCACCGATCGAGATCCGGCTCACTCGCGCCGACGTCGTCCGCTACGCCGGCGCGTCCACCGACTTCAACCCGATCCACTGGAACGACCGGTCGGCCCAGGCGTTGGGGCTGCCCGGCGTCATCGTGCATGGCATGTGGACGATGGGTGCCGCGCTGCGCGTGGTGACCGAGTGGGTGGGCGATCCAGCCCGGGTGATCAACTACTTCGTCCGGTTCACATCTCCGATCGCGGTCCCGGACGATGACCAGGGCACCACGCTGTCGGTGAGCGCCACGGTCACCGACGTGACCGACGGCATCGCCACCATCGCCATCGAGGCCGCCCATGGTGAGGACAAGGTGCTCGGTGCAGCCAAGGCGCAGGTGCGACTGTCTTGACCACCGACTACTTCACGGCCCCAGAGGATCGTGACGTGATGGACGTCACGAGTTGCACGCTGGAGCGGGTCTCCGCGACCCTGCCGGAGCGGCCGGACAACCGCTCGAACCGGTTGGCCGACCACACCACCTTCCGGGTGGGCGGCCGGGCGCGCAACTTCATCCGCGCGACCACCGAGGCCGAGGTCGTGGACGCCGTCCGGCAGGCAGACGCGGCGGGGGAGCCCCTGCTGGTGTTGTCCGGCGGGTCGAACCTGTTGATCAGCGACGAGGGTTTCGACGGCACCGTGGTGCAGATCGACACCCATGGGCTGGACGCGGACGTCAGCGAGTGCGGCGGCGCGCAGGCCCGGGTCAAGGCCGGTGAGGTCTGGGACGACCTGGTCGTCTACACCATCGAGCAGGAATGGGCCGGGATCGAGGCGTTGAGCGGCATTCCGGCCCTGGGCGCTCTGGTAACGCCGATCCAGAACGTCGGCGCCTACGGCCAAGAGGTCGCCGAGATGATCGCCCGCGTCCGCACCGGGACCGGCAGGCCGGTGAGTTCCGCACGTTTGTCGCCGACCATGCGGCTTCGCCTACCGCGACTCGATCTTCAAGCAGTCCCCGGCCAGGCCCGGCCAGCCGACCGGACGCTACGTGCGGTGCTCGACGTCTGGCTGCGTTCCGGCTCGCCAGCCTGTCGTCCCCGATCGGCTACTCGCAATTGGCCACCACCCTGGTGTCGAGGTGGGCACCCGGGTGCCGGCCAAGGATGTCCGCCGTGCCGTGCTCGAGTTGCGGTCGAGCAAGGGCATGGTGCGTCGACCCGGCTGATCGGGACACCCGGTCGGCCGGCAGCCTCTTCACCAACCTGCTCTCGACGCCGGCAGGCCGCCGCGCTACCGGCCGAGGCCCTCGGTTCGCGCAGCCTGACGGGCGCGATCGACGTCGGCTGCCCTGGTTGATCGACCACGCCGGCTTCCACAAGGGATTCCTCGGCGAGGGCGCCGCGCGCTTGTCGAGCAAGCACGTGCTGGCCCCACCAACCACGCGGACGCGAGTGCCGCCGAACTGGTCGAGTTGGCCGGTCGGGTGCGCGACGGCGTCCACGAGCACTACGGCATCTGGGCCGGAACCAGAGCCGGTGCTGGTCGGCATCGAACTGCAGAGCCAGTAGCCCTCAGCGAACTGAAGCGATGGCCTGCGCGACGTGTTCCACGCCGCCTGGTTCAGCGCGGCCACGCAGATGCGTCCGGCGTCGGTGCCGTAGACGCCGAACTCCTCGCGTAGCCGGCCCATCTGCTCAGCGGTCAGGCCCGAGTAGCTGAACATGCCCACCTGCTCGGCTATGAACCCCATGTCGTCGACCCCTGCGGCCTCCAGCCCCGCGACCAGTGCCTGACGCATGCCCTTGATCCGGTCACGCATGCCACCCAGTTCGTCAACCCACATCTGACGCAGTTCAGGGTCGGCCAGCACGGTGGCGACCAATTGCGCGCCGTGCGTGGGCGGGTTGGAGTAGTTGGTGCGCACCACGATCTTGATCTGCGACCGGACGCGGGCTGCCTCCTCAGCACTGGCGCAGACGATCGACAACGCGCCGACCCGCTCGCCGTACAGACCGAAGCTCTTCGAGAACGAGGTGGCGGCGAGGAAACTGCCGATGCGCTCGGCGAACGCACGGACCACCCACGCGTCCTCCTCCAGTCCTTGGCTGAAACCCTGGTAGGCCATGTCGAGGAACGGCACCAGGCCACGATCGGCGACCACGTCGATCACCTGCTGCCACTGCTCGTGGGTCAGGTCATAGCCGGTCGGGTTGTGGCAGCAGGCATGCAGCACCACGACGGTGCCGGCCTCGGCCGCGGTCAGGTCGGCCAGCATGCCGTCGAAGTCCACGCCACGGCGCTCGGCGTCGTAGTAGCGGTACTGCGCCACCTCGAAACCCGCCCGGGTGAACAGCGCCAGGTGGTTCTCCCAGGACGGTGTGCTGATCAGCACGGTGGACTGCGGGTTCACCCGGCGCAGGAAGTCGGCACCCAGCTTGAGTGCGCCGGTGCCGCCCAGCGCCTGCACCGTCACCACCCGATCGTCGGCCAGCAAGGCCGAGCCGGCCCCGAAGACCAACTCGCGCACGTCGGTGTCGTAACTGCCCAGGCCATCGATCGGCAGGTAGCCGCGCGGCTTGGGGCGTTCGGCCAGTTGGCGCTCCGCGATCTCCACGCAGCGCAGCAGCGGCAGCTTGCCCGAGTCGTCCTGATAAACTCCGACTCCGAGATTCACCTTGTTGGGACGCGGATCGGCGTTGTAACGCTCGGTGATGCCGAGGATCGGATCTGCCGGAGCCTGCTCGACGGCGCTGAACAAAGTCATGGTGGCCAACCTTTCGTCGAGGCAAGGCTAGCGCGCTGGTCGGTTTCGCATTGCCGTGCCCGAGCTAGTACACTCCATTTCTTGGTGGCGTTCACCACAGTCGAGCCGTGCCCGCGGGTCGGTTGGGCGTCGGCACCGAAGGGCAATAGCTCAATTGGCAGAGCAGCGGTCTCCAAAACCGCAGGTTGGGGGTTCAAGTCCCTCTTGCCCTGCGAAACAGGCATCGGGGACCGAGCAATTCTCCGGGCCAGTTTGAAGATGGTCGTTCCAGGTGTCATGTGCTGGGGCGTGGCAGATCGCATTCGGGTACATGACATCGGTGGAGGACGACCAGTGGCTGACAGCACCAGGCGTGATGGTTCCGGGGTTGACCCCGTCGATCCGTCGACCCCAGAAGACGCCGCTGAGGAGTTCGCCCCCGATGGCGCTAACCTGGGTCGCGAGGACCTGCCCGACCTGCCGGACGACGTGGAACTCACCATTGATGATGTCGAGGCCGAGGAACTGACTGAGGCCGGCGATGTTGTCGACGACACCCCGGGCGAGGCTGACCCGGAGGATGTCCAGATCGACGATGAGGAGCAGCTGGAGCAGGCCACGGCCACCGCTCGTGCCGCCTCATCGTCCAAGCCGGTCAAGCGGAACCAGACCATTGCCCCGGTGAAGAAGGCCAAGCCAACCCCGAAGCGTGATGAGGCCCGCACCGTCGAGGTGAAGCGCACCACCCCGCCACAGTTCGTCCGCCAGTCGGTGGGTGAGCTGAAGAAGGTGGTCTGGCCGACGGCTGCGACGCACCGCCAGTACTTCGTCGTGGTGCTGATCTTTGTGCTGTTCATCATGGCGTTCGTCGCTGGCCTCGATGCCCTGTTCGGTTGGCTGCTGCTGTTGTGGCTGAGCTGATCGACGAAGGAGGAGACCCATACATGTCCAATGACGCGAACGACGACCTGACCACCCCGCAGGACGTCGAAATCGACCTGTCCGCAGCCTTTGACGATGAGCCCGCTGCGACCGAGGACGTCGAGATCAACCTCGACTTCGGTGACTTCTCCGAACCGGAGGAGTCCGGGACGGAGTTGAACCTCGATCTGGCCGGGCTCGGCGACGCCGAGTCCGATGAGGACGACGCGGACGAGGAATCCGACCAGGCGCTGGAGAAGGCGCTTGAGGAGTTGCGCGCCGAACTGCGGGCCAAGCCCGGCGACTGGTATGTCGTGCACACCTACTCGGGCATGGAGAACCGCGTCAAGCAGAACATCGACGCGCGTGTGGTCACCCTGAACATGGAGGACTACATCTTCGAGACCCTGGTGCCGACCGAGGACGCTGTCGAGATCCGCAACGGCCAGAAGAAGAACGTCACTCGCACCTTCATGCCGGGCTACGTGCTGGTCCGGATGGACCTGACCGAGGAGTCCTGGGCCGCCGTTCGGCACACCGCCTCGGTGACCGGCTTCGTCGGGCACGCCAGCAACCCGGTGCCGCTGGACCTGGACGAGGTGGAGCGCATGCTCACCCCGTCCGTGCAGGCCAAGGTGGCTGCGGCCGCCGTGGGCCCGACCCGGCGACACCAAGAAGGTCGAGGTCGATTACCCGGTGGGCGACTCGGTCACCGTGGTGGATGGGCCGTTCACGGCGTCCACGCCACCATCACCGAGATCAACGTCCACAACCAGCGCGTGAAGGCGTGGTAAGATCTGTAGGTCGCGGGGCCCCGGTGCTTCCCGCAGATCCAGAAGGCGTGTGACCCAGCGAGGTCTGTTGCCGTCCGTGAGGGCGGCCCCGCAGCAGGCCGGCTGCCGTCAAGCCTCGCAGCATAACGAGAAAACGGTGGAAAAGGACCCAGAATGCTCCCAAGAAGAAGGTAGCGGCGATCGTCAAGATCGCCATCGAGCAGGTGCCGCAACCCGGCTCCACCGATCGAGGCCACCGCTTGGTCCGCATGGTGTCAACATCATGGAGTTCGTCAAGGCGTACAACGCAGACCGAAGATCCCAGCGTGGCACCATCGTTCCGGCCGAGATCACCATCTACGGGGCCGGGGCCTTCCGTTCATCGTGGCCCCGCCCGCCGAGCTGATCAAGAAGGCGCGGCCTGTCGAAGGGCTCGGGCAAGCCGAACAAGGAGAAGGTCGGCCGGATCACCAGGAACGAGGTCACGAGATCACCAACACCAAGCTCCCCGACCTGAACGCCAACGACGTCCGGGGCTGCCATGGCCATCGTCGAGGCACCGCTTCGATGGGCGTCACCGTCGAGTGACCCCTGCGCCCGACATCCGGACGCACCCACAACCCGCACGGCCGGGACGCACTCCGGACCCGGGACTGGTGAAGATCAGCCCGCGAGGCTGACGAAAGAACCAGCATGAAGCACAGCAAGCGCTACCGCGCTTCACTCGAGCTGGACCCGGCACCCAGCTCCCGCACGCCTGAAGAGCGTCGAGATCATCAAGCAGTTCCCGGCGGGAGGCTTCGACGAGTCGGTCGGGGTTTCGATGCGACTCGGTGTCCCGCAGGCGGACCAGATGGTCCGTGGCGCCTTGAACCTGCCCCACGGCACTGGCAAGACGGCAAGGGTTTTCGTCTTCGCCCGGGGGTCGAAGGCAACCGAAGGCCTGAGCCGGCGCCGATGAGGTCGGCTCCGACGAGTTGATCGAGAAGGTGGCCGGCGGCTACCTCGACTTCGATGCAGTGGTGGCGACCCCCGATCTGATGGGCAAGGTCGGCAAGCTCGGCCGCGTGCTGGGCCCGCGTGGCCTGATGCCGAACCCGAAGACGGGCACGGTGACCATGGACGTCGCCAAGGCCGTCAGCGACATCAAGGGCGGAAAGATCGAGTTCCGCGTCGACCGGCACGCCAACCTGCAGTTCATGGTGGGCAAGGTCAGCTTCTCCGCCGAGGCGCTGCTCGACAACTACCGCGCCGCGATGGAAGAGGTCGCGCGTCTGAAGCCCAGCACCTCCAAGGGTCGCTACGTGCGCAAGATCACCGTCTCGACGACGATGGGCCCCGGCGTGCCCGTTGACACCCAGGCGTCCAAGCCCGTGAAGGAAGTCCAGGCCTCCTGATCGGCGAGCAGTCTGATCCCGAAACCCCCGCGTCAGCACGGCAGGCGCGGGGGTTTCGCCTTCCCGGCCACGATTTGGCCCTCGCTGCCCAGGTCCAGTAACATCGGACGAGCCGAAGACCGCCGGTAGTCGTACTTCAAAGTCCGCAAGGACGCCTGCGCAGGTGACCAGCACGAGGGTGCGATGTGTGCCCGACCGCCCCGGACGCCTGCGTCCCGGGGCTTTTTGTTTGGGCCGGGAGGTGCGCCGACCAGGGGTCTTCGACATGACTAAGTGGAAGGAGACCCAATGGCGAGGCCTGACAAGGCAGCCGCGGTCGCAGGGTTGACGGACGAATTCGCCAGCTCTGCCGCCGTCGTGTTGACCGAGTATCGCGGACTCACCGTCAAGAACCTGAAGGACCTTCGCCGGTCCCTCGGTGAGGACGCCAGCTACGCCGTTGCGAAGAACACCCTGGCCAAGATTGCCGCCAACGAGGCTGGTGTCGAAGGACTCGACGACCAGCTGACCGGGCCCACCGCGTTCGCCTTCATCAAGGGTGACGTGGCCCAGGTGGCAAAGCGCCTGCGTGACTTCGCAAAGGCACATCCGCTCCTGGTCATCAAGGGTGGTGTGCTCGAGGGCCGTGTCCTCGACGCAGACCAGGTGAAGAAGCTCGCCGACCTCGAGTCGCGCGAGGTGCTGCTGGCCAAGCTGGCCGGCGCCATGAAGGCTTCGCTGAGCACTGCAGTCGGCACGTTCGCTGCTCCGCTCACCCAGGCTGCCCAGCTCTTCGGGGCCCTGCAGTCGAAGGTCGAGGCCGATGCACCGGCCCCGGCAGACCAGAAGTCGGAAGACGCGGAAAGCGTCCCTGCCTCGGCCGAGGCCGAGGAAACTGCCGAAACCCCGGCACCCGAAGCAGCCGATGCTGCTGAGGCCACCACCACCGCGGCGGCTGACGCTGCATCAAACGAGTAAGGAAGGACGCCCATCATGGCGAAGCTGAGCACTGAGGATCTGCTTGAGCAGTTCAAGGAGATGACCCTCATCGAGTTGTCCGAGTTCGTGAAGGCCTTCGAGGAGGCCTTTGACGTGAAGGCCGCCGCCCCGGTGGCCGTGGCTGCTGCTGCCCCCGCCGGCGGCGCTGCCGAGGCTGCGGAAGAGGTCGAGGAGAAGACCGAGTTCGACGTCGTCCTCGAGTCGGCCGGCGAGAAGAAGATCGGTGTTATCAAGGCCGTTCGCGCCCTGACCAGCCTGGGCCTGAAGGAGGCCAAGGACCTCGTCGAGGCCGCTCCGAAGGTCGTCATCGAGAACGCCAAGAAGGACGATGCCCAAAAGGCGAAGGAGGCCCTGGAGGCCGAGGGCGCCACTGTCACGCTCAAGTGAGCTGGACGCCCGGCACGCTGCCCGGGCAGGCAACTACTGTTGAGGGGTGGGTCGCATTGCGGCCCACCCCTTCGGTTTGTGCGAGGAGAACCCGCGATGAGCACCCCACTGGAAGAGCACCTGCCGCAGCGCTTCGAGATCCCGGCGGACGCCCCGGCCGGCCCGGTCGATCCCTATCAGGTGCGGATGGCGCGGGCGCAGCGCGGCTACCAGGCGGAGCAGGACTCGGCCTGGGGTTCGGACGCAGTGCGGGCCGAGGGGAAGGACGCGCAGGACGACCCGTGGCAGGCGCCGGCCGTCGAAACCGAATCGAGGAAGCCATTCAGGTGGCTGCGCCGGCGGCGGGAGTCGGTCGAGCCGGAACCGGTCGCGACCACAGTGGCGACCCAGCTGCCGGGCGACATCGAGGACGCATCGGCTGACCTCGTTGAACCCGCCGAGCCTGCCCGACGTGGCGTCGTCGAGGAGGACCAGCAGATCGACTGAGTTGGCTCACCCCAACATGTGAGAGGGCGGACCCGGATCCGGGTCCGCCCTCTCTGGTGGGGGTGGGTGCCGCCAGTGCGTGGGACCGGCGGCGCGGCAGTCATTTCATCAGGGCCAGGGGCCCTCGCTCTTCTTGCTCATGGGCGTGAAGAGCTTGGTCTGCGACGACGAGATCTTCACCTTCACGATGGTGAGGTCACTCGGTGCAGCAGCGGCCTGACCAACCTGGGCTGCGGGCAGCGCAACAGCTCCGGCGAGCAGTGCGCCGACGATGAGACGGGCAATGCGGGGCTTGTTCACTTGCGCTCCTCCGGTCAGTCACGGCGATTGCGGGAGGCCAACCACGACCCCCGACGTCTGACCTGACAGTAGACAGGAGTTGACTACTGTGTCAAGATATCGAGTCAGAACTTTGACGCTTCCTCTGGACAGCTAGCGTATTCGTCGGGGGACGACAGGAGGCTTGCCCGATGCCGGATCTTGGCCAGCGACTGCGCCAATTGCGTGTTGCGCGCGGGTTGTCCCAGGCCGAACTGGGTGACGGTCGCTATTCCGGGTCCTACATCTCCCACATCGAGAGCGGCCGGCGCCGTCCCGGCCCCGAGGTGATGGGCTTCCTGGCCGAACGACTCGGCCTGCCAACCGGAGAACTCGATGGGCAGCAACACCTGGAGACCTCCGACGCCCGGCTGAGCGCGCTGCTCGCTGCGTCCCGCCGCGCATTGGGCGTCCATCAGTGGGACGAGGCGGTGCGGCTGGCACGGCAGGCCGCCTACCTGGCCGAGGTCCAGGGCCGCGAATCGCGCCGCTGGGAGTCCGACATGGCACTGGCCGAGGCCGTGATGGCCTCGGGACGCTATGCGGAGGCCGCCGAACTCGCCGAAGAATTGGCCACCCGTCCCGTCGTCGCCGCCACCGGTGACCTGCGCAGCGAGGCCCGTACCCTGGCCGCACGCGCTGCCCGGGCGAGCGGACGTCTGTCCGATTCGGTCCGGTTGGCGAGCCTGGCGGTTGAGGATGCGGCCGACTCGTCGGCGTCGTTGCTCGCCGAGGCGTTGGTGGCCGAACTCGGCGCCCTGGTGACTGCAGAGCGACTGGCGGACGCCGCCGAGTCCGAGCAGCGGCTGCGCGCCCTGGTCGACGAACTTGACCCGGTGTCTGCGACCAAGGTCGCGTGGGCGATCGGGAACGCTGCGTTCGCGCGAGGCGACGTCACCGAGGGCATCGACTGGCATCTGCGCGGGGCCGCGTTGAGTGACCCGCAGATCGATCCGCGCGGGTGGGCGAGGTTGCGATTGGCGACCGCCCACTACTGGTCGAGCACGATGCCGACCAGGCCCAGGAACTCTTCGACCAGGCCCAGCCCTTCGTCATGGTGCTGGGCAACGCCGGCGACATCGCCGATCTAAGACTCGTCCAATCCCGACTGCTGGTCCGGACTGGGCGACCCCAACTCGCCATACAGTTGCTGGAGCACCTGTGTGGCGAGGCCGCCACGCTTGGGGACGTGCGTCTCGAGGGAGAGGTTCGGGAGGCCTTGGCTTCTGCACTGCAACTCGTGGGGGAGAACCTGCGTGCTCGCGATGAGCTGCGCAGGGCCGCGATTTGCTTCGAAGAAGCCCAGGCCCCCGAACGCGCACTTGCCCTGTGGCACCAGTTCGCGGCCGTCGAGGGCTGAGCTGACCTGCGGTTGACGCGATCTGTCAAGAAACTTGACAAACCGAGCGACTGTTGCTGAAATAGTCACAACCCCGGCAGTGGCCCATCTCCCCCAATTCCCCCAGCCACTGTCGGGGCTATCCATGCCCGCCGGGCCCGCCCTGATCGATGCTTGACTTTGGGGCCAGCGATGAGGCAACCTGCTGCTGCGAGGCGTCTCGCACCGGGTGGTCAATGTTGACCTCATGATTTGCGTTCGGTGCGCAGCCTGCTCTATAGTCGACACTTGCCCCATTGCGTTTGGTGACCCATGACTTGACATGGGTCGTTCAGCATGCATTAGAACCGGCGAGTTCTGGAAGGACCACATCTTGGCCACCTCGCGCACTGCGTCGAAGAACACCAACGTCATCTCAGCCAGCGGGCGCGTTTCGTTTGCGAAGATCGCCGAACCGCTCGAGGTACCCAACCTCCTGGACCTGCAGATCGACTCGTTCAACTGGCTGATCGGCAGCGATGCCTGGCACCAGAAGACCGCAGAGGCCCTGGAACAGGGCCGCACCGATATCAACACCCGTTCCGGTCTGGAGGAGATCTTCGAGGAGATCAGCCCGATCGAGGACTTCAACCAGACGATGTCGCTGAGTTTCCGCGACCATCGCTTCGAGGAACCCAAGCACAGCATTGACGAGTGCAAGGACCGCGACGCCACCTACGCCGCGCCGCTGTTCGTGACCGCTGAGTTCATGAACAACGACACCGGTGAGATCAAGAGCCAGACGGTCTTCATCGGCGACTTCCCGTTGATGACCGACAAGGGCACCTTCATCATCAGTGGCACCGAGCGCGTCGTGGTGAGCCAGCTGGTGCGGTCGCCGGGCGTCTACTTCGAGCAGACCCCGGACAAGACCTCCGACAAGGACATCTTCACCTGCAAGGTGATCCCGTCGCGGGGCGCCTGGCTGGAGTTCGAGATCGACAAGCGCGACCAGGTCGGCGTCCGGTTGGACCGCAAGCGCAAGCAGTCGGTCACCGTGCTGCTGAAGGCCCTCGGCTGGACCGAGGACCGGATCCTGGAGCAGTTCGGCGAGTACGAGTCCATGCGGATGACCCTGGAGCGCGACCACGTCACCACCCAGGACGAGGCGCTGCTCGACATCTACCGCAAGCTGCGTCCGGGTGAACCGCCGGCCCGCGAGGCCGCGGAGCAGTTGCTGACCAACTACTACTTCAGCCCGAAGCGCTACGACCTGGCCAAGGTGGGCCGGTACAAGATCAACCAGAAGCTCGGTCTGAACCTGCCGTTCGACCAGCAGGTGCTGACCAACGACGACATCGTCGCCGCGATCGAGTACGTCTGCGCGCTACACGAGGGCAAGCTGGAGTTGGAGCGCACCGACGGTGAGTCGATCATCGTCGAGCCCGACGACATCGACCACTTCGGCAACCGCCGGTTGCGTACCGTCGGCGAGCTGATCCAGAACCAGCTGCGCACCGGCCTTGGCCGGATGGAGCGGGTGGTTCGGGACCGGATGACCACCCAGGACATCGAGGCGATCACGCCGCAGACCCTGATCAACATCCGCCCGGTGACCGCCGCGCTGAAGGAGTTCTTCGGCACCTCGCAGCTGTCGCAGTTCATGGACCAGAACAACCCACTGGCCGAGCTGACCCACAAGCGTCGCCTGTCGGCGCTTGGCCCCGGTGGCCTGAGCCGTGACCGCGCCGGTATGGAGGTCCGTGACGTCCACCCGTCGCACTACGGACGCATGTGCCCGATCGAGACTCCGGAAGGCCCGAACATCGGCCTGATCGGCTCGCTCGCCTCCTTCGCCCGCGTCAATGCGTTCGGCTTCATCGAGACGCCGTACCGCAAGGTCGTCGATGGCAAGGTCACCGACCAGATCGACTACCTGACCGCCAACGAGGAGGACCGCTACAACATCGCCCAGGCCAACGCCGAGATCGATGGCCAGGGCCGCCTTGTTGACGAGCGGGTCATCGTTCGCGTCCGGCACGGTGACGTCGACCAGGTGCCCGCCACCGAGGTGGGCTACATGGACGTGTCGCCGCGCCAGATGGTGTCGGTGGCGACCGCGCTGATCCCCTTCCTCGAGCACGACGACGCGTCCCGGGCCCTGATGGGCGCCAACATGCAGCGTCAGGCGGTGCCGCTGTTGCGCAGCGAAGCCCCCTACGTCGGAACCGGCATGGAGTACCGCGCCGCTGTCGACGTCGGTGACGTCACGCTGGCCAACAAGCCCGGCGTGGTGACCAGCGTCTCGGCCGACCTGATCGAACTGGCCAACGACGACGGCACCTACCAGACCTTCCGGCTGGAGAAGTTCCGCCGTTCGAACGCCGGCACCTGCGTCAACCAGCGTCCGATGGTCGCCCCCGGCGACCGGGTCGTCCCCGGCACCCCGCTGGCCGACGGCCCCTGCACCGACCACGCCGAGTTGGCCCTGGGCCGCAACCTGCTGGTCGCCTTCATGCCGTGGGAAGGCCTCAACTACGAGGACGCGATCATCCTCAACCAGCGGCTGGTCTCGGAGGACATCCTCACCTCGATCCACATCGAGGAGCACGAGGTGGACGCCCGCGACACCAAGCTGGGCCCCGAAGAGATCACCCGCGACATCCCGAACGTGTCCGACGACATGTTGGCCAACCTCGACGAGCGCGGCATCATCCGCATCGGCGCCGAGGTCGGCACCGGCGACATCTTGGTCGGCAAGGTCACCCCGAAGGGCGAGACCGAGCTCACCCCGGAGGAGCGCCTGCTGCGCGCCATCTTCGGTGAGAAGGCCCGTGAGGTCCGCGACACCTCGATGAAGGTGCCGCACGGCGAGGCCGGCACCGTGATCGGCGTCCGGGTCTTCGACCGCGAAGAGGCCGGCGACGAGCTGCCTCCCGGTGTCAACCAGATGGTGCGGGTCTACGTCGCCCAGAAGCGCAAGGTGCAGGAGGGCGACAAGCTCGCCGGCCGGCACGGCAACAAGGGCGTCATCTCGAAGATCCTGCCCGCCGAGGACATGCCGTTCCTGCCGGACGGCACCCCGGTCGACATCATCCTGAACCCGCTGGGCGTGCCCTCGCGGATGAACGTCGGTCAGGTGCTGGAGACCCACCTCGGCTGGATCGCGCACTCCGGCTGGGACATCAATGATGTGCCCGGCGAGTGGGCCGATCGGCTGCGCGAGGTTGGCCTCGGTGCGGTCAGCCCGAGCTCTCGGCTGGCCACCCCGGTCTTCGATGGCGCGGACGAGGACGAGATCGGTGGCCTGCTGGCCAACGGCCTGCCCAACCGCGACGGTGACCGGATGGTCGACCCGGACGGCAAGGCGACGCTCTTCGACGGCCGCTCCGGCGAGCCGTACCCGGAGAAGGTCGGCGTCGGCTACATGTACATCCTGAAGCTGCACCACCTGGTGGACGACAAGATCCACGCCCGTTCCACTGGCCCGTACTCGATGATCACCCAGCAGCCGCTCGGTGGTAAGGCGCAGTTCGGTGGCCAGCGCTTCGGTGAGATGGAGGTGTGGGCACTGGAGGCCTACGGCGCCGCCTGGGCCCTGCAGGAGATGCTCACCATCAAGTCCGATGACGTGCCCGGCCGCGTCAAGGTCTACGAGGCGATCGTCAAGGGGGAGAACATCCCCGAGCCCGGTATCCCCGAGTCGTTCAAGGTGCTGGTCAAGGAAATGAAATCCTTGTGCCTGAACGTCGAGGTGCTGAGCAGCGACGGCGCGGTCGTCGAGCTGCGTGACAGCGAGGACGACTACCGCACGAGCGAGGACCTGGGTATCGACCTGTCGAGGCGTCCCGGTGCCGATTCGTTCGCGATCGTCGACGAAGTCTGAGTCCAGGCGACCAGACCCCAACCTGCATAGACCAACCACCCACAACGGGAGAGACAAACGTGCTGGACGTCAACACCTACGATCAGCTGCGCATCGGACTGGCGACCGCAGACCAGATTCGCGAGTGGTCCTTCGGCGAAGTCAAGAAGCCGGAGACCATCAACTACCGCACCCTGAAGCCGGAGCGCGACGGTCTGTTCTGCGAGAAGATCTTCGGGCCCACGCGCGACTGGGAATGCTACTGCGGCAAGTACAAGCGAGTCCGCTTCAAGGGCATCGTCTGTGAGCGCTGTGGCGTCGAGGTGACCCGCAGCAATGTGCGCCGCGAGCGGATGGGCCACATCGAACTGGCCGCCCCGGTCACCCACATCTGGTACTTCAAGGGCGTGCCGAGCCGGCTGGGCTACCTGCTGGACATCGCGCCGAAGGACCTGGAGAAGGTCATCTACTTCGCTGCCTACATGTTCACCGCAGTGGACGAGGAGGCGCGCCACCGCGACCTGTCGAGCCTGGAGGCCAAGGTCGCCGTCGAGCGTGGCCAGATCGAGAAGCGTCGCGACGCCGACATCGAGGCCCGTGCGGTCAAGCGGGAAGAGGACCTGGCCACCCTGGAGGCCGAGGGCGCGGATCGTGACATGCGCAAGAAGGTCAACGACGTCGCCGAGCGCGAGATGAAGCACCTGCGCGACCGCGCCCAGCGCGATCTGGATCGCCTGGACCAGGTGTGGACCCGGTTCAAGACGCTCAAGGTGCAGGACCTCGAAGGCGATGAGGTGCTCTACCGCGAGATGAAGAACCGCTTCGGCAAGTACTTCGAGGGCTACATGGGTGCCGAGGCGATCAAGAAGCGCCTCGAGTCCTTCGACCTGGTCGCCGAGGCCGATGACCTGCGCGAGATCATCAAGACCGGCAAGGGGCAGCGCAAGACCCGCGCCCTGAAGCGGCTCAAGGTGGTTCGTGCGTTCATCGACACCGACAACTCGCCGCTCGGCATGGTGCTCGACTGCGTCCCGGTCATCCCGCCGGACCTGCGTCCGATGGTGCAGTTGGACGGTGGCCGCTTCGCCACCTCCGACCTGAACGACCTGTACCGCCGCGTCATCAACCGCAACAACCGCCTCAAGCGCCTGTTGGACCTCGGGGCACCCGAGATCATCGTCAACAACGAGAAGCGGATGCTGCAGGAGGCCGTCGACTCGCTGTTCGACAACGGCCGCCGTGGGCGTCCGGTCACCGGCCCGGGCAACCGCCCGCTGAAGTCCATCAGCGACATGCTGAAGGGCAAGCAGGGCCGCTTCCGCCAGAACCTGCTGGGCAAGCGCGTCGACTACTCCGGCCGTTCGGTCATCGTGGTCGGTCCGCAGCTCAAGCTGCACCAGTGCGGTCTGCCCAAGCAGATGGCCCTGGAACTGTTCAAGCCGTTCGTGATGAAGCGGCTGGCCGAGCAGAACTACGCGCAGAACATCAAGAGCGCCAAGCGCATGGTGGAGCGCCAGCGTCCGCAGGTCTGGGACGTGCTGGAAGAGGTCATCAAGGAGCACCCGGTGCTGCTCAACCGCGCACCAACCCTGCACCGCCTCGGCATCCAGGCGTTCGAGCCCCAGCTGATCGAGGGCAAGGCCATCCAGCTGCACCCGCTGGTCTGCGCCGCCTTCAACGCCGACTTCGACGGCGACCAGATGGCCGTCCACCTGCCGCTGAGCGCCGAGGCCCAGGCCGAGGCCCGCATCCTGATGTTGTCCACCAACAACATCCTGAAGCCGGCCGATGGCAAGCCCGTTTCGATGCCCAGCCACGAAATGATCATCGGCATGTACTACCTGACGATGGAACTCGCCGGGCTGCCCGGTGAGGGACGCGTCTTCAGCTCGCCTGAGGAGGCCACCATGGCCTACGACCTGGGTGAGATCGAGATGCGCTCCAGGATCAAGGTGCGGATGCGCGACATCGTCGTGCCGGCCCACCTGGCCGACCAGGTGCGTGCGGACGGGACCATCCTGCTCGACACCACCCTGGGCAAGATCACCTTCAACAACGCGCTGCCCGAGGACTACCCGTTCGTCGACCGGCACATTGGCAAGAAGCAGCTCAGCGCCATCGTCAACCACCTGGCCGAGACCTACCCGAAGACCGTCGTCACCGAGGTGCTCGACGACCTGAAGGACATGGGCTTCCGTTGGGGCTCGCGGTCCGGCGTCACGGTGTCGATCGGCGACGTGCAGACCCCGGCCAACAAGCCCGAGATCATGGCCAGCTACGAGGGCAAGGCCGCCAAGATCGACAAGCTCTACGAGCGTGGTGCGGTTACCGACGACGAGCGTCGTCAGGAACTGATCCAGATCTGGACGGACGCGACCAGCGAGCTGACCGACGCGATGGAGAAGAACTTCTCCGAGACGAACCCGATCTACATGATGGTGCACTCCGGCGCACGCGGAAATATGACGCAGATGCGTCAGATCGCCGCCATGCGAGGCCTGGTGGCCAACCCGAAGGGCGAGATCATCGCGCGGCCCATCAAGTCGAACTTCCGCGAGGGCCTGACGGTTCTGGAGTACTTCATCTCGACCCACGGTGGCCGAAAGGGCCAGGCCGACACCGCACTGCGCACCGCAGACTCGGGTTACCTGACCCGCCGCCTGGTCGACGTCAGCCAGGACGTCATCATCCGCGAGGACGACTGCGGCACCGAGCGTGGCCTGGTCAAGACCCTGGCCACCACCGACGAAGCCGGCAAACTGCGTCCGGTGCCGAACGTCGAGACCAGCGTGCTCGGCCGCAACCTGGCCACCGACGCGGTCACCGAGTCGGGCGAGGTCATCGTCCCGGCCGGCACTGACCTGGCCGAGGAGCACGTCGCACTGCTCATCGCTGCGGACATCAGCAGCGTCAAGGTGCGCTCGGTGCTCACCTGTGAGGCCGCCAGCGGCGCCTGCGCGATGTGCTACGGCCGCTCGCTGGCCGGCGGCAAGCTGGTCGACGTCGGCGAGGCCGTGGGTATCCAGGCCGCGCAGTCGATTGGTGAGCCCGGTACCCAGTTGACGATGCGTACCTTCCACACCGGTGGTGTGGCCGGCGACGACATCACGCTGGGTCTGCCGCGCGTCGTCGAGCTCTTCGAGGCCCGTACCCCGAAGGGCAAGGCCCCGATCGCCGAGGCCGATGGCCGGATCAAGATCGAGGACACCGATCGTGGGCGTCGACTGCTGATCGTCCGTGACGATGGCCAGCCGGACGTCGAGTACGCGATCCCGCGGCGTGCGCGCCTGGAGTTCGAGGACTCCGAGCGGGTGCGGCACTCGATCAACGATGGTGACCACGTCAGCGTGGGCGACCAGCTGACCGCCGGCACGATCGATCCGCAGGACGTGCTGCGCGTCCAGGGTGTGCGCAAGGTGCAGGAGCACCTAGTGGCCGAGGTGCAGAAGGTCTACGCGACTCAGGGCGCCCCGATCCACGACAAGCACATCGAGATCATCATCCGCCAGATGCTGCGCCGGGTGACCGTCATCGACTCGGGTGACACCGAGATGATGCCGGGTGAGCTGATCGACCGCCAGACCTACGAGCAGGCGAACCGTCAGGCCATCACGGAGGGCAGCCGTCCCGCCGAGGGCCGCCCGGTGCTGATGGGTATCACCAAGGCCAGCCTCGCCACGGATTCGTGGTTGTCGGCTGCTTCCTTCCAGGAGACCACCAAGGTGCTCACCGACGCCGCCATCAACGGCAAGTCGGACCACCTGCTGGGCCTGAAGGAGAACGTCATCCTGGGCAAGCTGATCCCGGCCGGCACCGGTCTGGACCGCTACCGCAACATCCGGGTCGAGCCGACCGCCGACGCCCGGGCGAACGCCTACACGCTGAGCTACGACGCCTTCGACTACGACTTCGGGTCGGGCACCGGCGCCGCCGTTCCGCTGGACGACATGGATTACCGCGACCTGCGCTGATCCGGTTCGATCTACCCGTTGGGGGTGGCTGCGTCGGCGGCCACCCCCTTCGTTTTCTTCCGGCCCGGACGCAGCCCGAGCGCCTCCCGAATCGGGCCTCGACCAGGCCAAAGTGCCCTGTGGGCAGGTCAGACTGCAGTGGGATGAGGGCGATCCTGGACCTCTGACCATGGTCTAATGGACTACATCGAGTAGAGGCATGCCCACCCCAGATGCTGCTTCGGGAGACGAGGGAATCGATGAAGAAATTCTTGAAGCTGGGCGCAGCCAGCGCTGCCCTGGCACTGGTCGGGTCGCTTGGACTGGGCACGGCATTGTCCGCAGAGGCCGCGGTTGTGCCGGCGGTGGGCGTCGACGCACCCAACGGTGTGGCCCAAGGTCCGGAAGTGGACGTCACCATCTCCGGTTGTTCGGTTGCGGACGGCGCCCGGACCATCACCTTGTGGCTCTACAGCCACGACACCAAGGGTTACGTATCCGAGCAGGACCTGGCTGCGCCCGAGACCGGCGACCTCTACGCCTCTGTGCTGGCTCCACTGCCCGGCCTCTACGATGTCGAGGTCGATTGCTTCGACTACGAGGGCACCCGGCACAACCTGATCGCGCCGGTATTCGAGGTCACCCGAGGCTACCTCGACCTGGCTGGTCCGGGCGGTGCTGATACTTGGTCGTCCAACGATCCGGTCACGCTGACCAGCCCAGTGCTTGCCGACGGCTCTCTGGACGACGTGCACGCGTTCGATCCGGGTTCGGTCGTCACGCTCTACGTGATCGGCCCCGACGGCGTGCGTCACGACCTGGGCACCGAGTTGGCCAACGCGATGGGCGACCTGAGCACCACCCGCGTGCTGCCGTACACCGTGGATGGCACCTACGAGGTGTTCGCCGAGGGCACCAAGACCATGATGGACGGCACCGTCGAGGTTGTCGTGCCGGTGCTGCTCTACAGCTGGTACGCCCCGATCGTCCCGGAGGCTCCGGCCACTCCTGCGGTCCCTGCTGCGCCGCCCGCTGGTAAGCCGACCGCGCTGCCGAAGACCGGTAGCGAGGGCCTTGGCCTGCTGTCGGCAGCGTCCCTGCTCAGCCTGGTCGGCGGCACCATCGCCGTCAGCCTGCGCTCGCGCAAGCGCTGACCTGAAACACCGCACGTTCGGCCGTCCATCTGCCAGGTGGGCGGCCGAACTGCTTTGCGGACCAGCAGGACTAGTAGCCTTGGCTCGTCCGCCCCATCCCGAAAGGCCGTTGATGCCAGCCACTCGCGCAGGACGCAGTCGCCGCGTCCGCCGCGTGCTCGTCGGGCCGCTGGTGGTCCTGGTGAGCCTGCTGCTGGCTGTCGCCGTGGACGTGGCGCTGGTGGCCTCGCGGTTCCAGCAGCACACGTTGGCCCTGTCGGCCACGCCGGGCCCGACGACCTGGCTGATCCTGGGGCTCGACGATCGCGAGCATGTCAGCGACGAACTGGGCGAGTACACCGGCCCGGCCGAGGACCAGCCGGGCACCCGGGCCGATGTGATCATCGTGGTCACCCAGATGGACGACGCAGTCCGCGCGTTGTCGATCCCGCGCGATCTTGTGGTCGGCCAGGCGGAACGCGGCAAGCCCGGTGCCCGTAACCGACTGGGCGTCTTCTGGCGGGAGTCGCCGCAGCGCTTCATCGACATGCTGTGCAGCGAGGTCGGCATCCCGGTGGACCACGTCATCACTGTCGACCTGCAAGCGTTCGTGAGCGTGGTGGACGCGCTGGGCGGGGTCACCGTGAACGTGCCCTACCCGCTGTGGGACGGCGACTACCTGGAACTGGACGCGGGGGAGCAGACCCTGGACGGCATCACCGCGCTGGCCTACGTGCGCTCCCGGTTGGGTGCGGCCAAGATCGACGGCGAGTGGGTGCCCGAGCCCAACGGCGAGGCGGCGCGGCAACAGCGTCAGGCCGATGTCCTCGCGGCGATCCTGGCGAAGGCCCGGGCCAATCCGCTGCGCCTGCCGGCGGTGGCCTGGCAGGCGTCCCCGCACATCGGCTTGTCGAAGGGCACCTCACTGCTGGATCTGGCGCCCCTGGCCGAGCTGTCGGGCGTCCAGATCATGCCCACAACGCCGTTGGCGGACGGCCTGTTGGCCGAGATGAACGCGGCCTCCGAGCGGGCCGTGGCCGAGCGCGGATACGCGTCCGGATGTGTGCCGGGCTGAGGCTGGCTGCGGCGCCGGCAACTGTTTTGACCGCGGGGTGAGCGGCAGGTAGACTCAAACGTCGTGTCCGGCATGTCTGGGCACCATGTGCGCACCCTGGCGGTTGAGCCCGGCACCTAAACGTTGCGAGGAGCCTGGGACAAGTGCGGAGTTCGCACGGCGACACCCATCCCGTCCACGGGATAAACGGTGGTTTCGTGGCGGAGCGGCGAGTCGCAGCCAGGGAAGAAGACAACGAGGCGTGCGCCTGCACCCGCAGGTGCGCACACAAACGGAAAGAGATACCAGCAGGTGCCTACAATCCAGCAGCTGGTCCGCAAGGGCCGCACTGACAAGGTGAACAAGAACAAGACGCCCGCGCTCAAGGGCTCCCCGCAGCGCCGTGGCGTGTGCACTCGCGTCTACACCACCACCCCGAAGAAGCCGAACTCGGCGCTGCGCAAGGTCGCTCGCGTCCGCCTGAGCTCCGGCATCGAGGTCACCGCCTACATCCCGGGTGTCGGCCACAACCTGCAGGAGCACTCGATGGTGCTCGTGCGCGGCGGCCGTGTGAAGGACCTGCCCGGCGTCCGCTACAAGATCGTTCGCGGTGCCCTCGACACCCAGGGTGTCAAGAACCGCAAGCAGGCTCGCAGCCGCTACGGCGCGAAGAAGGAGAAGTAATGCCTCGCAAGGGTCCGGCGCCCAAGCGCCCCGTGATCACCGATCCGGTCTACGGTTCGCCCCTGGTCTCGCAGTTGGTCAGCAAGATCCTGCTGGACGGCAAGAAGACCGTCGCCCAGAGCATCGTCTACACCGCGATGGAGGGCACCCGCGAGAAGACCGGCATCGACCCCGTGCAGACCCTCAAGAAGGCCCTCGACAACGTCCGCCCGGCCGTCGAGGTGCGCAGCCGCCGCGTCGGTGGCGCCACCTACCAGGTGCCCGTCGAGGTCAAGCCGGCCCGCTCCAACACGCTGGCCATGCGCTGGTTGGTGGGCTATGCCCGCGATCGTCGCGAGAAGACCATGTCCGAGCGCCTGATGAACGAGATCCTGGACGCCTCAATGGTCTGGGCGCTTCGGTCAAGAAGCGCGAGGACACCCACAAGATGGCCGAGGCCAACCGCGCCTTCGCCCACTACCGCTGGTGACTTTGTGAGGGGTCGCCCTCGGGAGAGGGCGACCTTTCGCCTGTCCGGCTTCGGTTACGCGCAGTCGAACACCAAGTGACATCCACCCACCACAGCCAGAAACTTCAGACCGAAACCTATTAGGGGAACACGTGGCCCTCGACCTTCAGACCGACCTGCACAAGGTGCGCAACATCGGCATCATGGCGCACATCGACGCCGGCAAGACAACCACCACCGAGCGCATCCTGTACTACACCGGCATCACCCACAAGATCGGTGAGGTGCACGACGGTGCCGCGACCATGGACTGGATGGAGCAGGAGCAGGAGCGGGGCATCACCATCACCTCCGCCGCCACCACCTGCTTCTGGAACGGCTACCAGATCAACATCATCGACACCCCCGGACACGTCGACTTCACCGTCGAGGTGGAGCGTTCGCTGCGCGTCCTGGACGGTGCGGTTGCCGTCTTCGACGGTGTGGCAGGCGTTGAGCCGCAGTCGATGACCGTGTGGCGTCAGGCCACCAAGTACGGCGTGCCGCGGATCTGCTACATCAACAAGCTCGACCGCACCGGTGCGTCCTTCGATCACTGCATCAAGACCATCAAGGAGCGCCTGCAGGCGATCCCGGTCAAGCTGCAGCTGCCGATCGGTGCTGAGTCGAAGTTCATCGGCGTCGTCGACCTGATCGACATGAAGGCCAAGACCTACCGCGGCGAGACCACCCTGGGCCAGATGTACGAGGTCGAGGAGATCCCGGCCGACATGCTGGAGGCCGCCGAGGCCGCACGCGCAGAGACCATCGAACTGGTCGCCGAGAACGACGACGAGCTGATGGAGCTCTACCTGGAGGGTGTTGAGCCCACCGTCGAGCAGTTGAAGGCCGCGATCCGTCGTGGCGTACTGGCCAACAAGTTCACCGCTGTGGTCTGTGGCACCTCGTTCAAGAACAAGGGCATCCAGTTGGTGCTGGACGCGGTCATCGACTACCTGCCGGCACCGGTCGACATCCCGGCCATCGAGGGCTTCAAGCCCGGCGACGAGTCGGTCGTGATCGAGCGTCATGCCGACAAGGCCGAGCCGCTGAGTGCGCTGGCCTTCAAGATCGCCGCCGACCCGCACCTGGGCAAGCTGACCTACGTGCGCGTCTACTCCGGCGTGCTGGAGTCGGGCAGCCCGGTGCTGAACTCGGTGACCGGCAAGAAGGAACGGATCGGCAAGATCTACCAGATGCACGCCAACAAGCGTCAGGAGGTCCCCGCGATCCCGGCCGGCAATATCTGTGCGGTGATGGGCCTCAAGGCCACGGGCACGGGCGACACCCTGTGCGATCCGAGCTCGCCCGTCGTGCTGGAGTCGATGGACTTCCCGAACCCGGTCATCGAGCAGGCCATCGAGCCCAAGTCGAAGGCCGACCAGGAGAAGCTGGGCACCGCCATCCAACGGCTGGCCGAAGAGGACCCGACCTTCCGCGTCCACACCGACGAGGAGACCGGCCAGACGATCATCGCCGGCATGGGCGAGTTGCACCTCGAGGTGCTGATCGACCGGATGAAGCGTGAGTTCCACGTCGAGGCGAACATCGGCAAGCCGCAGGTCGCCTACCGCGAGACGCTCCGTCGGGCCGTCCAGAACGTCGACTACACCCACAAGAAGCAGTCGGGTGGCTCGGGCCAGTACGCAAGGTCATCATCAACCTGGAGCCGCAGCCGGCAGGCACCGGCTACGAGTTCGTGAACGCCGTCACCGGTGGCCGCATCCCCAAGAGTATCCCCGCGGTGGACGCCGGCGTCAGGGGCCATGCAGTTCGGCGTGCTCGCCGGCTACGCGGTCGAGGACATCAAGGTGACCCTGACCGACGGTGCCTACCACGACGTCGACTCCTCGGAGATGGCGTTCAAGATCGCCGGCTCGATGGCCTTCAAGGAGGCCGCGCGCAAGGCCGATCCCGCCCTGCTCGAGCCGCTGATGGCCGTCGAGGTCCACGCCCGAGGACTACTTGGGTACTGTGATCGGCGACCTGAACGCCCGTCGTGGCCAGGTGCAGTCGATGGACGAGCGGCACGGCAACCGCGTGGTGCGCGCGCTCGTCCCGTTGGCCGAGATGTTCGGCTACGTTGGTGACCTGCGGTCGAAGACCTCCGGTCAGGCGACCTACGCCATGGAGTTCCACTCCTACGGCGAGGTTCCCAAGACGATTTCCGATGAGATCGTCGCGAAGGCTCGCGGCGAGAACTGATCGCAAGATCCCGGTTGGCTGCACCCGGCCAACCGGGTTTCCGGCGGTTTGACTCAAGGCGTCGGCCGGGCGAGAATTGGTGGAGTTCGTGGGTAATGCCCGCGGTCCTGACCGAGCAAGTCAGAGCAGGACGAACAACTGCGGGAAAACCCACAGTCAACAACAGGTGTGCCACGCAACCAGCGTGGCGACAAACCAGAAGGAGCCCAAGTGGCAAAGGCCAAGTTCGAGCGGACCAAGCCGCACTGCAACATCGGCACCATCGGCCACGTCGACCACGGCAAGACCACGCTGACGGCGGCGATCACCAAGGTGCTGCACGAGAAGTACCCCGACCTGAACGCGGTCTCCGCGTTCGATCAGATCGACAAGGCGCCCGAAGAGCGCCAGCGTGGCATCACCATCTCGATCTCGCACGTCGAGTACCAGACCGAGAAGCGCCACTACGCGCACGTCGACTGCCCCGGTCACGCCGACTACGTCAAGAACATGATCACCGGCGCTGCCCAGATGGACGGCGCGATCCTGGTTGTCGCCGCGACTGATGGCCCGATGGCCCAGACCCGCGAGCACATCCTGCTGGCCCGTCAGGTCGGCGTCCCCGCCATCGTCGTCGCACTGAACAAGTGCGACATGGTGGACGACGAGGAGCTGCTCGAGCTGGTCGAGATGGAGGTTGACGAGGCGCTGACCGATCAGGGCTTCGAGAACTGCCCGATCGTGCGCGTGGCCGCCTTCCCGGCCATGAACGGCGACGAGAAGTGGACCGACTCGATCCTCGAGCTGATGGACGCGGTGGACGAGTACATCCCGCAGCCGGAGCGCGAGACCGACAAGCCGTTCCTGATGCCGATCGAGGACGTGTTCACGATCACCGGCCGTGGCACCGTCGTCACCGGCCGGATCGAGCGCGGCATCGTCAAGACCGGCGAGGTCGTCGACATCATCGGCATCCACGACGCCAAGCAGTCCACCACCATCACCGGTGTGGAGATGTTCCGCAAGATCCTCGACGAGGGTCGCGCGGGCGAGAACGTCGGCCTGCTGCTGCGCGGCACCAAGAAGGACGACGTCGAGCGCGGCATGGTCGTGATCAAGCCGGGTTCGACCACCCCGCACACCGACTTCGAGGGCAACGTCTACGTGCTGACCAAGGAGGAGGGTGGCCGTCACAAGCCGTTCTTCTCCAACTACAGCCCGCAGTTCTACTTCCGCACCACCGACGTGACCGGCGTCGTTCAGCTGCCCGAGGGCACCGACATGGTGATGCCCGGTGACAACACCGACATGACCGTGCACCTGAACAAGCCGATCGCCATGGAGGACGGCCTGAAGTTCGCCATCCGCGAGGGTGGCCACACCGTCGGCGCCGGCCGTGTCACCAAGATCGTCAAGTGACGCGCTGAACTGACATACAACGGCACTGCCCGTCCCCGGATTGGGGGCGGGCAGTGTTATTTTCCCCGATGGGCATCGCCGCGCATAAGTGACCGATTGGTCGGTTATGGCACGCTTCTCGGCGTTTTCCGCGTCATAAGTGACCGATTGGACACTTATGGCCGCGGGTCGGAGTACTCGCTACTTGACGATCGCGATCCCGGTGGATTCGGCCGCCTGCTCCAACGACCCCAGATTCGTCACCTGGCTGAAGCCGGCCTCGGTCATCATCGCGACAGCCTGGCCCGAGCGGTTCCCCGACCGGCAATAGACGGCGTACTCGGCGTCCGGATCGAGATTCGGCAACTCGGCGGCGAACTGACCGCCGTTGAGGTCCAGCAGCCGGGCGCCATCAAGGTGGCCGGACGCGTACTCCTCGGGGGTGCGCACGTCGATGATGATCACGTCAGCAGACATCGTTTCCTCCTCTGTCGGACTGCCGCCGCAGGCGACCAGACCCAGACCCAACCCGAGCGCTGCCAGCAGCGCAACAACAAACCTGAGCATCTGCGATTCCTCTACGTTCCGAACTGTTTGATCATCGTGAGAATCTGGGGCGCCTCCTGGACGAGTACAACGGCGCCCATGACGAGGACGAAGTAGCCGAAGCCCTTGCGCAGCGTCGTGGCGGGCAGTCGGCCGGCGAAGCCAGCACCGGCGAACGAACCCACGACCGCGGCCGCGGTGAAGCCGAGCACGAACGGCCAGTTGATCGCCACGCTGAATAGGTAGCCGGCCAGGCCTGCATAGGACTTCATCGCGATGACCAGCAGCGAGGTGCCGATCGCGACGGCCACCGGCATGCCGCCCAGGATGGTGAGTGCTGGGACGACCAGGAACCCACCGCCGGCGCCGACCAGACCGGTCGCTCCGCCCACCAGCAGCCCATCCAACACGATGCGGAAGGCAGGTCTGGTGTGCTCTGATCCGGGTTCCTCGGGCCGGTTGCGGCCCCGGATCATCGCCACTGCGGTGGCGATCATCATCGCCGCGAAGCCGAGCATCAACAATGAGCCGGGAAGCAACCCGCCGAGCAGGCCACCGACCAGTGCGCCCACCATCCCGGCCGCGCCGAAGATCGCTCCGGTCCTCCAGCGCACCCGATGGGCCCGGGCGTGCGACCACATACCGACTGCGCTGGTCGTCCCGACGATGAACAGCGAGGACGCAATCGCCGCCTGGGGGGCCATCCCGACCACGTAGGTCAGGATGGGCACCGTCAGGATCGAGCCGCCGCCACCGAGTAGCCCGAGCGACACCCCGACCAGGACGGCCAGCGCCAGGGCGATGATCAGTTCGGGCTCCATCCCGTGGGCCTAGCAGACCGGGGTGTGGCCGGGCACTGCCACCCAGCCCAGATAGGAACCCTCGATCTCGACGACGTCGCGCCCAGCCCGGCGCAGGGCGCTGGAGGCAACCGAGTTGCGCACCCCACTTCGGCAGTAGGTGAGGATAGTGCCCTGCTCGGGCACCTCATCCAGATGCCACATCAGGCGGCCCGCCGACAACTGGTGGGCTCCGGGCAGGTGTCCCTCGGCGTATTCGGTCTTGTTGCGCACATCGAGCAGCAGGACGTGGTCCACGTCTGCGACGTCGGCCGGCTGCACGACCTTCGGTTTGACCAGGCTGAGCCCGTCGAGCGAATCGATGTAGCCGGTGACGGCGTCGATCCCGACCCGCATCAGGTGGTCGCGGTACTGCCGGGCCTGGCCGGCGTCCTCGGCCAGCACCACCAGCGGGCGTGTTTCGCGCTCCGGATCGTAGACCCAGGCGCCGTAGCTGGCAGCCTTGGCCACCCCGGGGATGTTCAGCGAGCGCTCAACCGTGCCGGTGTGCACCTCGTCACTACTGCGCGTGTCGACGAAGATGGCGCGGTCGGCGTCCAGTTCTGCGGCGAGGTCCTGGCCGGAGTAGGCGACCAACGGGTCCTGGTCGAGTAGCGCGGGGCCCAGCTTGTTCTGCCGCTTCATCCGGGCGAAGTAGGCGTGGGCGTCTGGCTGGCCGCTCAGCAACTCCTCGACGAACCCGGCCTCGTCGTCGGCGGCCAGGTACTTGCCCCACCAGGCGAAGGTGCGCTCGTAGCCGACGGTGGAACTGGCGATGGCCCCCAGTGCTTTGCCGCAGGCGCTACCTGCGCCGTGTGCTGGCAGAACCTGGACGTAGTCGGGCAGGGTCAGGAAGCGATCCCGCAGGCTGGCGAACAGGTCCTTGGCGCCGGCGAAGCGGGTGTTGACGAACCCCGCTGCCTCATCCAGCAGGTCGGGGCGACCCAGGTCGCCGACGAAGACGAAGTCGCCGGTCAGCATGAAGCCGGGCGCGTCGGCCTGGGCGCCGTCGGTGATCAGGAAGCTCATGTGTTCGGGGGTGTGACCGGGGGTGTGGGACGCCTCGACGGTGATGTTCCCGAGTTCGATGCGGTGGCCATGCTTCATCCGGACCGCCCCGTCGAAGGCTTCTCCATAGGTCCAGTCCGGGCCGCCCTCGTCCGAGATGTAGATCTGGGCGTCGGTGGCGGCGGCCAGTTCACGGGTTCCGGAGAGGTAGTCGGCATGGATGTGGGTTTCCGTTACCGCAACGATCCGCATGCCGTTCTGCTTGGCGAGGTCCAGGTAGACCCCGATGTCGCGGCGCGGGTCGACCACGATGGCCTGTCCCTTCGCCTGGCAGCCAATCAGGTAGCTCGCCTGGGCCAGATCCTCGTCGTAGATGTGCTTCAACAGCATCTTCGGCTCCTCATCAGTTGTGGTCTCGGCAGCTGTGGGTTGCGATCATCATACCCCGGGGGGTATCTGGATAACGGCGGTTGGCGACGGTCTATTCCCGACGCAAGCGGATTCCGCCTGTTGCGTCCGGCCCGCTCGCTCCGGTGAGTGTTGCGGCAGTCGATACGCTTCGGGTGTGCAGCAGCCTGAACGCCCGGCCGAAGACCCGGTGCTCGAGCCGACAGACATCCTCGACCCGCAGCCCGGCACTTCCCGGACCAGCAACTCGCTGGCCTGGTTGTTGGATGACCTGCTGCGGATCCCCGGCACCAGGATCGGCATCGGGCTGGACGGATTGATCGGGCTGATCCCGGGCGTGGGGGACGCGAGTACCACCACCGTCGCTGGGGTGATCCTGGTGGACGCCATCCGCAACCGGGTGCCGCTGCCCGTGCTGGCGCGGATGGGGCTGAACCTGGGGATCGATGCGCTGCTCGGGGTGGTCCCGGTGGTTGGGGACGCCCTGGATTTCGCCCACCGGGCGAACCGCAAGAACCTGCGCCTGCTGCAGCAGACCATCGAGGATCGACAGCGGACGCGACAGAACTCGGTGACGTACCTCATCGTGGCGCTGGGCATGGTGGCGCTCACCATCACCGCCCTGGTCGCCGTGCTCCTGTGGGGCCTGTGGCTGCTGTGGCAGCTGATCGTCCCGCGGTGAGCGGGACGCCGCAGGCTACTGCTGCACGTAGTTGATCAGTTGGTCGCGCTCGTCGGTCAGGGTGTCCAGGCGGGCCTTGACCACGTCACCGATGCTGACGATCGCCATCACCTTGCCGTCGGCGTCGGTCACCGGCAGGTGACGGATGCGGTGCTCGGTCATGGTGGCAGCCAGATCAGCGGTGTCGTCGTCCACGCCGCAGACCTTGACGTCCTTGGTCATGATCGCGCTCACGGGGTGGGTGCGGATGTCATCGTCGGAGACAGCAAGTTCGTGCACGACATCGCGTTCGGAGACGATGCCCACCAGCTTGTCGTCATCGACAACGACCACAGAGCCGATTCGGTTCTCGGCCAGCAACTTCAACAGTTCGGCCACCGTGGCGGCCGGCGAGATCACGACCACGTCGTAACCCTTGCGCTTCAGCACGTCTTGGACTCGCATGGCCTCACAGTAGCGGCCACGCCCTGACAATGCGGCGGTTCGGCCACATCGTGCCGCAAAGCTAAGCTGGGTGACCGTGACCAGTCCAGCCCGCACTCGCGTAGCCCCGAGCCCCACCGGTGACCCCCACGTCGGCACTGCCTACATGGCGCTGTTCGACAAGGCGTGGGCCATCAAGACCGGTGGCGCCTTCGTCCTGCGCATCGAGGACACTGATCAGGCGAGGCTGGTCGAGGGCTCCGAGCAGCAGATCTACGAGTCGCTGCGCTGGCTCGGACTGGACGCGGACGAAAGCCCCGAGGTGGGTGGCCCGTACGCGCCCTACAAGCAGTCGGAGCGCCTGGACACCTACCGGCCCTACGTCGACCAGTTGATCGAGGCCGGGCATGCCTATTACTGCTGGTGCTCCGGCGAGCGGCTGGCCCAGATGCGTGCCGACCAGCAGGCCAGCAAGCAGGCCGACACCGGCTACGACCGGCTCTGCCTGGGCAAGACCCGGGAGGAGAGGGCCGCGCTGCCCGGGTTCTCCGAGACACCCGTGGTGCGCATGCTGATCCCCGAAGACGTCGACCTGACCTTCGACGACCTGATCCGCGGCCAGGTGCGGGCGCCGATGCCGGACGACCAGGTGATCCTCAAGGCGGATGGCTTCCCGACCTACCACCTGGCCGTCGTCGTGGACGACCACCTGATGGGCATCACCACCGTGGTGCGCGGCGAGGAGTGGATCAGTTCGACCCCCAAGCATCGACTGCTTTATCGCTGGCTCGGCTGGGACGAGCCCGACTACGCGCACATGCCGCTGCTGCGCAACCCGGACAAGTCCAAGATCTCCAAGCGCAAGAACCCGGCGGCCCGACTGCTCTGGTTCCGCGAGCAGGGCTACCTGCCGGAGGCGCTGCGCAACTTCCTGCAGCTGCTGGCCTACCCGCCGGCGGAGGGTGACCAGGAGGTCTCCAGCTTCACCGAGTTCGTCGAGCAATTCGACTGGTCGAAGATCAGCACCGTTGGCCCGATCTTCGACACCAAGAAGCTCGACTGGCTGAACGGCGTCTACCTGCGCGCACTGCCAACCGACGAGTTGGCCGACCGGATCATCGAGTACGCGCTGGCGAGCGGCCAGCTGGCCGAGATTACGCCTGCCCGGACCGAGGTCATCCGCGCGGCAACCCCGCTGATCGCCGAGCGGCTGGTCACCCTGGCGGAGGCCATGCCCAAGATCGCCTTCCTGTTCGCCGACGACGAGAGCCTGCCGATCAATCCGGAGGCGGTGGCCAAGTTGACATCGGACGCGCCCCAGGCGTTGGACGCCGGCATCGAGGTGCTGGGCGAACTGGACGACTGGCGAACCGAGTCCATCCAGTCGGCGCTGAAGACCCGGCTGGTGGACGAGATGGGGCTGAAGCCCAAGTTCGCCTTCGCGCCCGAGCGGGTGGCGCTCACCGGCGAGCAGGTCTCGCCGCCGCTGTTCGAGTCGATGGAGATCCTGGGCAAGCAGGCCACCCTGGCCCGGCTGCGCCGGCTGCGCGAACTGATCAGCGCTGGTGGGCAGTCCCAGTGACGGCAGGCGACGGCGTGGTCCGGGTTGCGGTGGTGGGCGGCGACGCCGTCCGGGTCGCCACCGAGCCGCTGGTACGCGCTGACGACTTCGGCTTCACCCGCGGCGACGGCTGTTTCGACGCCACGATCGCCCATCGCGGCCCGGACGGCCGGGTTCAGGTTGGGGACCTGGACGCGCACCTGGCCCGGCTGGCGCGCTCGGCGGCGGCGTTGTCGATCCAACTGCCTGAGCGGTCGGCCTGGCTGGCAACTCTGGACGCGATGCTCGCACAGTGGCCGGGTGACGACGGTGTGGTCAAGTTCGTCGCCACCCGCGGGCCCGAGCACGCGCCCGGTCTGGGGCCGACGGCGCTGATCCTGCTGGCCGATACCGATCCGGGCACCATCGAGCAGCGGCATGGGGTGCGCGTGACGACCCTGGGCCGGGGGATGCCCAGCGACGCGTTCGTCGAGGCGCCGTGGCTGCTCGGGGGAGTGAAGACCCTCAGCTATGCGGTCAACATGGCCGCCCGCCGGGAGGCTGCTCGGCGCGGGGCGCACGACGCCCTGTTCGTCAGCACCGATGGTTACGCGCTGGAGGCGCCCACGGCCGGACTGGTCTGGTACGTCGGCGGGATCCTGGGCACCACCACCACGGTCGGCACCGGCGTGTTGGCCTCGGTCACCGTCGAGCGGGCCAGGGACGGGGCGCTGGCCGCTGGTCTGCAATGGCAGGCCGGGCTGTTGCCGGTCGACGATCTGTACGACGCCGACGGGCTGTGGCTTTGCTCGAGCGGCAGGGGGGTCGCCCCGATCCTCGAACTGGACGGCCGCGCGGTGCGCGTCCACCGTAAAATGACGCATCAACTGCGTGATTGGACCGGCTTCGGATGGGTCAATTGAGCCGAGTGAAACCGAGCCCGACCCGATTTGAACTCGACGGGCGTCCATGCGATCATTGACAGGTTGCTCCTTTGGGGCCACTGTGCGCAGTCGCGGATAAGGCGGTAGGACCGCCGAGGCCGGTCGGTGAGCGGGGGTTCTGGAGCAGGCTTCCAGCGGGTGGTGAGTCCGTCCCGGGGAGCCGCACCCAGCTGGACGTGGGCAATGCCCACTGTGTGAGTGGACACCTGGTGACAGGCGGCCGTCGCAGGCTGGCAGGCATCTGAACAGAGGGTCTGAAGCATGTGCGGATTCCCGTGCGCGACACGCCCGACCGCGGGGGTCGAGCAACACGGCATTGACTAGCAATGTGGGACGTGATTTGGGCCATTCTCAGGTTCAACTCCGGCAGCGCAAGTCACCGAGAACCAACCGGTTACGGACGTAGCAGGGACGAGTAGAAGGAACAACCGTGGCGGGACAAAAGATCCGCATCAGGCTTCGGGCCTATGACCATGAGGTCATCGACTCGTCGGCGCGCAAGATCGTCGACACCGTCACCCGGACGGGTGCCAAGGTCGCCGGCCCAGTGCCGTTGCCGACCGAGAAGAACGTGTGGTGTGTGATTCGCTCGCCCCACAAGTACAAGGACAGCCGCGAGCACTTTGAGATGCGTACCCACAAGCGGCTCATCGACATCCTCGACCCGACCCCCAAGACGGTGGATTCGCTGATGCGTCTCGACCTGCCGGCTGGTGTCGACATCGAGATCAAGCTCCCGTGAGGTCGATCGACATGACTACTGAACGTAAATCCAAGGGCCTGGCGGGCTACAAGCTCGGCATGACCCAGCTCTGGGACGAGAACAACCACATCGTCCCGGTGACCGTCATTCAGGCGGGCCCATGCGTGGTTACCCAGGTGCGTACCCCCGAGATTGATGGCTACTCCGCTGTTCAGCTCGGTTTCGGTGCGGTTCGCGCCAAGTCGGTGACCAAACCGCAGGCCGGCCAGTTCGAGAAGGCGGGTGTCACTCCCCGCAAGCATCTGGTGGAGCTGCGTACCGCCGATGCCACCGAGTACACCATCGGCCAGGAGATCACCGCCGATGTCTTCGCTGGTGGCGACGTTGTTGACGTGACCGGCATCACCAAGGGCAAGGGCACCGCAGGTGTCGTCAAGCGCCACGGCTTCAAGGGCCTGCGCGCCAGCCACGGTGTGCACCGCAAGCACCGCTCGCCGGGTTCCATCGGCGGCTGCTCGACCCCAGGCAAGGTCTTCAAGGGCATGCGCATGGCGGGTCGCATGGGTGCTTCTCAGGCCACTGTCCAGAATCTGACCGTGCATGCGGTCGACCCGGAAAAGGGTCTGCTGCTGGTCACCGGTGCTGTCCCGGGCAACAAGGGTTCGCTCGTGGTCGTCCGCACCGCAGCCAAGAAGGGTGATGCCAAGTGAGCGAGACGTTGAAGGTTGACGTCGTCGGCGCCGACGGAAAGCAGGCCGGTTCGGCCGAGCTGCCCGCTGAACTATTCGATGCGACGACGAATGTGCCGCTGATCCACCAGGTGGTGGTTGCTCAGCAGGCGGCGGCTCGTCAGGGCACGCACGCCACCAAGACGCGTGGTGAGGTTCGCGGCGGCGGCGCCAAGCCGTGGCGCCAGAAGGGCACCGGTCGCGCCCGTCAGGGTTCGCGGCGCGCGCCGCAGTGGACCGGTGGCGGCGTCGTGCACGGCCCGCAGCCGCGCAGCTACGCGCAGCGGACCCCCAAGAAGATGATTCAGGCCGCGTTGCGCGGTGCGCTGAGCGATCGTGCCCGCGAGGGTCTGGTCTTCGTCGTCGACCAGTTCGGCATCGGCGATACCCCCTCGACCCGCCAGGCCGCCATCCGGCTTGCTGCGGTCGGCGATTTCACCCGCTACCTGGTGGTGCTCGACCGCAAGGACGAGACCAGCTGGCTGAGCCTGCGCAATCTGCCGGGTGTTCATGTGCTGGCTGTTGATCAGCTGAACGCCTACGACGTGGTCGTTTCGGATGCCGTGGTGTTCACCACCGCCGCGCTCGAGGCTTTCGTTGCCGGTCCTGCCAAGGGCAAGTCGGTCAAGGCTGTGGCCACGGAGTCCGAGGCCGCGGCGCAGGAGGATGAGAAGTGAGCGACGTCAAGATCAGCGATCCGCGCGACATTCTGATCGCGCCGGTCGTCTCCGAGAAGAGCTACGGCCTGCTCGACGAGAACAAGTACACGTTCCTCGTTGACCCCCGCGCCAACAAGACCCAGATCAAGATCGCCGTTGAGCAGATCTTCGGGGTCAAGGTGCTGTCGGTCAACACGATCAACCGGCAGGGCAAGACGCGCCGCACCCGTTACGGGCTCGGTCGTCGCGCCAACACCAAGCGTGCGATCATCAGCGTTGCGCCTGGCGACCGGATCGACATCTTCCAGGGCCCGACGGCCTGACGACAACAAGGACGACGAGACAGATGGCAATTCGCAAGTACAAGCCGACCACTCCCGGTCGCCGTGGTGCGAGCGTCTCCGACTTCGCCGAAGTCACCCGCTCGACTCCTGAGAAGTCGCTGGTGGCCCCCAAGACGAAGACCGGTGGACGCAACAACCAGGGTCGCATCACGACGCGTCACATCGGTGGCGGTCACAAGCAGGCTTACCGCCTGATCGATTTCAAGCGTTACGACAAGGACGGCGTGCCGGCCAAGGTCGCTCACATCGAGTACGACCCGAACCGTACCGCCCGCATCGCGCTGCTGCACTACGCGGACGGCGAGAAGCGTTACATCATCGCTCCGGCGGGCTTGGCACAAGGTGCCGTGGTCGTCTCGGGCGTCGAGGCCGATATCAAGCCCGGCAACAACCTGCCGCTGCGCAACATCCCGGTCGGCACCACGGTGCACGCCGTGGAGTTGCGTCCCGGCGGCGGAGCCAAGATGGGCCGCTCGGCCGGTGTGGCCATTCAGCTGGTGGCCCGCGAGGGCAAGCACGCCACGCTGCGGATGCCTTCGGGCGAGATGCGGATGGTCGACGTGCGCTGCCGCGCCACGATCGGTGCAGTCGGCAACGCCGAGCAGTCCAACATCAACTGGGGCAAGGCCGGCCGGATGCGCTGGAAGGGCGTCCGTCCGACTGTCCGCGGTGTTGTGATGAACCCGCACGACCACCCGCACGGTGGTGGCGAGGGCCGTACCTCCGGTGGTCGTCATCCGGTGTCACCTTGGGGCAAGCCGGAAGGCCGCACCCGTAGCAAGAAGAAGGCCAGTAGCAAGTTGATCGTCCGTCGCCGCAAGACCGGCAAGAAGCGCTGACAGGGAGTTTAGGTAATGCCACGCAGCCTTAAGAAGGGTCCCTTCGTCGACGAGCACCTGGCCAAGAAGGTCGATGCCCAGAACGAGAAGGGCACCAAGAACGTCATCAAGACTTGGTCGCGACGCTCGATGATCGTGCCCGACATGCTCGGTCACACCATCGCGGTGCATGACGGTCGCAAGCATGTGCCGGTGTTCATCACCGAGGCCATGATCGGTCACAAGCTCGGAGAGTTCGCCCCCACGCGTACTTTCCGCGGCCATGTGAAGGACGACAAGAAGAGCCGTCGGCGCTGACGCCTGGGGAGACAAGGAACTGATTCGACAATGAGCAACAACAACGAGCGACCCAGCCGTCGCCTTGCCCTGCTCGGCGATCGGCCTGGCTCGTATGCCATCGCGCGTCACGTGCGGATGAGCCCGACGAAGGTCCGCCGAGTGGTCGACCTGGTGCGCGGGATGGACGTCAACGATGCCCTGGCCACGCTGCGGTTCGCCCCGCAGGCGGCCAGCGAGCCGGTCTACAAGGTGGTCGCCTCCGCGGTCGCCAACGCCGAGAACACCGAGTCCCTGCGCGCGGACGACCTGTACGTTTCACAGGCGTTCGTCGACGAGGGCGTGACCATGCGCCGCATCCGGCCACGCGCCAAGGGTTCGGCAAGCCGCATCTACAAGCGCGCCAGCCACATCACCGTGGTGGTCGAGCCCAAGGCCGCCGAGGCCGCCAACACCAAGAAGGAGGCCTGAGCATGGGACAGAAGATCAACCCGATCGGCTTCCGCCTGGGTGTGACCACAGACCACACCGCTCGCTGGTATGCCGACAAGCAGTACGCCGAGTTCGTGGGCGAGGACGACAAGATCCGCAAGTACCTGACGAGCTCGCTGGAGCGCGCCGGTATCAGCAAGATCGAGATTGAGCGTCGCTCCGAGCGCGTCACCATCTTCCTGCACGCTGCTCGTCCGGGCATCGTCATCGGCCGTAACGGTGCCGAGGCCGAGCGGGTTCGTGCAGCGCTGGAGAAGATGACCGGCAAGCAGGTCCAGCTGAACATCCTCGAGGTGCGCAACCCCGAGACCGACGCCCAGCTGGTCGCCCAGGGCATCGCCGAGCAGCTCGGCGCCCGCGTGGCCTTCCGCCGCGCGATGCGCAAGGCCCAGCAGACCGCCATGCGCGCCGGTGCCCAGGGCATCCGCGTGAAGTGCTCCGGTCGTCTGGGTGGCGCCGAAATGAGCCGCTCCGAGGGCTACCGCGACGGCCGTGTGCCGCTGCACACCCTGCGCGCCGATATCGACTACGGCTTCTACGAGGCCAAGACCACCTTCGGCCGCATCGGCGTGAAGGTCTGGATCTACAAGGGCGATGTGATCGGCACCCGCGCCGAGCGCGCCGCCCAGAAGGCGGCCCGTCAGGCCGCTCCGTCACGTGGTCAGCGGTCGAACCGTCGTCCCGGACGCGGCGAGGGCCGCGACCGTGGTGATCGTGGTGGACGCCGCAATCGGGCCGAAGAGGCTCGCAGCGAGGCTCCCGCCGCAGCTGACCAGGGCGCTGCCAGCGCCCCCGCTACCGAGAACGCAGGAGCCTGAGCATGCTGATTCCTCGTCGAGTGAAGCACCGCAAGCAGCACCGCCCGCACCGCGACGGTCTGGCCAAGGGTGGCACTCAGCTGGCCTTCGGCGACTACGGCATTCAGTCGCTGGAGTCGTCCTACCTGACCAACCGGCAGATCGAGGCCGCGCGTATTGCGATGACCCGTCACATCAAGCGTGGTGGCAAGGTCTGGATCAACGTCTTCCCCGATCGTCCGTTGACCAAGCACCCGGCCGAATCCCGGATGGGTTCGGGCAAGGGCTCTCCGGAGTTCTGGGTCGCCAATATCAAGCCCGGACGCGTGCTTTTCGAGCTGTCCGGTGTTACCGAGGATGTGGCTCGTGAGGCCATGCGCCTCGCCATTCACAAACTGCCCTTCAAAGCCCGCTTCATCAAGCGCGAAGAGGTGAACTGACCATGGCTGACACCAAGGCACTCAACGCCGTCGAGTTGCGCGGTCTGTCCGGCAAGGAGCTCAACGACCAGGTTCTGGCACTGAAGGAAGAGCTGTTCAACCTGCGCTTCCAGTCGGCCACCGGTCAGCTGAGTTCCACCGCTCGGCTGCGTGAGGTTCGCAAGGACATCGCCCGCATCTACACGGTGCTGCAGGAACGCAACCTCGGCATCATCGAAGACCCAGATCAGAAGGCTGACGAAGCATGAGCGAGACGAACACCGAACCCCGGCGCGCCGGACGCAAGGTCCGCGAGGGCGTCGTGGTGTCCGACAAGATGGACAAGACCATCGTGGTCGCGGTCGCTGATCGCGTGAAGCACCCGCTGTACGGCAAGGTCCTGAGCCAGACCACCAAGCTGAAGGCCCACGACGAGGACAACCAGGCCGGCGTGGGTGACCGCGTGCGCGTCATGGAGACTCGTCCGCTGTCGGCTACCAAGCGCTGGCGCTTGATCGAGATCGTCGAGAAGGCCCGCTAATACCGTCCTGGCAAAATCCAGGGCAACCCAACGAGTTCCGCAAGGCCCTCTGAACAGGGAACCGGTGGAGCGGAGGAGAAGAAATGATCCAGCAGGAGACGCGACTGCGAGTCGCCGACAACACTGGTGCCAAGGAGATCTTGTGCATCCGTGTGCTCGGTGGCTCGAAGCGTCGCTACGCCGGTCTCGGTGACACGATCGTGGCCACCGTGAAGGACGCCATCCCCGGCGGCAACGTCAAGAAGGGCGATGTGGTCAAGGCCGTCATCGTCCGTACCGCCAAGGAGCATCGTCGCGCCGACGGCTCCTACATCAAGTTCGACGAGAATGCGGCTGTCATCCTGAAGAACGACGGCGAGCCTCGCGGCACCCGCATCTTCGGCCCGGTCGCTCGTGAACTGCGCGACAAGAAGTTCATGCGCATCGTGTCGCTCGCCCCGGAGGTGATCTGAGTGAAGCTCAAGAAGGGTGACCGCGTCAAGGTCATCGCGGGCAAGGACAAGGGTGCGGTCGGCGAGATCATGGCCGTCTACCCGGACGCCAACCGCGTTCTGGTTCAGGGCGTGAACATCATGAAGCGCCATGTGCGCGATCAGGCCGACCCGAACACCGGGCGTACCACCAAGGGTGGTGTCATCAGCTCGGAGGCGCCGATTCACGCGTCGAACGTCCAGCTGGTGACCAAGGATGCCGACGGCAACGAGGTGCTGACCCGCGCAGGTTCGCAGCGCGTCGAGGTCACCAAGACCCGTTCCGACGGCTCGGAGTACACCCGCACCCGTGGTGTGCGTATCGCCCGCAAGACCGGGAAGGAGATCTGATGGCCCGCAAGTCCGAAGCCGTCGAGAAGCCGGCCGAGGTGGTCCGCGCGTCCGCTGCGACCACCCCGCGCCTCAAGAAGCGCTATCGCGAAGAGATCGTGCCCGCGCTGAACGAAGAGTTCAAGTACGCCAACGTGATGCAGATCCCCGGTCTGACCAAGATCGTGGTGAACATGGGCGTCGGCGAGGCTGCTCACGATTCGAAGATCCTGGATGGAGCGATCCGCGATCTGACCGCCATCACCGGACAGAAGCCGCAGGTGACCAAGGCCCGCAAGTCCATCGCGCAGTTCAAGCTGCGTGAAGGTCAGGCGATCGGCTGCCACGTCACGCTGCGCGGCGACCGCATGTGGGAGTTCGCCGACCGGCTGCTGACCACCGCGCTGCCGCGGATCCGCGACTTCCGTGGGTTGAACGGCAATCAGTTCGATGGCAATGGCAACTACACCTTCGGTCTGAACGAGCAGGTCATGTTCCACGAGATCGATCAGGACAAGATCGATCGCCTGCGCGGTATGGACATCACCTTCGTCACCACCGCCACCAACGATCGCGAGGGCCGGGCGCTGCTCAAGCATCTGGGCTTCCCGTTCAAGGCTGTCGATGACGCCAAGGCCCAGCGTGGCGTGAAGATCCAGTTCAAGTCGAAGTCGGCTGCCAAGGCCGCCGCGAAGAGGAAGTGAGGCCGCGATGGCCAAGACTGCTCTGCGGGTCAAGCAGGCCCGCAAGCCGAAGTTCAAGGTGCGCGCCTACACCCGCTGCCAGCGTTGCGGACGGCCGAGGTCGGTTTACCGTACCTTCGGTCTGTGCCGCATCTGCCTGCGCGAGCTCGCCCATGCCGGCGCGCTGCCGGGTGTGACCAAGTCTTCCTGGTGAGCTACTCACCGATCCCAATCCCGACGCGGCAGGTCCCCTCACCGGGAAACCGCTGCGAGAAAGAGGCTCATAAGCCATGACGATGACCGACCCGATCGCAGACATGCTGACGCGGCTGCGTAACGCGAATCAGGCCTACCACGATTCGACGACCATGCCCCACTCGAAGATCAAGGTGCGTATCGCCGAGATCCTCAAGCAGGAGGGCTACATCGAGTCCTACCAGGTGGCCGAGCCGGCTGACGGTGAGGTTGGCAAGACGCTGACCATCACCCTCAAGTACGGCGAGGATCGCACCCGCTCCCTGGCGGGGCTGCGCCGCATCAGCAAGCCCGGTCTGCGGGTCTACACGAAGTCGAACGACCTGCCCAAGGTTCTGGGTGGCATGGGAATCGCGATTATCTCGACCTCCCAGGGCCTCATGACCGACAAGCAGGCACACCAGAAGTCTGTGGGCGGGGAAGTCCTCGCCTACGTCTGGTGACCGGACGAGGATGAGAAGGAGGAACTGACATGTCACGAATTGGCAAGCTCCCGATCACCGTCCCATCCGGTGTCGAGGTGACCATCGATGGTCGCGACGTGCGAGTCAAGGGTCCGAAGGGCACCTTGAGCCGTACGATCTCCGCCCCCATCACTATTGAGAAGAACGATGAAGGCCAGCTGGTGGTCGCTCGTCCCGACGATGAGCGCAACTCGCGCGCACTGCACGGACTGACCCGCACCCTGGTGAACAACATGGTCATCGGTGTCACCGATGGCTACTCGCGGACGCTCGAGATTGTCGGCGTCGGCTACCGCGTGATCCAGAAGACCCCGAAGCAGGTCGAGTTCGCCCTGGGCTTCAGCCATCCGGTGATCGTGGACGCCCCCGAGGGCATCACCTTCGAGGTCGAGACCCCGCAGCGGTTCCACATCCGTGGCATCGACAAGCAGGTCGTCGGCGAGGTGGCCGCGAACATTCGCAAGATTCGCAAGCCCGAGCCGTACAAGGGCAAGGGCGTGCGCTATCAGGGCGAGCACGTGCGCCGCAAGGCTGGAAAGGCTGGTAAGTGATCATGGCTATCTCGCTGCGTACGAGCAAGCACGAGGCCGCAAAGACGGCTGCTCGCGGCCGCCGGGCCGCCCGTGGCCGCAAGAAGATCTTCGGCTATCCGGAGCGTCCTCGTCTGGTGGTCACCAAGAGCGCCCGTCACACCCTGGTTCAGGTCGTGGACGATGTTGCCGGCAAGACGCTGGCTTCCGCGTCCACCATGGAGCCGGAGCTGCGCGCGCTGGCCGGCGACAAGTCGGCCCGGGCCGCCAAGGTTGGCGAGCTGATCGCTCAGCGTGCCAAGGACGCCGGCGTCACGCAGGTCGTCTTCGACCGTGCAGGCCACCAATACCACGGCCGGATTGCTGCGTTGGCGGATGCCGCCCGCGAAGCCGGCCTCGGACTCTGAGACACGACGAAAGGTAGATGAGCGATGAGTGAAACCCAGCGCGGCACTGGCCGCCAGGGCCAGCGTCGCGGCCGTGATGATCGTCGTGGCCGTGACCAGAACAGCGATCGTGAGAAGAAGGATCAGTACCTCGAGCGGGTAGTGTCCATCAACCGCGTCGCCAAGGTCGTCCAGGGTGGCCGGCGCTTCAGCTTCACCGCGCTGGTCGTGGTGGGCGACGGCGAGGGCACCGTGGGTGTCGGCTACGGCAAGGCCAAGGAGGTGCCCGCGGCCATCGCCAAGGGCGTCGAGGAGGCCAAGAAGCACTTCTTCAAGGTGCCGATGGTGCAGCGCACCATCCCGCATCCGGTGATCGGTGAGCGCGCCGCTGGTGTGGTCATGCTGCGTCCGGCTTCGCCTGGTACCGGTGTGATCGCCGGTGGTTCGGCCCGTGCAGTTCTCGAATGCGCAGGCATTCAGGACGTGCTGGCCAAGTCGCTCGGCTCGGCCAACTCGATCAACGTGGTGCACGCCACCGTCGCGGCTCTCCAGCAGCTGGAGGAGCCGGAGCAGGTTGCCAAGCGGCGCGGCAAGTCGGTTGAGGAGGTCGCTCCGGCGGCTCTGCTCCGGGCTCGTAAGGAGGCGGCGCATGCCTGAGCTGAAGGTGACCCAGGTCAAGTCCGGGATCGGCGAGAAGCCGGCTGCACGCAAGACCCTGCGTGCGCTGGGGCTGCGCAAGATCGGTGACCAGGTCGTGCACGCTGATCGTCCCGAGATTCGCGGGATGGCCCAGGCCGTGCGGCACCTGGTCGAAGTAGAAGAGGTGAACTGACAATGGCGCTGAAGGTACATCATCTGCGCCCCGCGCCCGGCGCACACACCGACGCCAAGCGCGTCGGTCGTGGCGAGGGCGGCAAGGGTGGCAAGACTGCCGGCCGCGGCACCAAGGGCAGCGGCGCACGCAAGAACATCCCCGAGAACTTCGAGGGTGGCCAGATGCCGCTGCACATGCGCATCCCGAAGATGCGTGGCTTCCAGAACCCGTTCAAGGTGAGCTTCCAGGTCGTGAACGTTTCGCGGCTCGGCGAGCTGTTCCCCGAAGGCGGAGCTGTGAGCGTGGACGATCTGGTTGCCGCCGGCGCAGTCCGTTCGGGCAAGCCGGTCAAGGTGCTGGGCAGCGGTGAGGTCAGCGTGAAGCTCGACGTGACCGCGGATGCTTTCTCGGCGTCGGCCAAGCAGAAGATCGAGGCCGCCGGAGGTAGCGTCACCGAGCGGTGACCTGCTGAGCGGTCCGACTGGTTCCAGTTGATTCAGTGAGACGGGCGATCCCATCCGGGGTCGCCCGTCTTGCCGTATCTGCTGCCGGCCAACAGGTGGCGCCAGCGATCTGACCGAGCCGTGATCTGATCGGAGTAGGGGATAGCGTGCCCGGCTTGGTAGGCTACAAGAGTTTGCGTGCCGTGTGTGCGTTGTTCGTCCACCGACAAGCTGATCCATCATCGAGTCAATGAAAGAGGGAACCGGATGGTCTCCGCCTTCCTCAATGCGTTCCGGACGCCGGACCTTCGCAAGAAGATCCTCTTCACGCTGGGCATCCTGGTGCTGCTGCGGCTGGGTTCCACGATCCCGACGCCGAACGTCAACGCGAGCGCCATCCGCAGCTGTGCGACTGCCGCCACCACCGGCGAGTCCGCCGGCGTCTACTCGATGATCAACATGTTCTCGGGCGGCGCGTTGCTGCACCTGTCGATCTTCGCACTCGGCGTGATGCCCTACATCACGAGTTCGATCATCCTGCAGCTGCTGACCGTGGTCATTCCGCGCTTGGAGACGCTGAAGAAGGAGGGCGGCTCGGGCCAGCAGAAGATCACTCAGTACACCCGCTGGCTGACCATCGTCCTGGCGGTTCTGCAGGCCACCTCGTTCACGATGCTGGCGGTCAACGGCAATCTGTTCACCACCTGCGCCCTGGACATCGTCTACTCGAACGGCATCTTCCCGATCGTGGTGATGATCCTCACCATGACCGCAGGCACCTCGATCATCATGTGGTTCGGCGAGCTGATCACCGACCGCGGCGTCGGCAACGGCATGTCGGTCATCATCTTCACTCAGATCGCGGCGCGTTTCCCGGCATCCATGTGGAACATCCGCAACGGCCAGAACGACCCGAACCGCGGCCTGCTGGTGATGCTGCTGGTGATCGCGGTCGGTCTGCTGGTGATGGCCGGTGTCGTCTACGTCGAGCAGGCACAGCGCCGGATCCCGGTGCAGTACGCCAAGCGGATGGTAGGCAACCGGCTGCTGGGCGGGTCGTCCACCTACATCCCACTGAAGGTCAACCAGGCCGGTGTCATCCCGGTCATCTTCGCGAGCTCGATTCTGTATCTACCGGTGCTGTTCACCATGTTCTCGTCCACCGGCAAGGTCGCCGAATGGGTCTCCACCAACCTGGCGACCGGTACCGGGCTGTGGTACAACCTCATCTTCTTCGTCCTGATCATCTTCTTCGCGTACTTCTATGTCTCGATCACGTTCAACCCCGTCGAGATCAGCGACAACATGAAGAAGTACGGCGGCTTCATCCCGGGCATCCGCGCCGGCAAGCCCACCGAAGACTATCTGGCCTACGTGCTTTCGCGTTTGACCGCGCCAGGCGCTCTTTACCTTGGTATCATCTCGCTCATCCCATCGGTGGCGATCCTGCTGTTCAATGCTGATCAGAACTTCCCGTTCGGCGGGACGAGCCTCCTCATTATGGTGGGCGTTGGCCTCGACACGGTGAAGCAGATCGAGAGCCAGCTGCACCAGCGACATTACGAAGGATTCCTCAAATGAGACTGATCATTATGGGGGCTCCGGGCGCAGGTAAAGGCACCCAGGCCCCAAGCATCGCTACCCACTACGGCATTCCGGCGATTTCGACCGGCGACATCTTCCGTGCGAACGTGAAGCAGAAGACCCCACTGGGCCTCAAGGTGGAAGCGATCATGGCGGCCGGTGATTATGTTCCGGACGAACTCACCGAGCAGATCGTCGCCGACCGGCTGGATCAGGACGATGCGCAGTCCGGCTTCCTGCTGGACGGCTTCCCCCGCACCCTGCACCAGGTCGGCGCGCTGGACGACTACCTCGCCGAGCGCGGTCACCAGCTCGACGCCGTGCTGTCGCTGACCGTCGACACCGAGGCGCTCATTCAGCGTCTCCTGAAGCGCGCCCAGATCGAAGGACGCGCCGACGACTCCGAGGAGACCATCCGGCATCGCATGGACGTCTACCAGCAGGACACCAGCCCGTTGATCGACGACTACCGCGACCGCGGCCTGCTGATCGAGGTCGACGGCGACGGCCAGATCGCCGAGGTCTCCGAACGGATCTTCGCCGCACTGTCCGGGGTGGCTGACGCACGGTGAATCTACGCGGCATCGAGGTCAAAACCACCGAACAGATCCAAGCCATGCGCAAGGCCGGTCTGGTGGTGGCAGAGGCACTCATCGCCATG
>JAXGOU010000013.1:0-60598 GCA_040767325.1 Brooklawnia sp. | reverse complement strand
CCCCAGGTGGGTGCGGCACAGCTCGACGACCCGACCCTCGCGTCCGATGAACATATCGATCAGTTCGTCGGCGGCGGCGCGGCGGGTCGGCTCATCATCGTCCAGGGCGAGCCAGCCCTGCTGGACGACGCGGTGCCAGTGGTCGGGTGGGTCGATGCGCCGGGACGCGGACGCGAACAGCCGCGAGGTGGTCTCCGAACTGGTGATCGGGTTGGCCTCGTCGCCGGTCAGCAGGTGCGGGAAGAACATGGTCGGCGAATGCCGTAGCCAGACCTTCAACGGGTGGACGTAGGTCTCGCCACCGATCAGATACACGTCCAGCAGCAGCTGGGTGGTGTCGCGGATCATCGCCAGGGTGGCGAAGGTGTGCTCGTGGCGGATCAGGCCGAAGTAGGCCACCGTGTCCAGGTCGAACAGGTACGGGCAGGTGACCTTGAAGAAGTTGCCGACGGCCAGGTCGCTGCGCCACGTGTAGAGCAGGGCGGTCAGCGAGTCGAAGACGAAGAAGGCACCGAAGCCGGCGTCGGTGATGATGTGGTGGACTGCGCTCGCGAAGCTTTCGAAGCCCAGCGAGGCGTCCAGTTCGCGGACGTCGACCCCGGTGAGGTCGTCGAGCAGCGGGTCGTGTTGGCCGAAGCGCAGGTAGATCAGGTGGCGTCCCTCGGCGCGCGCCCGCTCGACGTAGGGCTGGACGAGGGCCCGGTACTGGTCGAGGTTGTCGACCTGCCAGACCACGTTGTCGCCGAGCCGCAGGCCATCGAAGATCCGGTCCAGGCCCTGGATCCCGGTGCTCGCCCGGTTGTAACTGTCCATGGTGGAAAGACTAGGGGGCGCCGGCCCCGCGGCCGACGCCCCCCAACATCTTGCTGATCAGGCCATGTCCTTGATCTTCTTGACCTGCTCCTCGGCCCAGTCGTAGTCGGCGTAGAGCTTCTCGTACACCCCGTCCATGGCGGAATGCAGATCGGCCTTGAACGACTCGTCCGGGATGATGATCGTCATGCCGTGACCCTCGAGTTCACCCTTGACGGTCTTCTCCAAATCGACCGACAGGTCCCACGCGTGGCGCGAGGACTTGTCAGAGGCGTCCGCGATCAGCTTCTGGGTCTCGCTGTCCAGGCCACCGTAGAGCTCCTGGTTGAACAGGTAGAAGTTGACCGACAGCAGGTGGTAGGTCTCGATCATGTGGGACTGAACCTCGTACCACTTGTTCGCCAGCACGGTCAGGTACGGGTTCTCCTGGCCGTCGATGACCTTCTGCTCCAGAGCGGTGAAGATCTCGGTGATCGCCATCGGGGTGACGGTCGCGCCCAAGGCCTCGCCGGTCATGATGTAGACCGGGACGTTCGGCATCCGCAGCCGGAAGCCCTTGAAGTCGTCCATCTTGGTGATCGCCTTGTTGGACGAGACCACCCGCATGCCGTTGAGGGAGAAGCCGAGCGGCTCGGCGCCCAGACCGCGGAAGGCTTCCTTGACGAACTCGCCCGGCTCGCTGTCCAGCGCCTTGCGGCCATGCTCGTAGTCGTTGAAAAGGAAGGGGAACTCGACCAGGCCGATCTTGCGGTCGGCGTTGGCCAGCAGGCCACCGGGAACGGCCATCTCGATGGTGCCGTTGCGGACGCCGTTCGACATCGCTTCCTCATCGCCCAACTGGCTGTTCGGGAAGACCTGCACCTTGATGGTGCCGTTGCTGCCCTCCTCGATGGCCGGCTTGAAGACCTCGGTCAGTGCGATGTGGTTCGGGTGTGCCTCGTTGAAGTAGTGGGCGACCCGGATGGTATCCAGGCTCTTGCCGCCGCCGCCGGCAGCGGTGGTGGCGGCACCGGATGCGGCACCGGAGGCCGGGGCGGAGGACGCGCCACCGCTGGCGCCGCCGTTGCCCCCACAGGCCACGAGGGTCGCAGCTGCCGCGGAACCGGCAGCACCGAACAGGAAGGTCCTTCTCTTCATTTACTGACTCCTTTGGTAGGTCGTGCTTCTTACAGCGGTTGGATTGGTGGTTGGGTTATCTGAGTAGCTGGCCGGGGACCATGATGATCTGCGGGAAGATCGCCATCACCAGTAGCAGGCCGAAGTAGAAGGTGAAGTAGGGCCAGATCGCCTTGCTCAGTTGGACAATGCTGAGCTTGCTGATGCCGCAGGCCACGTAGAGCACGGTGCCCACCGGCGGTGTGATCAGGCCGACCGACAGGTTGATGACCATCATCACGCCGAAGTAGATCGGGTCGATGCCCAGGCCGTTCACCACGGGCAGCAGCACCGGGGCGAAGATCAGGATTGCCGGGGTCATGTCCATCACGCAGCCGACCAGGAAGAGGAAGACTAGGATCAGGAGCATCATCACCGTCGGGTTGGTGGTCAGCCCCATCAGGGTCATGGACAGTTCCTGCGGGATCTGCGCGATGGTGATCGCGTAGGCCGAGACCATGGCCGCTGCGGCCAGGAAGAGCACGACGCCCGTGGTCTTGGCGGTCGAGATCAGGACCTCGATCACCTTCGGGATGGTGAGTTCGCGGTAGAAGAGGCTGATGATGAAGGCGTAGACGGCTGCCACCACGCCGGCCTCGGTCGGGGTGAAGACGCCGCCGCGCAGACCGACGATGATGATCATCGGGAGCAACAGCGCCCAGAACGACGACTTGAAGGCGCTGAGCCGCTCGGCGCGCGATGCCTTGGGCAGCGTCTCCATGTGTTCGCGGTTGGTGGTGATCCGCCACAGCGTCATCAGGCCGAGGCCCATGATCAGGCCGGGCACGAGGCCGGACATGAATAGGCCGGTGACCGAGACGCCGCTGATGACGCCGAACAGAATCATCGGGATGCTGGGCGGGATGACCGTGCCGATGATGCCGGTGGCGCCCACCAGGGCGGTGGCCTTGTCCTTCTTGTAGCCCTTGGCCACCATCATCGGGATCAGGATCGCGCCGAGGGCGGCGGTGTCCGCCACGGCCGAGCCCGAGATGCCGGCGAAGATGATGCCGGTGATAACCGTCACATAGCCCAGACCGCCACGGATGTGGCCCACGAACGCGCTGGCGAAGTCCACGATGCGCCGGGACACGCCACCGGCGTTCATGATCTCGCCGGTCAGGATGAAGAACGGGATGGCCATCAGGGCGAAGTTGTTCGCGCCGTTGATGATGTTCTCGGCCAGCACTTGGGTGTCGAAGAGCCCGAGGCTGGCGAGCACGACGCTGGCGGCGACCAGCATGGCGGCCGCGACCGGGACGCCCGCGAACAGGAAGAGGAAGAGAACGCCGAGGAATACCCAGATCATTCGATTGCCCCCGTTCCGCCGCGCGGTTCATTCTCAAGCCGGCCGAGGATCCCGAGCACGATGCTCTGGAAGATCAGGATGCCGATCATCACCAGCGAGCCGGCGAAGCCGGCCATGTACATGGTGTTGCGCGGCACGCCGGTGACCGGGGCGGGCACGCCTGCGTTGAGTTCCATCAACAGCCACAAGCCATGCACCAGGAAGCCCAGCACGGTGATGAAGATCAGGTTGGTGAAGATGATCACGCCGCGGTGGCCGATGCCCTTGAAGCGGGACGTGAACAGGTCAACCGCGAGGTGGCCGCGCTCCTGGGTGGCCACGATGGCGCCGAGGAATACCACCCAGACGAACAGGTAGCGTGCTGCCTCCTCAGACCAGGTCAGGCCGGAGCGGAAGACGTAGCGCAGCAGCGCGTTCATGAAAACGATGGTGACCATCGCCACGATTGCCGCTGACACGGCCAGCCTGAGACCAAGGTTGATCACCTTGAGGATCTGGCGCAATCGGGCAACGGATGGTGACACCACCTCGGTATTCGGTGTGTCCCCCAATGACATGGGATCGGGCTCCTCTCCTGGGACCGGGGCGTGCCCCTCTGCACGGGGAATTCGGGGCGTCGACTGTGAGCGTCCAGTACTCGTAGCCGTATCGTATACCCTACATTCCTGCGCTCCACGGGCCGTGAGACGTTTCACGGGCAGACGTTACCCAAACGTGACCTTCAGGGACGCATCCGCCCTTGCCCGAGCCACCGGGTGGAAATGGAGCAGTCAGACGACCCGCGCGCTGAGCACCCCGTGGATGCCGCGAATCCGCTCGACCAAGGCCTCGGGCACCTCACCGTTGACGTCGATCATCGTCCAGGCCAGGTCGCCACGCGACTTGTTCAGCAGGTCGGTGATGTTCAGTCCGGCGTCGCCGAGCAGCGAGGAGATCTCCGCCACCATGTTGGGCACGTTGGCGTTGGCGATGACGATCCGGGCGTTGCCCTCGTTGCGAGCCAGCGACGCGTCCGGGAAATTGACCGAATTGAGGATGTTGCCGTTCTCCAGGAAATCGCGCAGCGCGTCGGCCGCCATGATCGCGCAGTTGTCCTCGGCCTCACCGGTGGACGCACCCAGGTGCGGTAGCTCGATCACTCGCGGGTTGCCGTGCAGGGTGGGCCCGGGGAAGTCGGTCACGTAGGTGCGCAGTTCACCGGCGTCCAGCGCGGCGGCGACGGCCTGCTCGTCGACGATTCCGGCGCGGGCGAAGTTCATCAGCACGCCCCGGTTCTTCATCAGCGCGATGCGCTCAGCGTTGACCATGTTGCGCGTCGCGTCCATCAGCGGCACGTGCACGGTGACGACATCGGCCTTCTTGAAGACCTCGTCGATGCTGGCGGCTCGGTCGACCTGGCTGGACAACTGCCAGGCGTGCCGGATGGTGATCGCCGGGTCGTAGCCCAGCACCTTCATGCCCAGTGCCTGTGCGGCGTTGGCGACCTCGACGCCGATGGCGCCCAGCCCGATCACGCCCAGCGTCCGGCCAGGCAACTCCCAGCCGACGAACTGCTTCTTGCCGCCCTCGACCGCGACGTTCATCTCGGACTCGTCACCGGTCAGGTTCCGGCTGAACGACAGGGCCGGGACGATATTGCGCGCGGCGAGCAGCATGCCGGCCAGCACCAGTTCCTTGACCGCGTTCGCGTTGGCGCCCGGGGTGAAGAAGACCACCACACCGCGCTCGCTCAGGTCGGCCACCGGGATGTTGTTGGTACCGGCCCCGGCGCGGGCGACAGCCAGCACCTCGTCGGGGATCTCCATGCGGTGCAGGTCGGCGGAGCGGACCAGCCAGGCCTCGGCGTTCTCGACGTCCGAGCCGACCTCGTACTCCTTGGGCAGCCGGTTGAGTCCGTGCGCGCTGATCGCGTTGAGGGTCTTGATGCGGTGGGTCATGGTGATCTTGGCGCGTCAGGCGTTGGCGCGCTCGAACTCCTTCATGAACTCGATGAGGGCCTGGACGCCTTCGATCGGCATCGCGTTGTAGATGGACGCGCGCATGCCACCGACCGAACGGTGCCCGGCCAGGTTGGTCAGCCCGGCAGCCGCAGCCTCGGCGACGAACTGCTTGTTCAGGTCGGGGTTGGTCATCAGGAACGGCACGTTCATCCAACTGCGCGCCTCGGGAGCGACCGGGTTGGAGTAGAACTCAGAGGAATCCAGGAAGCCGTAGAGCAGGTCGGCCTTGGCGCGGTTGCGCTCGGCCATCGCGTCCAGCCCGCCGGTGCGCTCCACCCAGTCGAGGATCTTGCCGAGCAGGTAGATCGAGAAGGTGGGTGGAGTGTTCAGCATCGAGTCGTTATCGGCCATCTCGCGGTAGTGCCAGATGGACGGGGTCTCGGGGCGGGCGCGGTCGAGCAGGTCGTCGCGCACGATCACCACGGCCATGCCGGCCGGGCCCATGTTCTTCTGGGTGCCGGCGTAGATGACGCCGAACTTCGACACGTCGATCGGACGCGACAGGATCGTGGAACTCATGTCGGCGACCAGCGGCACGTCACCGGTGGCGGGCACGTAGCCGAACTCCACGCCGCCGATGGTCTCGTTCGGCGTGTAGTGCAGGTACTTCGCGTCCGGGTTGACCTGCAAGCTGTCCGGGGACGGCACGGTGGTGTAGTTGGATGCCCTCTCGTCGGCGATGGCGTTCACGGTCAAGCCGAACTTGCCGGCCTCCTTGTAGGCCTTCGAACCCCACTGGCCCGTCAGGATGAAGTCGACCTGGTCACCGGCGGACGCCAGGTTCATCGGCACCGCAGCGAACTGGCCCATGGCGCCACCCTGGATGAACAGCACCCGGTAGTTCTCGGGGATACCCATCACGTTGCGCAGTGCCCGCTCGGTCTCGGCGGCGCAGGCGACGAAGTCCGCACCGCGGTGTGAGACCTCCATCACCGACATGCCGCCCTTCCATTCGGGCAGTTCGGCCTGGGCTTCTTGGATGACCTCGAGCGGCATCATGGCGGGACCGGCAGAGAAGTTGTAAACGCGCACGGGCCGATTGTCCCACCCGGCGCGGGGGGCGCCGAACCGGGGCCGACACCCGGACGCGGCCGGGAATGACAGGGGCCCCCACCCTGGTGGATGGGGGCCCGGATGCCACGGGGTCTGCGGGCCAGGCCCGGACGGTGGCAGCTTTGTCAGCCGGCGGTGACCTCAACCGGCACGTGCGCGGTCATCGCGTCGGTGAGCTTCACGGCCACGGTGTGGGTTCCGACCGACTTGATCGGCTTCGCGGCCTTGATGACGCGCTTGTCGAGCAGCGGGCCGCCGGCCTTCTTGATGGCGATGGCCACCTCGTTGGAGGTGACGGCACCGTAGAGCTTGCCGGTGGCGTCGGCGCGAACTGGGATCTGGATGGCCAGCCCCTCGAGCTCGCCACGAATCTGGGCGGCGTGCTCGTTGTCGCGGATCTGCTTGGCGTCGCGGGCGCGCTGGATGCCCTCGATCTGCTTGGCGGTGCCCCGGTTGTAGGCGATGGCGAAGCCGCGCGGCAGCAGGTAGTTGCGGCCATAACCGTCGCGAACCTCGACGACGTCGCCGGCAACACCCAGGTTGTCGACACTGGCGGTCAGAATGAGCTTCATACCTTCATTCCTCCTGGTCAGCGAGTGGCTGCGGTGTAGGGCAGCAGGGCGAGTTCGCGAGCGTTCTTGACAGCGATCGCGATCTTGCGCTGATCCTGGACGCTCAAGCCGGTGACCCGGCGAGCGCGGATCTTGCCACGCTCCGAGATGAACTTCCGCAGGGTTGCGGTGTCCTTGTAGTCGATGTTGGCGAGTCGGACCGCCTTGACGGGGACGATCTTCCGCTTGTTCACAGGCTTGCGCTGTGGACCGGCCATTGTGGTGCTCCTTTCGTGGGAGGTTCACCTCCCGAGCCCGGTAGTGGTTACCGGAATGTGCCTTGGTGGATGTTGTGGATTGCCGTTGATCGGTCGATCAGAACGGCGGTTCTTCGCTCTGGGCGTTGGCCCAGGGGTCGTTGGCGGGGCCGCGGTTGGACGACTGCGAGCCACCGGACGACCAGTTGTCGTTCGAGCCACCCTGCTGGTTGCCGCCCTGCCAGTTGCCACCCTGGCCGGACGAAGCCGTCCGGGTGACCTTGGCGGTGGCGTACCGCAGGGACGGACCGACCTCTTCCACGTCAACTTCGTAGGCCGTGCGGCGGTTGCCGTCGCGGTCGTCGTAGCTGCGGGACTTCAGCCGGCCCTGGACGATCACTCGCATGCCCTTGCTCAGCGACTCGGCGACGTTCTCCGCCGCCTGCCGCCAAATGGAGCAGTTGAGGAACATCGTTTCGCCGTCCTTCCACTCATTGGACTGACGGTCGAAGGTGCGCGGCGTCGAGGCCACGGTGAAGTTGGCCACCGCGGCGCCCGAGGGCGTGAACCGCAGGTCAGGGTCGCCGGTCAGGTTGCCAACCAGTGTGATCAGGGTGTCGCCAGCCATCTCATTCCTCCGTTTGCGAGTTGGTATCTTCGCGAGGCTTCCCAGTCTTGCAGCGGGGACCGACAAAGATCCGCCGGCAGCAAGAGCTGTGGATAACTTCGTGAGGCTACTTGTCCGTGCGCATGACCTTGGTGCGCATGATCTGCTCGTCGATCGTCATCAGACGATCCATTTCGGCAACGACTGCCGGAGCGGCAGTGACGTTGAGGACGGCGTAGATGCCTTCGGGCTTCTTGTTGATCTCGTAGGCCATCCGACGCTTGCCCCAGATGTCCTGGGCGTCGACGGTTCCTTCACCAGCGGTGATGACCTTGAGGTGCTTCTCCAGCAGAGCCGGCACCTGACGCTCGTCGACGTCGGGGTCGATGATGACCATGATCTCGTACTTGCGCATACGCGAACTCCACCTCCTTCGGACTGTACGGCCGCGGGAATCTCCCGTGGCAGGAGGGCGAATGCCTGCGTCCGGCACCGAGGGGTGCGCAGACGCAAGGCATGACTCTACCTGCGCGGCCCCCGAATGTCGAAGCGGATGCCAGCGCCTCAGCGCGGTGGGCCGGGCAATAAGACCTGGCCATCCTTCGCCCAGGCCAACAGCCCGCCGGCCAGTGACCTGGCGGCCAGCCCGCGGTCGCGCAGCAGATGGGCAATGGCGCTGGCATGGGCTGGGGTGGCGCTCACCACGACGATGGTCTTCTCCGCGGTCTGCGGATCGAGCATCGCCAGCGGGTCGGCGCCCCAGATGGCCGTCATCGCGTCCTGCTGGAGATCATGGATCGAGACCAGTCGCGCTCCGGGGATGTGCCCGGCCTCGTACTCGGCCTGGCTGCGCACGTCGATGACGACGCCGCCGGCCGCCAAGAGACCGAGGGCCTCGGCCACCGGTACCGCAGTCACGTCGGGGTCCGGTTCGTCAGCCCGGAAGATCTCGCGCCAACCCATGCCGCAATCAAACCACGGGTGCCCGATGGGACGCGATGAACCGCTGAACCTCGGCCGGTCCGGCACGCCGCTGCCGATAGGCTCCGCTCATGAGTCGTTTCCCTGAGCGGCACAACTCGGCGCTCTTGGTGGTGGACGCGCAGCAGGGCACCACGTCCGGGCTGCCCGGCGTCAACCTGGTCATCGACACCATCGCCGACCTGGTGGCGCGCGCCCGGTTGGCCGGCACAGTGGTGATCTGGCTCCGCCGGGTGGACGCAGCGCTGCGTCCGGGCGAGGCGGACTGGCAGTTGGCCGATCCGCTGGCGTCGGAGCCGACCGAAACCCAGATCGACCACGAGTGGGATGACGCCTTCATCGAGACCGGCCTGGCCGACGTGTTGGGCGGGCTGGGAGTCGGACATGTGTGGCTGGCAGGCGTCGCGTCCGATACCGCGGTGCTGCAGACCTACTCGGGTGCCCTGCAGCGCGGCTTCGACGTCACGCTCGTCGAGGACGCGCACCACGGCCGCGGACGCGGAGTTCGACGGTTGCCGGTTGAGTGCTGCGCAGGTGGTCGCCTTCGTGAACCGGCTGGTCTGGCGCGACCTGGCCCCGGACGTCACGGGCGACCTGATCGCTGCGGCGAATCTGGCGTTCGCCGCCGATGAACTGGACGACGCCGCGATCATCGCCCAAGCGATCGAGGAGGAGTCCGACATCGACCAGGACTCCGACGAGGCCTGACGGGCTCGGCTCAGAGGCGGTCGCGGATCCAGGCCAGGTCGGCCACCGAGTCGTCAACCGTGCCGTGGGTCTCGATGATGACCGCGGTGTCGGCGTCCCTGATCACCTGCATGATGAACTCCGGATCGGCCTGGCCCCTGCCCAGGTGGGCGTGCCGGTCGGCGCCGGACCCCAGGGGATCCCGCGAGTCGTTGGCGTGCACCAGGTCGATGCGTCCGGTGATGCCCCGCACCCGGTCGACCAGATCGGGAAGCTCCTCCCCGGACGCGTGCGCGTGGCAGGTGTCCAGGCAGAACCCGACCTGGTCGAAGTTCTTCGAGCGACTGATCGCGTCCCAGAGGTAGCCGATGGATTCCAGTTCGCGGGCCATCGCATTCGTGCCGCCAGCGGTGTTCTCGATGAAGATCGGGCAGTCCATCCGCAGGCCGTCGACGGCCTTGAACCAGTTGACATAGCCCGCGATCGGGTCGTCATCGGCGCCCACGTGCCCGCCGTGCACGATCACCCCACGGGCCCCGATCTGGGCGGCCGCACTGACCTGCTGCTGTAGCAGTTTGCGGCCGGGGATGCGGATCCGGTTGTTCAGCGACGCCACATTGATCACATAGGGCGCGTGCACGTACAACCCGATGCCGGCCTCGGCGGCCGCGTCCTTGAGCGCCGCGGCGCCCCCCGGGTAGTCGAAGCGCGGGCCCTTCCAGCCCTGCGGATCGCCGAGGAAGTGCTGGGCGATGGTCGCGCCTCGCTGCAGCGCCTCGCCGACCGGGTCCGATTGGTCGACGTGCGCCCCGAGTTCGATGGTCATGGGCCAACCATACGGAATCAGGTTGCCAATCGCCCGATGGGTGATCTGCCTGCGCGGATGGCAGACTGACAACGTGACCTGGGACGTGTTCGGCGATTTCCTTGGTGCGATGGTGCGCACCGCGGGTCGCGCGATGGCCCTTGATCCCAGCGCATTGACGATGGCCGATCGCTTCGGCTGGAGCGTGCCGATCGGCATCGCCGTGCTGGCGGGTGTCTCGATCATGGTGGGCCAGTCCATCCTGTTGGCCATCAATCGGGTGAGCCGGGTGCGTGGCGTGCTGACCCTGCTTGCGTCCGGCGTCGGCACCGTGTTGATGGCGGCGATCGAGGCGTCCCTGGTGGCTGTGCTGGGCCGGCTGATCCTCGGCAACTCCCAGCATGTGGCGGACCTGTTGCCGACGGTGCTGATCGCCTTCGCGCCCTACTGGTTGGGCTTCCTGGTGCTGCTGCCGTACTCGGGCCCCGGCGTCGCCCGGGCCCTGGAGGTCTGGCACCTGGTCGCGCTGTGGTTGTTGTTGATCCCGGTGCTGCAGGCCGGACGCTGGTCTGCGCTGCTGGTCGCAGCGGCCGCCTGGCTGGCAACCGCTGCGGTGCACGCCTTCGCCGACAACTCCCCGTTGCGGTTGCGCGAGCGGGTCTTCCGGTGGTCCAGCGGGACGCGGGGACTGACCTGGCGCGATGTGCGGGCCTCCTCGCGGTTGGAGCCGCAGCCATGATCGGGCAGGTCATCGTCGTGATCATCGTGGCCCTGGTGATCGCCGGGCTGATGGCGCCGACTGAGGCGTTGAGTTGGTGGCGCCGCGGGCGTCTCGGCGAGAAGGGCATCGAATGGCCGACCCTGAAGGAGGCCTTCTCGCACCCCGGTGAACAGCTGGACGACCCGGTGCCGTCCGAGTTGCCCCCCGAAACCGACCACTACCTGGTCTACCTGTCGGGCATCGGCATCAGCGGACCGGATCGGTTGCCCGTCTTCGAGATCCCGATGGTCGACCGGCTGCGGGAGCGGGTCGGCGCCACCACCGTCATTTCGCAGATCTACCCGTATTCCGTGGAGAACACCGCGTTGACCCAGGGCCGCCGGCTGAGCCGGCTCTGGCAGACGCTGGCCACCTGGAAGTTCGAGAAGACCCGGTTCCGGGCATTGGCATTCCTGATCAACCTGCGCAATGCCTTCCAGGTCTTCGTCAGCGCCGATCAGCGCTACGGGCCGGTGTTCAACCTTGCGATCGCCCAGCAGATCGCTGCGGCCTTGCTGCGGAACGGCTACGTGCCGGAGCACCGGCGTCCGGTGACCCTGCTCGGCTGGAGCGGCGGCGCCCAGATCGCGGCCGGCGCCACCTGGTACCTGGCGGCGTTGGGCATGGACGTGCGCATCATCTCGATGGCCGGCGCGCTGTCGGCCGACCCGGGGCTGGATCGTGCGAAGAAGATCTGGCACATGCGCGGCGACACCGACCATGCGCCGGTGCTCGGCGTCATCTTCTCGGCACGACGCTGGATCTTCTTCCCGGAGTCGCCATGGAACCGCGCCAAGCGCGACGGGCGGCTGGAGTTCGTCAGCATGGGACCGCTCAAGCACACCGGGCCGGGCGGCTACTTCGCGTCCGAACCGTTGTTGCCGGACGGTCGAGAGCCCCGACAGGCCACGGCGGACTACATCACGGCGGTGCTGGTGGACGCCGGACTGGCCGTGGACAACCTGCCGGACGCCCCCGGCGGCAGGTCTGCCTGACGCACCCTGCCTTCGCGGACGATCTGTCAGTCCGCGGATGAAATATCGTCCGCGGATCCACACTTCGTCCGCGGACGACATGGCGGAGGACGTAGGGGTGCGCGACGCACCGGCGGAACGACTGCGGAACCCTTCCTGAATCGCATCAAGTGGGGTAACGTGCATACAGGGGGCTGGGAAGTCTGGTCAGCACGTGGCGGATGTCGCGTCCATCGTCGTCGCTGTCCAGGGAGTCATATGACCGCCCAAGCCTCGATCCCAACGCCATGGCTGATGCCGAGCCATCTGCGTCATATCCAGCCCGAATGGCTGGTCTCGTTCCTCGCGGTTGCCGACACCGGCAGCTTCAGTGCCGCCGCCAAGCGGCTGCACAGCTCGCAGCCGCGGATCAGCAATCACGTCGCGCAGTTGGAGACCCTGGCGCGCTCCTTGCTGATCGATCGGCGTAGTCGGCCCGTCGTACTGACCCCGGCCGGCGAGGTGATGACCGAACACGCGCGCATCGTGTTGCAGGCGCTGGACGACGCGTCAGCCGCCCTGGCCGCCCAGCCGGGCCAGACCGTCAACTCCGCCGAAGCCGGCTGAGACCGGACGCCGGGGTCACTTCCCGGTCAGAGCGGCCTGCTTCTCCGCCCGGTTCTGGATGATGTTCAACACCGGCGAGATCAGCAGGAAGACCACGACCAGCACGATCAGCACCGCGCTGATCGGGCGGGAGAAGAACTGGGTCAGGTCCCAGTTGGTCTTGATCACGCTGGACATGAAGTTGCGTTCCACGATGGGCCCGAGCACGATGCCCAGCACCACCGGCGCCAGCGGGACGTTGGCGCGTTCGAAGCCGAAACCGATCACTCCCATCACCAGCATGATCATGATCTCGAGGTAGCCGTTGTTGATGGCGAAGGCACCGACGATGGCGATGGCGATGATGATGACCGTCAGCACCGATAGCGGGATCCGCAGCACGCGCGGGGCGACCCTGATCAACAGGAACCCCATGATCAGCAGGATGATCTGGGCGAGGATGAAGATCATGTAGATGGCGTAGAGGGTGTCGGTCTGGTTGAGGAAGAGGTCCGGGCCGGGTGTGATGCCCTTGACCAGCAGGACGCCGACCAGGATCGCGGTGATGGTGTCGCCGGGGATGCCGAAGGCCAGCATCGGGACGAACGCGGAGCCGAGACCGGCATTGTTGGCTGCGGCCGCTCCGGCGATCGGCTCGACGTACTGCTCCGACTTGGAACGCTTCTTGCCCCGGGTGGTGTTCTTGGTCAGGGCGTACGAAATCCATGCCGCGATGTCGGCGCCGGCGCCGGGCATCGCACCCACGACGCCACCGATCACCGAGCCGGACGCCACCTTGTCCTTGAACTTCCACATGCTGGCGCCGACCTCGCGGAACGGCGTCCGGCCGACCTCGGCGATCGCGCGGCTCTCACCACGGTTCGTTACATGCCGCAGCACTTCCGAGACGCCGAACAGGCCGATCATCGCGGGAATGAAGTCGACGCCGCGGTAGAGCTGCTCATTGCCGAAGGTGAAGCGCGGATGCCCCAGCGTCACGTCCAGCCCCACCGTGGACAGCAGGAGACCGAACATCAGCGCGATGCCGCCCTTGAGCAGGCGGCCACGTGAGACGATGACGGCTGCGGTCAGGCCGAGCACGGCCACCCAGAAGTACTCGAACGAGGTGAAGTTCAGCGCGAACTCACCCAGGATCGGCGCGATGAAGATCAGGACCAACGACCCGAGGAGCCCGCCGATCACCGACGCGACCAGCGAGACGCCCGAACGCCGTGCCGCCCTTGCCCATCTTGGTGAGCTCGTACGCGTCCGCGGTATACGCCGCACTGGACGGCGTACCGGGCATCCGGAGCAGTGCACCGGGGATGTCGCCGGCGAAGATGGCCATGGCGGCCATCGAGATGATGGACGCGATCGCCGGGACCGGGTCCATGAAGAAGGTGAAGGGGATCAGTAGTGCGGCGCCCAGGGTGGCCGTCATGCCGGGCAGCGCGCCCATGATCAGGCCGAAGATCCCCGCGAGCAGCACGACCATGATGGTGAACGGGTCCGCCACCAGCGCCAGCGCATCCGAGAGGTTCTGGAGCATCTACGTGACCCCGATCAGAAGATGTCGAGGAAGCCGTTGGGCAGCTGCACCAGCAGCAGTTTTTCGAACAGCGCCCACAGCGACAGCGTGGTGGCCACGCCGATCACGACCGCCAGCCACCACTTCACCCGCAGCATCAGCATCAGCCCGATGGTGATGATCAGCATCGTCGGGACGAAGCCCAGCGCTTTGGCAGCCACGATGTAGAAGACGATGGCCACGATGAAGCCGAGCGAGTTGATGACGGCTGAGCGGGTGCTGGTGGCCAGGGCGCCAGCCGTCGTGCCGATGGTCTCTGCGGTGATCGGCTCATCATCCTCGGGAACCACCACCGGTTCTTCGGGCCGTGCGGTCCGGCCCAGCAGGGCCAGCACAACCTGGGACGCACCGAAGAGCACCAAGAAGCCGCCGATCATCGTCGGGAACAGGCCGGGGCCCGGGATGCCCGGCCGGATCTCAGGCATGCCCTGGGAGTAGAGGATCACAGCCAGGCCGATGGCGACCGCCAGCCCACCGATGATCAGGTCGGAAGCAGCTGCCCGCAGCCTGCTGCGCTGCGGGGCGTTGGGCGAACTCGCTGTCGCAGCGTCGGTCAAGCCCGCGGGTCGATCGGTCGTCATCCAGATTCCGTTCCGCCGTCTCGGTCGGCTGGAGTTGGGCACCAGCCGCTGGTCCTCTTCCGAGGCTAATCAGGACGCGTCGGACATTCCGGCTCGCTGGACGCCGCACTATTCGACTTCGCGATGATGCCGGACGGTGCTGGGCCCACAAGGGTTGACAACGACGAAGAGGCCCCCGGCGCGTTCGCCGGAGGCCTCTTCGTGCAGGTTGGAGAATCAGGCCGGGACTTCGGTCTCCTCGGCCTTGGCCTCGGCCGCGGCGCGGCGTTCGGCACGGTCCTGGATGAGGTTCATGACCGGAGAGACCACCAGGAAGAGCACGACCAACACGATCAGCACGGTGCTGATCGGGCGGGAGAAGAACTGCGTGAACTCCCAGTTCGTCTTGATGACCGACGACATGAAGTTGCGTTCCACGATGGGCCCGAGCACGATGCCGAGCACGACCGGTGCCAATGGCACTTGAGCGCGTTCGAAGGCGAACCCGATCACGCCCATCACCAGCATCACCATCACCTCGAGGTAGCCGTTGTTGATGGCGTAGGCGCCGACGGTGGCGATCGCGACGATCACTACCGAGAGCACCGACTGCGGGATCCGCAGCACGTACGGGGCGAGTCGGATGGCGCCGAAGCCGATCAGCAACAGGATGAATTGCGACAGGATGAAGATGATGTAGATGGCGTAGAGGGTGTCGGTCTGGTTGAGGAAGAGGTCCGGACCGGGCGTGATGCCCTTGACCAGCAGGACGCCGACCAGGATCGCGGTGATGGTGTCGCCGGGGATACCGAACGCCAACATCGGGATGAACGCGGAACCCAGGGCGGCATTGTTCGCCGAGGAGGCACCCGCGATGGGCTCGATGTGGCGATCCGCCCGGCTGAGCTTCCTGGCGTTGGAGCTGTTCTTGGTGACTGCATAGGCGATCCAGGCCGCGATGTCTGCGCCTGCGCCCGGCATGGCACCAACCACACCGCCGATACCGGCACCCATTCCGACGCGACCCTTGAACTTCCAGATCTTGCCGGTGATCTCCTTGGCCTTGGTGGCGCCCACCGAATGGATCGAATGGGCCTCGCCGCGGTCAGTGACGATGCGCAGCACCTCGGAGATACCGAACAGGCCGATCATTGCGGGGATAAAGTCGATGCCGCGGTAGAGCTGCTCATTGCCGAAGGTGAAGCGGGGATGCCCCAGCGTCACGTCCAACCCGACGGTGGAGATGAGCAGGCCGAACATCAAGGCGATGCCGCCCTTGAGCAGGCGGCCACGTGAGACGATGACGGCTGCGGTCAGGCCGAGCACGGCCACCCAGAAGTACTCGAACGAGGTGAAGTTCAGCGCGAACTCACCCAGGATCGGCGCGATGAAGATCAGGACCAACGACCCGAAGAGCCCGCCGATCACCGAGGCCACCAGCGAGACGCCCAGGGCGAGGCCGCCCTTGCCCATCTTGGTGAGTTCGTAGGCGTCCGCGGTGTAGGCGGCGCTGGACGGCGTACCGGGCATCCGGAGCAGTGCGCCCGGGATGTCGCCGGCGAAGATGGCCATGGCGGCCATCGAGATGATGGACGCGATCGCCGGGACCGGGTCCATGAAGAAGGTGAAGGGGATCAGTAGTGCGGCGCCCAGGGTGGCCGTCATGCCGGGCAGCGCGCCCATGATCAGGCCGAAGGTCCCCGCGAGCAGGACCACCATGATGGTGAACGGGTCCGCCACGAGCGCGATCGCATCGCCAAAGTTCTCGATCATTTATCGACCCCGCTCAGAAGATGTCCAGGAAACCGTTGGGCAGTTGCACCAGGAGCAGCTTCTCGAAGAGCGCCCACAGGATCAGGGAAGTGAGGACGCCGATCACGAGCGCCTTCCACCACTTCACCCGCAGCATCAGCATCAGCCCCACGTTGATCAGCGTCATGGTGATCATGAAGCCCACTGGTTTGGCCGCCACGATGTAGAACAGGATGGCGACCACGAAGCCGACCGCGTTGATCAACGCCCGGCGCGGGCTGTCCGCCAACGCGCCTTCCGTGGTACCGACGGTCTCAGCCTGGTTGTGGACCTCGTCCTCAACGGGAGCGATCGCGTCCTCGTCGACCGGCGGCTTGGCGCGGAACCAGCTGAGCAGAGTTGCCGGGATCCCGAACAGAACCAGGAAGCCGCCGATCATCATCGGGAACAAACCGGGGCCGGGGATGCCCGGACGAATCTCGGGCATCCCCTGCGCGTAGATAATTACCGACGCCCCTATCACGACCGCGGTGAGGCCGACGATCAGCCCACCGAGGTCGCGATAGGGGGTCGTGGTGATGCCTTGGCTCACTTGGCCAGACCCGCGGCGGTCATGACCTCGCCCTTGACCTTGTCGTCTTCGGCTGCGAAGGCGGTGAAGTCCTCAGCGTTGCGGTACTTGATGCCGTAACCCGACTTGCCCATGAAGTCCTTGAAGCTGTCGGACTCGGTGATCTCCTTAACGTGGCACTCGAGCTCGGCGACGATGTTCTCGTCCAGGCCCTTCGGGCCAACGATGCCGCGCCAGACACCCATGGTGTAGTCAGAGTCAAGCTCTTCCTTGGTGGTGGGGACGTCCGGGAAGTTCGCATCCTTGTCGGCACCCATGACGGCCAGCGCCTTGGCGCGACCGGCATCGAGCATGGTCTTGGACTCACCGAGCGCGTTGTTGGTCATGTCAACGCCACCGGCGACCATTTCCTGCAGACCCGGGGCAGCGCCCTCGGACGGCACGAAGGTCACGGCGTCAGCAGCGAGACCCTGGTCGAGCAACAGGCCGATGAGGGCCAGGTGCCAGATACCGCCCTGGCCGGTGCCGGATGCCTTGTACATGCCGGGGTTGGCCGCGATGTCGTCCATCAGTTCCTTGGCGGTGTTCCACTTGGCGTCAGCCGCGACGGTGATGGCAGCCGGGTCCTGGTTGACCTGGCCGATGAAGGTGAGGTCCTCGCCGCTGATCTCGGTGATGCCCTGCCAGTGCATCATGCCGATTTCCACGGTGGCCAGGCCGAGGGTCTGGCCGTCGGGCTCAGCGTCGACCATTGCGCTGTGGCCGACCACGCCGGCGCCGCCGGTGCGGTTAACCACGTTGACCTGGACATCCAGGCGCTGGGAGAGTTCGGCGGCGACGAGACGCGCCACACCGTCAGTACCGCCGCCGGCGGCCCAGGCCACGACGACTTCGATCGGTCCGTTGGGGTAGTCGGGAGCCAGATCACAGGTAGCGGTCGGGGCCTCGGAGGCGGCGCTGGTGGCGGCGCTCGTTGCGGCTGCCGACGAAGGTTCGCTCGCCGAGCTGGACGCGCCGCCGGCGCTTCCGCCGCCGCCACAGGCCGACAGGCCCAGGGCGAGGGCGGCCGTGATGGCGAGGCCGACTCTGGTCTTGCGATTCAAGCGACTGCTGATCATGTAATTCCCCTAGTGGTTGGGGCCGTACTTCCGGCCGGTTGGGCTGCAGTGCCGTCCTGTGCAGCGGCTGGCTGCGCGCCGCATTATCGGATGTGATGATCCTAGGACCACTGGCCACGGGTTTTGCGTGTCCTATATCCAATTGTGACCGAACGATATTTCCGCAATCCTGTATACCTACTGCATCTTCCCTTATCAGAACGCAGTTCACAGGGTTACTGCAGGTATCGTATAGTTACTATCCAGAATCTGGATACAAAAGGACGGGGAGATGGGGCGCCAGTATTTCCAGCCGGAATGGCTGGAATCGTTCTTGGCGGTGACCGAGGCCGGCAGCTTCAGCGCGGCCGCTGAGCGACTGCACAGCTCACAACCGCGCGTCAGCACCCATGTGGCCCAGTTGGAGGCTGCGGTCGACCGCCTGCTGTTTGATCGGACGCGCCGGCCCATCGTGCTCACCGAGGCGGGCGTGGTGATGGCGAGCCATGCCAGACAGGTGCTGCGCAGCCTGGACGAGGCCGCGGACGCCTTCGCGGGCCCGAGCACCGGCCTGCGCGGCACGGTGATCGTCGGGACGCATCCGTCCATCAGCGGCGTCTACATGCCCGGCCTGCTGGCCCGCGCTGCGCGCGAGGAGCCGGACGTGTCGATCGAGCTCACCGAGCGCACGTCCGTGCCGCTGGTCACCGGGCTGGTGGGTCGGTCCCTGGATCTCGCGGTGCAGGCGCTGAGTTCGGCCACCGAGCACCCATCGATCGCCGCCATCCCGTTGTGGCGCGAGCGCTACGTCGCCGTCCTGCCTGCGGCCGCGGGCAGCGATGGGGCGTCGGACCGGCCGATGACGCCAGCCGAACTGTCGGGCCTGGATCACATCGTCATTGCGCGTCCCGGCAATCAGATCGAATCCGAGTTCGCCGCCGCCCTGTCCCGCTGGGGCGTCACCCCGCGGGTGCGGGCCTGCACCGAGCAGCCGAACACCTTGTTGAACCTGGTTCGGCTGGGAATGGGCGTCGGCATCATCAACGAACTGGCCCTGATGGCCTTCGGTCACGATGACCTGATCGTGCGGCCGATCGCAGGCGCCAATGATGGACGCACGGTCGCCCTGGTCTGGGATGCGTCAGTCTCGCTGACCCGGGTGGTGCGCCGGGTGGCCCAGTTGGTCCTCTCGCAGCCCGCGCCCGCGGGCACCCAGCCGCAGGGCCCGCTGGTGGACGCCATGGCTGGCCACCGCGTCGACGGCGAAGCACTGCTACGGCAGGCCGCCGCCCAGTGGCGCGGCCCGATCTCGTCCCCGGTGCCGCGCGGGCTCAGCTGACGCCGCGTCCGGGCTCACCTGCTCAGAGGTCGTAGACCTCGGCAACCGCCTCGCGCAGCGTGTCCAGGCCCAGCGTGCCCAACTCGAGGGTGCGCTGGTGGAATTCGGCCAGGTCGAAGGCCGTGCCCTGGGCCGCCCGCACCTGCTCGCGCAGGTCGAACCACACCCGCTCGCCCATCTTGTAGCTGGGGGCCTGCCCCGGCCAGCCGAAGTAGCGGGAGACCTCGAAGCGCGCTGCCGACTCAGTATTGGTGACCAGCGAGTTGAAGTAGTCGTAGGCCTTCTCGAACGTCCATTCACCACCGCCGGCCGCTGCGGGGGCCGGCAAGTGGCAGTGCACGCCGACGTCGATCACGACCCGAACGGCCCGCAGCATCGACTCGTCCAGCATGCCCATCCGGCTGGCCGGCGTATGGAAGCCCAACTCGTCCATCAGCCGTTCGGCGTACAGCGCCCAGCCCTCGCCGTGTCCCGAGACCCACAGCCCGTTGCGACGCCAGCGGTTCAGGTTCTTGTTGGCCAACGCGATCGCGTGTTGCAGGTGGTGGCCGGGGGCGCCCTCGTGGTAGACGGTGGTCAACTCCTTCCAGATGCCGAACTCATCGTTGCCCTCGGGCACCGACCACCACATCCGGCCCGGCCGGGACAGGTCGTCACTCGGCTCGGTGTAGTAGATGCCACCGTCCTGGGTGTCGGCGATCCGGCACTCGATGCGGCGCAACGGCTCGGGGATCTGGAAGTGGCCACCGTCCACCAGCGCGGCGATCGCTTCGTCGGCCTTGCCCTGCATCCAGTTCTGCAGGGCGGCGGTGCCCTTCAACCGATACGCGGGGTCGGACGCGAGGTGCGCCTTCGCCTCTGCCACGCTCGCCCCCGGCAGGATCTGCTCGGCCGTCTCGGCCATCTCGGCGCTGAGCCGGGCCACTTCTGCCTGGCCCCACTCGTAGGTCTCGTCGAAGTCCACCCGGGTGCCGAGGAACTCCTTGGACGCCAGTTCGTAGCGATCGCGGCCGACCCCGTCCACCGTGGTCGCCCGGGGCGCCAGTTCGGCGACGATCCGGTCGGCAGCAGCGGCGAAGGCCTGCTTCGCTATCTCGGTGCCCGCTGCCAACTCCTTGCTGACGGCGTCCGGCCGATCGCCGGCTGAGGCCTGGAGCGTGTCGAAAGCGCCCCCGGACGCAACCCAGCCGCGGATCTGTTCGACCAGCAGGTCGACCTGGCGGGCGGCGGGTGCGAGCCCGGCGGCGATGGCGGCGTGTTGGCTCTCGAACCAGCCATCGATCGCTTCGGGGACCGCGCGCATTCGGCGTCCGATCCGGGCCCAGTCGTCATCGCTGTCCTGGGGCATCTGGTCATGGCTCTCCCGGACGTCATGCAGCCCGGTCACGATGCCGTTGACGCTGAGCAGGTCGGCACCTGCCTCGTGGGCGGCCAGTTGCAGGCCCAACCGCTCCCGTAGTGCGGCCAACGTAACCCGGTCGGTCGCGTCCGTCGCAGTGATCGCCTCCGCCTCGGCCAGCGTGCGCTTCGCCAGGTCGGCGATGGCGTCCCGGCCAGCCGGCGACAGGTCGTCGTAGCGATCCTGATTCAGGTCCAACCCCAGGTAGGTGGCCTCGATCGGGCTGAGTTCGAGGGTGGCCGCGTAGTGGCGCTCGGCCAACTCGTCGGCGGCGGTGGGGGTCCGGGTTTCAGTCACTCGCCCACCCTAGCGGCGGGTCTCGCCGTTCGACCCCTGCTCGGCGGCGAAAAGGGCTCGTGGAAGGATGAAACACGCCACCCGGACGCGTTCAAGGAGGAAGCCCGATGTCGAAGGTGACGTTCTACCGAGGCCAGCAGCTGCCACTGGAGATGCACAAGGTCCGGATCATCCAGAAGCTGACGCTGCTGCCGATCGAGCAGCGACTCGAGGCAATCACCGCGGCCGGCCACAACACCTTCCTGCTGCAGAACGCCGATGTCTTCCTGGACATGCTGACCGACTCCGGCGTCAACGCCATGAGCCAGGACCAGCAGGCAGCGATGTTCACCGCCGATGATGCCTACGCAGGTTCAGCCACCTACACCCGGCTCTACAACAAACTGGTCGAGATCTTCGGCATGAAGTGGTTCCTGCCCACCCACCAGGGCCGCGCCGCCGAGAACATCCTGGCCACCGTCCTGGTGCGTCCCGACACCTGGGTGCCGATGAACTACCACTTCACCACCACCAAGCAGCACATCGTGGTGCACGGTGGCAAGGTGCTCGAACTGATCCGCCCCGAGGGTCTCGAGGTGACCAGTTCACATCCATTCAAGGGCAACTTCGACGTGGACGCGCTGCGCGAGCTGATCGCGTCCGACGGGGCGGAGTCGATCAGCTTCGTCCGGATGGAGGCGGGCACCAACCTGATCGGTGGCCAGCCGTTCTCGCTGGCCAACCTCAAGGAGGTCTCGGCGGTTTGCCGCGAGCACCAGATCCCGCTGGTGCTGGACGCGTCCCTGCTGGCCGACAACCTGTACTTCATCAAGACCCGCGAGCCCGGTTGCGAGCAGATGACCATTCCCGAGATCACCATGGCGATGGCGGACGCGTCCGACGTCGTTTACTTCTCGGCCCGCAAGCTCGGTTTCGGCCGCGGTGGTGGCATCTGCATCCGCGACGAGGAGACCTACAAGCGGCTGCGCGGGTTCGTCCCGATGTTCGAGGGCTTCCTCACCTACGGCGGCATGAGCGTGCGCGAGATGGAGGCGATCACCGTCGGTCTGGACGAGACCATGGACGAGGACATGATCAACCAGGGTCCGCAGTTCATCGAGTTCATGGTCAACGAACTCGACCGGCGCAATATCCCGGTGATCACCCCCGCCGGCGGGCTGGGTGCACATCTGGACGCGCTGCGCTTCCTCGACCACATCCCGCAGCAGCAGTACCCGGCGGCAGCGCTCGCCTCGGCGCTCTTCCTGGCGTCCGGCGTGCGCGGCATGGAGCGCGGCACGATGTCCGAGCAGCGCGACGCCGAGGGTGTCGAACCGATGGCCGACATGGAACTGGTGCGCCTGGCCATGCCGCGCCGGGTGTTCACGCTCTCCCAGGTGAACTACGCGATCGACCGGATCGACTGGCTCTACCAGAACCGTCGGTTGGTGGGCGGCATGGAGTGGATCGAGGAACCCGAGATCCTGCGCTTCTTCTATGGTCGCCTGGCACCCGTCACCGACTGGCCGGCCCAGTTGCTCGCCCGCTTCCGGGAGGACTTCGGCGACAGCCTCTGACGTCCGGGCCTTCGGGGCGGCTGGCGGCTGACAGCAGCACCCGGTGGACGACGCTTCCCGTCCGGCGAAACGCTCGCCTTGCACGGGAAGCAAACTGCCCGAAGGGAAGCGCCGCGTCCGGGGCGGTTCGGGACGCCGTGCTTCTGGCAGCTACGTGGTGATCGGCGGTCGTAGGCTGACGCCATGATCCCTGCGATTGTCGATGTTGACTGGCTGAAGAACCATCCCGAGGCGGTGATCGCCGATGTGCGCTGGTACCTCGACGGCCGGTCGGGGCGAGCGGCCTACGATGCCGGGCACATTCCCGGTGCCGTCTTCCTGGACGTGGACGAGGACCTGTCCGCGCCCCCAGCCGGCGAACTGGGCGGTAGGCACCCGTTGCCCGACCCGGAGGACTTCGCGTCCGCGATGGTCGACGCCGGGATCGGTGATGACTCGGTCGTGGTCGCCTACGACGACAACGGTGGCTTCTCGGCGGGCCGGTTGGTCTGGATGTTGCGCGCGATCGGGGTGGACGCGGCGCTGCTGGACGGCGGACTGGCCAGTTGGGCCGGCGAGTTGAGCACCGAGGAACCTGCTGAGCCCGAGGGCGATGTCACCTTCGGTATTCGGGGTTGGGGCCCGGACGTGACGGCCACCATCGATGAGGCCGTCGCCGGCCCATTGGTGCTGGACGCACGGGCTGCGGAACGCTACACCGGGGCGTCGGCGGCGGTCGATCCGCGGCCCGGCCACATCCCCGGCGCCCTGATTGCGCCCTGCATGGGCAACCTGGACGCGTCCGGCCGCTTCTTGAGCCAAACTCAATTGCGCGACCGCTTCGTGGACCTCGGGGTGGGCGACGCGTCCGAGGCCATCGTCTACTGCGGGTCCGGCGTCAGCGCCTGCAGCGACCTGCTCGCGATGGAGCACGCCGGCCTGGGACGTGGCCGGCTCTTCGTGGGTTCGTGGTCGCAGTACGCCGCCACCGATCGACCGGCCGCCACCGGCGAGCAGCTCGGCTGAGCCCGTCGCCGGACGTGATGAAGGGGGGGCCGCCACGCCTGCTGCGTAGCGGACCTCCCCTTGTTCGCGCGTGTACGCCGCCAATCAGCCCTGCGTCACCGGGCAGATTCCACTGCCGTCACCGAGGGGACCCGAGCCATCCCGCGGGCCCTGCTGTGTCCCATTCTGCGAGCCGGTGCCCTGCCGTCCGGCCTGCTGACCCTGCGGAGCACCGGTACCGAGGCCCGCGCCCTGCTGGCCCTGACCGCCCCGGCCCATGCCCTGGCCGGCCATGCCGGCGCGTTGGCCATTGCCCTGCGGATTGCCGGCCTTGATGCCGGTGCCGATCTGGCCGTTGACGGCGTTGGTGAACGCGGTGAGGTGGTTCTCCGAGCCAGCCTGCAGCCGTTCGAACACGACCTTGACGGCGTCGGTCCCGGTGGCCGCGATGGCGTCCTCGAGATCCGCGATGTCGCGAGTCTCCAGGTCGACACCCACCTGGTAGGCGGCCTCGAGCGAGGCGCTTCCAGCGGCATACCAGGTGTTGTACAACTCCTGCAGCGCCTGGTTCGAGTAGGTACCGGCGCTCAGACCGGCGGACGGATCGGCGATCCCGTAGGTCACCAGCAGGTTGCCCACCTGGTCGTAGTGCTGCTGCTCGGCGTTGACGATCCGGGAGAACGGACGGGCACCGTCGTACATGTCGAAGAACGCCTGGTAGAGATCACGGGCCACCCGCTCCTCTTCCCGCATGAACGCCAACTCGGCTGCCTCGGCTTCGGACAGGTCGCCCGGCGCCGCGGCGGCGAAGGGCACGACGCCCAGGCTGATTGCTGCCACGCCGGCCACCAGTGCGCCGGCTGTGCGCTTGATCTTCATCATTTCTGCTCCTCAAGAATCCACTGTGTGCTGGCTGCCGGTGGTTTCCGGCTGATGGAACCACTCAATCCGGCCCGTTCGGGGGTTTCGGTGCGTGGTTCGTGAAGGCTTGATGAAGTGCGGCCGTGAATCATCCAGCGGAGGTCAGAATGGGAGCGTGGGCAGAACAGTGCTGGTGGTCGATGACGAGCCGGGCATCCGGCGGGTGCTCAATCAGTACCTGACCGCCGAAGGCCATCACGTGGTCGAGGCGGCCACCGGCGCTGAGGCGCTCGAAGCGCTCGGTGTGCCGGGCAAGCCGGCCACCCCGATCGACCTAGTGCTGTTGGACATCGGGCTGCCCGACATCGACGGGCTCGAAGTGCTCAGCACGCTGCGCCGCACCTCCAGCGTCTACGTGCTGGTGCTCACCGCCCGGGCCGAGGAGACCGACAAGGTGGTCGGGCTGCATGTCGGGGCGGACGACTATGTCACCAAGCCGTTCAGCATCCGCGAGGTGGCCGCCCGGATCAAGGCGGTCTTCCGGCGAATGGACGCGGCGGCCCACGATCAGGACGAGGACCTGCTGCGGATCGGCGACCTGGTCATCAACCGCGCCGCCCGCGAGGTCACGGTTGACGGGCGTCCGGTGGAGCTTTCCGCGCTCGACTTCGACCTGCTGACCGCACTGGCCGAGCACCCCGGACGCGTCCTGTCGCGCGCCCAACTGCTGGAGCGAGTCTGGGGGTACGACTTCTACGGCGACGAGCGGGTGGTGGACGTACACATCCGGACGATGCGCAAGGCCCTGGACGACGACACCGCCCAGCCGCGGTTCATCGCGACGGTGCGCGGCGTCGGGTACAAGTTCCTGCCCGCCGCCAGCCGGTGACGACCATGGCACCCCGACCGTCCGGACCGCTGCGCCGGCTTGGCGTCCAGCTGGTGATCTCCCACGTGGTGGTGGCCCTGGTCTCGCTGACCGTGGCCGGCCTGCTGGTGGTGCTGCTCGCCCCAACGCTGTTTGACCGGTTGGGCGTCACCCAGCACGGCACCGGGCAGGGACGCGGTACCGGGCAGGGGTTGCGGGTCCAGGTGGTCACCGCGATCGAGCAGGCCCTGGTCTGGGGGCTGCTGGCGGGCCTGGTCGCGGCCATCGCACTCGGCTTCCTCGCGGCCCGCCGGGTGCTGAAGCCGGTCACCGCCTTGCGGGCGGTCACCCGCCGGTTCGCCGAAGGCGACTACCAGACCGAACTGCCCAACCCCAGCACCGTGGAACTGGCCGAGTTGGTGGATGACGTTGGGGCGATGGCAACCCGGCTGACCGAGACCGAGCGCCGGCGCGTCCGGCTATTGGGAGAGGTCAGCCACGAGATGCGCACCCCGCTGACCATCATCGACTCCCAGGTCGAGGCGATGATCGATGGCGTGGTGCCTGCGTCCGAGGAGAATCTGGCCGAATTGGCCACCGAGGCCAGGCGGTTGCACCGGTTGAGCAACGACCTGAGCTCGCTGTCCCGTGCCGAGGAGGGCCGGTTCAACCTGGAGCCCACCGACGTCGACCTGGCGGCGGTGGTCGCCCGGGTGGCCGAGCGGCTGCGTCCGCAGGCCAGCGACGCCGGCATCGAACTGACCTGCAAGGCCACCGATCCCATCCCGGCCCGGGCAGATGCCGACCGGATCTCGCAGGTCGTCACCAACCTGATCGGCAACTCGATTCGGGCCACCCCGCCGGGCGGCCGGATCGACGTCGGCTGTGTCCGCGATGGCCAGTCGGCGGTGATCACCGTGACCGACACCGGCGAGGGCATCGCCGCAGACGACCTGGAGAAGATCTTCGAGCGGTTCTACCGGGTCTCCGGGCGGCGCGGGGTTGGCAACGAGAGCGGTTCGGGCATCGGGCTGACCATCGCACGCCACCTGGCACAGGCCCACGGCGGGACGCTGACCGCCACCTCCGAGGGGCCGGGGTTGGGGTCCACCTTCACCCTGCGGCTACCGACCGCACCAGCTGGTTCGACTTTCGACTGAGCCGGGGTCCAACGTTTCGGCCGATGTTCAGCAGATGCTTGACGACAAGGCTGTTCAGCAAGAGTCCATGACACCTCGTCCAGGAGCGCTGAACCGTGTTCGACTTCGTCACCACCCTCATCTCCACTGCCTTCCAGGCCGCCCTGATGCTGGCGATCCCACTGATCTGGTGGCTCGTCTCCGCCCGGCGAGAGCGCGGCTTCTTCGGCTGGCTGGGCTGGACGCGTCCAGCGACCGACCGACCCGTCAGGCTCGTCATCATGGTGGTGGGCTCCCTTGTCGCGTTCGCCGCGGTCAGCCTGTTGCTGGTCCCCTTGCTGACCGGGCAGACCAGCAACTCGATCTACACCGGGATGGGCTGGGTGGCGGCGCCGGCAATGCTGGTCAGCGCCCTGGTCCAGACGTCGTTCCTGGAGGAATGCGTCTTTCGTGGCTTCCTGCTGAAGCGCATCGCGGCCCGGTTCGGTTTCGTGGCGGGCAACACCGTGCAGGCCGTGCTCTTCGGGTTGGCCCACGCCGTGCCGTTCTACTTCATGGGGATCGGCCCGTGGGGGGCGCTGGCCACCGGCGTCTTCTCCGGCGGGATCGGCGCGATCATCGGCTACATCAATGAACGGATGGCCGGCGGCTCGATCGTGCCCAGCTACCTGATCCACGCCCTGGCGAACGTCTTCGGTGCGGTGCTGGTGCTGATCGGCCTGGTCTGAGCCCGTGTCCCGGCCAGAGATCAGCTGGGCTCAGGCGCCGCGGCGCGCCCGCTGGGGTGGTTCGTCCTGATCGGCCGGCTCCTCCCACAGGGAGGCGTCGGCCAACGAACCGCGCTTCGGTTGTGGCCAACTGCCGCGGGGACGCAACTCGTCCTCGCCGGTCGGGTCGAAGACGATCACCGGTTCGGGTTCCGGTTCCGGCTCGGCGACCGGCTGCGGCCTGGGCCGATGTGCTCCCCGCTCGCGCAGGTCGGAGTCGCGCATGAACCCGATCAGCCCGGCGATCATTCCGACCACCCCCGCCACCACCAGGGCGATCCGGGACGCGCTGCGCGCGCCGGTGAGCAGGTCGAAGAGCGAGAACCCCAGCGCCAGACCGAAGGCGGCGACCACGGCCAGCCCGACCCACGGCCAACTGCTGATCATCGCGGTGCGGCGCCCACTGCCGGTGAGCAGCGAGCGCAGGTGCCACACCACCAGGCAACCGCCCAGGGTGATCAGGGTGAGGTTGATGAACTGGGACGCGTCCTGCTCGCGCGCCATCGCCAGCCCGGCGACCAGCACGACCAGCGAGGTGACCAGCAACGTCGCCAACAGCGCCATCGTGACCTGCATCGATGGGGCGCGGCCGATCGAGGTCGCGCTGCTGCCGGCCCGGGGCCCGGTGATGGAACGCCCGGCCTGGCTGGGACTCAGCGGCACGGAGTCGTAGACCGATAGCTCGTCCGCGGCCGACGACGTGGGATCGCTCAAGGTCTCCTCCAGGTGGTTCCCGACATCGTAACCCGCCACTGACGCGTGACGGCGGGCACGACCCGGCGTCAGTCAGGGATCTGGACGCTGCCCAACTCCTCGTCCCCGAAGCCCCGCAGCGTCAACGTGACCTCCTGCCGCGGCAGTTCGAAGATGATCCAGCCGGCCAACTGGTCGTCCTCGACCAGGTCAGCCCCGGTGAACGCCGGCCGGAACGTCTCGCTCTCGAGGGGAATGGGTGCCACCACTTCACCGTCCGGCAGGGTGATGGCGAACTGGGAGTCGCTGATGCCGTAACCGCCGTGCCCCGCGGTGATGCGGACCTTCACGGCCAGGAACTCATTGCCCAGACCCGGTTGTGCGTGCAGCGCCTCGCTGAACCAACTGGCCCCCTCCACCCCCACGGTGCCCTCACCCGAATAGAGGGTCTGCTTGAACTCCACGTCCAGCGGCAGGTCGGGCTCGACCGGGTTAGCCACCGGCCCACCGGGCACCTTGACGCGGATCGCCTGCTCCTCGTAGCTCTGGTAGACGAAGGTCACGTCGGCGCGCGGCAGTTCGAAGACGATCCACCCGGTGATCATTTGACCGGCCGGCAACTCCTCGATCTCGAACTGCGGATAGTCGGTTTCCAGCGCGGAGTTGTAGATGAACGTGTAGCCGCCGCCGTCCGCATCCGTGACGAAGGCATTGGTCGGCCCGTAGCGCACCGGGCCGTCGAGCGCCTCGATCTGCACCTGGACCGCGAGGAACTCGTAACCGGCCAGCGGCTCCCGGGCACCCGTGGCGGGCACCCAGCGGGCGGCCAGCACAGTGATCAGCCCACGCACATCGGTGTCGGCGAAGAACTCGGCCGCCTCCCGCATCGGCAGCGTTGGCGCTATGCCCTCGCGAGGCGCGGTTCGGTTCGGCTGCCAGGACGGCGAACGGGTACTCGACTGGTGCGGCACGCCCGGGGACTTGGGGTTGAGCGGCGGCCGGGCGGGGGCCTGCGAAGTCTCCGCTGTTGTCGGTGCCTGCGTTGGCCCACTCGTTACTGCCGTCGTGGCAGGGGTGGCGGTCACTGTGGCAGGGGTGGCCGTCGCCGGCGCGGGCGCGGTGGTCGATGCCGCCGGGCTGCTGCTGGTGACTGGCGGGGGCTCCGGTTCACGGTCATCGATCGTCCGCCACACAGCGATGGCGAGCAGGACGCAGATCGCCAGCACCGCGGCGAGTCGCCACGTGCGCCATTCGAGGACCCGGGCAGCCAGGTTCGGGGGGTCGGGCGGGCGCTGGGCAGTGGCCCCCTGTCCCCGCTTGTCGCTCACCGTGATCTCCTGTCGTTGGCACCGAATCTAGTCGAGCCGAGCCTGGCTACCGGTCGGCTGGTAGACAGGAGGTGTGAATCTGCTGCTACGCATCGCCGCCACAGCGGTCGCTGTCTGGGTTGCGGCGCTCCTGGTGCCGGGCATTTCCGTCGGTGCGACGGGGGCCACCGACAACGCGTCCGCGAACCACGTGATCACCTTCATCGCGGTGGCCGTCATCATCGGCGCGGTCAACGCCATCGTCAAGCCGATCGCCGAAGGGCTGAGCGGCTGCCTGATCCTGCTCACCCTGGGGCTGTTCATCCTGGTCATCAACGCCGCCATGCTGATGTTCAGCGCCTGGCTGGCCGGCCAGTTGGGCATCGCCTTCACGGTGGACGGCTGGACCGCCGCCCTTTTCGGCTCCATCATCATCACGGTCGTCAGCGCCCTGATCAACGGACTCACCGGGGTCAACCGGGACGGCAAGAAGCGCAAGTGAGCCCGGCGCCGGCCGTGCTCCCGGGCGCGTCCGAACAGCGGTTCGCGTCCGGCTAGACTCGGCAGCCATGAGCGAGCCCGCGTCCTCGGCTGGGGACTTCATCAGCGAGATCGTCCGCGTCGACAACGCGGCTGGTACCTATTCCGGACGCGTCCAGACCCGCTTCCCACCCGAGCCGAATGGTTACCTGCACATCGGCCATGCCAAGGCGATCACGGTCGACTTCGACACCGCCGCGAACTTCGGCGGCATCTGCAACCTGCGCTTCGACGACACCAACCCCGAAACCGAGGAGACCGAGTACGTCGACTCGATCATTTCGGACGTGCGCTGGCTGGGTTTCGAGCCCAAGCGCATCCTCTATGCGTCCGACTACTTCGACCGGCTCTACGAGTGGGCCGAGTACCTGATCCTGCAGGGCAAGGCCTATGTCGACGACCAGGACGGCGAGACCATCTCGGCGCAGCGCGGCGGCTACGGCAAGCCCGGCATCGAATCGCCGTACCGGGAGCGGACGATCACCGAGAACCTGGATCTGTTCCGCCGGATGAAGGCCGGCGAGTTCGAGGAGGGTTCGCGGGTGCTGCGGGCCCGGATCGACATGAATGCCGAGAACATGCAGTTGCGTGACCCGGTGCTCTACCGGATCCGGCACGGCCACCACCACCGCACCCATAACCAGTGGGTCATCTACCCCACCTACGACTGGGCGCACGGGCAGTCGGACGCGCTGGAAGGCGTCACCCACTCCATCTGCACGCTGGAGTTCGTCAGCCACCGCCCGCTCTACGACTGGTGCCTGGAGCAACTGCCGCTGCCCTACGAGCAGCCGAAGCAGATCGAGTTCGCCCGGCTCGAGTTGACCCACACCGTCACGTCCAAGCGCCGGCTGGCCAAGCTGGTCGCCGAGGGGATCGTCGATGGCTGGGACGACCCGCGGATGCCAACCCTGTCCGGGCTGCGCAAGCGCGGCTACCCGGCGTCCGCGATCGTCGCCTTCTGCCGCGACATGGGGGTGTCCAAGACGAACTCGCGCCAGGCCATCGAAGAACTCGAGAGCTACGTGCGTCGCGACCTGAACAAGACTGCGCAGCGCCGGATGGCGGTGCTGCGTCCGCTCAAGCTGACCATCACCAACTGGCCGATGGGCCAGGTGGAGTACTTCGAGGTCGCCAACAACCCGGAGAACCCGGACGACGGCACCCGTCAGGTCGCCTTCGGCGGCGAACTGTTCATCGAGGCCGAGGACTTCGCCGAGGTACCGCCGCCAAAGTTCTTCCGGCTGTCGGTCGGACGCGAGGTGCGGCTGCGCGGTGCCTATTTCGTCACGGCCACCGACGTGGTCAAGGACGCAGCCGGCAACGTGATCGAGGTGCTGGCCACCTACGACCCGGCCACCCGGGGTGGCGACGCGCCCGACGGCCGCAAGGTCAAGTCGACGATGCACTGGGTGTCCGCACCGCATGCCGTCGAGGCGTCGGTCGCGCTCTACGACCGGTTGTTCTCGGCAACCCTGCCCGGCGAGGCGACCGGCGAGCCGCTGGACGACCTGAACCCAGCGTCCCGTGAGGTGCTGCACGGCTGCCAGGTCGAATCAGCGCTCGGTGAGGCGAAGCCCGGTCAGGTCGTCCAGTTCGAACGGCTCGGCTACTTCGCCGTCGATCCCGGCGAGTTGATGCACTTCCACCGCACTGTCGGGCTGCGCGACGAGTGGGCGTCCATCCAGAAGCGCCAGGGCTGAGTCTGACTCAGTAGCCCCTGGCGCTGCTGGATCCCGCTTGGGGCCAGGGACTCGTCAGCCAGCCACCGCGTCGTGCAAGATCGCCGCCAGCCTGTCGATCTCGGCCAGGGTGACCGCGTCCAAGCCCGAACTATCCGGGCTGCGCAGTCGTGCGGACGTGAAGATGCCCTGGGCCACCAACAGGTGCTTCTCGATGGCGACGAAGGAATCCAGGCTGGTCTGCATCGACACGATGCGCGACAGCGGGTCGGCGATCCGGTCGGCCCGCTCGGCATCGCCGGCCTCCAGTGCCCGCCACAGGGCAGCCACCGCCCAGATCAGGTCGGCGGCCGGCATGGTGCCGATCACCCCGCGCCGATGGGCCTCCACCAAGAAGATGCCACCGGTGCCGTCGAAGATGCCGGCCTGGCCGTCCGTCGCGTCCAGCAGTTCGGTCAACTGCGGGCCGATCGGATGGGCCTCGGGCTTGAACAACACCCGCGGGCCGTGGTCGCGCCACAACGAGGCCTGGAAGCCTGCCGACATCGCCTTGCCCACGTAGCCGCTCGCGTCCTGGATGATCACCGGCAGGTCGATCGCCTCGATCACGGCCCCGAAGTAGCGGCGCAGGTTCGCCTCGCTGTGACCGGTGAGCATCGGCGGAGTGATCATGACGGCGGTCGCGCCGTTGGCCTGGGCGGTGCGCGCGTGCGCGACGGCCACCCGGGTGGACTCGGCCCCCACGCTGCCCACGCTGACCAGGCCGCGCTCACCGCAGACCTCGGCGGTCACCGCAATCAGTTCGTCGCGCTCGACGCTGGACAGCCGAAGCACCTCCGAAACCATGGCCACCACGGCCCCATCCACTTGCTGGTCGAAGACCCAGTCAAGCTGGCTTCGGTAGGTGGCGTAATCGATGGCCTCGTCGGCGTCGAACGGGGTCTGGACGACAGGTAGCAGGCCGCGGACAGCATTCAGCGAGAGTCCACGTTCCATGCTCGGCCATCCTAGGCGAGCTTCGCTCGGGGCGGGCAGAACCGAGGGGTCCAGTCCTGTTGCGGACTGCCGCTAGCCAATAGCATTCAGGCATGGCGACGATTGCGATCGGCGGTGCGAGCGGACTGATCGGCACTGCCCTGGTCCAGCACCTGCGGGCTCGCGGCGACCAGGTGCTGCGGTTGGTGCGCAAGGCAGCCGTGCAGCCGGACGAAGTGGGTTGGGATCCAAGCCGGGGCGACCTGCACTTCTCGGCCTGCAGCACCGTCGACACCTTCGTCAACCTGTCCGGGGCGTCGATCGGCCGCCGTTGGACGGACAGCTACAAACGTGAGTTGCTCGCCTCGCGCGTCGAGCCAACCCGGACGCTGGCGCGGGCCGCCGCGTCCCTGGGCCCCCGGGCGACGCTGATCAGCGCCTCCGCCGTCGGCTACTACGGCGATCGTGGGACCGAGCCGTTGACCGAGCAGAGCGCCGGCGGCACCGGCTTCATGGCCGAACTGGTCCGCCAGTGGGAGGACGCGACGCGTCCCGCGGCTGAGGCGGGCAATCGGGTGGCGATCTTCCGCACCGGCCTGGTGATGGCGCCGCGAGCGGGCGCGCTCGGGCCGATGTGGCCGTTGCTGCGCCTGGGCGTCGGCGGCCCATTGGGACCCGGCAGCCAGATCTGGCCCTGGATCAGCCTGGTCGATGAAGTGCGGGCGATCACCTGGCTGATCGACAACCCGATCAGCGGCCCGGTCAACCTGGCGGCGCCAGCGACGAACAGCCACGCCGAGGTGGTCCGGGCGGTGGCCGCGGCGCTGCACCGGCCGGCAATGCTGGGCGTCCCGACCTGGGCGATCCGTACCGCGATGGGCCAGACGACCGACCTGATCACCGCCAGCCAGAACCAGGTTCCCGCAGCGCTGCTGGAATCCGGCTTCACCTTCGACCACCCGACCCTCGATGATCTGACCGAATGGCTGGCACGACAGGAGAACCAAGCGTGAGCGTGGAACGCATCAACCCCGAGGCACTGCACCGGTCGCCCTACTACTCCCAGGCCACGGTCGTTCCGGCCGGCGCATCACTGGTCTTCGTCGGTGGGCAGAACGCCATCGACGCGTCCGGTGCCCTGGTGGGGGCCGGCGACGCCACGGCCCAGACCGAACAGGTGATGGCCAACGTGCTGGCCTGCCTGGCCGCGGCCGGCGCGCAGCCTGCCAACCTGGTCAGCCTGGAGATCAAGGCGGTGGCCGGCACCGACCTGTCGGGCGCCCAGCAGGTCGCTGCCGGGCATCTGGATCGCCAACTCGCTGCCGCTGATCAGCGTCGCGATCGTGCAGCAACTGGCCGTGCCGGGCGCGCTGGTCGAGGTCTCGGCCATCGCGGCGCGTCCGGAGGTGGGCGACGCCGCCTGGCTCGGCCGCGACCAGGTGCGCGACCCGGCCTGGTTCTGAGGGCTACAGCGTCGCCAGCGTCCGGTTGGCCAGCCGGCCGTTGTAGTGCCGCCGGATTTCGAGCTTGCGCTCCAGGTCGGCGATGACGGCCGGCGAGAAGTTCACGTCGTAGAGCTTCTGGCAGCTGCCCAGCCCGCCCGGGCTGAACACGTTGACCTCCATCAGCTTGTCGCCGACGATGTCCAGGCCGACCAGGAACATGCCATCGGCGACCAGCTTCGGCCGCACCAGGTCGACCAGGGACAGCATCTCGTCGGTCACCTTGACCGCCTCGGCCTTGCCGCCGGCGGACATGTTCGAGCGCATGTCCGATCCGCTGCTGCGCCGACGGAAGGCCGCGTACTGGCCGTCGACCTGCAGGGGGTCGCCGTTCATGACGAACATCCGCACGTCACCGTTCTTCGCTGCCGGTAGGTACTCCTGGGCCACCACGTACCCGTCGCGCGCAATCGCCTCGATGATCTGCGACATGTTGGGCTTCTCGTCCTGGTTGATCAGGAAGACCCCCGATCCGCCCGAGCCCTGCAGTGGCTTGAGCACCGCCCGGCCGCCCAGTTCGGCGACGAACTCGCTGATCTGCTCCTGGTCGCGGCTGATCAGCGTTTGTGGCCGCACGACTTCGGGGAAGTGCTGGAAGTAGGCCTTCGACAGCGCGGTCGACAGCGTGCTCGGGTCGTTGACGACCAGCACGCCGGTGGCGGCGATCAGTTCGCCGAAGGCCACCTCGGCGGAGTTGCGCCAGGGCATGTCCACGGCATCGGAGGCGGGGTCGGCGCGCAGCATGACCACGTCGAACTCGCCGAGCGGGATCAACTGCTCGACTTCTGGACGCTGAACGTCGGCCAGGTAGCGCTCCAGCGAGCGGTAGCTCTTCTCGGCGCCGCCGCGGGCCTTGGCGCTCAGGCTGCCGTCCGGCAGGTAGGCGAAGTCGCCGATGCCGATCAGCCAGACCTCGTGGCCCTGCTGGGCAGCAGTCATCGCCAGCCGGGTGGTGGTGTAGGTGGCCTGCTCGGTGGCCACGTCGTTAACGACGAATCCGATCTTCATGGGCGTGCTCCTTGGACGAGTTGGGTTCGGTCAGTGGTTTGGGCGGCTGCGGTCAACCGCTCCGCAGCTTCGGGATCTGCCAGGTAGTGGGGCTGCAGCCGGGGTGGGTTGAGCATGCCGCGTTGGTGCAGGTCCTGGATCAGCGGCAGGTCCGTCAACGCGAACTTGCCCAGCCAGAGCAGTTCCAGCGTCCCGCCGGCGGCCAGGTGGTCCAGCAACGCGGACAGGCCACGCAGGTACGCCGCGTCCTTGGTCAGCCCGCCCGAGCGGAAGACCCGCATCGTCGTGGTGTAGGCAACTCCGCGCGGGAACTCCTGGCCGACCAGTTCGTTGAAGACATCCCGGAAGCTCGCCCCTCCGAGCATCATGTGCACAGCCAGTACCCGGGCGGCCAGTTGCCTGATCCGGGCGGGGGTCAACTCGCCGACCGCGATCTCGGCCAGCACCGCCAGCCCTTCCTGGGTTTCGTCGTAGCCGGCCAGCCCGGTGCCCAGCACCTGGATCGGCTGGGCCAGGCCATTGACCTGGGTGACCAGGTGGGTGCCGACTTCGTGTTGCAGCAGCGCGTTGGCCCGTTCGGACGCGACGGCCGCCTCTGGGCCGATCAGCAGTGTGTCCGCCGACACCATGACGCCGGAGACGTCGCCGCGGATCTCGGCGTGCATGGCGATATCGGGGTCGATGCCGCGGTAGTAGTCGATCTCGGCGCTGGCCAGCGCCAGCAGGTCCTCGGCACCGACCAGGACGCCGCTGGACTTGCGGGGTGGCACCCGCTCCAGAATGGTGGTTGCCCGGTCACGCAGGTCGGGGGTGATGCCGCCGAACAACTCGACGCTCAGTGAGCGGAAGTCGTCGGTGCCCCGGGCCCGCAGCATCTCCACCTGCAGGCTCAGTTCCCGGTGCTTGCCGCGCAGCAAGGTGGCGACCGCCGGGTCCTCGACGCTGAGCAGGTTGACCTCGGAGAGCAGTTGTTCGGTGACTTCGGGCTCGGTGCTCAACTCCCGGTAGACGAACTCGGGGTTGTCGATGCGTCCGGCGATGAAGTCGTCGCGCAGGTCCACCGCATTCATCGGGGTGACGTCCAGGATGAAGCGCAGGCTGGTGGACAGTTGCGCCAGCGTCCGGTCGACGGCCAGGTCCGTCGTCGCGTAGCGCTCGGTCAACGATCCACTCCCGAGCCAGCTGCCGGCAGGTTGGCCAGCGCGTCCAGCACCGGTTGCCGGGTGGTGGCAAGCGCATCGGCGAGTTGCTTGATGCGTGCGTGGTCGGGTTTGCCGGTCCATTCGTCCATGAAGATCTTCTTGAACTCCAACGCCAGGCAGCAGCCCATTCGTGGGTAGCGCCGGTGGATCCACTTGGACAGCTCGCCGCCCTGGAAACGCACGTTCTCGCGCACGTCGAGTCGGCTGCCATCGGCCAGTGGTGCCGCCATGGCCGTCATGAAGGCGGCAACGACCGGCGCGAACCGCTCGTCCAGCGTGCCGGTCCCCACGTTGACGTCCGGGTTGTCCTGCTGGGCGGACGCCGACTGGTCGGCGCCGTCGCGTCGGTGGTTGTAGGAGTGCACGTCGTAGACGACGAACGGCCCCTCGGCGGCCAGCGCGTCCAGCCGATCGGCCAACTCGGAGTAGAAGTCGTCGTAGATCGCCCGGGAATCAGCGACCAACTCGTCGGCCAGTGTTTCGGTGTCCCACAGGTCCAGATCCCAGGCGTCGGCCGGGGCGCGGTAGATCGCCCCCTCCGGTGGCCGGTTCAGGTCTACCTCGAATCGGGAGCGGTGCACGACGATCCGCGACCCACTACCGATGTCGCCGATCAGGTCGGTGAACGGGTCCTCCTCGCGCAGCCGATCGTCCTCGGCCAGGACGAGGTGCTCGGCGACCTCGGGGCGCAGGTCGTGGCCGGTATGGATGGCGGTCACCACCAACCGATCCCGCCAATCGCCGGTGAACTGGTACGGCTGCCTGGGGCTCGACATGGCAACATCTTCCCGGTTGCCAGCGGTAGTGGGGGAGAAACTGAAACGATGACGCTATCGGCGAAATCGGAAGTTGGCCGTCAATCAGGCGCTGACTAGGGCTTATATTCCGGCGGGTGGGTGTAGCTCTCCTAATCTGGTAAACTAGCACTCGCCGAACCGTTGGACCAAAGGACGGTCCACTTCCCCGCGTGTCGGGGAGCGAGCTTGCTTACGGGACCGGTGGGCGAGAAAGTGCAAGGACATACATGAAGTTCCGGGTTGGTCAGACCGTCATTCACCCGCATCACGGCCCCGCAACGGTGGCCAAAGTCATGTCACGAGCCATTCGTGGTGAGCAGGTTGAGTATGCCGAGCTCGAGGTGGTCAGTAGCAAGCTGATGGTGAGCATTCCGGTATCGAAGGCGGACGAGATCGGCATTCGCGACGTGGCCGGCGTCCACGAACTCGATCGGCTGGCCGAGGTGCTCAGCGGTCCCACCATTGGTGAGGAACCGCAGTGGTCGAGGCGCTACAAGGCCAACCGGGCCAGCATCGCCACCGGCGATCCGCTGCAGCTTGCCGCCGTGGTTCGCGACCTGGTGCGTCGTCGCGAGCGCGGTTCGCTCTCGCTGGGCGAGAAGGACCTGCTCAAGGAGGCCTCAGCGCCCCTGCTGGCCGAGATAGCGCTGGCCGTCGATGTCTCCGAGGACGATGCCCGCGACGTGATGACCGCGATGATCCTGGACGAGTCGCGCGCGGCCCTGGACGCATTGGATCGGGCCGAAGCCGTCTGAGGCAATCACCTGCTACGTGATGGGGCCGGTAGCCGGGAGAGATCCCGGGTGCCGGCCCTTCAGCATGCTGCCGGACGCGCCCGCCGGCTGCAGGTCGTGTCAGCCGGGCGTGGCAGACTCAAACTGTCCTCCAGATGACCCCGGGTGGTGAGGAGTCCCGATGACTGCCGCGATGGTGCTCGACGCCCTGGTCGTCGTCACCATGGTCGTGCGCACCATCCTCGGGGTGCGCCGGGGGCTGCTGGTCGGCGTGTTGGGGCTGGTCGGCGTCGTTGGCGGGGCCATCGCCGGGATCTGGGCGGGCCCTCGCTTGATCGAATTGCTCCCCGCATTGGACTCCTCCCGGCTGTCCCGCAGCGTTGCCCTGCTGGTCGCCTTCTTCCTGGGCATCGCCATCGGTGAGACGATCGCCGGCGCGATCGCCCGCCGGATGCGCGGGTCGGATCGCGCCAAGGGCGGTGATGCACTGTTCGGCGGTCTGGTCGCCGCACTGATGGTCTGCCTGGTCAGCTGGTTCCTGTTGACTGCAGTTCGGCCGATCAGCCCGCCGTTGTTGACGCAGGCGATCAACGAATCCCGGGCCTACCAGGCCATCGATCAGGCGGTTCCCGACCAGTTCAACAACCTGCCGGCCCGCACTGTCGATCTGCTGCGCACCGAGATGCCGAAGGTTTTCGGCGGCGACGAACCCGTGCTGCCGGTCCCCGAGCCGGACAACGACGCCCTGGGCAACCCCGAGGTGCAGCAGGCGGCGAACAGCGTCGTCCAGGTGCTCAGTGACGCCCCGGCGTGCCGCACCGACTCGTCGGGCAGCGGCTGGGTGGTCGCCCCACAACGGGTGGTGACCAACGCACACGTCGTCTCGGGCGCGCAGACGGTCAGCGTACGGGTGACCAGCGCCAACCTGGTGCTGGACGCGACGGTCGTCGGCTTCGACCCCAACCTGGATCTGGCGGTCCTGGCTGTGCCCCAACTCACCGCCGCGCCGCTGCCCAGGGCGGTTGAGTCGCAACCCACCGGCGCGGACGCGATCGCCGCCGGCTACCCGTGGGGCGGTTCGTACACGGCCAGCCAGGTACGCGTCCGGGGCACGGTCACCGAGCAGGGCGGCAACATCTACGCCGAGCTGGGGATCGCCCGCGAGGTCTATGCCTTCCGCGGCGTGGTGCGGCCGGGCAACTCGGGTGGACCGCTGCTCACCCCGGACGGCCGGGTCGCCGGCACCGTCTTCGCCATGTCCCTGGTCGACCCGAACACCGGCTACGCCTTGACCGACGCCGCCAGCGCCGCACTGCTGGACGCGGCGGCATCCCTGGTTGACCCGGTGCCGACGGGCGCCTGCGTGACCCGCTGACCTGCGCATTTGAAGGGCCGGATCGGGCGGGGGAGACTGGAGTCATGACCGACTCCCATGTGGTGATCATCGGTGGTGGCTTCGCCGGCCTGCACGCGGCGCGCGAGTTGACCTCGGCCGGTCACGAGGTGACCGTCATCGACCGGCACGCGTACACCACCTTCCAGCCACTTCTCTACCAGGTCGCGGTGGGGGCCCTTAATCCGGGCGATGTCACCTACTCGCTGCGCCGCTGGGCGTCCAACGACCGCAGCCACCTGGCCAGCTTCCGGCGGGCGACGGTGACAGCCATCGACTTCGAGGCCAGGCAGGTGATCGTCAGCCGGGGCGCGCCCATCGGCTTCGACAAGCTGATCGTCTGCCCGGGGGTTGGTGCGAACTACTTCAACATCGCCGGCGCGCAGGAGCACACCCGGCTGATCTACACGCGCGCCCAGGCGCTGGAGGTGCGTGACATCATCTTCTCCGGCCTGGAGTTGATGGCCGCCGATGCCGACCCGAACAAGCGGTTCACCGCGGTGGTGGTCGGTGGCGGGCCCACCGGTGTGGAGACCGCGGGGGCGTTGGCCGAGATGAAGACCCAGGCCCTGCCGGTGCTCTACCCGGAGGTGGGCGTGGACAGCTTCCACGTCGTGCTGGTCGAGATGACCGACCGGCTGCTCGGCCCGTTCGATCGTCGGCTGCAGCGGTACACCAGGCGTGAACTGTCCCGACTCGGCGTCGATGTGCGGCTGAACACCGGCAGTCAAGGCCGTCTCGGCTGACCATCTGGACTTCGCCGACGGCAGCCGTCTGGACTGCGACATCGTGATCTGGGCCTCGGGGCGTGGGTGCCCATCCAGAGGTCACGGATTGGGGTCTGCCGCAGGGCCGCGGCGGGCGCGGCTCGGTGGGTCGAGACCTGCAGGTCGTCAGGTTGCCGGACGTGTACGCCGCCGGTGACGCGGCGCTGTGCGAGGACGATCCGCAGCCGCAGTTGGCCCAGCCGGCCATCCAGATGGGCCGGTTGGCGGCCCGCAACATCATCGCCGACCAGTCCGGGGCGCCGCGCGAGGAGTTCAACTACCACGACAAGGGCACGATGGCGACCATCGGACGCAACGCGGCAGTTGTCGAGTTCCCCAAGGGGCCGAAGCTGACCGGCTTCCTGGCAGGTGCTGTGGGTGGTGGTGCACCTGATGACGCTGCTGGGTGGCCGCAACCGGATCTCCGCGATGATCAACATCGGCGTCCGGTACTTCGCCTGGCCCAAGTCGGCGGCCGGCATCATCGGAGACTTCGTCGAATCCCCGGCGAGGCTCGGCACGCAGCGAACCGATCTGCAGGAGTCCGACTCGTAGGCTGGTCCTCGTGGCCACTGTTGACCCGAACGCCCTTGCCGGGCTAATGCCCGGGTCGGTGGCGCGCGAGTTCCAGCCGGACGATCTGGCCGAACTGGTGGTGCTGCAGCGTTGCTGCTGGGTGCCGGCGTTGCTCAACCGGACCCTTGACGTACCCGCACTGACCGAGAGCCACCAAGAGGTGCTCGACTGGACGCGCAGTTGGTCCACCGTGGTGGTGCGCGATGCGTCCGGACGCCTGGTGGCAGCGGGTCGTGGCCGGGTGGAGAACCGGACCGACTGGCAGGTGGGCCGGTTGATGGTGGCACCCGACCCGCCGGCCGGGGATCGGCAGCGTCCTGATCAGGCTGGTGGAATCACTCGCTCCCCGCCCGGTGCGCCGCTATGTGCTGTACACCGGTGGACGCAGCGCGGCAACATCGCCTTCTACCGCCGAGCGGGTTACGGGGTGGACGGCTCCGGTGCGCCGATCCCTCCCGGGCACATCGCGGGCGCGGTGTTGTTGACCCGGACGCGCTGGAGCCGGACCTACAAGGAGTGGCCACGCTGCGGCTGCACAGCCCTTGCCGCCGCTACGCAGGAAGGTCTGCCGCAGTTGCATCCGCCAACCCTTGCGTTCGCCATACAGCGTCGCGTCGCTGTTGACCTTGGCGACCGGGTGGCGGTTCCGTCGGAGTCGACGTCGACCTTGATCGAATCGTAGTCGAAGGAGTGGTAGGCAATTTCCCGCGAGCTCACCTGCTTGAGCCACTCATCGCGGCTCTGCTTGCGTCGGAGTAGTGCGTCCGGGTGAAACCGCCGGTCAGCAGGTCGTTCATGGTCTCGATATCGCGATTGACAAGGGCCTCGTGCTGGGCTTTGAAGTTCGCAATCACCAGGTCTTCAGCCGTGGGGGGTCTTGTCATGGCAGCGCCTCCTGGGTGTCCGGCGTCCGGGCCCGGTTGCCGGGTGTGGACCTCACGATACGACCACCGGCGGGCCATTGTTGCTGAACCGGTACGGGTTGGTACGCCACGGAACTGACAACCATGTAACTACATGAGTGTGGTCTTTCCCCAGCTGTGGGTGGACCTGTGGATAACTGCCTGTTGGCTGAGGTGCGGGGTCGCGTCCGCTGGCTGAGGTGCGAGCGTGAGCGAGCCTCGAAGCCTCCCGGGGAGTCGGGTCTAGTCGAAGGGCTCGAAGTCGTGGTCGTCCAGCAACTCGGGGGTCGCCTCGGGCAGCTTGACGACGAACTTCGCGCCGGCGCCCGGCTGGTTCTCCACGGTCACCGTGCCGCCATGCGCATTGACGGTGTGCGCGACGATCGACAGGCCGAGCCCGGTGCCCGGGGTATTGCGCGCCTTGTTGGACCGGTAGAACCGGTCGAAGATCCGGGGTAGGTCCTCTTCGGCGACGCCGGGGCCCTCGTCCCAGATGGCCAACTCGCCGTCCGCCAGGTGCACATGCACGGTGCCGCCCTCGGGGGAGAACTTGACCGCGTTGTCGAGCAGGTTGGTGACCGCCCGCTCCAGGGTGTCCGGTTCACCGACGATGAAGTGCGGCGCGAGTGACACGTCGAAGCCCAGGTTGGGTCCGCGGCGCTTCGCGCGTTCGACAGCGGCGTCCACCACGTCGGCGAAGTCGAGCGGCTCTGGGCTGGCGGTGACGGCCTCGTCCCGGCTCAACTGCACCAGGTCGCCGACCAGCGAGGTGAACTCGCCAAGCTGGGCGGCCACGTCCGACAGGATCTCGCCGCGCGCACCGGCCGGCAGCATGCCGGTCTTCTCGTCGGCCACCAGCAGTTCGACGTTGGTGCGCATGGAGGTCAGCGGGGTGCGCAGTTCGTGGCCGGCGTCCGCGATCAGGCGGCGCTGCCGGTCCCGCGAACTGGCCAGCGAGTGCATCATCGTGTCGAAGCTGCGGGATAGGTCACCCAACTCGTCGTCGGTGTAGGTGCCGATGGGGTTCAGTTCGTCGGTCTCGGCCACCCGGGTGACTGCGCTGGACAACTCGCGCAGCGGACGCATCAACTGGCGTCCGGAGTAGTAGCCCATGGAGCCGGCCAGACCGATGAAGACGACGCCGAGCAGCGTGACCAAAGTGCCGATGTCGCGCAGTGTCGCCAGCGTGGGGGCCAGCGGGCGAGCGAGCACGATCGCGTAGCGTCCGGACTCGGTGGTCAGCGGAACCGCGACCACCCGGTAGGGCCGACCGTCGTTGCCGATCACCGATCGCGTCGAACTGCCCTGTTGGGTGCGCGCGATGGCGATTTCCTCGACGCCCGGGTTGATGCTGGCCCGCATGCCCTGCACCCGCCAGACCTGGCCGTCGGTGCGCACCAGCGCCAGGCTCACGTTCGCCGATTGCAGGGCCGAGGCGTTCAGGCCGCCGAGTCCCTCGACGTCAGCGCTGATCGGGCCGGCTGCGTAGCTGGCGACCTCGACCAGTTCCTGGTCGAGTTGGCTGTACATGGATTCCCGCGCGCTGAAGTAGGTGGCGAAGCCGAGGAAGAAGACGGCGAGTGCCACACCGGACGCCGTGATCCGCGCCAACCGCCCTTGCAGCGACGATTCGCGTTCCTCCCATCGGCGCCGCAGGTCCCGCAGCCAGATCACGGGGGTGTTTCACGCAGGACGTAGCCGATGCCGCGCACGGTGTGGATCAGCCGCGGCTCGCCCTCCTGCTCGGTCTTGCGTCGCAGGTAGCCGATGTAGACCTCCAGCGAGTTCGCGGTGGTCGGGAAATCGAAACCCCACACCTCGTTGAGCAGCCAGCCACGTTCCAGGACGTGCCGCGGGTGCTCCATGAAGGTCTGCAGCAGCGCGAACTCGGTGCGGGTCAGGCTGATCCGCCGGCCCCGCCGGGTCACTTCGCGAGTGGAGGTGTCCATCGTCATGTCGTCGAAGACCAGGGTCTCGGACGCGGCCTCCTGCTCCGGCTTCGAGCGCCGGGTCAGCGCCCGGATCCTGGCGGTCAGTTCCTCGAGCGAGAACGGCTTGACCATGTAGTCGTCGGCCCCGGCGTCCAGCCCATCGACCCGGTCGCCGACTGCATCGCGGGCGGTCAGGATCAGGATCGGCACATCGTTACCGGTCTGGCGCAGCATCCGGGTCGTCTCCAGCCCGTCGAGGCGCGGCATCATCACGTCCATCACCACGGCGTCGGGGCGCATGGAAGACAATTTCGCCAGCGCCTCCAGACCATCCTCGGCCGTCGTCACCTCGTAGCCGCTGCCGTACTGCAGGGAGCGGGCCAGGGAATCGCGAACCGCCTGGTCGTCATCAACCACGAGGATGTGCATGCCCATAGCTTCTCACATGCCCCAATGGCTCACTCTGAACGGACGCGCGGTTCGTAGCGGACGCCAAACTGGTCGTCCTCCAGGCTCACCCAGGCCACCCGGCCGGTGCCCACGATCCGCGTTTGGCCGGAGACGACATCGATCACCAGTGCGGTGTCCTCGTCGATGGCGGCCACCGTGCGCATCGGCCCTTGCTGCAGCGCGGCCATCGCGCGGCCGACGATGAACTGCGCGTCCGCGTGGGTTTCGATGCTGGGGCCGATCAACGCCAGGCCGTCGCGGATGTCGAGTTCGGTGCTGCCTTCGCCGGCGATTTCGGGAGCCACCCGGCGGCCGTTCTGCTGCCAGCCACCGACGATGGCGTGGCGTCCGACGATCATCGCGCCGGCCGACCAGCCGAGGTAGGGCACGCCACCGCGAACCAGCGTCGAGATGGTCTCGCGCCACGGTCCGAGGCCCTCCAGATAACCCGGCGTCCAGCCGCCGGCAACCACCAACCCGGCCAGCAGTTCAGGCTCGGCGGGCCAGGCGATCGGGGGTTCGTCGTCCTCGTCGGTCAGCCAGATCGGTTCGATCAGGGCCTCGGGGAAGCGTTCGGTGATCGGGTCGGCATAGACGTCGAGGAAGCCGGCGGCCTCCTCGGCGGAGCCGAGCAGCGCGATCGCGATGCGGTTGCCGCGGGCGCGGGCGGCGGTGCAGAACTCGTCCAGTACAGGTGCGACTGCCTGTGATGGTCCGCCGCCGATCAGGAAGAGGGTCATGGTTCCAGACTATCCGCCGGTCCCAGCCGTCGTGTGTGGGCTGAGGTGCCCGCGGCGTCCCGTGGTGTGTTGGCTGAGGTGCCCGCGGAGCGGGCCTCGAAGCCCGCCATGTCAGTGGTCGATGGCCTGGAAGCGTCGGTCACGGCGGCGACAGCGCCTCGGCATGGCGGCCTCGATCGCCGCCGTGGTGTCCTCGAAAACCGGACGCCGGCCCGTACCACGGGTCCCTCGATGCCGGAACCGGGTGTGGCGTCCGGGTCGAAGTCGGTCACCAGGTAGAGGTTGGTCGCGTCCTGGGCGATTCGGCGCATCCCCGCTGCAGGTGCGGATCGGCTCGAACGCCAACACCAAGGTGGACGCGTCGATCAGCTCCTGGTCGACCCGTTGCGCGCGGTGGTTCCTGGTCGGGTAGCCGTGCTCGGCCAGACGCGGGCCGCCCGCCGGTCGATCGGGTTCGCGTACTCCTCGCTGCTCACCCCGGCCGAATCCACCGCCACGTCGAGCCCGACGCGCTCGACCCAGGCGCGAGCGACCTGCTCGCCCATCGGTGAGCGGCAGACGTTGCCCCAGCAGACGAAGGTGATCAAGGGTTTCGCGGCCAGCGATCTCCGACTACCGAGCCGAGCGGCACTGCCCCGCGAGCGCCCGGCTCCTGCCCTCAGAGCGCGGCGCTGCCCGTAGGGCGGCTTGCTTCCCGTGCAAGGCGAGCGTTTCGCCGGAAGGGAAGCGCGGCACACCACGGCCGACGGTCAGGCGGTAGGTTCGCCCAGCCTGCGGCTCCCCTGATCGCGCCGAGGGCGGGTATCCCTAGAATCTGCCCATGCCACAGCGCGCGATCGCCACTTCAGGCGAAACCGACTTCACCGCCGATGAGTGGGGCCATCGCTCGACCTCTCTCGGCTGAACTCAAGGCGGCCAAGCGTGATCGACGCGAGCAGCAGCGACTGGTCGGACGCAACATCGCCCTGATCTTCGAGAAGACCTCAACCCGCACCCGGTGTGCTTTCGATGCGGCAGCCCACGACCGTGGCGCGCACTGCACCTACCTCGATCCGGCCGGTTCACAACTGGGCCAAGGAGTCCATCCCCGACACAGCCCGCGTCCTGGGCCGGATGTTCGACGGCATCGAGTACCGCGGCTTCGGCAGGAGCGGGTCGAGGAACTGGCCGCGTTCGCCGGCGTCCCGGTCTGGAACGGATTGACCAACGAGTGGCACCCCACCCAGATGCTCGCCGACCAACTGACGATGATCGAGCACACCGGACGCCGCCTCGACAAGATCAGCGTCGCCTACCTGGGCGACGCCTGATACAACGTGGGCAACTCGCTGCTGGTCAGCAGCGCCCTGATGGGCATGGACGTTCGGATCGTCGCGCCCGCCGAGTACCAGCCCTCCAGCGAGGTCACGTACGCAGCGCACGCGCTGGCGACCAAGTCCGGCGCGCAGGTGATCATCACCGACGACGTGGGACGCCGGTGTGCGCGGCGCTGACTTCGTCTACACCGATGCCCGTCTCCATGGGTGAGCCCGGGGAGGTCTGCAACGACCGGATCGCCGCGCTGCGGGGCTACCAAGGTGAACGCAGCCCCGATGGCCCGGACGCAGAACCCGGCGGCCAAGGTGCTGCACTGCCTGCCGGCCTTCCACGACCTGGGCACCTGTGTCGGCCGCCAACTCTACGAGGCGACCGGCATGGATGCCCTCGAGGTCACCCACGACGTCTTCGAGGCGAACGCCGAGGTGATCTTCGACGAGGCCGAGAACCGGATGCACACCATCAAGGCTGTGCTGGTTGCCACCCTCGGCGATCTTGCAACGGGCCACGCCGGTCTTCGGCAGCGCGGTCGGCTTGCCGGGCAGCGGAGCCGGCTTGTCAGGAAGTGGTGCCGGCTGCGGCGCGGCGGTGATGGTCACCGGGATGATCGCAACCGTGCCACTCGGGTCCGCCACGAGGTAGATATAGGCGGGGCCGGTCGGCGTCCCGGCAGGGATGGTCAGGGTGAGCATGGCAACGCCATTGACCACCGTCACGGTGCCGGCGAGTGGGCCGGTCGCCGAGCCGAGGTAGGCGTTCAGCACGGTGTTGGCCGGTGCACCCAGCGCCTGCATGTCGAGCGTTTGCTTGGTCAGGCTGACGTCGATCGGCTGTCCGACGATCCAGTTGACCCCGACCCCCACGGTCAGCGCGGTCTCGCCAACGAACGGGACGCCGCGCTTGGCGTAGTCGGGCGAGACGGTGGCCTTGCCGTGCAGCCACTCCACCCAGGCCTCCAGGTCAGCCCGGCCGGTGTCGGTCGGGTCGAGGCCTTCACCGATCACCGAGAAGCCATCGCCGCCGCCGATCAGGAAGCTGCCGGAACCGATCGTGTACAGCGCTTCCGGGTCGATCGGCATCCCGTTGATGAAGACGCCCAGGATCCGGTCGCCGCGCGCCCGTGATTCGTCGTAGGTGTAGCTGACGTTGTCCGACAGGCCGAGCGCCAGGAACGGACGCCGAACCGTCGGGTCCGGCTGCCACTGCTGTTCCAGCATCATCTTGACCTGCGCACCAGTGAGCTGGGTGGTCATCAACGTGTTGGCGAACGGCAGCACGGCTGCCGCTTCGGCGTAGGTGATGTCGCCCGAGTCGAAGTCGGCGCGGGTGCCGCCCGGGTTCTGGACGCCGATGAAGTTCGGGTCACCGCCGCCCAGCACGTCGTAGAACATCTGGGCAACCAGGTTGCTCATGGTCGATTCGACGGCCCGATTGTCCAGGGTGCCGTCCGGATTCGTGCCCCGCGAGATCGCAGCCGTCGCGTCCGCGATCACCGGTGCGCCCAGCACCTCGGCGTTGGCCAGCGCGTCAGTGACGATCTGCTGGATGGTCAGGCCGCGAGCGCCACCGGCGGCGACGTACGCGTCCCGCTCGGCCGCCTGGGTCGCCTCATCGAACGACGGGGCGGTGAGGTTCTCGTTCGCGGCGACCGAACAGATCGTGTTGTCGTCCACATCGACCAGCAGGGTGGTCTTGCCGATCGCGGACGCGTAGTTGCCCGACTCGTCGGAACTGCCGGGCGCATCGCGACATGGATGCATGTGGGTCAACTGTCACCCGGCAGGCCCCCGGAGAAGCAACCAGATTCGGGCCACTCGCCGCCTTTTCACCCAGAGTTCACTCAGGACGCCACACTTCGCGGGCTCGTTCGGGAGTTGTGGGAACCCCACAACGATTTCCCTACGCTTCCGTAGGTATCTTGCGCCACAGAAACCTACGGTTCGGTAACTATGGTGATAGACGAAACCTACGGTTGGGTAGGTTCCACCTCCAGGAGGCTGACGTGACCGGTGCGATGTCCATGGGATGGCCCGCCAGCGAGACTGCGGTACGGTCCGGACGGTTCGACGCGCCCCAGCCGGCGTCCGTGCCGATGGTGCAGCTGCTGGATGAGCAGGGCAACCGGCTCGACGATCCGGACTTCGCTCCTCGGGTGCGTCCGGCCGAGGCCGCCGAACTGCTGCGCGACATGGCGATGATCCGCCGCTTCGACACCGAGGGCACCGCCCTGCAGCGCAAGGGCCAGCTGAGCCTGTGGGCACCCCTGCTCGGGCAGGAGGCCATCCAGGTGGGCGTCCGTGCTGCGCTCGGCCCGGCCGACCATGTCTTCCCCAGCCACCGCGAGCACGGCTTGGCCATGCTGATGGGGCTCGGCATCGAGCGGGTGCTGGGCATCTTCAACGGCAGTGAGATGGGCGACTGGGACGCCGAGGAACTGCGGTTCCACTACTACAACATGGTGATCGGCGCCCACACGCTGCATGCCGTTGGGTACGCGATGGGCCAGGCCCGCGACGCGCTCGCCGACCCCACCACCGACCAGGGCGTCAGCATCGTCTTCCACGGTGACGGCGCAATCAGTGAAGGCGACGTCAACGAGGCCTACCTCTTCGCAGCCGCGTACCAGTCGCCGACTGTGTTCATCTGCGTCAACAACCAGTGGGCGATCAGCGAGCCCGTCGCCCTGCAGAGCCGGATCCCGCTCTACCAGCGCGCCTGGGGCTTCGGCATCCCGAGCGTCCGGGTGGATGGCAACGACGTGCTGGCCGTGCAGGCCGTCACCGAGTGGGCACTGGCCCGCGCCCGCTCCGGCCAGGGGCCGACCTTCATCGAGGCCTTCACCTACCGGATGGGCGCCCACACCACCAGCGACGACCCGACCAAGTACCGCGGTGCGGACGATTCCGTCGAGTGGCGCGTGAAGGATCCGATCGTGCGCACCGAGAACTGGCTGCGCGCCACCGGCGCCTGGGGGGACGCGCAACAGGCGCGGCTCGACCAGGACCTGGAGGCCTTCGGTGCCCAGGTTCGCTCGGCTGTCGACCTGGTGGCCGCCCCCGAGTTGGCCCAGGTGTTCGATCGGGTCTACGACCAGCCGACCGCTGATCTGTTGGCCCAGCGCACCCGGGTGCTCGAGGCCGCCAGGTGAGTGCGGAGCAGACCGAGCCCCGGACCAGCACGCTGACCCTCGCCAAGGCGCTCAACGCTGGTCTGCGCGCCGCGATGGCTGCCGACGAAAAGGTACTGCTCTACGGCGAGGACATTGGGGCGCTGGGTGGCGTCTTCCGGGTGACCGAGAAGCTGCAGGCCGAGTTCGGCCCCGACCGCGTCCTCGACTCACCGCTGGCCGAATCCGGCCTGATCGGCACCGCGATCGGCATGGCAATGCGTGGCTACCGTCCGGTGGTCGAACTGCAATTCGACGGATTCGTCTTCCCCGGGTTCGACCAGATCACCCAGCAATTGGCCAAGATCCGCTTCCGCAGCCATGGCCGGGTGAGCCTGCCAGTGGTCGTGCGCTTCCCGTACGGCGGCGGCATCGGCAGCGTCGAGAACCATTCGGAGTCGGTCGAGGCGTACTTCACGCACACTCCCGGACTCACCGTGGTCAGCCCGGCTACCCCGAACGATGCCTATTGGATGATCCAGCAGGCCATCGCCTCGCCCGATCCCACGATCTTCCTGGAGCCGAAGCGCCGCTACCACGAGAAGGGCGAGGTGCAACTGGACGCGCCGCCGCGCGGATTGCACGAGGCTGCGGTCGTGCGCGGCGGTGCTGATGTGACCCTGCTGTGCTGGGGGCCGATGGTGCGCACCTGTCTGGACGCCGCCGCAGCGGCCGAGACGGACGGCATCAGCATCGAGGTCCTCGACGTGCGCAGTCTGCAGCCGCTGGACATGCCGACGATCTTGGCCTCGGTGCGCCGGACCAGTCGCGCAATCGTGGTGCACGAGGCGTCCGGCAACTACGGCCCGGGCGCTGAGCTGGCCGCCCGATTGTCGGAGCAACTCTTCTACGAGATGGAATCGCCGGTACTGCGCGTCACCGGCTACGACACCCCCTACCCGCCGAGCAAGGTCGAAGCCGACTGGCTGCCCAACCTCGACCGCGTGCTCGCCGCCGTCGACCAGTCGCTGGCCTACTGACAAGGACGATCGATGTTCCAGTTCAAGCTGCCCGATCCGGGCGAGGGTCTGCTCGAGGCCGAGATCACCCAGTGGCTGGTCTCCGAGGGCGACGAGGTACGCATCAACGACGTCCTGGTCGAGATCGAGACGGCCAAGTCGCTGGTCGAATTGCCCAGCCCGGTCTCCGGCCGGATCGTCCGCCTGTTGGCAGCCGTCGGCCAGACGGTTGAGGTCGGCACCCCGATCATCGAGATCGATGACGGTTCGGAAACGTCGGCTGAGGTGCTCGCCGGAGGCGAGCCTCGAAGCCCGGGTGACGACCCTTCGAGGCCCGCTGCGCGGGGATCGACGCACCCGCGGCGCGGGTACCTCAGGGATCGGGCACAGCCGCGGCGCGCGCACCTCAGGGATCGGACGCAACTGAGGCGTCCGCCGAGGAAGAGCCCCAGTTCCTGGTCGGGTCCGGGCCGGCCGCCGAACCAACCCAGCGGCGGCGTCCGGCGAATGCCCCAGCCCGTGCGCAGGACGCCCCGGCGACCACTGCGGTCGGCAAGGTGCTGGCCAAGCCGCTGGTCCGCCGGCTCGCCCGCGACCTGGGCGTTGCCCTGAACTCCGTGCGGCCGACCGGCCCGCACGGCTCGGTGAGCAAGGCGGACGTCGAGGCCGCCGCAGGCTTGGCGTCCGCCGCCAACGGCGAGAACCGGGTCGCGATCAAGGGTGTGCGCAAGGCGACCGCGCTCAACGTGGCGGAGTCAGTGCGCAAGCACGTGCACGTCACCGAGTTCAACACCATCGACGTCACCGCCACCCGCGACCTGGTGGACGCGCTCAAAAAGCGCCGCGAGTTCCGCGACCTGCACGTGTCGCCGCTGCTGATCCACGCCAAGGCGGTCTGCCTGGCTATGTCGCGGCACCCCGAACTCAACGCCACCTGGGACGCGGCGTCCGGCCAGATCATCTACCACGAGGACGTCAATCTGGGCATCGCCGCCGCCACCCCGCGCGGCCTGCTCGTTCCGGTGATTCCGGCAGCCGACAAGATGAACCTCGTCGAACTGTGCGGGGCCATCAATGACCTGGTCGGCACAGCCAAGGCGGGCAAACTGCAGCCCGCCGATTACACCGGTGGCACCTTCTCGATCACCAACGTGGGCGTCTTCGGCATTGACACCGGTACGCCCATCATCAACGGCGACGAGTCGGCGATCCTGGCCATGGGTGCGATCAAGCGGCGGCCATGGGTCGTCGGCAGCGGCGACGACGAGCGCATCGAACCGCGCTGGGTGACCACGCTCGCGCTCGGTTTCGACCACCAGTTGATCGACGGCGAGGGCGGCTCGAAGTTCCTGGCCGACATCTCGACGATCCTTGAGCAGCCCGAACTCGCGATGCTCTTCTGAGCCTCGCCAATGGCGCCCCCGGAGGCGTCCAAAACTCTCCAATCGGACGGGAATGTCACGTTTCCGGGCCGGAAGGCGGCCATAAGTCTCCACTCGGACGGTTGTGGCACGAGTCGGGCTGCGCGCAGCGGCGTCCGGCGGTGGGATGATTGCCCCATGCTCTACGCCACACACGCCGTGATCGACCTCGCCGCGATCGCCGACAACGTGCGCCAGGTGCGCGCGCTGGCGCCCGAGGCGCGTGTCCTGGTCGCGGTCAAGGCGGACGCCTACGGCCACGGCGCGGTTCCGGTGGCGTTACACCTTGTGGAGCAGGGCTTGGCGGACGCCTTCGGGGTGGCCACCACGCCCGAGGCCGTGGAACTCCGCGCTGCGGGCGTGACCCAGCCGATCCTGAAGTTCGTGCCCTGCCTGCCCGGTGACGAACTGGACGCAGCCATCGGCGCCGACGTCAGCCTGACAGTGCACGACGAGACGACCATCGACGACGCGGCTGCCGCGGCCAGGGCCCTCGAACGCGAGGCGCACCCGGTGCACCTGAAGGTGGACACCGGCATGCGTCGGGTGGGCTGCGAACTTGCCGATGCAGTCCGGCTGGCGGCCCGGATCGCTGAGGCGGGCCTGGACCTGCAGGGCATCTACACCCACCTGCCCACCAGCGACACCCCGGCCGGTCGCGAGTTCACCAACGCCCAACTCGACGCCTTCGCGCAGGTCAGCCAGCAGGTCCAGGCAGATCGTGCGGCTGTCGGCCTGCCGCTCGTCCCGTTCATCCACGCCGCCAACTCGGGCGGCATCCTGGGCCACGAGCTGGGCGCGACGTCCATGGTCCGGCCCGGCATCATGGCCTACGGGTACTACCCGGACGCGCAGACGCCGCGTCCGGTCCCGCTCCGTCAAGCCCTGACCTGGCGGACGCAAGTCGCCTACGTCAAGCAGATCCCGGCCGGTGACACCGTTGGCTATGGCCGCACCTGGACCGCGCCGACCGATCGGTGGATCGCGACCATCCCCGTTGGCTACGCCGATGGCTTCTCCCGCCTCAACTCCAACCGCGGACGCATGCTGGTCGGCGGCCGCTCGTACCCGATCGTCGGCCGGGTCTGCATGGACCAGACGATGCTCGACCTCGGCCCGGTGCGTCCGGGCGAGCCGGCCCCCGCGCAGGTCGGGGACGAGGTCGTGCTGCTCGGCAACCAGGGCGACGAGCAGATCAGCACGGACGAGATGGCCGAGTTGATGGGCACCATCAGCTACGAGGTGACCTGCCTGATCGGCGCGCGGGTGCCGCGCATGCACCACAGCTGAACGAGGCTTCGAGGCCGCCTGCGGCGGCACCTCAGCCAACGTAACGGAGCGAACCCCCTACTCGTAGCTGAAGAAGCCGCGTCCGGTCTTGCGTCCCAGCCAGCCCGCGCGCACGTACTTGCGCAGCAGCGGATGCGGCCGGTACTTCTGGTCGCCGGTCTCGTGCTGCAGCACCTCCATGACGGCCAGCACCACGTCCAGGCCGACCAGGTCGCCCAGTGCGAGCGGGCCCATCGGGTGGGCGGCGCCCAGCTTCATCGCGGTGTCGATGTCCTCGGCCGACGCGGTGCCCGAAGAGAGCACCTCGATCGCCTCGTTGATCATTGGCACCAGGATGCGGTTGACCACGAAGCCGGCGGCCTCGGTGACCTGCACTGGCACCTTGCCCAGCCGCTCGGCGAGACCGATCACCGTCTCGACCAGTTCCGGCGGGGTCTCGGCCCCGGCGATCACCTCGACCAGCTACATCACCGGTGCGGGGTTGAAGAAGTGCATGCCGATCACCGGATGCTTCAACCCGCGGGCGACCTCGGTGATCGACAGCGACGAGGTATTGGTGGCCAGGATGGCATCGGGTGCCAGCGATTCGTCCAACTGCTCGAAGATGGCGCGCTTGGCGTCCATGTTCTCGTAGATCGCCTCGACGACCAGTTCGCGGTCGGCCAGGTCGGCGACCACACCGGTGCGCAGCCGGCCGAGGATCTCGGCCTTGCCGGCCTCGTCCAACTTCTCCTTGGCGATCAGCTTGTCGAGCCCTTTGCTGATTCGTGCGACGCCCTTGTCGGCCAACTCGATGGTGGTGTCGCTCAGCACGACGTCGAATCCGGGGGTGCGCGCGAATACCTCCGCGATCCCGGCACCCATCGTCCCGGCGCCAACGACTCCTACTCGCATGTGGGTCTCCTCTTGTCTCACTGCCCGCGGAAGGGCTCGTGCTTGCGCTTGTCAACAAAGGCCGACATGGCCTCGGCCTGGTCCCAGGTGCCGAAGCAGGACGCGAAGCCGGCGACCTCCAGGTCGATGCCGTCGTCCAGGGTGGTCTCCAGCCCGGCGTCCAACACCCGCTTGGTGCCCTGCACCGCGATCGGGGCCTGCGCGGCGATCTCGGCGGCCAGCGCGTTCGCGGCACCGAGCAGTTCGTCGGGGGCATGCACCGAGTTCACCAGCCCGATCGCCAGCGCGCGGGCGGCGTCAACCTTTCGGCCGGTGTAAAGCATCTCCTTGGCGAACGCGGGCCCGATCAACCGGGCCAGCCGCTGCGTCCCACCGAATCCGGCGGTGATGCCCAGCCCAACCTCGGGCTGCGCGAAGATCGCCTTCTCGCTGGCCAGCCGCAGGTCGCAGGCGACCGCCAGCTCGCAGCCGCCGCCCAGCGCGAAACCGTTCACCGCAGCGATCGAGGGGATCGCCAGCCGCTCGAGCTTGCGGAAGACGTCGTTGCCGAAGCGGCTGAAGTCGGTGGCCTCGTCCACTGAATAGGTGGCCATGGACGCGATGTCGGCGCCCGCGACGAAGGCCCGGCCGGCGCCGGTGACGACCAGTACCCGGGCGCCGTCGGTGACCACCTGGTCGAGCGCTGCGTCCAATTCGGTCAGCACCTCGCGACTCAGCGCGTTGAGTGCATCCTCCCGGGTGATCGTGATGCTCGCCACCTGATCGGCGAACTGGTAGGCGATCAATGCCATCTTGACTACTCCTCTTGGGTAGGACGCACGTGGCCGGCGGACGCGGGGCCCGCAGCCGCGCCTGTCCGGTGGCCACGACGGTACCGTCCTGTTTGGTGGCCGTGCAGTCGAAACGCACGCTCTGCTTGGGTGACCGGGTGCGCGACTATTCTCAGCGGGTATCGGGCCGACAAGGTGAGGGGGACGATCGGTGGCACCAGACGGGGTGTACGCGGGGGGCATGGAGCCCTATCCGCCGACGGTGCAGGGCCGAGCGCCCCGGACCCGTCCGACGCCACAGCCGTCCGCCCCTACCCCCGTGACTACTGCGAGCGGCGGTCAGTGGCAGCAACCTCGCCGCCGGCGGCGCAGCGAGGAGCAACCCGTCCAGTACCCAACGGTCCTGGCCCAGCAGCACAATCGGACGTCGAAAACCGCCATGGTGACGCTGGTCATCCTGCTGGTCATCATCATCGTCGTGCCGGTGATCCTGACAGAGATCATGAAGGGTCCGACGGGGATCGATCGCCCCCGGCCCCCGCGCGAGACGATGGCGCCGGTGATGGGCTTCGACGAGACGGTCGAGTACCTCAGCTACAGCGCGATCGGCACGATGACCGTCCTGGACGCACAGTGGCTCGCCCCGCAGCGCACCGACCGAGCGGGGATGTCGCTGCTGGCCGTCCAGGTGCAGATCGCGGTGACCGAGGTGAGGACTACATCTCGCCCTTCAACGGCTATGCGATCACCTGAAGTGGCTCCCGTTACGAGCGCCGAGTACCTGACCGACCCGCGATGACCGTCACTCGAGGGCGGCGACGTTGCACGCCGGCAACACCGGCCGCCGGCTGGATCTGCGCTTCCACGTCCCCAGAGCAAGACCCCGGTCTTCCTCTGCAACTTCGACGAGGAGGTCGTCCGGGTGGCGGTCGCGGTGGGTCCGGCACGCCCCCACCAATCACCGCGCCGATCAGCATCAACATGAGACGTTCAAGTGGGGAGGCTACTCGGCCACAGGGAGGTCACCGTCATCGAGGCGGCTGGGTGACCGGGCAATCACCCGACACGGCTGACGGTCGAGTCCGGTTGTCGACGATCGGGCGGGCTGGCCAGTCCCTACGGCGATGTCACCTACTGGACGCCGACAAGGTCGACACGATCCGACCTACTTCGCGTTGGACGGCTGCGGGCGATACCCGCCTTCGAACCCTGCTATGCGGGTGACGCCATCACCGGCTGGATCACCTGGAGGTACCGCGCCCGAGGACATCACCTACTGTTCCGACAGCAGCAGCAGCCGAGCGTCCGTCCAGATCCCCGGCTGAGTCGGCTACTGGCCGTTCGGACGCGTCATGCGCCGGCGGCTGACGAACTGCTCGCGGGCATGGCGCCCAGAACGCCGAGGTGTTGCCGAGGACGTCGGTAGGCCGCGCCGACCCGCACGCCGATCACGCAGGATGCGCTTGGCCACCAGGGCCGACGACCTGCTTGCCGCCGATCCCGAGTAGACAGCGCCATCATCACGCGCTGGGCACGGCGGCCTGCTCCAGTTCACGGTCGATGCCGGGGGCGGTCGCCTTGCAGCACCAGCGGCGTGCCGGGCAGTTCGACCTTCTCGACGAGGTCGTCCACGATCCGCTTGCCCAGCAGGAGTGGTCAGGATCGCGTCCACCGAACCCGCAGGTCGTCGACGTCCGCCTTCACGCAGGTGGGCGATCGCGCCCACCGTCCGGCCCTGCAGCAGCAGCCCCGGCGAGTTCGCCGGCGCGCCCAGCACCAGGGTGACGAAGCCGCCCGGGTTGGTGCAGGCGAAGCCCTGCGTCCCGCACAGGGCGGCGTGGGTGTAGATCACCGCGTCCCAGGCGGTCTCCGCCACGACCATGCGTTCCAGTGCTGCCGGCCGAGATCTTCGCGCCCAGGGAACTGTTCGTTGCCATCGATGGCGAAGTCAATCAAGCGGCGCAGGATGCGTCCGGCCGGATTGAGGCACTGACCGATTGCAACCGCGATGATCGACTTGCCGATCTCTGCGTTCTCAGGCATCTACCTCTCCGGCGTAGTGATGGCTCAACGCTTCCCGCCGCGCGAGCATCCTACGAGATGATGATTGCCGAGAACTCCCTGAAACGCCCGTCTGGCGCCAGCGACGATGGCCCGGTATCCGGGATCCGGGGCGCGGCTGGCGCCGATTGCGGCGACGATGGAGTCACAAACGTGTGGAAGGAAGTCGCATGACGCAGGTTGCCAGGCTCGAGATCGACGGCACCACCTACGAACTGCCCATCGTGGTGGGCACCGAGGGTGAGCGTGCCATCGACATCAGCGAGTTGCGGGCCGATACCGGTTACATCACACCCTGGACGACGGCTACGGCAACGGGTTCCTGCAGTTCGCAGATCACCTTCATCGATGGCGACGAGGGCATCCTGCGCTACCGCGGCATCCCGATTGAGGACCTCGCCGAGCACTCCAGCTTCGTCGAGACCGCCTACCTGCTGATCTTCGGCGTGCTGCCAACCGCCGACGAACGGGCCCACTTCACCGACCTGCTGACCGAGTCGTCGGCACTGCACGAGTCGATGATGAAGCACTTCGACGCCTTCCCGACCAACTCGCACCCGATGGCGATCATGTCGGCGATGATCAACTCGCTGTCCACCCATGAGCAGCCCAAGATCGACGTTGGTGACGACGGAACATTGAAGCTGTGCACGCGGCCGGCTGATCAGCAAGGTACGCACGATCGCTGCGGCGTCCTACAAGTCGTCGATCGGTGAGCCGGTGATCTACCCGCGCGCCGACCCGCAGTACGTGGATCTTCCTGCACATGATGTTCTCGATGCCCTACCGGCAGTACGAGGCGTCCCCCGAGGTGAGCCACGCGCTGAACATGTTCCTGGTGCTGCACGCCGACCACGAGCAGAACTGCTCGACCTCGACCGTGCGCATGGTCGCCTCCGGTGAGGCGAACCTCTACGCGTCCTGCTCGGCCGGTGTGGTCGCCCTGTGGGGCCCGAAGCATGGCGGTGCCAACGTCGAGGTCGTCCAGATGCTGCAGCGGATGCGCCGCGAGGGGCTGACCCCCCGGCAGTTCCTCGACGAGGTGAAGGACATCGTCCAACAACCGCAAGCTGATGGGTTTCGGGCACCGGGTCTACAAGAACTTCGACCCGCGGGCCAAGATCCTGCGCGAGGCCGCCGACCGGCTGCTGGCGTCCATGAAGATCGACGATCCGCTGCTCGGCATGGCCCAAGAACTGGCCGACGAGGCGCTGCAGGACGACTACTTCGTCGAGCGCAAGCTCTACCCGAACGTGGACTTCTACTCGGGCATCATCCTGCGGGCGATCGGTATCCGTTGAACATGTACCGTGATGTTCGCCATGGGCCGCGTCCCGGGCTGGATCTCCAACTGGAAGGAGATCCACGACAACCCGGCGCAGCGGATCTACCGGCCGCGCCAGCTCTACGTCGGCAACACCAAGTCCGAGTGGGTGCCGCGACACCTGCGCTGAGGCCCGCTGGCCGCGTTCGTCGGACGGCGGTGTCAGACTGGACCGGTGATCATGCAGGTCTTCGGCCACCCGCGCAGTGGCCGGCGGAGACCTGATCGCGTTCAGTGACGAGATCGACCTGGACATGGTGCTGGCCGCCTACCGGTCCGGCGCCTTCCCGATGCCGTTGCAGGCCGCCGATTTCCCGGGGCCGCGATGGGCTGGTGATCTCGCCAGTGCGTCGCGGGGTGATCGAACTGGACGACCTGCGGGTCAGCCGCAACTGGTCTCCTCGGCCCGCCGCTACACCACCATCGACCAGGCGTTCGACCAGGTGCTTTGCAGCCTGCGCCGATCCGCGACGGCCCGGCGGGTGGATCGACGACCAGGAGATCATCCGGAGTCTTCACCCGTGGGCACGAGAGCCGGGCTGGTGCATTCGGTCGAGACTGGGATAACCGCTGGACACTGGTCAGCGACCTCTACGGCGTCAGCCTGTGGAGCTGTTCGCAGGGAATCGATGTTCCACGATCCGGAGCATGGGCGGAAGGACGCGTCGAGGTCGCCCTGGCTCGCCTGGTCAACCTACGCAGCCGGCCCGATGAGCCGGCGTTGCTGGACGTGCAGTGGCTGACCGACCACGGCCACGCTGGGTGCCAGCGAGATCTCCCGGCAGGAGTACCTGGAGCGGCTGTCGGTGGCGCTGGAGGCGCCGCGGATGCGTCTGGTCCGGCTCGCGGCTGCCGGGCGATTGGCAACTTGCTGCCGCAGTTGAAGCCGCCCCGTACCGCGACGAGGCGTCCTACGCTTGAAGCGCGAGCCGAAACTGATGACGATTGACCCAGCCGGTGGGCGGTTCCGCCCGTCGGCATGCCCGAAGGGAGGCGATGATCATGCCTGAGTTGCCGCAGGTGGAGGCGCTGCGCCGCTGGTTGGCGACCCGCATGGTTGGTCAGGTGATCACCGGCATCCAGTTGACCGACTTCGCCGCACTCAAGACCTACGGCCACCCTTGGACGCGCTGATCGAGCTGGAGGTGGACGGCATCGCCCGGCGGCAAGTTCATCGACATCGACGCCAGGGCGTCCACCTGGTCTTCCACCTGGCCCGGGCCGGCTGGCTGGCTGAGAGGACGAGCAACCAACCACCCCGGTCCGGCCCGGCAAGGGTCCGCTGAGCCTGCAGGTGATCCTGGACGACAGCTCCGGCTTCGACCTGACCGAGGCCGGCACCCAGCGGAAACTGGCGGTCCACGTCGTCGAGGATCCGCCCAGGTCGAGATGATCGCCTCACTGGGCCCCGATCCGCTGGCCGGCGGCTTCGCGCGTCCGGACCTGGACGCGATCCTGGACGCAGCCGGTAGGGCCCAGATCAAGGGTGTCTTGCGCGACCAGCGGGTCATCGCCGGCATCGGCAACGCCTACAGCGACGAGATCCTGCACGCTGCCCGGATCGGCCCGTTCACCCCGGCGTCCAGTCTGGACGACGAGCGGCGTGGCCAACTCTTCGCGGCCATCACCGGCGTGCTCGACGAGGCACTGGCCGCCACCGAAGGCCTGCCGCCGGCGAAGTTGAAGGACGACAAGCGGGCGGCGATGCGGGTGCATGGCCGCACCGGCCAGGCCTGCGCAGTCTGCGGCAGCACGATCGCCGAGGTCAGCTTCGCCGACTCATCGTTGCAGTACTGCCCGGGCTGCCAGACCGGCGGGAAGCTGCTGGCCGATCGCCGGATGAGCAAGCTCTTGCGCTGACGCGTCCTCGAATCCAGCACGGTCAAGGCAAACGAAGAAGGGCCCCGCCGAAGCGGAGCCCTTCATCGCAGTTCTAGAGGCTACGGCCTAGCCGCCCCAGCGACCGGCGACCTTGTTCTCGTTCGCCACGTACTTGGCGATGATCTCGTCCAGGGTCTTGCGCAGGCTGATGACCAGGTTCTGGTTCTCAGTTGCCTGGGTGTCCCAGCGGGCCTGGATCTTGTCGTACTCCTCGCGGCCCTTGCCGGTCCAGTTGCGCAGCCGGTTGTTCAGCGTGGTGCGCAGGTTGTCCAGCTCGCTGTCCATCTTGTCGGCAGCCTTCTGCAGGGCCTCGATGCCATCATCCATCGCCTGCTTGTTTACAGAAGTGAACTCTTCGCCACTCATCGTGTTGTCTCCTCAGCCTCAGTAGTTGATCTCGCCCTGGACGCGGTTCACATCGGCCGACGTCTCGGATTCGGTGGTCGTGTAGTCGCCCAGCGAGGCCCGCAGCTCGGACTGGATCCGGCGGAGTTCCTGCTCGGTCAGGTTGTAGCGGCCAATGTAGGTGCCGATGGCCTTCTCGAAGGCGTTGGCGGTATCGCCGTGCCACTTGGCCTTGAGACCCTTCATGTCCGAGTCAAGAGTGTTGCGGATGGTTTCGAGCCGACCCGAGGAATCCTCGAGGTCCTTGATCGCCAGACCAAGCTCATGCCTGTCTTGGGTTGAAATGCCACCCATATTCGTTTTCCTCTCCTCAACTTCGAGCGGTGCCCGATGTCATTTGAAGGCCGCTTGGTGGGTTCAGCGACCGATGTCTGCCTGCGAAGACAACATTAGGGAGACCGGGGGTCACCGCTGCAGAGCCGTTGTACTCATTCGAGTACCCAGATTCGGCGGGCTTCCGATGAGTATTCGGGCAAGTACCTCAGCCGTTGGTGACGAAGCCGGCCGGCAGGGCGGGGGTGATCGCGCTCTGTGACAGTTCGACCTGGATCGGGCCCACGAGCCTGATCATCATGCCCGGGACGCGCAGCACCGGC
>JAXGOU010000012.1:0-68655 GCA_040767325.1 Brooklawnia sp. | reverse complement strand
TCCTTATCAGGGACGCGCTCTAACCGACTGAGCTATAGGCCCGTACTGCATGGCCGGTGGCACCGGCACCGACAAGACATTACCGCAGCCCGAACCACCGTCTCAAATCGGGTCCACGCACGAACCACACCTCAACAGCACTTGTTCTGAGCACACGGCCCAGCAGCTACCGTTCGACCGGCCACGGCTGGATCCGGCGCGCCCGCCTAGACTCAGCCCCGTGATCGAGCAGGCCCGACTCTGGACGCCACGGTTCGTCCTGCTCTGCCTGGCGAACATCTGTTCGTCGATGATCTTCTACCTGCTGGCGGCCTCGATGGCCACCGTTTCGGTGCGCTGGTACGACGCGTCCATGACCTGGGCCGGCGCCACGACCGGGTTCTACTTCCTGGGCGCCGTCATCGCCCGACTGCTCGCTGGTCCACTGGTGGCCCGCCTGGGGCTGCACCGGACGATGGTGCTCTCCTGGCTCTACTTCGCGGCCGCCAGCGCGTTCTACCTGCTCGTGCCCAACCTCTTCTGGCTGCTGGTACTCCGCCTGCTGCACGGCGCCGGGTTCGGCCTGGCCGCCACGGCCATGACCAGTGCCGCCCTCAGCGGCGTCCCCGCCAGCCGACGCGGCGAGGGCACCGGCTGGTTCACCTCCGGCATGGCCCTGGGCACCGGGCTCGGCCCGTTGATCGCGCTGAACCTGCTCTGGGTGGACGGCGGTGATCGCATCATCCTGTGGCTGACGATGGCGGCCGCGCTGATCGGCGTCACCCTCGTCCTGGTCGCAACCCACCTCGAACCAGTCACCGATGAGCCAGCGCCCGCCAGCCTGACCGGCCGGGTTCCGCTGATCGACCGCAACGCCGTCCCGATCGCAACGGTCGCCATGTTGGTCGCGGTCTCCTTCAGCGTCGCACTCACCTTCCTCAACGACTTCAGCGCCGAGGCATCGTTGCAGGCCGCGGCCGCGCTCTTCTTCCTGGTCTAAGCAGCGGCGATGCTGGTGATGCGTCCGATCATGGGCCGAATCCAGGACCGACGCGGCGACAACATCGTGGTCATTCCCGCCCTGGTCAGCGTCATCATCGCGCTATCCCTGATCGCATCTGCCCAATCCGGGTTCGTCCTGCTGCTGGGTGGCGGTCTGCTCGGTTTCGGCTACGGGACGCTGGTGTCGGCCGGCCAGACGATCGCGCTGGCCCGGGCCGCCCGTGGCCACGCCACACTGGCCATCGCCAGCTTCTTCCTGCTGCTGGACCTCGGCACCGGACTCGGCCCGACCGTGTTGGGCATCCTGATCCCGGTCGTCGGCTTCCGCGGCCTGTTCGTCATCGGAGCCGCCCTGGCCGCGATCTCGCTGGCCGGCTACCTGTTGCTGGTTGCCCGCCGCCCAGGCGGCCAAGGCACCCAAGACCCTCCGGATCGTTCCCCGAGCGAGCCCTGACCCGACCCTTGAACCCCTTCCCAGCGCACTTAACAGGGTCGAGGCTGGAGCCATGAACAGCTACTCCACTCCCCAAACGCTCTCCACCGCCGAGGCCCGCACGGCCGCCATCCTGGCCCACCTCTCCGGCCCGGTCTCCACCTTCCTCTCGGTCGGCTGGCTGTCGATCGTCGGACCGCTCGCCGTCTGGCTCCTCTGCAAGGACCGCTCCGCCATCGTCCGCAAGGACGCCGCCGAGGCCTTCAACTTCCAGGTGACCATGTGGCTGTCGGCGATCGTCGGTGGCCTGATGTGCCTGACCGTCATCCTGATCCCGCTCGGTCTGGTGCTGCTGGCCACCGGCATCATCGGTTCGATCCTGTTCGGCATCATCGGTGCGGTCAAGGTCATGAACGGGCAGTCCTACAGCTACCCCTGGCGGCTCACCATCCTGTCGTAACCACCCGCCTGCACAACAAAGCGAGGCCGCTCCCAACCGGGGGCGGCCTCGCTTCGCGTTGTCAATAGATCAGTCTTCGGCGAGGGTCACCTCAAGGCCGCCGAGCACCGAGCTCGTCAAGTTGTACAGCAGCGCGGCAAGGGTGGCCAACGCGGTCAACAGGACGACGTTCGCGGCGCTCACCACGGCCGTGAAGCCGAGCACCCGCCAGCGATCGACATAGGCACTGACCTGCACCTGACCCGAGCCATCGGGGTTGCCAAGCAGCGCGTTCAAGGTCTCCTGCAACTTCTCCAGGGCACCGGACGCCTCCACCACACCCCACAGCATGGTCACCGCAACGAACAGCGCGACGCCCGCGGCGAGCGAGAACATCAAGGCCGTCTTCATCACCGACCACAGATCCAGCCGGGCGATCCGCAGCCGCGCCTTGCGGGTCGGACGCACCGCTCCGCCGCTGGTGCGCACCCTGCCCGTGCGATCGCGAGTCTGGGCGGCACCCGACCTGGCCGGGGTCGCGGCTGGCGCCGGACGCTTGCGCGGTTCGGTGGCCGCCGGCACCACCTTGGTCGGCGCATCGGCGGCCGCGGCGGAGTTCATCGAACCCGGCGCCGTCGCCGGCTTGGTGCCAGCACCCGATGAGGGGTTGCCGGGACGTTCGTACACCGAGGTGGTGTCGCGCTCGTCACTCATCATTGGCCTCTCGTTCGTCCACTTCGCCAACAAGACTAACCTCATCGGCGCCCTCGGCCACGATCGGCTCTGCAGCCGGTTGCCGTTCAGCAGACTCGGCGTCCTCGCCAGCCGGGGCGACTTCGGCCTCCTCAGGCTCCGGACGCTCGGGGTTGATGGTCACCGCGACCACCTGGTCGTCACCCTTGATGCCGACGAACTTGACGCCCATGGTGTCGCGTCCGGTCGGGGAAACGTCCGAAACCGAGCTGCGGATCACCTGTCCGGACGCCTTGAACGAGATCACCTCGTCGTCCTCGGCGACCACCAGCGCCGAGACCAGCCCGCCGCGCTCATCGGCCAACCGCATCGCCCGGACGCCCAGCCCACCGCGAGTCTGGCGACGGAAGGCACTGACCGGGGTGCGCTTGGCGTAGCCCTCGTCGGTGACGGTGAACAGGAAGAGTGAGTCCTCGTCCGAATCGGCCCGGATGATCGCCATGCTCAGCAACTCGTCGCCGCGGCGGAACCGCATGCCGGTGACGCCGGACGTGGTGCGGCCCATCGGACGCACCTGGTCGTCGTCTGCGGAGAACCGGATGCCCTGGCCCTTGCGGCTGACCAGCAGCACCTCGTCAGCGCTGTTGCACAGCTCGGCACCGATCAGTTCGTCGTCCCCGTCGCGGAAGTTGACCGCGATCAGGCCGGCCTGCCGCGCCGAGTCGTACAACGACAGCGCGGTCTTCTTGATCAGGCCCTTGCGGGTCGCGAGCACCAGGTACTCCGCGTCCGCGTAGCTGCGCAGCACGATCCCCTGAGTGATGTGCTCGTCGGGCAGGAAGCTCAACAGGCCGGCGACGTGGCCGCCCTTGGCGTCCCGGCCGCTCTCCGGAACCTGCCAGGCCTTGGTCCGGTAGGCCCGGCCGAGGTTGGTGAAGAAGACCACCCAGTCGTGGCTCATCGCCGTGAAGACCGCGGCCACCTCGTCCTCGGCCCGCAGCGACGCACCGCGAACCCCCTTGCCACCGCGCTTCTGCAGCCGGTACTGGTCGATCCGCGTCCGCTTGATGTAGCCACCGCGGGTCAGCGTAACGACGACCTCCTCATCGGGGATCAGGTCCTCGTCGCTCATGTCGCCGTCGGCCGAGACGATCTGGGTGCGCCGCTCGTCGCCGTGCTTCTCGACGATCTCGTTCAGTTCGGTCGAGATGATTTCGCGCTGACGATGCTCCTTGGCCAGGATGTCGTTCAGGTCGGCGATCTGGCGCTCCAGCTCGGCCAGCCGATCGATGATCTTCTGCCGTTCCAGGGCCGCCAGCCGGCGCAACTGCATGTCGAGGATGGCCTGGGCCTGCACTTCGTCGATGTCGAGCAACTCCTGCAGGCCCTTGTTGGCAGCCTCCGAGTTGGGCGAACGGCGGATCAGCGCGATGACCTCGTCCAGCATGTCGAGCGCCTTGACCAGGCCGCGGTAGATGTGCGCCGCCTTCTCGGCCTCGTCCAGCCGGCACTGCGTCCGGCGCCGGATGACCTCAAGCTGGTGGTCGACCCAGTACTTGATGAACGGGTCGAGCCGCAGCGTTCGGGGCACCTCGTCGACCAGCGCCAACATGTTACAGCCGAAGGTGTCCTGTAGCTGGGTGTGCTTGTACAGGTTGTTCATCACCACGCGGGGCTGGGCGTCCCGCTTGAGCAGGATGACCAACCGCTGGCCGGTGCGGGCCGACGTGTCGTCGCGAATGTCGGCGATGCCGGTGAGGCGGCCGGAGTTCACCAGGTCGGCGATCTTCTGCGCCAGGTTGTCGGGGTTGCACATGTACGGCAACTCCGTGATGACCAGCGAGGTGCGGCCGTTCTTCTCCTCCTCGACATTGATCACCGCGCGCATCGTCACCGAGCCGCGGCCGGTGCGGTAGGCGTCCTCGATGCCCTGGCGGCCGACGATCAACGCGCCCGACGGGAAGTCCGGGCCCTTGATCCGGGCCATGGCAGCCTCGAGCAGTTCCTCGGAGGTGGCCTCCGGGTTGGCCAGCGCCCATTGCACTGCCTCGTTGACCTCACGCAGGTTGTGCGTGGGGATGTTGGTGGCCATGCCGACGGCGATGCCGGACGAGCCGTTGACCAGCAGGTTCGGGAAGCGGGCCGGCAGGACGCTCGGCTCCATCTCGCGGTTGTCGTAGTTCGGCTGGAAGTTGACAGTGTTCTCGTTGATGTCGCGGACCATCTCCATGGCCAGCGGCGCCATCTTGCACTCGGTGTACCGCATCGCAGCGGCCGGGTCGTTGCCGGGCGAGCCGAAGTTGCCCTGCCCGCTGACCAGCGGCGCACGCATCACCCACGGCTGGGCCAGCCGCACCAGGGTGTCGTAGATCGCCGAGTCGCCGTGCGGGTGGTACAGACCCATGACCTCGCCGACGACGCGCGAGCACTTGTTCCAGCCCCGGTCGGGCCGGTAACCACCGTCGTACATCGCGTAGATCACGCGGCGGTGCACCGGCTTGAGGCCATCGCGCACGTCGGGCAGCGCACGTCCGACGATGACGCTCATCGCGTACTCGAGGTAGGAGTTCTGCACCTCGGTCTGCAGGTCGATCTGCTCGATGATGCCCTTGCGCGGCTCGGCGATCACTTCGACCGTCTGGCCGGACGCGTCGTCGGCGCTCACCGGGTTGCCGCCGGGGCGCTGCTCCTCGGCCCCGCCTAGGAGTTCGTCGAGTTCGTCGCCGGGCTGGTCTGGCCCGCCGGGACCCTGGGGAATGTCAGTCATCTACCTATTTCCTTCTGGACGCGCACCCGTACCGGCACGCCGACCTGGTCAGATGTCGAGGAAGCGGACGTCCTTTGCATTTCGCTGGATGAATGAGCGGCGTTCCTCGACGTCCTCGCCCATCAGGATCGAGAACATCTGGTCGGCTCGGGCGGCGTCGTCCAACGTCACCTGCAGCAGGATTCGGCCATCGGGATCCATCGTGGTCTCCCACAGATCCTGGGCGTCCATCTCACCCAGACCCTTGTAGCGCTGGATCGGGTTGATGTTGGGCAGCTTCTTGCCGGACGCCAGCCCGGCGTCGCGCAACGCGTCCCGTTCAGCGTCGGAGTAGGCCAGTTCGTGCGGGGCGTTCGTCCAGCGCAACCGGAACAGTGGCGGCTGGGCCAGGTAGACGTAGCCCTGGTCGATCAGCGGCTTCATGAACCGGAAGAGCAACGTCAGCAGCAACGTGCGGATGTGCGAGCCGTCGACGTCCGCGTCGGCCATCAGCACGATCTTGTGGTACCGCAGCTTGTTGATGTCGAAGTCGTCGTGCACGCCGGTGCCGAGCGCGTTGACGATCGCCTCGACCTCCTTGTTGGCCCAGATGCGGTCGATGCGCGCCTTCTCGACGTTCAGGATCTTGCCGCGCAACGGCAGGATCGCCTGGATGCGCGGGTTGCGTCCGCCCTTGGCCGAGCCGCCTGCCGAGTCACCCTCGACGATGAAGACCTCGCACTCCTCCGGGTTGGTGGACGAGCAGTCGGCCAGCTTGCCGGGCAGGCCACCGCCGCCGAGCAGTCCCTTGCGGCTGCGGGCGGCCTCGCGGGCCTTGCGGGCGGCGATCCGGGCGGTGGCGGCAGCGATCGCCTTGCGGACGATCTCCTTGCCCTCGGCCGGGTTGCGCTCCATCCAGTCACCCAGCCGGTCGTTGACGACCTTCTGGACGAAGCCGCGCGCCTCGGTGTTGCCGAGCTTGGTCTTGGTCTGGCCCTCGAACTGCGGTTCGGCGATCTTCACCGACAGGATCGCGGTCAGGCCCTCGCGGATGTCCTCGTTGCCGACCCGGTCCTCCTTCTTGCGGATCAGACCCCAGGCCTCGCCCCACTTGTTCACCGTCAGCGTCAGCGCGGCGCGCAGGCCCTCTTCGTGGGTGCCGCCCTCGTGGGTGTTGATGGTGTTGGCGAAGGTGTGCAGCGAGTTGCTGTAGCCGGTGTTCCACTGCATCGCCAACTCGACGCCCATGCCCAGGTCGGCCGAGTGCGCCTCGACGTCGATGATGCTCGACAGCGCGTCCCGGCTGGCGTTCAGGTGCTTGACGAAGTCGACCAGGCCGTTCTCGTAGACGAAGTTCTCACCGATCGGCTCGCCGTGCTCGTCGACGCGATCCTTGCGGCGGTCGACGATCTCGATCCGCAGACCCTTGTTCAGGAAGGCCATCTCGCGGAATCGGGTGGCCAGCGTCTCGTAGTTGAAGTTGGTCGTCTCGAAGATGTCGGCGCTCGGGAAGAAGGTGATCACGGTGCCGGTCTGCGTGGTGGCCTCGAGCTTCTCGACCGGGGCGTCCGGGACGCCGAGGGTGAAGCTCTGCCGCCAGTGGAAGCCGTCGCGGCGGACCTCGGCGATCATCCGCGCGCTGAGCGCGTTCACTACCGAGCTACCCACGCCGTGCAGGCCGCCGGACACCTTGTAACCACCGCTACCGAACTTGCCGCCGGCGTGCAGCACGGTCAGTGCGACGGTGAGCGAGGAGATGCCCTCCACCGGGTGGACCGCGACCGGGATGCCACGGCCGTTGTCGGTGACACGGCAGCCCCCGCCGTCCAGCAGTTCGATGATGATGGTGTCGTAGTAGCCGGCCAACGCCTCATCGACCGAGTTGTCGACGATCTCGTAGACCAGGTGGTGCAGACCGCGCTCACCGGTCGAACCGATGTACATGCCCGGACGCTTGCGCACCGCTTCCAGGCCCTCGAGCACCTGGATCTGGGACGCGTCGTACTCGCCATCTGCGTGCAGGTCGGCGGCAGCGTCCGACAACACCACATCGGGTTCTTCGCTGGTTGGGTCGAGGTCCGTGGCGCTCAGATCGGCGTCCTTGTGATCGGCTTCAGTGGCCAGATCGCTCACCGGCAGCAGCTCCTTCTACGGCTCGGAACTGCCAGCAAGTCCTGGCAGCGGGCGGGCGCCCCGAAGCCCGATGTTGGACTCGTCCCAAGTTCGAAATTCTACCAGTCACGGCCCATATTCCCCAGCCGACGCACCCCGGCGCGAACCCAACGTCCCGCTGGACGCCCAAAATGCCCGCGTGGAGGCGTTCAACCACCGCCTAGGCAGTCCCATACCCGGGCCGCATCGCGAGAACAGGGCTGGGCGGCGACCTTCGAGCGTGCGACCCGCTGATCATCCTAGACTTGCCGCCATGACGCTCGGCCCGTCCGCACCGCAGCCCGCCGGCGGCCCAAGCGGGTCCGCTGAGGGCTGGCAGCCACCCACCGATTGGGTTGCTCCTGGGCCGGACGCGACGCTGCCGCCCGGCGCCGGCTGGGCACCTCCCGACCCGGCCACGCTCACCGCGTGGCCTGCTCCAGTCGGCCCGGTCGAGACGGCCGTCGCTGCGCCACCGACCCGCAGGCTCCCCACAGCGCTCAAGGTGCTCCTGGTTGGGTTCGTGTCGCTTGCCGTGGTTATCGGCCTGGTCTGGGCGGGGGGCGGCTTCGAGGAGCGCGAGTCGCTCACCGACGCGCAGATCGGCGAACCCCTCGACCTCGGTCCGGTGGAGGTCATCGTGCAGGAAGCCGTGCGGTTCGATAAGTTCGGCACCCAGATGATCGAGGTGATCGGCACCTGCCGGTCCACCGAGGAGAGTTCGAGCAGCCTGTCGGTGCTGACCATTTCGGACATGGCGCTGGCGGGGCTTCGAGGATCGGACGATCAGATCTATCTGTCCGACGACACCCAGCTCACGGTGGGAACCGTCGACACCGAGGGCACCGTCATGCGCGAGTACCTGGCCCCCGGCATGCCCGCCATCCCTTGCGTCTTCGAGTTCGAAATGCCGGACGAGACCCAGTTCACCGACGAGATCGTCTTCTTCGTCTGGAAACTGGTGCACGTCGAGCAGGGCAACGTCAAGAACGACGCTGAGACATCCAAGGTTTGGGCGCAGGGCCCCGACGGCTACCGGGTGGAGATGCCGGTCACGCTGGTGCGTCGCTGACTCGGCGATTCACGGTGGGGAGATGATCGGGAAGGTCCCGGCGGGAACCGTGTCGCCGACCAGCCCGACGATCCGGTCGACCATGTCGACGGGCACCTCGAAGACCGGGTAGACCTGCTGCGACGAGGTGAACTCCTCTTCGTCGGTACGGCAGATCTTCGTCCGGTCGCTGTCGAACGGCGTCACCGAGATCCAGCGTTCGCCGTCGTCGCGCACCAGTTCGAAGGAGCAGACGGTCGAGAACGGATCGCCCTCAATCCAGACGTAGTTGTCCACCGCCACGTTGTAGCGCAGCAGCACCGCGCCCTCGGGTGCGTAGTGCACGTCCAGCCCGTCGGGTACCTCGGTCAGCTGTTCGACGGCCAATACGGTGTAGGTGACGCCGAGCCGATCGGTGAAACCGACGCCGTGCGGCAGCGTGGCGGGTTGGCGCCACAGTTCGCGGGCGATCCAGACACAGAAGCCGAGAGCCAGGACGATCACCAGGATCGCCAGCGTCCACCACAGCCGCTGGCCGGTGGGCAGCCGGTCCCGAAGGCGAGGCCGGGCCACCACATCGCCGGTCGACGGCTGGCCGGTGATCGCGGTGCTCACCGGGAGCGGTTGCTGGGGAGAGAAGGTCATCGCTCGGTCACCTTGATCGGCTGCTCCTGGGGAATCTCCAGGATGCCGCGACGGGCAGCGAGGTCGGCCTGCATGGCCTCGTCGATGCCGAGGTCGAAGACCAGCATCGGCTCGTAGGCGAGGTAGAACGAGACCGGTGTGCAGCGCAGTTCGCTGCCCGCCATGCCATCGAGCGGTCGTTCGAAGACGATCTGGCCGCGGGACGTGAAGCCCAACTGGGGCAGCGTCACGTAGTCGTTCCATGGTGACTGCGAACGGATCCAGCCGCCCTTGCCGTTGGGCGAGTAGAGGTCGCACTGCAGGGAGTGGCCGGGGTGCTTGATGCTGACGCCCTCGAGTTCGATCAGCAGGAAGCTGCCCTCGGTGACCATGGAGTCGCGTGGTTCGTCGTAGATGCTCAGCTTCTCGCCGGCGTCCAGCTTGGACACCCGGACGAACTGGCCCTTCATCAGCTCGCCGGATTCACCGGGTGCCACCGGGATCCGGTCGTTGTTGCCCGGGTCGTCGATCGCCTTGGTAATGGCCCCGGCGGCCAACAGGCTGGCCAGCGTCAGCGCGGCGATCGGCAGCGCGCGCCGAATCCGACGCCCTTCACCGGCCGGCACCTGGGCGCGGATCGCACCGGGAGCGCGCGAATCGAGGGCGTCCTGTTCGGCCTCGCTGTGCTGGCTGGCCGCGATGGTCAGCGTCATGGCCACCGCGAGCAGGCTGACCCGCAGCGGTTCGCCGAGCATTCCGCCGAGCATCTCGATCGGCGGCAGGATCTTGAACCAGACGTGGAAGAGGTTGCCACCGATGATCTCGCGGGCGAGCAGGTAGGTCGACGGTTCGATCGCGGCGACCACCGAGTAGAGCAGCACGTAGGCGCCCACGAACGGCCAGCCGATCCGCAGGACGTGGCGCAGTGACTGGACGAACGGGATGATGCGGTCCTCGAGGTCACCGACGAACGCTTCGATGAACTCCAGCGTCACCGCGCGGGAGCCGGCGCTGGCCTGCTGGCCGCGCTGCCCCAGGGCGCTGATGCGCTTGTTGATTCGGCCGAGCGGGCCGCTGATGCCTTTGTCGCGGCCCTCTTCCCAGAGATCGGCGATCGACAGGGTGTAGGTGCCGAAGACCAGGCCGGCCACTGCCAGCCACAGCAGCGGCGCAAGCATAGCTTCGCTGACCAGCGGCCAGAGCGTGCCGGTGACGAACCGGTAGCTGGAGCCGATGAACTCGGGGATGGCCAGGTGCAGGGACGCCAGCCAGTCCGCGATCCGGGCGCCGAAGTCCATGACCCAGCCGTAGAAGGCGCGGCTGCGGATCCAGTCGCCGAGGTCGCCGAGCATCCGGGAGCCGCCGAAGATCAGCACCACCGAGAAGAAGCCCTCGACCAGGGCACCGAGCAGGCCGAAGAACCAGCGTCCGGTGCGGTCGGCGGTGGCCTCCAGGCCGCGCCGCAGCAGGTAGCAGCCGAGCAGCACGGCGCCGATAACCAGGCGCTGCTGGGCGGTCTGCGGGTCGAGGATCGTGGTGGCGGTTTGCGGTTTGAAGACCACCGACGACTCGCGCGCGCCGTAGATGTACAGCAGGTAGGTGGCCTCGTTGATGCCGTTGAAGACCGAGTAGACGCCGACGAACGGCAGCAACGCCAGGCTGACCACCTTCAGCAGCGGCTCGTCGCGTCCGATGCGGGCGGCCTGCGCCGGTAACCGATCCCACAGCCCCGCTGGTTCGCCGGCCAGCCGGATGCCGATGATGATGCCGGCCAACTGGCAGACCAGCCCGATGCTGAAGATGACGATGGTGAGCCAGGGATGGTCGTCCTGGATGGGGGCGGTCAGTGACAAGGCCATCTGGTAGATCAGCCAGCCGCTGACCCAGGCGATCAGCACCTTGGGCAGCACCCGTAGCCAGACCCGCAAGGTCTGGCGGGTCAGGGTGGTCATGTGCCGCCACCAGGCCTGGACGCCCAACATCGTGCTCAGTCAACCACGACAGGGCTCAGCGTTGGTCTAGTTCATTGACGGTGCGGCGCAACATCTCGTCGACAGCGCTCAGGGCGCTCTGCCGGGCCTGGTTGTCACCGCCGGGCTGGACGCGCGATTGCTGCAGGTAGACCGTGCCGTCGGTGGCCCGGATCACCACATCGAGCCGATAGTCCAGGGAGCCGTCCGGGCTGGCGACGCCGTTCGCTGTGCAACTGAAGGCGTCCACCAGGTCGGCCTGCGGCACCGGGTTGCCGACCGGGGCGGGCACCACGTTACTGGCCGACTGGTCGAGGGTTGCCTGCAGTGCCTGTGCACACAGCCCGGCCGCGGTCAGGCCCGGTTCAGCGATCAGTGACTGCAGTTGGACGCTCACCCCGGCTCGCTCGTTGGTCATCACCAGATAGCTCTGGCCGGCCGCGTTGAGCCCCTGATCGGTCAATTGCCAATCCGGAGACGACGGCAGCCATGCGGTCACCGACGGCCCGATCGGCAGCGTTACCCAATCGACCTCCGGCACGGTTGACGAGGGGGATTCGGCTTGACGTTCTTGATCGGCCGGCTCGGTGGCCTCGCCGGGCCGGATGGCCATGTCGGGGGTGCTACTGGACGCGGTTGGTTCGGGTCCCAGCGCACCCGGCTGGGCCTCCAGCCCACAACCGGCGACGACGAAAGCAACGCTGATCGAGACCAGGGCAGCACCGAGTGTCGGCCGTCGACGGCGAGCAGGCCTCGGGGCTGTCATGGGGCCATTGTGCTTGCCGATGGGGTCAGCCCTCTTGGTGGTCGGGGCGTCGTGGAACTGTCGAAGGCCCACGTATTGGGCCCATCAGCCGTAGGTGTCACGGGGACCGCGACCGTCGCGTACCGATCGCGGCCCATGCTTCCAACTGGGTGCCGCCGGACCGCGCACGTCGATGCGGACCACCGAGCCATCGCCCAGTTCGGCGTTGAGTTTCGCGACAATCTGCGGGGCCAGTTGACGCAGCACGGTCGCCCAGGTGGTCGATTCCGCCTGCACGAAGAGCACCCCGTCGTCGAAGGAGATCGGCCGGGAGTGCTCCGCGTTCACCGACCCGACCAGCTTCGGCCAGCTGTCGATCAGCAGGCGCCGGACGCCGATCTGGGTGCGCCAACCGCTGCTGGTCACGAACTGGTCCAACACACCCGCGACCAGCTGGGGATCGCGTGGACCAGGTCCGGACGACGAGAACTCCGGCGCGTCCGTGGCTGGGGGACGCCAGCGTCGGGGACTGCGCCGGTTCGCCGACGGGATCCCGGCCACGCCGTTGGCGATCTGGATGGCGGCCTCGATGCCCAGCGGATCGTCGTCATCGACGACCTGCTGCGGGAAGACGTCCGCGTCCTCGACCGACTCGAGGGGCTGCTCGTCCGGAGCGATTGGGTCACTCATCGTCGGCACCAATCGGTCCGGTGATGGCGCCGGCATGCACGTCGTAGCGCCGGCCGGCCAGCTCGGCCGGCACGTCTGCGGCGACCGCGGCGGTCACCAGCACCTGCTCGGCCTGTCGGGCCGCGACGGCCAGGCGCTGCCGGCGGGTGGCGTCCAGTTCTGCGAAGACATCGTCCAGGATCAGCACGGCCTCGATCCCGTCGGCACGCAGTAGGTCGAAGGCACCCAGTCGCAGGGCCAGCGCCAGCGACCAGGACTCCCCGTGGCTGGCGTAACCGCGGGCCGGCAATTCACCGATCCCCAGGTAGAGGTCATCGCGGTGCGGACCGACCAACGTCAGGCCGCGGGCGAACTCGTCGCGGCGCCGTTCGGCCAGCGCGGCGGCGAACGCCGCGGGCAGTTCGTCAGCTTCGCTGGGGAGGTCAAAACCCGCCCGGTAGGCCAGTTCGATCTGATTGTTCAGCGGTGCGATCGCCTGGTAGGCGTTCTGGGTTGGCGCGCGCAGTTCGGCCACGGTGTCCAATCGGGCGGCGAGCAACTCACTACCGAACCCGACCAGTTGGGCGTCCCAGGCGTCCAGGGTGAACTCGGCATCGGCGTCAGGCCGCGCGCCCATTTGTGACTTGAGCAGCGCGTTTCGTTGCTTGACGACCTTGTCGTAGTCCTGCTTGACACCGAGCATTCGGGGCCAGCGGCTGATCACCAGGTCGTCGAGGAAGCTGCGGCGGGCTGCCGGATCACCCTTGACCGCGGCCAGGTCCTCGGGTGAGAAGACGACGGTGCGCAGCGCACCGAGCAGGTCGTGGGTGCGTGGCAGTGCGGCGCGGTTGATCCGCGCGCGGTTCGACCGGCCCGGGTTGATCTCCAGTTCGAGCAGCAGGCGGCGCGGGTCGTCGGCGCCGGCCACCACCTCGGCCCGGATCACCGCCTGGTCGGCTCCGGCGCGTACCAGCGGCGCGTCCGTGCTGACGCGATGCGAGGCGAGTCGGGAAACGACCTCGATGGCCTCTACCAGGTTGGTCTTGCCCTGCCCATTGGACCCCTGGAAGATGCTGACCCCGGCGTCCAGCCGCACGTCCGCCGCCTGGTAGTTGCGGAACTCGTGCAGTTCCAGCCTGGAGACGAACATGTGGCTCAGCCTACCGAGCGACCGTGAGGGCTGAGGTGCCCGCGAGAGCAGCCCTTCGAGGGTCGCTACGCGACCTCCTCAGGGAACGTGAGTAGGCGTCAGTTGGGCAGGCGCATCAACATGATGACGTGCCGGTAGTCGGTCTCCGGGTCGCCATCGAGTTCGTTGAGCCCCTGCACCAGGCAGGGCTTGCCGGCAGCGGTGAACGAGAAGTGCACGTAGGGCGTATCCAGCGCACCGAGCGCGTCCGAGAGGTAGTGCGGGTTGAAGCCCGCAGCGGTGATCGCCAGTTCGCCGCCGATCACGTTGTCGACCTGGGCGGCAACCGCCTCGGAGGCCTGCGCCTGGTCACCGGACGCCGCCTCGAGCGCGATCTGGTCGTCCTGGATCAGCATGCGCAGCGGGCTGTTGCGCTCGGCCACCAGCGAGACGCGCTTGACCGACGCGATGATCTCCTCGGTCTTGCAGCGCACCGCGACGTTGGGCTTGATGTCCATCAGGTGGCGGACCTTCGGGAACTCGCCACCCAGCAGGCGAGTGGTCAGCTGGCGGCTCGCGCCGGCGCCACTACCCTCCAGGCCGATCAGGCCTTCGCCCACGTCGGTGTTGGCCAACGCCAGCGTGACGGTCTCACCGCTCGCCATCGACCGGGCGGCCTCATTGAGCACCCTTGCCGGCACCAGGGCAGCGCCCTCGGCGCTGCTGCTGGACGGCCGCCACGGCAGTTCCTTCAGCGCCATCCGGTAGCGGTCGGTGGCCAGCAGGGACAAGGTGTCGCCATCGATCTCCAGCCGCACACCGGTGAAGACCGGCAGCAGTTCGTCGCGTCCGGCGGCCACGACAACCTGCGAAACGGCCTGCGAGAAGTCGTCGGACGCAACAGCGCCGGTGGCCGTCGGCATCTCGGGCAGTTCTGGGTACTCGGAAACTGGCAGCATCTGCAGCGTGAACCGAGCCGATCCGCAGACCAACTCTGCCCGCACCGCATCGCTGGTGAAATCGACCGGCCGGTTGGGCAGGCTCCGAGCGATCTCGGCGAGCAGGCGTCCGGAAACCAGCGCTTCGCCCTCATCGATCACCTGGGCGTCCACCTGGACCTGGGCGCTGGTCTCGTAGTCGAACGAGCTCATGGTCACGCCGTTGGCGTCCGCCTTGATCAGCAGACCAGCCAGGATGGGGACGCTCGGCCGGTTGGGCAGGCTACGAGCGGCCCATGCCACGGCTTCGGCCATCACGTCGCGTTCCATGCGAATCTTCACGGTGCATCCTCACTCGTCACGGGCTTGCGGGCTGGCTGCTCAGCGTCGCGCAGGTGCGTCCGCGAACCACTGGTCGACCGAGGTGGCCAGTCCTGTGGGCATCATATCCAGATCGACCGACGCTCAGCGCTGCGACGCGTCCAGCACACCCGCTGGTTGAAGAACGGCGTCCGACCGGGTTACTTCAACTCCCCGTCGATCGTCATATAAGTAGTAGTCGTAGTCATCACTGCTGTGGATTCTGTTGAAACTGCCTGATGCCCCTAGTCGCACCAGATTCGACGGATGTGGATTGGTTGTGGAGCCGATGCGGGCAACTCGGGGTATCTGTGGATCGGCGTTCGGCCGCCGGGCCGCTGCTCACAAACCGTCCCAAGGTTGGCGGGAGGCTTTCAACAGGAACAACGAGTTTTCCACAGGAACTGTGGATTGCGGTTTCCGGCGCGTCAGGAACGGGATTTCTTGATCCGGTTGGTCAGTTCAGTCACCTGGTTGTAGACGCTGCGGCGTTCCCGCATCAATGTCCGGATCTTGCGGTCCGCATGCATAACCGTGGTGTGATCTTTCCCACCAAATTCCTGCCCGATCTTCGGCAAAGAGAGCTCGGTCAATTCACGACACAGATACATGGCTATCTGGCGTGCGGTGACCAGCGTCTGCGTCCGGGACGTGCCGATCAGGTCGTCGATCTCGATGCCGAAGTAGGCAGCGGTCTCGGCGATGATGGTCGGCGCGGTCACCTCGGCCTCGTCGCCCGACGGGATCAGGTCGCGCAATACGACCTCGGCAAGATTGAGGTCGACGTCCTGTCGATTCAGGGACGCGAAGGCCGTCACCCGGATCAGGGCACCCTCGAGTTCACGAATATTCGTCTGGATGCGCGAGGCGATGAACTCGAGCACTTCCGGGGGCACCAGGAGTCGCTCGGCAGCGGCCTTACGTTTGAGGATGGCGATCCTGGTCTCCAGGTCCGGCGGCTGGACGTCGGTGATCAGACCCCACTCGAATCGACTGCGCAACCTGGGCTCCAGCAATTCCAGGGCCTTCGGCGGACGATCGGAGGTCATCACGATCTGCTTCTGCGCGTTGTGCAACGTATTGAAGGTGTGGAAGAACTCTTCCTGGGTCTGGATCTTGGATTCCAGGAACTGGATGTCGTCGATCAGCAGGACGTCGACGTCGCGATAGGTGCGACGGAACGAATTCGTCCGGTTCTCGGAAATGGCGTTGATGAAATCATTGGTCAGTTCTTCGGTGCTCACATACTTCACCCGGGCATTGGTGAAGTAGTCGCGCACGTAGTGACCGATGGCGTGCAACAGGTGCGTCTTGCCCAGTCCGGAATCGCCGTAGATCATCAGCGGGTTGTAGGCCTTGCCCGGATTCTCGGCGACGGCTGCGGCCGCGGCATGGGCAAACCGGTTCGAGCCACCGATGACGAAGTTGTCGAAGGTGTACTTGGGGTTCAGCCGGCCATCCTCACCGCGGTCGGTCGAGGAGGGTTCGGGCAGGTTGGTGGGCTCGTCGACCGGCTCAACCATGGTTGGCACGGTGGGGGCATGCGGCCGGCGGATCAGTTCATTGGGTTCCGCTTCGGGCAGGTCGGGCTGCTCGGGTGCACCAAGATCGAGTTGGAGGTCGGATTCAACGGTCACGGCCAACCGCATCGAGCGGTTGAAGGCATCGGACAGCGCCTGTTCGATCACCGAACGCTGCTTCGACTCGATCCGCTCCCGGGTGTACTCGTTGGGAACAGCGATCAGCACCGTGGATTCGTGCACCGTGCGCGGCCGGGCGGACTTCAACCAAACCTTGGATGGGCCATCCGCCTGGTTGATCACCTGCTTCCAGGCAGCGGTCAGGGAAACGTCAACCTCGGTTCGGTGCGCGTGTTCCGACACGTGTGCCCATCCTTCTTTCCCGGCGTACGGCTGAGCGCGGCGGCGGGGACGCGCATGCAGCGACGTCCGAGGCTCCACCAGACCCCATCCGCTACCGCCCTGCGAGGCGCCCCCCGAGGGCGAACCACGAGCAGAAGGATCCTGTGGAAAACTTCGCTACAGACCGACGACGGTAGCCACGTTGCGCCCGACACGCAAGCCCGTGAGCAACGAATTGAAACGGCTCCGGCGTGTCGGCTGGACGTGCCGGCTTCCTGGTGCGATCGGGCTTTTGCCGATCCTCGGGGCGGTGGCGTAATATTGGGAAGCCATTGCCCGCACTGCCTTGCGTCCGGACCAGTTTCCGCGCGGTTCACGGGAGATGGTACGACCCGAACAACGAACGACGGAGACTTCCCTTGAGCAAGCGCACGTTCCAGCCGAGCAACCGCCGGCGCTCCCGCACCCACGGTTTCCGCGCGCGCATGAGCACCCGCGCCGGCCGCGCCATCCTGGCTGCTCGCCGCCGCAAGGGCCGCGCCGAGCTTTCGGCCTGAGCCATGCTGCCCGCCGCAGCCCGGATGCGTGCGTCGAAGTGTTTCGACGCCACTGTCCGGGACGGCGTGCGTGCCGGCCGCGGCACCCTGGTGGTGCACGCCAAGCACGCCGACGACCCCGATGAACAAGAGGTCCGGGTCGGCTTTGTCGTGTCGAAGAAGGTTGGTAACGCTGTGGTGCGGAACCGGGTGAAGCGCCGCCTACGCCACCTGGTCGCCGCCCAGTTGAGTGATACCCCGGGTGGGGTGTGCCTGGTCGTCCGCGCCCTCCCAGCGGCGGCGGACGAGGCGAATCCGCTGGCAGCCGACCTGACCGGCGCCTGGCGCAGCAGCCTGCACCGTCTCGGGGTCGGCTCGTGAAGTACCTGTTGATCGGTTTCGTGCTGGCCTGGCGCAAGGTGATCTCGCCGATGTACGGCGATGTCTGCAAGTACTACCCCAGTTGTTCCGCCTACGGGCTGGACGCGCTGCGGCACCACGGTGCGCTGCGTGGTTCGTGGTTGATCGTGCGCCGGCTGGGACGTTGTCATCCGTGGGCCGAGGGCGGGTTCGACCCGGTGCCGGGCTCAGAGTTTGCGGCCGAGATGGCTGCCCATCCCGAGCGATTCGGGGAAACCCCAAGCAGTTCAACGCGCAGCGCCACCCCCGGCCTGCTCAACAGTGAGGTGACGTCCTGATGGAGCTGGATCTCCTACAGATCCTGAACATTTGGCAGGATCTGGGCAAGGTCGGCAGCGCGATCATGCAGCCGCTCTACTGGGCGGTGTCGGGCATCATCATGCTGGCCCACAAGCTGATCTCGCCGTTGTTCGGGACCGATTCCGGGGTTACCTGGACGCTGTCGATCGCCTTCCTGACCGCCGTCATCCGCACGTTGATGATGCCGCTGTACGCCAAGCAGCTGAACTCGTCGCGCGCCATGCAGGCGCTGCAGCCCAAGTTGCAGGAGTTGCAGGCGAAGTACGGCGCCGACCGCGAGCGGCTCGGCCAGGAAACCATGAAGATGTACCGCGAGGAGGGCGTCAGCCCGAGCGCGAGTTGTGTGCCGCTGCTGATCCAGCTGCCGATCTTCTGGGCACTGTTCAACGTGCTGAACGGCGCGGCGCGCGGCAACCCCCGCGGCTACTGGTTCGTAGAGAACCCCGACCTGGTGCAGTCGCTGAGCCAGGCCTCGCTGTTCGGGGCCCAACTGTCGGGCACCTTCCTGCCGCTGTCCAACGGGTTCGGCGCCACGCAGATCCTGGCCCTGATCCTGATCATCGCGATGACCCTGCTGCTGTTCTTCCAGCAGTTGCACATGATGCGGCGCAACATGCCGCCGTCGGCCTTCGAGGGGCCGATGGGTCAGCAGATGAAGATGATGCTGTACCTGATGCCGGCCATGTACATCTTCGCGGGCGTCAGCATGCCGGTGGGCGTGCTGGTCTACTGGATGGTCAGCAACCTGTGGACGCTGGGCCAGCAGTGGTTCATCATCCGCACCTTCCCGACGCCGGGCACTCCTGCCTACATCGAGTGGGAGGAGCGCATGGTCGCCAAGGGCAAGGACCCGCACGAGATCGAACGCCGGCGCGCCGACCGCGCCCGCAAGCGTCCGAGCAATGTGACGCCGCGCGGTGGTGCCCGGGGTGGCACCGAGGGTCCCAGCACGGTGACCCGGCAGAACGTGAACCGCCAGACGGTCCGCAATGATGACAAGCAGGTCATCCAGCGCCAGCAGGTGCAGCGCCAGACGCGCGCGGTGCGCAAGAAGAAGAGTTGACCGGGCTGGTACCCGGTAGTTCGACGGACGCGCCGTGCGTCCATGATCAGGAGAACCACGATGGATACTGACCTGAAGGCCCAGGAGGTCGAAGCTGCCCAGGAGCCGGAGACGGCCGAGACTGAGCAGGAGCGGGTCGACCCGCTCGACAACGAGGGAGACATCGCAGCGGACTACCTCGAAGAACTGTTGGAGATCGCCGACATGGACGGCGACATCGACATCTACACCGAGGGTTCTCGGGCACACGTGTCGATCGTCACCGATTCCGAGGTGCTGGTGGGCCGCGATGGCGAGGTCCTCGACGCGCTGCAGGAGCTGGCCCGGCTGGCAGTGATGACCGAGACCGGTAAGCGCAGTCGGCTGATGCTGGACGTGGCCGGGTTCCGGGAGAAGCGGCGCACCGAACTGCAGGGCTTGGCCACCGAGGCAATCGTCGAGGTCAACGAGACCGGTGAGCCGGCCCGGCTGGCGCCGATGAATCCGTTCGAGCGCAAGATCGTGCACGACATCGTTGCCGGCGCTGGCCTGGTCAGTGAGTCCGAAGGCCAGGAGCCGAACCGCCGCGTGGTGATCAGGAAGGCCGACTGAGGCGTGCAGCCCGCTGCAGCCGGTGAAGTCTTCGGCGACCAGCTTGAAGCGATAACTCGATATGTCGATATATTGGCAAGTCGAGGTATAGACAGAGGTTTGCTTGGCCCGCGCGAAGCGGAGCGGCTGTGGGACAGGCACGTGTTGAACTCGGCCGCCATCGCCTCACTCCCGGCTGAGGGCAGCAGCGTCTTGGACGTGGGCAGCGGTGCTGGCCTGCCCGGGATTCCGCTGGCGATACTGCGTCCGGACCTGAGGATCACGCTGCTGGAGCCGCTGTTGCGTCGCTCGGAGTTCCTGACCGAAGTTGTGGACGAGTTGGGCCTGGCAGATCGGGTCACCGTTGAGCGGGGTCGGGCCGAGATGATCTCTGGGTCATTCGGCGCCGTCACGGCCCGCGCTGTCGCGCCGCTCGGCAAGCTGATCAGTTTGACCAGGCGTCTCTTCCTGCCGGACGGCGAGTTGTTGGCCATGAAGGGGGCAACTGCTCCTGCGGAGGTGTCCCGGGCCGCGCATGAACTGAAGCGCTGGCACTTGACTGCCGAGGTCCTGGAACTGGCCGCCGCGCCCGACGTCGAGGCGACGTTCGTGGTTCGCGTCCGGCGCGGCAGTGTTTCACGTGAAACATGACCAGACAGCCAGTGGCGGCACGTCGGTCCGAGTCGGTCGAGTAGCCTCATCTTTCGGGGCCCTGAGGTGGATAGGAAGGTGACGGGCGATGGCTGATGTCAGCGAGGCATCCGTTTCACGTGAAACGGACGCCATGCTGCCGCGTCCATTGGAAACCCGAACCATCGTGGTCGCCAACCAGAAGGGTGGCGTGGGTAAGACCACGACCGCGGTGAACATCGCCTCCGCGCTGGCCCGCGGCGGGCTGCGCGTCCTGGTCGTCGACCTGGACCCGCAGGGCAATGCCAGCACCGCGCTGGGCATCGAACACCGCAGCGGCGTGCCGGGAACCTATGAAGTCCTGCTGCAGCAAACCCCCGTCGCAGAGGTCATGCAGACCTCACCGGAGGCGGACAGCCTGCAGGTGGTGCCGGCCACCATCGACCTGGCAGCCGCCGAGATCGAGTTGGTGCCGCAAGTGGCTCGCGAGCAGCGGCTCAAGAAGGCCATCGGCCGGCACCTGAACCAGCACGACGTGGACTATGTCATCTTCGACTGCCCGCCGTCGCTCGGTCTGCTCACCCTGAATGCGTTGGTGGCCGCATCGGAGATCCTGATCCCGATCCAGACCGAGTACTACGCGCTGGAGGGCGTCACGCAGTTGATGCGCACGATCCAGTTGGTGCGCGAGGAGTTGAACCCCGACCTGGAGCTCAGCACTGTGCTGCTCACCATGTTCGACGCCCGGACGAAGCTGTCGGCCCAGGTGGGCGAACAGGTACGGGCTCACTTCCCCGAGCAGACCCTGCTCACCCTGATCCCACGCTCGGTGCGGCTGAGTGAGGCACCGAGCTACGGCACGACCATCCTTGGCTACGATCCGCAATCGGTCGGCGCCCGGGCCTACCTGAAGGCAGCCGACGAGATCGCCCGCCGGGGTGCCGAGGTCCCCGAGCCCGCACGGAGAGGACAGGACGCATGAACGCCGCACGACCTGGTGGATTGGGCCGAGGCCTGGGCGAGTTGTTCCAGAACACCGGTGTGGCAGACACCGCAGCGCACCATCCCAAGACCTCTGACCCGATGCCCGATGGTTCCTACTTCGCCGAGATCCCGGTGGGGCAGATTACGCCGAACCCGCAGCAGCCACGCCAGGTTTTCGACGATGATGCGTTGGCGGAGCTCGCCGAGTCGGTCCAGGAGGTGGGGCTGCTCCAGCCGATCGTCGTTCGCAAGGCTGGCCGCGGCTACGAGCTGATCATGGGCGAGCGGCGCTGGCGTGCGCACCAACTCGCCGGCCTGGAGGTCATCCCGGCGATCGTCCGGGCAACTGAGGACGGGGACCTGCTACGGGACGCGCTGCTGGAGAACCTGCATCGCACCCAACTGAATCCGCTGGAAGAGGCGGCCGCCTACCGGCAACTGCTGGACGACTTCGGCTGCACCCAGGAGGAACTGGCGACCCGGATCAAGCGATCGCGTCCGCACATCTCGAACACGCTTCGCCTGCTGGGCCTGCCGACCCCGGTACAGCGCCGCGTGGCCGCCGGGGTTCTGTCCGCCGGTCACGCCCGCGCCCTGCTGATGCTGTCCGATCCGCTCGCCCAGGAGCAGTTGGCGCAGCGCATCGTGGCCGAGGGGCTATCGGTGCGCGCAACCGAGGAAGCAGCCGCGCTGGCCGGACGCGAACCCGCGCCCGTGGCCGAGGGGCGCAAGCAGGTCGCCCGAGAGGTCCCGGCCCGCGTGAGCGATCACGCGGCGCTGCTGGCAGATCGGCTGGACACCCGGGTGAAGGTGAACGTTGGCGCCCGCAGCGGCAAACTGACGATCGAGTTCGCGGACGCGGACGACCTCGACCGCATCATGGGCCTGCTGGGCAATTAAGCCGTAAATCGACAAATCGGCATAACTCCAAAGAGCTATACTGATTTGCTTTTTTATCAATTAGTCGAGAACAGCCTCGATGGCCTTCACCAGGGCGGCCTTGGTCTTGCCGCCCTGCAGCGAATCCACCACCGCGCCGTTGACGAAGAACTGCAGCGTCGGGAGTGCCATCACACCTTGTCGCATGGGGATATCGGGGTTGGCGTTGGTGTCGAGCTTGGCGAAGACCATTCTGTCGCCGTAGGTGTTGGACAGTTCCTCGACGATCGGGCTGAGTTGCCGGCAAGGGGCGCACCAGTCGGCCCAGTAGTCGACCAGCACGGGCTTGCTCGACTTGAGCACCTCGGCCTCGAAGGTGGCGTCAGTCACGTTGATGGTTGCCATGGATCCGTTTCGTCCTCTCTGAATGCTTCCTGGCCGATCGTAGCGCCGGGGTCCGACACTATTCAGGCGCGCGACTGGGCAGCCGCTTCTGCGTCGGTGAGCGCCACAAGGTAGTGCTCGGCGTCCAGCGCCGCGCGACAACCGGTGCCGGCGGCGGTGATCGCCTGCCGGTAGGTGTGGTCCACCAGGTCACCGCAGGCGAAGACACCTGGCAGATTGGTCCTTGTTGAGCTTCCCTCAACAAGGACATAGCCAGCGGCGTCCAGTTCGACCTGACCCTTGACCAGTTGCGAGCGCGGGTCGTGGCCGATCGCGACGAACAGCCCATCCACGTCCAGCGTCCTGGTCTCGCCGGTCTTGGTGTCGCGCAACTCCAACTGGTCCAGCGTCGTATCGCCGTCCAGGCCGATGATCTCGGTGTTCCACGCGGGAGTGATCTTCGGGTCCGCGAGCACCCGGTCAGCCATGATCTTGGAGGCGCGCAGCTCATCACGCCGGTGGATCAGGGTGACGCTGTTGGCGAAGCGGGTGAGGAAGGTTGCTTCCTCCGCGGCCGAGTCGCCGCCGCCCACAACAGCGATGTCCTTGCCCTTGAAGAAGAAGCCATCACAGGTGGCGCACCAGCTGACGCCCTTGCCCGAGTAGGTCGTCTCATCCTCGAGACCGAGCTTGCGGTAGCCGGACCCCATGGCCAGGATCACGGTCTTGGCCAGGTAGATGTTGCCGTCGGAATCCTCCACCTGCTTGACGTCGCCACCCAGGTCGAGCCGAACCGCGTCGTCGGTGACCAGCTCGGCGCCGAACCGCTCGGCCTGCGCCCGCATGTTGGCCATCAGATCGGGCCCCATGATCCCCTCGGGGAAGCCGGGGAAGTTCTCCACGTCGGTGGTGTTCATCAGGGCACCGCCGGCGTCGATCGAGCCCTCAAGCACCAGCGGCTTGAGCCCGTCGCGGGCGCAGTAGATGGCGGCGGTGTAGCCGGCCGGCCCACTGCCGACGATGATTACGTCGCGTACGTCACCCTTCTCGGTCCCGGTCGAAGACACCGGGGCGGCGTCCGGTTCGGCGACGATTCCGGTGCTTATCCCACCGACGGCGAACGGGTTGGACGTCATTTCTGCGGACCTCATCTCGTGACGGAACCGGGCCTGATAACCACGGTTTGCTCTGCACTGAGCCCAACGCGTGGGCTGACCCAGCTATTCCACCACGCCAGCCCTGCCCGACCAGCATCGACCACAGTCTGGGAGACTATTTGGCTGATCCTAGAGTGCCGAATAGTTTGTGATCGACCTGGCCACTGAACAACTCCCGGGGCAGGTGCCGGGTCTGGTTGTGCCATACCAGCACCCGTTCCATCGGCCCGCCGTCGTGCAGCGCCTCGGTCATCGGTACCGGGCGTTCCATGTCGATCAAGGTGGTGCCCGTGTTGCTCAGGCCGAACCAAGGTTCGGCAATGCCGTCCTTGGCGTCGAACCCCAGCGCTGCGCGAATGAGGTGCTGGCTGATCCACTCATGGCAGACGACGCCCACCAGGACGTCGTGTCCCTGGTGGCGATCGAGCAGGCCATCGATCACTCGTCGTCCCCGGGCGGCCCGGGCGGGATCATCCTCACCATGGCCCCGATACCAGCCGGTACCATCCACGCCATCCGGCAACACCAGGCGGGAACTCTCTGCCAACAGCCGCTGCGCCGGCGCACCGGGGTGGGGCTTGGGATGCTGGGGACTGCCCTCATACGGACCGCCGCACTCGTAGGCCTCCAGGTGCCCGGTGATCGAGATGCGCAGCGCGTCCGCGATGGGCGCCGCGGTCTGCACCGCACGAAGCATCAGCGAGCAGTAGAGGATGTCGGGGGCGGGCTGGTCGCCGTCAAGCATGGCCCTGGCAAGGGCTTCGGCCTGCCGGCGACCCAGTTCGGTGAGTTCGGGATCAGGGGAGCGGCCCTCGAACGACCCGGTGGTCGAGTGCAGCAGGTTGTTGGACGATTCGCCGTGCCTGATGATCAACAACCTCACGGGTCCCATACTGGCATGACCGCCAGGACGCCTCGGGCACCGCCCGCCCACGATTTCGCGCGGAGCCATACAGTTGAGTTATCGCAGATCTGCTCGTATGGGAGGTGCCAGGTGGCCAATCGTTTGAACCCCGAACAGCGTCGCCGCGACCTCACGGCGCTCGCCAGTGACGACTTCGACGTTGTGGTGATCGGCGGTGGCGCCACCGGCGCCGGAGCGGCACTGGACGCCGCGTCCCGGGGCCTGAAGACCGCATTGATCGAAGCGCAGGACTGGGCCTGCGGTGCTTCTTCGCGGACCAGTGGGCTTATCCGCGGCGGCATTCGCTACCTGTACCAGATGGACGTCCGGATGGTCGCCGAGGCGGTGCGGGAGAGAGCCCTGCTGCTCGACACGATCGCCCCGCACCTGGTCAAGCCGCAGGCGTTCCTGTGGCCAACCATGGAGGGCGTGGTCGACCGAGCGCAAACGCGGGCCAATGTCGCCCTGTACGACGCGTTGAGCCAAAGCGTGGGCCGCCGGGCCCTGCCGGTGCATCGACGCCGGTCGCGCGCCGCGGTGTTGGAGCGGTTCCCGGACGTGAACCTGCGCACCCTGACCGGGGCCATCGAGTTCTACGACGCCCGCGTGGATGATTCGCGATTGGTGATCACGCTGGTCCGCACCGCCGTCGAGTATGGCGCCGTAGCGGTCAACCGCGCCCAGGTGGTGAAGATGGCCCGCGGCGCCGACGGCCCGGTGACCGGCGTGGTGGTCCGTGACCTGGAGACCGGCGAGGAGTTCCAGGTGCGCACCCGGGGCGTCATCATCGCCACCGGCGCCTGGACCGAACAAACCCAGACGATGGCCGACAGCAGCGAGGGCTTGCGGTTGATCGCCAGCAAGGGCGTTCACCTGGTGGTACCCAGGGAGCGCATCAACGCCAGTACCGGCATCTTCACCCGCGCCACCGATTCGTCCACCTACCTGGTGCCATGGCCCAACTACTGGGTGATCGGCACCACCGACACCGCCTGGCACCAACCGTTGGCGCATCCGGTGCCGACCAGCAACGACATCGACGAGGTGTTGCACCGCGTCAACCGGCTGCTGGCGAATCCGCTGACCAGGGACGACATTTGCGGCACCTTCGCCGGGCTGCGGCCACTGCTGCAGCACTCGCGCAGCGCGGATCCGCACACCGCGCGGCTCAGTCGTGAGCACGCCGTGGCGCAGGTCGCCCCGGGTGTGGTTTCGGTGGCCGGCGGCAAGCTCACCACTTACCGCAAGATGGGTGAGGACGCCGTGGACCTGCTGCTCGGCAAGCGGGAGGCTGCCGCCCACCCGTCGGTCACCAAGGACACCCCGCTGCTCGGCGCCCAGGGCATCGCCGCGATGGCGAACCAGGCCGAGCGGATCGGTGGCATCTATCGGTGGAGCGACCTGACGATGAGTCGCCTGTTGGAGCGGTACGGATCGGAACTGCCGGACCTACTGGAGATGGTGGACGACGATCCGACCATGGCTGCACCGCTACATTCGGCGCCGGAGTACCTCCGGGTCGAGGTGGCCCGGGCCTGCGTGGCCGAGGGCGCGGAACACCTGGAGGACATCCTGGTGCGGCGCGTCCGGCTGAACACCGAATTGCGTGACCGTGGGGTGGCGGCCGTCGACGAGGTGGCCTCGATCGCGGCGCCGCTGCTCGACTGGGATCCGGAACGGCTGGCCGCCGAGAAGGCGAACTACCTGGCCAGGGTGGACGCCGAGGCGGCTGCCGAACGCCAGACCTCCGACGCGGCCGCCCTGAACGCCCGGCTCAAGGCGTCCGATGTGGTGCGTGGCGGTCTGGACTGACCCTCACTGGTTGACGGTGGCCTCGGCGATCCCAGAACGGTACAGCGCTGTGCCAACCGGTGGCAGCTTGGTGAAGTAGACCATCACCCAACGGGTGGTTACCGGCTCGTCGGGAGTCAGGGTCACCTCGCGGCCTGCCTCGGGGTTCTGCGCGACTACCCGCCACTCACCAACTGTGCCCATCGGCGGCCGATCGGCGGCGGGGTCGGCCTGGTTGGGCACCATCAGTTGCAGCGCGTTGGGTTCGTTGTCGAGTAGCAGCGTCACGTGGCCCACCAGCACCTCGCTGCCGAGGTCGAGCACCAACCCGGCGCCCGGCTTCAACCCGCCGAACTCGGGATTGTTCAGGTAGGTCAGCGTCTTCCAAACCGTGGCGGGATCACCATCGATCGCCAGGTGTGCCTGGTCCGCGTTCTCGTTCGCGTCACCGCCGTCAGCCTGCGGGTCGAAGTCGAAGGCCGAGGCGATCGCTGCCGGCTCTGGCTGCGCTACTGAGGACTCCTCAACACTGGGTTGCTCGGACGCCGGGACCGTCGGCTGGGTTGATTCTGGTGCCAGGCAACTACGCACCTGCAGCGCGACCAGCGCGGCCACCACGAAGAGCAGCAGCAACACGATGCTCCGCCGGCCCAACGTGCTGCCACCCGCGGCTCGTGGCCGTTCGCGCGGCGGCGCCGGCACCGGCCGGGGCCGGTCTGCCACGGCTCGGGCCGGCTGGCTGGACGCGGTCTGGTCGGGATCGTCGTCGGTTTCGGCCTGATGCCAGGCGACGGCGTCGGTGGATTCATGCTGCCAACCAAGGTCGTCATCCTGGGCCGGCAGAGGGTTGGTCTGCGGCTCCGGTTCGGGGTCCGGGGGCGGCGGTGGGGGTGGTGGCGTGGGTGCCGGGGCGGGTCGCCCGGTCAGGCCACGGCGATCCACCGAAGCCATCTGCTGGGTGGGTTGTTCCGGGTCGGCTGGCTGCCATTCGTCGGCGGGCGGCAGTACCGCCGGGGCCAGCGGCGTGGCCTCCATGCCCCGGTGCCGACGCACCAGGTGCTCCAGCGATTCCTCCGCCTCCACCCGGCCAAGCGAGCCGGCCAGGGAATCGGCCACATCGTCCGCAGTGCGCAGGCTCGGCCCGACCAGACCCAGACTTGGCCGGAGGATGGCCATGGTGATCGCGGACAGTTCCGGATCGATGGCGCGGTTCACCTGGGCGGGGCTGGCCCACACCTGCTCAGCACCCGCGTTGGGCACCATCGTCCCCAGCGGTGCAGGTGGCAGCCCCCAGGTGCGTCGCTGTGGCTCGCTCGGCGGGATCGGCCAGGTGCCGGTGGTGGCGGCGTAGAGCAGCCGGCCGAGGTCCTGGACGTCGCGAGCCTCCTGCTCCGACCAACTCAGCGCGTCCTCGCCGGGCACCGGGCGCAAGGCGGCGTCCACCAGGAAACCGACGATCTTGACGTTCCCGTTCGGCGTGATGATCACCGCGTCCGGGCCCAACCGCAGGTGGAAGAGCCCCCGGGCATGCAGGGGACCGAGCGCGGAGGCCAGTTCGTGGACGATGAAACTCGCCTGCGCGCCGGTCATCGTCTGACTGGCCAGCAGCGTCTGCAGCGAATCGCCGACCGCGTACTCGCAGACGACGAACGACCAGGGTTCCTGACCGGACGCCTCCAGCGCGTCCAGCACCCGCAGGAAGCGTGAATCGGTCACGGTAGCGGCGCGGCGGGCCGCCTGCAGCACCCACCCCAGCCGCTCGTCGTCGGGGCCGAGGACGTGGACAAGTACCGGACGCGACAGCACCAGATCGGCCGCACGCCAGGTCATCACGTCGTCGCTGTGCGCCAGGAGTGCCTCGAGGCGATACCTGCCCACCAGCAACAATCCGGCGTCCACCGACGACAGGGTGAAGTCCGACGGGTCGGTGGCGAAAGGATCGTCCGAATCCACGCGGCCTCCCCTCTGGCTCGACCATCAAGATCTAGTTTGCCCCAGCCGAGCGCAGCCGGGGGCTGACCCGCCTACTCGTCCGTCCGGGTCTCGCGACGCACCTGCCGAACCCGCAGCGCGGTGGCCACCAGCAGCACGACGCCGGATGCCACGATGATCAGCCAGGCGACGCGTCCGGCTTCGGTGCCGGTGATGACGAACGAGGTGGGTGCTCCCACCGGGTGCCCGCCCGAGGTGACCAGTTGGGCGGTGATCGGCACCTTGCCGTTACCCAGCGTCCGCGGTCGCACCCGGACGGTCGTCGACTCACCCGGCTGGACGCTGACCAGTTCGGAATCATCCACACGGATGCGCAGCGGGTTCTCCGAGTCGAACTGCACCCGGACCAGCACGGCGTGCCGGGTGTTGTTGATCACCGTCACCGGCAGCAGGTTGTCGTCGGCCGAGGTGGTCACCCAGTCGTTGATCCGCAACTCGATGGCTGAGGGCGTGGTCAACTCGGCGGTGGGCTGGCTCGCCAGCGACAGCCAGGCCAGCCGGGCGCCCGGATCGTTCCGCAAACCGGTGGACCAGGCCCCGGCGATCATCCGGGCCAGTGCGGCTTCGGCGATCTCGGCATCATCGATCAGGTCGCCCCAGGCGCGCACCTCGGCCATCGTTCGGTCGGTGGCCTGCACCAGATCCGGCGCCACCTCGATTGTGGGCTCGGGGCCGAGGGCGATCGGGCCGGGCGTCGCGGCCTGCCGCAGGGCGGCGACCGACGTGCGAACCCGCCAGGGCTGGTCGGCAACCTGGACCAGCCGGGCGCCCTCCTCGGAGTCCACCAGGCTGACCAGCGGTCGGCCCTGTCGCGCACCGACCAACTGGCGGCTGCTGAACTCACCGGCCAGGACCGCGGCGCTCTGCCCGCTGGCCGGTTGGGTGGGCTCGACGGCCAGCACCTGGTGCGTGGCGTCGGACTGCAGCAGGTCGGACCCGGCCAGGTTGTTGGCCAGCACCAGTTGTGGTTGCACGTCGCCCAACAGGGCCAGTCCGGCCTGGCTCATCTGCGCGTCCGGGCCGACCACCACCAACGGCAGGTCGGCCAACCGGTGGTCTGCCGGCAGGGCGTTGGCGATCTGGCCGAGCAGGTCGGGGCGGTTCGCCGCAGCGGCGGCGGTGACGTCGAAGCCACCGTAGAGGGTGCGCGACACCTTGCCCGCCTCGATCAGCCGGTCCAGCCCGATCAGCCAGTCCCGGGCCAGGGTTTGGCTGGTGCTGGACCCGGGCACCGGAATACCGTCCGCGCCGAGGACCAGGTGCGGGGAGGCCAAGGCGTTGACCTCGTCATAGAGGGCGGGATCGAGCAGTACCGAGACATCGGGCTGGGCGGCAAGCGAGAGCAGCGTCTTCAGTCGCCCCGTCAACTGCCCGGACAGTCTGTCGTCCACGAAGACCCGCTGCTCGCTCTCGGCCACCAGCGGTAGCAGGGTGGGCCGATGGTCCAGCAGGACGATCGTGGCGTGCTCGACCGGCTGCTGGCCGGGGTAGGCGATCAGGGCTGAACTGCGTCCCAGTCGGTGGTAACCGGCGTTGCCGCTCCAGCCGTAGACCTCGGCGCCGACGCGATAGGCCGCGTCCGGCTCACTGAGCCAGAGTTGCTCCTCGGCACCCGGCCCCAGATCGGCCCGGACGGTGAAGGCGGCGCTGGCGCCCGGGGCGAGGTCGCCGCCAGCGTTGATGGATTGCCGGGCGGTCGCCGATTCCATCACCGCCCCGCGGGGCAGCGCGTTCGGGTCCTCGTTCAGTGCGTCCAGCGTGGTCAGTGGGGTTGCGTCGCGCCAGAGCCGGACCTCGACGCGCTGCAGCACGTCCGGACTGGTGTTGGTGATGGTGCCGCTGATGACCAGGTCGCCGCTGTTGGTCAGCACAGAAGGGGTGATGCTGGTGAGTTCGATGGCGATCGGGTCCGCCTGCTGCGCTCGCGCCGGGGCGAGCGGCGTAGTCAACAGGGTGAGGACGCACAACAGCAGGCCCAGCAGGGCAGCTGTTCTCGTCCGGAAGCTCACTGGATCATCCTAGGCGGCGCGACGTGGGCGGCGCCCCAGATGGAGTGCCGATGCCGGGTGGCGTCAGGGTGCGACCGTGCTCTGGCGGGAGCCACCGTCACCGAGCATGCGCAGGTCAACGATGGCGAAGACCATGGCGATGGCCAGGATGGCCGCGATCAGCAGGTAGGCGGCGAAGAAGCCCTGCGTCCAGTCGTTGGTCGCGAAGGCGAACAGCACGGCGGTGATCATGGCGTTGCCGATGGCCGTCCCGATGCGCTCGGCCACCTGTTTGACGGCACCGGCGGTGCCACCCACCCGCGGCGGGATGTCGACCTGGCTGAGGGTCTGGTTGGCCGAGGTGATGGCGCCGATCGCCACCCCGCACAGTGCCAGGGGCAACGCCAGCCACAAGTAGTGCAGTCGCGGGCCGAAGTCGTCCAGGAAGGGGGTCATCGCCAGGCAGCCACCGATACCGACCAGGTAGACGAGGAACGCCCCGACGATGATTCGGCGACCGCTGTTGAGCACTCGTTCGCCTGTCCACATGGACGACCAGGCCGAGGCCAGCGCGTTGGGCAACCCCACCAGGCCGACGATCAGCGCCGGGGCGCCCAACCCGTTCTGCAGGTAGAGGGCCAGCACCGCGAAGATCGAGGTCGCGCCGAGGAACATCGTGCCGGAGACCAGGATGGCGTTGGTGAACGAGCGGAACTGGAACAACCCGAGGTCGACCATCGGCTCTCGTCCGGTGTCCTGGTAGGCACGTTCCCACCACAGCCAGGCCGCAATGAGCAGGGCGCCGACGCCGAGCAGCAAGAACCAGATCGGTTGCTTGAGCACGAACGGCATCATGATGCACAGCACCGCGAGCGAGAGCAGGACACCGCCGACCGGATCGAGGTCGAGGCGCCGGTACTCCAACTCGCCGGCCTGCTTGGCGCGGCGTCGTTCGCGTTCGGTCTCGAACGGCAGCCAACGCAACGCCGCCACGATCGTCAGCAGCCCGATCGGGACGTTCCACATGAACGAGGCGCGCCAACCGATGTTGGGCCCAAACATGTTGATCAGCAGGCCGGTGAGGCTGGGCGCGATCGCCACCGCCACCGAGACCACCAGGCCGAACAGGGCGAAGGCGCGCGCCCGGTCGCGTCCAGTGAAGTACTGCAGGATCATCCCGTTCACCTGGGGTGAGCAGACCCCGGCGCCGATGCCCTGCAGGACGCGCAGGATATTCAGCCACAGCGGGTCCTGGGTCACCGCTGCGCCCAGCGAGCCGAGCGTGAACAGCGCGATGCCGACCACGAAGCTGGCGCTGCGGCCGAGCACGTCACCGATCCGGCCGGAGGCGACCAGCACAATGCCGAAGGCCAGTGCGTAGCCCGACAGCAGCAGTTGCACGTCGCTGTTGCTCGCGCCGATGCTGGTCTCGATGCTGGGCAGCGCGACGTTGATCGAACTGATCGCCATCAGGGTGAGGGCCAGGCTGCAGAGCAGCACGAAGAGGATCTTGCGCCGGTGGAACTCTCGATCCGTACCGGCAACCCGGATGACGTCGTCCCCGGGTGGCTGGGGGTTCATCGTCGTTCCTGTCGGGCCGGGGGTCCCATCGGTTTCATGTCTGGTCCGGGTTCTGGCCGGCCCACCAGTCCAGCAGTTCCTGCCTGGCGCGCTCGGGTCCCAGCGGTCCGTCGGCGATCCGGCGCTCCAGCAGGTACTGGTAGGCCTGGCCGACTTCGCGTCCGGGCCTGAGGCCGAGCAACTCCATGATCTGGTTGCCGTCGAGGTCGGGACGCATCGCGTCCAGTTCCTCGGCTGCGGCCAGTTCGTCGATGCGGAACTCCAACTCGTCGTAGGCCCGCCGCAGCCGATCAGCCTTGCGCTGGTTGCGCGTGGTGCAATCGCTGCGGGTCAGGATGTGCAGGCGCTCCAGCTGGTCGCCGGCGTCGCGGACGTAGCGGCGCACCGCAGCGTCCGTCCAACCGCTGGACGCACCGCCGCTGGAACCCTCGGCGTAACCGTGGAAACGCAGATGCTGGGCGACCAGTTGGGCAACCTGGTTGACGATGTCCTTCGAGTAGCGCAGCGCGGTCAGCCGCTTGCGGGCCATCTTGGCCCCGACCAGGTCGTGGTGGTGGAAGCTGACCTTGCCACCCTCGATCGACCGGGTGGCCGGCTTGCCGATGTCGTGCAGCAGCGCGGCCAGCCGGACGACCAGGTCGGGCTGGTGGTTCGGGTTCGGCCGGCCGTCGACGAAGTCGCGGGCGCGCTCCAGGTCGATGGCCTGCTCCAGAACGGTCAGCGAGTGCTCGTAAACATCCTTGTGGCGCATGTGTTCGTCGCGCTCCAACTGCAGCGCCGGGAGTTCGGGCAGGACGCGCGCCGCGATGCCGGAGCCGACGAGCAGGTCCAGACCCGCGCGCGGGGCATCGGTCAACAGCAGCTTGCTCAGTTCATCGCGGACGCGTTCGGCGCTGATGATGTCGATGCGCTCGGCCATCGCCGACATCGCCGCCCTGGTCTGCGGCTCGATCTCGAAGCCCAGTTGGGACGCGAACCTGGCCGCCCGCATCATCCGCAGTGGGTCGTCGCCAAAGCTGACCTCGGGGGCCGACGGGGTGCGCAGGACACGGTCGGCCAGGTCGGCGAGCCCGTGGTGCGGGTCGACGAACCGCCAATCGGTCGGGTCGGGCGGGGTGATGTCCAGGGCCATCGCGTTGACCGTGAAATCACGCCGGACGAGATCGTCGACCACCGTGGTGCCGAATGCGACCTCTGGCTTGCGTGAATCGGACCGGTAGGAATCGGCCCGGAAGGTGGTCACCTCGATCAGCCATTCCCGGCCGTCGTGTTCGATCTGGGCGCTGATGGTGCCGAAGTCGCGACCGACGTCCCACACCGTCGACGTGAGGCTGCGCAGCAGCTGCCAGCTCTGGTCGGGGTGGGCTGAGGTGGTGAAGTCGAGGTCGTTGCCCAGCTGCCCGAGCAGGGCGTCGCGCACCGAGCCACCCACCAGGTAGATCTGGTGGCCGGCGTCGGCGAACGCCCGGCCGAGCGCGCCGATCACCGGGCTGGCCGGCGACAGGGTCGTCAGCGCGGCGGATTGGGAGCGGCTCACGTTCGACACAGCCAGACAGTCTACCGTCGGCCGCTCAGGCGTCACATCAGCGTCAGCAGCAGCACGAGCACCACCACGAACGCCACGACCGCGATCAGCAGCGCCTTGACCCAGGTATTCAGCCCCTTGGGCTGAGTGGGGTCCAGCACCAGGGGCGGCAGCGGGGCGGCCGGGGTCGCCGGCGGGGGAGTCGGGTACCCGGGCGTGACCGGCGTGAAAGCCGCCTGACCTGCGGGGGCGGCGGGTGGCGCCCAGCCGGGCGGGCGTCCGGTGACGAACTGTGGCCCGGGTTGCGTCGTCGGGCCCATCGGCTGGTTGGTGGCCGGTGCCCAGGCGCCTGGCCGGGCCTGGGTCGGCCGGTTGGTCCATCCCGAGCCGGTCGGCGGGTCGCTCCACCACATCGGACGCGATCCCTGGCTCAGCGGTAGCCAGTACTGCGTCGAGCCGGGCGTCACCTTGGCCGGGGCCGGTGCCTCGTCGGAGGCGGTCACCGGCTTGCCGGCGGTTTCCGCGGGCTGCGGTGGCTGCTCGAAGCTGGCGACCCGGGTGCCCTCGTGCGGTGCCTCGGCGGTGGCTTTCGCGCGGGCGGACGCGTCCACCCGGACGTCGATGGTGGTGCGGGGCAGATTCAACTCGGACTGCACCTGCTGCAGTTGCCGGGCGAAGTCGAGGGCGCTCGGTTGGCGCTTCTGCGGGTCCTTCTCCAGGGCTCGCTGCAGGGTCTTCTCCAGGGATTCGGGCACGTCACCGCGTCCGATCGGTGGGATCGGGTCGTAGAGGTTGCGGCGCTGGATCTGCTCGTACTCGTTCGACCCATTGATCGATTCGAACGGGCTGTGGCCGGTCAGCATCGCCCACAGTGAGGCGCCCAGCGAGTAGATGTCGGCGGCTGGCCCCACCTGCTGGTTGCGAATCTGTTCGGGCGGTGCCCAGGCCACCGAGTAGGCGGTCTCCGCGCCGGGCGAGGTCGCGGTGGGCACCGAGATGCCGAAGTCGGTGAGGGCAGCCCGGCCGTACTCGGTGAACAGGATGTTGGACGGTTTGATGTCGCGGTGCACCACGCCGAGCCGATGGGCGGTCTCCACCGCGCTGGCGATCTGGATGCCGATCTCCAACGTCTTGGCCACGTCGAACGGCTCGCGGCGCAACCGTCCACGCAGGGTTGGCGGCGGGCAGACCTCCATCACCAGGAACGGCCGGCCATCGCCGGCCACCCCTGCCTGGAAGACCGAGACGATCGACGGGTGGCTGGACAGCTTGGCCATCAGGTTGATCTCGGACGCAAAGAGCGTCGCGGCAGCCTCGGGCAGGTCGGCGAGCAGCACCTTGACGGCGACCTCACGGCCCAGGTCGTCCTGGGTGTAGCTGAAGACGTCGGCGAAGCCGCCGGAACCCAACCAGCCCTGGTGGGTGAATCCCGGCAACTCCGGGGGTTCGGACTGGGGACCTGCCATGGTTCACCTCCTGGTCCGCGGGACGGGGGACACTGCGCCCTAGGCTACGTCGTCACGAGGGCAATCGGCCACCGTCAAGGTTTCGGGGCGGCGTCCGGGCGGGGGCGATGTCGCGCGGTCACGGTGGCGCCGGCGGACGCGACGACGACAGCGACCAGGGCCAGCCAGTCAGTGATCCCGAGGATCTCGCCCAACAGCAACCAGCCGGCGATCGCCGCCGCCGCTGGGGCGAGCGACTGCAGGATGCCAAACAGGCCGGGCGACAGCCTGCCCAGCGCGGTGATGTCGAGCAGGTAGGGCAGCACTGAGCTCAGCACGCCGACCAGCAGGCCCATCAGCAGCACCGCCGGCGTCCACAGGTTTGCACCACCCAACGCGATCGCGGGGGCGGCTAGCACCAGGGCGCCGAAGACGCAGGCCATCGTGACCAGGTCGGAGCCTCGCCAGTACTGTCGGGCCCGGGCCCCCAGCACGATGTAGCCGGCCCAACAGGTGGCGGCCATCGCGATGAACAGCAGCCCGATCGGGTCGAGCGGTACCGGCCGGAAGCCGAGCAGCGCCACCCCCAGCCCGGCCAGCCCGACCCAGAGCAGGTCCAGTCGGCCGCGCGAGCCGACCAGTGCGACCACGAGCGGGCCCAGGTACTCGAACGTCACCGCGATGCCGAGCGGGATGCGTTGGATTGATTGGTAGAAGCTCCAGTTCATCCCGGTCAACGCCAGCACATACGCCCCAGCGGCGACCACGGCCTGGCGGGTCAGCGTGGCCTTCGGGCGCCGGGTTCGCTTGGCCAGCGCCCCGGTTAGCGTCCGGAAGCCGCGCATGCCCAGCAGCACCGCGCCGGCGAATGCGAAACGCAACCAGGCAGCAGTCGTCGGCGGTACCGCGTCGAACAGGCCCTTGCCGAGCGCCGCGCCCAACTCCACTCCGACCACCGAGCCCAGGGCAGCCAGCACGGCCAGTTCGTGCGAGATCTGGGGCTGCGAACTGGGGCGGGGTGCCTGGCGGGTGGTCATCACGATGAGGGTAGCCCGCGGCGGATGCGGCGCCGCGACCGGTACGCAGGGCGATCGGTGCGGCCGGTTCGTGGCGCCCGGGGATGTGATCAGGCGAAGTGGGCGCGCCGGCTGGCCCGCCGCAGCACCCGCATCACCGGTGGCCCCAGGATCACCATCAGCACGATGTTGGTGATCGCCCGGCCGGTGTTCCATCCGGTGCCGGTGAGCAACTCCATCACCAGGAATCTGTGCAGGTTGGCGAGCGGCCCGATGGCCGGGTCGAAGCCGCCACCGCCCTGGCCGATCATGAACGGCCAGAACGAGAAGTCCATCAAGGTGCCGAAGATGAAGCTGACCACCGCGCCGTAGGCCGCCAACGCGACCAGTTCGCCGCGTCCGTTCAAGCGCCGGGGCAGTAGGCCGGCCGCCAGCCCGACGAAACCGGACGCCAACATTTGGTGTGGCAGCCAGGGCCCGACGGCCCCGACCACGATCGCGGACGCGAAGAGTGTGGTGTTGCCCAGCACGAAGCCGAAGCCGGGGCCGAAGACCCGGCCGCCGACGATGATCAGGAAGAAGACCGTCTCCATGCCCGCGGTACCGGCGCCCAGTGGCCGTGCCACGGCACCGAACGCGGTCAGCACGCCGAGCAACGAGAGCGTCTTGACGTCCAGTTCCTGCCGGGACAGTTGGACGATCACCATGGCCAGGATCATCGGCAGGATCGCGGCCAGCACGATCGGCGCCAGCGTGCTGGAACTCAGGGTCGCCCCGGGACGCAGGAAGAGCGGCCAACCGAAGGCCAGCACGCCCATCCCGGCGGTGATCGTCAGCAGCACCGCGGAAAGGCGGCTGACCGGCAACACGGAGGTGTCGGCCGGCGGGCTCGACGGTCGGGTGCGTTGGGTGACGGCGGTGGCGGTCATACCCGCTCCCAACTGGAGATCCGGCTGACCTCGTCCGGGCTGAGCAGCGGTTCGGGATGGAAGACCTTCGCCATCTGCGGACTGAACGCGGGTGATGAGGTCAGCACGGTGCGGGTCGGTCCGTCGGCCACCACATCTCCATCGGCCATGATGATGGCCCGCTGGGTGGCGGCGGCCGCGAACTCGACGTCATGGGTGCTGATGATCACGCAGGTTCCGGCTGCTGCCAGTCGGGCCACGATGCGGCGCAGTTCGGCCTTCATCGCGTAATCGAGGCCGCGGGTCGGCTCGTCCAACAGCAGCACCTTCGGCTGGGTGGCGAGCTGGATGGCCAGCACCAGCGCCAGCCGCTGCCCCTCAGACAGGTCGCGCGGGTGCCGATCGGCCGGGACGTCCACGCCGAGTTGGGCGAGCATCGCGCTCGTGGTGCCGGTGGGCAGTCCGGAATCCGTGTCGGCCTGGGCGCATTCCTGGGCGACCGTGGGCAGGTAGAGCAGGTCGCCGGCAGTTTGCGGCACCAGGGTGACCAGGCGTCCCACCTTGTCGGCTGGCAGTGTGCGGGGGTCGGTGCCGTCGACGTCCAGTTGCCCGCTGCTGGTCACGGCACCCTGCATCGCCCACATCAGTGACGACTTGCCGGCGCCGTTGCGTCCCATTAGCGCGCAGACGGTGCCGGGTGCGAAGTCGAGGTCGATGTCGTCCACCGCGATGATCTCGCCGTAGCGGACGCCGAGGCCGCGCATGCTGACCACCGGTTGTCCGGTCGGTAGTTCGGGATCCAGTGGCGCCGGGCCGACCGTGATCTGCTCGCGCTGTACCCGGCGGCGCGCGTCCCGGACGCTGCCCGGCACCTGGTGCCAGCCGAGGCGTCGGGCGAGGCCGGCCAAGGGCGGCACCACGTCGCAGTGCGCCAGCACGTCGGAGGTGGGGCCGAGCACGACCGACCCGTCGCCGGGCAGCCAAGCGACCTGGTCGGCGACCTGCATCACCCGTTCCAGCCGGTGTTCGGCCAGCACGACGGTCATGCCGACCTCGTGCACCAGCGTGGTGACCGCGCTGAGCACGTCGGTTGCTGCGGTCGGGTCGAGGGCGGAGGTGGGCTCGTCGAGCACCACGATGCGTGGTTGGGCAGCCAGCACGGCGGCGATCGCGACCCGCTGCTGCTGGCCGCCGGACAGGTCGGCCAGGGGCCGGCGGCGCAGTTCGGCGATGCCCATCAGGTCGAGGGTCTCCTCGACCCGCTTGCGCATGGCGCCCGGACGCAGCCCCAGTTGCTCCATGCCGTAGGCGATCTCGTCCTCGACCCGATCGGTGACGAAGCTGTTCAGCGGGTTCTGGGCGACGAAACCAACCACGTCGGCCAGGTCGCGGGGTCGGTTGGTGCGCGTGGAGCGGCCATTCACCGTCACCTCGCCGCTGAGCACGCCGCCGGTGAAGTGCGGCACCAGGCCGTTGATCGCGCCGAGCAGGGTTGACTTGCCGCTGCCGGTGCGTCCGACCACCAGGGTCAGGTCGCCTTCCGGGATGCGCAGGTTGACCCCGTCGAGCACCGGACGCGTCCGGCCGGGCGCCGCGTCCGGCCCCGGGTAGCTGATGGTGACGTCGTCGAAGATGATCATCCGGCACCCTTGGGTGCTCGGGGCGCGATCAGGCCGGGCAGGCCGACCAGCGCGACGGCGACCAGCATCGGCCAGGTCAGTTCGGGCCAGACCAGCGGGTAGCTGGCGAAGGCCATCGCAGAGTCGGTGCGGCTCAGCCAGATGACCAGGGTGGCGGCGGCCAGACCGGTGCCCAGCACCGCGAACTCCGGCCCACCCCAGGGATCGGGGCGGTAGCGGGTGACCGCCAGGTCCTCGCCCGCCCGGTGCAGGCCGAAGGCCCCACCGGCGAGTCCGATCAGCAGCAGCGGAGCCGCCCAGCCCCGGGCCTGCGAGATGCCGAGCAGTGCGAACGCCGAGAAGGTGACCAGCAGCATCGAGGTCACCAGCAGCGCAGCGAGCGGCCAGTCGAGCCGGCGTCCGGTGCGGGTGCGGCCGTAGCCGCGCGATTCCATGCCGGCTGCCAGGGCGATCGAGCGGTCGATGGCGTCCTCCATCACCGGGACGATCACCGAAACCACGCCGCGCAGGCCGCGTCCGATACCGCCACGCAACCGGCGCGCCTTGCGCACCCGGAAGACGGACTCGATCAGTTGCGGCGCCACCGAGATGGAGATGACCAGTGCGGTGGCGACCTGGTGGAAGGCCGCCGGCACGTTGCGCAGTGCGCGCTTCGGGTTGGCCAGCGCGTTGGCCGCCCCGATGCAGATCAGCAGTGCGGCCAACCGGCCGGCGTCCACCAGCGTGTAGACCAACCCCTCCAGGGTGACCGGCCCGCCCAACCTGATCCCGGCCGCCCAAGCCGGCAGCGCGATGTCGGGTAGCGAGAAGAGCACGGTGCCCTCGCGGAAGCCGCCGATGACGATCTGGGCGATCAGTCGCACCGCGACCACGAAGCCGGCCAGCACGAAGTACATCACCAGCGAGCGTGCCCACGGGGCGTCGGTGCGTCGGCGCAACACCACGAAGACCACCGCCGCGATCAGCAGGATCAGCAGCAAGGGGTTGGTGGACATGCTCACTGCCACGCCCGCGCCGATCGCCCAACCCCACCAGGCCCACGGATGCAGGGCTCGGCCAGCCAGCCGGGCGCCGGTGGTGATCGGGGCCGTGATGATCTCGGCGGGTCGTGGCAGCACGCGGGTCATCCTGGTTACCGCCGGTTGCGCCTGGTCAGTGCGTAGCCGATGCCGGCCAACGCCAGCACGGCGGCGGTGATGGCGGTCGGCAGCCAGAGTTGTGATCCGGTGATCTGGCCGTCGCCGGTTGGTGCCGGGGGCGGCGTTTCTGGCGAGGTCTGGGTCGTCGGTTCGCTCGTCGTCCCGGCCGGAGCGCTGGTCGAGGCGGACGGGCTGGTCGGCCCGGCGACCGGCGGGGTGATCGGCGGTTCGACGCCGGACGAGAAGTTCCACGCCTCGACGCTGCCCGGCTCTCCCGGGTAGCTGCCGCCGATCGTGGCGTAGCGCCAGGCACCGTCCCGCCACCACCAGTAACTCCAGTAGGGCAGGTCGCCCAGTGGCGTTTCGCAGATCTCCGGGTGCCCGTTGACCTGGCAGATGAAGCTGCCGGAGGTCTTCACTTCGGCCAACTCGGTCAATCTGGCCATGCCCGTCTTGCCCTCGGTGCAGCCCTCGACCACAGGTTCGCCCTGGTCGAAGACGTACAGGTAGATCTTGTCCTCGGCCAGGCAGTCGGCGACCGGGTCCTGCGCGTCGGCGGTGGGCACGACGAGCAACGTTGCGGCCAGTCCGACGGCCGCAACGGTTGCCCTGACGCGTGTTGTCGGACGCAAGTCAGCGCCTCTTCGACCGGGCCAGCAAGAAGATGACCGCCGCGATCACGACGACCGCAGCCACGCCGATGCCGATCAGCAGACCGGTGTTGATGCCGCCGGTCGATCCATCGTCAGGCATGCCGACGCGCGCCACGTTGGTGCCGCTCAGCGCGACGACTGCCTGGGCGGTGGCGTAGGGGTCGGAGTAGCCGGCACCGATCGCGGCCGGGAAGCCCTCGGAGCCCTCCTGCTGGCTGACCAGCCAGCCGAGTTGCATGTGGACCGGCTTGTCCGCGTACTTGAGAGCGCCGATCGCCAGGCCTGAGGTGTTGACCGGCGAGTAGCTACCCCAGTAGGCGCCCGTCTCGGGGCACAGTTCCGAGGTGGCCTCGCACTGGTTGGCCAGCAGCCAGTCGATGGCCTTGCTGGACGCGGCGACGGCAGCCTTGTTGTCGTCGTTCAGGCGCAGGGCCAGCGCGGCGAGCGCGGTGGTGTCGATGTCAATGCCGTAGCCGGGGAAGCCAAAGGCGCCCTCGGCGTCCTGTGCTGCGACCAGCGCATCGGTGACGGTGGCCGGCACCTCGGTGCCGGTGCGATCCAGGCCGATGACCAGCAAGGCTAGGCCGTACGGGTTCTGCGCGAGATCACCCAGTTCGCCGGTCATCTTCTCGACCAGGTTCACGCCGCCGAACTTGGTCGGATCCTCGTTCTGTGCGGTGGCCAGGATGGCAGCCCGGGCTGCAGTGGCCGGGTCAGCGGCGTAGCTGGGCATCTGCTCGCGCACCCAATCGGTGGCGGACGCGGTGACCTCGGGCGCCACATCGGCGGCGATCAGCGCGAGCACGCCGTCGATGGTGACCGAGACGTCCGGGCTGCCATCGAAGCCGGCCAGCGATTGGCCGTCGGTGAACTGGGTGGCCAGCCAAGTGGCGGCCTCCTGTGCGACGGTGTACTCGGTGAGCACGGTCTGCTGCGGGGCCGGCGGGTTGGCCGGGGCCGCTGCGACGGGGGACGCGCCAACAATCGGCGCGAGCAGGAGCCCAACGCTGATCAGTGCGGCTGTGAATGAGGCTCGGATCTTCATCGCCTCTGGTCCTTTCTGTGAGGTCCTGAGGCTGCGATCTGAGTCGCGACCCACTCGCTGACCTCGACGAGTGCCTAGATGGTTCGGTCTTGACCGTTGGTGGGCATTCCGGCTTCGGACTTACGTCCTTCACGGCTGCGGGTCAGCTCTGGCTTTACACCAGATTCCCCCACGCGGGTCTGGATCAACGCTACCCGACCTGCCGTGCGGGTGCCACCCGGCCCTTCGAGGGTCGCGCTGCGCGCTCCCACCTCGGGAGTCGTTGGCTGAGGTGGGAGCGGAGCGTGCCTCGAAGCCCGGCGTTCAGTCCTTGTCGGCTGGGGCCCGAGTATCGATCACCTGCGCGGGCACCTGGATGCCGGCGTCCCGGAAGGCGGACACCGCGCGGGCCCGGATCTCGCGTTCGACCGCCCACTGCTTGTTCACCGGGCACTTCACGCTGACCGAGTAGATCGCGGAGGTGGGCTCGAAGCTGGTCAGCCCGAGCACGGTGGGCGGTTCCAGCATCTGCTCGGCCCACTCGGTGTCGGCCTCGAGTTCGTTGCAGACAGCGGCCAGCGTGGTGATCACGGTGCGCGGATCGGCGGCCAGGCTGACCGGGATGTGCACCGTTCCGGTGGACCAGCCCTGGCTGCGATTGCCCAGGGTGGCGATCTCGCCGTTGCGGACGTACCAGATCTCACCGCTCATGTCCTGCAGCCGGGTCGCCCGCAGCCCGAGCGCCTGCACCGTGCCGCTGAGGCCACCGATGTCGACGGTGTCCCCGACGCCCAGTTGATCCTCGACCATCAGGAAGATGCCCGAAATGATGTCCTTGACCAGGCTCTGCGCGCCGAAACCGATGGCCAGGCCGCCGATGCCCACCGATGCCAGCGCGGGCATGATGTTCACGCCCAACGCCTGCAGCACCATGAAGACGACCACGATCACCACGACGGCGTCCATCAGCGAACTGAGCATCGAGCCGACCGTCAGGGTGCGGTGAGCCTGACGCGTCGGGTCCAGGCCGCCGGCCCTGGCGATCACGGCGGCGGCGCGTCCGGACAGGTTCATCGCGCGGTTCTCGGCCCGCTGCGCGGCCGCCTTGATCGACCGCCGGATCAGGCGTTTGAGCAGGCCGCGCACCAGCAGCGCCAGCAGGCAGACGGTGCCGATTTCGATCAGCGTGTCGGGCCAGGTGAAGGTCATCGGGGTGCTCCGCTCACGAGAGGAATGCCTTGATCACGTCCTGCGGGACGACGGTGTTGTGCTGGTCGAAATCCATCGCGGCCAACGCGAAGCGTCCGGTGTAACCGACCGCCCAGCCGTGGGTCTTCGGCGGGACGTCGTCGGTGTACTCGGCGGTGCCCGACTTGCCGCCCTCGAGCAGGCCGACCAGCAGCGGGAGGGTGGCGGGGCTGACGGCGGCGCCCATCATGTCCTGCAGCGCGGCGGTTTCGGCTGCGGTCAGCGGTGCCGCGTTCGGGGTCGGACGCTGCCCTTCGACCAGGTAGGGGATCAGGGTCTGGCCGGAGCCGACCGAGGCCGCTTCGGCGGCGATCGCCATCGGCGAGACCAACACCGGACCTTGGCCGATGGTCGCGGCGGTCATCTCGACCGCGCTGGCGCCAGCCGGCACCGAACCGTAGAACGCATCGAAACCCGTCTCGAAGTCGACGCCGATGCCCAGGCTGGCCGCGGCGGCCTGCAGGTCGTTCGGCCCGAGGTGGTCCATCGAGGCATTCATGAACGCGGTGTTGCAGGACTGCTGCAACGCCGTGCGCAGCGTGATCGAGCCGTTGAATGCGGACGGGTAGCCCGGGTAGTTCTGGAAGACGCGGCCATCGACGGTCGCGGTCTGGCTGCAGTTGACCGGGCTGTCCGGGGTGAGTCCCTTGCGCAGCAGCGCCAGGCTGGTGACCACCTTCATCGTCGAGCCCGGCGGGTAGCGTCCGACGGTGACGAACGGCTGGGCGCCGGTCACCGGTGAGGCGGCTGCGGCGAGGATGCCACCGGTGGACCGATCGAGCACGACAAGCATCACCAGCCGGTCGTAGCCGGCCAGGATCGCCTCGGCCTTGCGCTGCATCTCGAGGTCCATGGTGAGCTTCAGCGGCTCGCCGTTGATCGGCGCGACCGAGAAGAGCAACTGGTTGGGTGGGGACGGTGGGCCATCTGGCGTCGGGGTGGCCTCCGGGGTCGGAGTCGGCAGCGGCAACTCGGCCAACTGCTTCTCGCTTCGCTTGATGATGGTGATCGCCTGCCCGGGGGTGCCGCGCAACTGCTCATCGTGGTAGCGCTGCAGACCACTCAGCCCCGCGATATCACCCACCTCGACCTGGCCGCCACTGGCCTCGATGATCTCTGCCGTGGCCTCGCCGGCCACACCGAGCAGACCCAGCGCGAAGGTGGGTGAGGGGGCCAGCGGCAAGGTGGTGCCGTAGGCCGCCGCACCCGGGATGGTATCGATCGTCGGCGGCACCTGACCCTCACGCAGCGTGATCGCCAGCACGAATGCCAAGGGCCCGGACGCAGCCACCAGCGCCGCGTAGGCGTCCTGGTCAATCCCGACCAGGGCGGCCAACGCCCGGGCCGAGGCGTCCCAACTGGCCTCGTCAACCCGCGTCTTGTCGATGCCCACCCGGTAAACCGGCCGGTTCTCGACGATTGCGTTGCCGTTGATGTCGAGGATCGGGCCACGGCTGGCGGGGATGCGCTCGTGGTAGAGCCTGGTCGCCCGGGTGAGGTCGGGATGCAGGATCGTCGGGCTCCAGTCGACCAACCAGACCGCCCCGTCGTAGTGCAGGGTCGCCGTCGTGCTGAACGACCAATCGCCTTGCGGGAAGCTGAATCGCTGGTCCAACTGCACCCGGGCGGTGTTGGCAGACGCGTCGTACTCGATGCCGCCCACCTGCACCTCGGGCAGCAGGTCGCCCATGCCCACCGTCAACTGGTCATAGTCGAGGCGGGCCTCCGGGACGGACCCGCTGATCGCCAAGGTGCTCAGGTCGCCGCTGGCCAGGGCGTCGGCCAACTCGGTGGCCAATTCGGCCGCGCCGGCAGGTGTGGTGATCGAGGGTTCCGGGGGCTCCGATTGGCTCGCGCAGCCGACCAGCAGCAGCGCCAACGCGACCGCCCCGGCAAGCCGACGGCGATTACGTCCAGGAGCCCGAGTCATGCCACGAGATTACTCGGGCAGCCCGACCGCAGCCGGTAACGTCGCGGCGCGGGGTGCTTGCCGCATCCGGCGTCCGGACCGGGCGATTTCGCCTACCGTTTGAATCACCGGCAACAGGAGGACGACATGCCCCGCATCGACATCGCAGGTGCCCACCCCACCGAGCTGCACTACACCGACACCGGCGGCTCCGGGCGTCCGGTCGTGCTGGTGCACGGCTGGCCCGCCTCCGAGCAATCCTGGGACGACGTCACCCCCGCCCTGGTGGCAGCCGGGGCGCGCGTGGTCGCCTACGACCGGCGCGGCTTCGGGCAGTCCGGCCAGGGTGATGGGGGCTACGACTACGACACCTTCGCCGCCGACCTGGACGCCCTGCTCACCGAACTCGACCTGAACGACGTCGTGCTGGTCGGTTTCTCGATGGGTGGCGGCGAGGTGGCCCGCTACGTGGCGAACCACGGCACCGGACGCATCGGCGCCGCAGCATTCGTCGCAGCGATCACGCCCTGCCTGGACGTCAGCCTGCCCGACAACCCGGACGGCGGCTTCTCGCCCGAGGCGGCAGCCGGGATGCAGGCGCCGGGTTGCGGGAGAATCCCGACGGCTTCCTCACCGACTTCCTGATGAACTTCTACTCGATCCCGGGCGACGAGGGTGGTCGGCTGATGGTGCCCGAGACCCAGATCATCACCGCACTGCAGGTCGCCCATCAGGCTGAACTGGACGCGCTCGCTACCAGCATCCAGCTCTGGCTCACCGACTTCCGCAAGGATCTCGCCGCGCTCAGCGTCCCAACGTTGGTCATCCACGGTGACCACGACCAGATCGTCCCGTTCGAGGTGAGCGGCAAGCGGATGCCACAGTTCGTGCCGCAGGCCCGCGTCCAGGTGATCGCCGACGGGCCGCACGGCCTGCTGGCGTCCCACCCGGACGAGGTGTCGGCGGCCCTGGTCGAGTTCCTGGGCTGATCAGGCCTGGCTGGACCGCGCCCAGCGGTTCACCTTGGTCTCGACCGCGTACTGGTCGATCAGGTCCAGTTCGTCGGCGGTGAAGCTGAGGTTCTTCAGCGCGCCCAGGTTCGACTGCAGCTGCACAAGGCTGGACGCCCCGATCAGCGTCGAGGTCATCCGCTCGTCGCGCAGCACCCAGGCCAGCGCAGTTGCGCCAGGCTCTGGCCGCGGTCGGCAGCGATCTGGTTGAGGCTGCCGATCCGCTGCAGCACCTCGTCGTTCAGTAGGTCCTTGTCGAACGAGCCCGGACGCGACGCGCGCGATCCGGCGGGTACGCCGTCCAGGTAGCGGTCGGTGAGCAGGCCTTGGGCGAGCGCACTGAAGGCGATGACCCCCATGCCCTGGTCGGCGGTCTCCTGCAACAGCGAGCCGTCGTCCGCGCTCTCGATCCAGCGGTTGAGCACCGAGCAGCTCGGCTGGTGGATCAGCAACAGGGTGCCCAGCGAGCGGGCGATTTCGGCGGCCTCACGGTGCGGGTGGCCGAGTAGCTGCTGATCCCGATGTACAGCGCCTTGCCCTGCCGAACCGCCTGATCGAGGGCCGACATGGTCTCCTCGGTGGGGTGTCCGGAGTCGAAGCGGTGTGAGTAGAAGATGTCGACCGTAGTCGAGCCGAGGCGCCGCAGCGGCTGGTCTAGCGAGCTGAGCACGTACTTGCGCGAGCCACCGCCTTGACCGTACGGGCCGGGCCACATGTCGTAGCCCGCCTTGGTCGAGATGACCAGTTCGTCGCGGTAGGGCGCCAGGTCGGTGCGCAGGAATGTCCCGAAGTTGATCTCGGCCTGGCCGTAGGGCGGGCCGTAGTTGTTCGCCAGGTCGAAGTGGGTGATGCCGGCGTCGAAAGCGGCCCGGATGATCGCGCGCTGCGTCCCGGCGGGGTGCAGGTCACCGAAGTTCTGCCACAGGCCCAGCGAGAGCACGGGCAGTTGCAGTCCCGACCGCCCGCAGCGTCGGTAGATCATGTCGCCGTCGTATCGATTGGACGCGGCCTGGTACGAGATCCGTCGGTCAGCATGGCTCCATTCCGGCCAACCGATCGGCGGTTCGCACCCTGAGGTGCCGCCGAAGGCGGCCTCGAAGGGCGGCCCGGGCTTCGAGGCCCGCTGCGCGGGCACCTCAGCCGTCGAGTCGAGCTGCCGGCCGGGGCTTCGAGGCCCGCTGCCGCGGGCGCCTCAGCCGTCGGACGCGGGCCCCTCAGCCGTCAGGCGTCCTGCGAGTAGATCAGCACCGAGTACGGGCCGATCGACACGTTGCCGTGCCAGTCGAGTCCGTCGGCGTCCTCGTGGTAGGCCTCCATGTCGTGGCTCTCGTAGTTGCCGAAGATCGAGCTGTACAGCCGGGCGTCCGAGTTGAATCGCACCTTCCACAACCCGCCGCTCGGCAGGCCGATCCGGCGGTACTCCTGCGGCTGGTTCGACAGGTTGACCACGATGACGACGTCGTCGCCCACGCCGTGGTCGAGCCAGCGCTGGTAGACAAGCAGGTTGGCGCCCTCATCGATGTGGTGGATGTTGAGCCCGCGGCCGGTCAGGCCCCGAGTGACCCCACCGCGGTTCAGCCGCAGGTCGATCAGGTCGGCGTACAGCCGCGCAATGCCCTGGAAGTCCTGGTTGCGGCGCCAGTCCAGCGGCACGTCGTCGCGGAACCAGCCACCCTCCAGGAACTCCTGGCCCTGGAACATCATCGGGATGCCGGGTGAGGTCATCACCAGCGCCGCACCGATCGTCGAGCGCTTCTGCGCCGGCCACCCGGACGCGTTGTCCGGCTCGATCTCCTGCGGGACGCGGGCGCGCCCGTTGGCGACCTCGTCATGCGATTCGGTGTAGATGACGCGCTCGGCCGGGTCGCCGTAGTCGTGCCCGATGGCCTCGGCAATCGCCTCCACCGACCGATGGGTGTCGTCCGGATTGATCAGTTCGGCCCGCACCGGATGGACGAAGGCCGCGTCCCACTGGGCGTGGAATCCGGCGCCGTCCTGGTTGTCCTCGGTGATCAACGGGTTCTTGTGCAGGTCCTCGGCGATGGTGATCCGGCCCGGGAACTCACCGCGCACCGCATCGGTGATCCGGCGCATCAGCGTCCAGCCCTCGTTCAGGTAGTTGCCCTGATGGGTGTACATGTGCGGCACCATGTCGAGCCGCAGCCCATCCACCCGGTAGTCGCGCAGCCACATCAACGCGTTGTCCACGATGAAGTTGCGCACCTCGTCACGGCCGTAGTCGGGCCGGGTGTCGCCCCACGGGGTCTGTGAGCGGTCGTCGTTGTAGAAGTAGATGCCGCCCTTGCCGTTCTCCTGCCAGCCATCGAAGGTCCACAGGTCCAGGTCGGACGGGCCGAAGTGGTTGTAGACCACGTCCTGGATGACCGCCAGCCCACGGCGATGGCACTGCTTGATGAACTCCTTGTACGCGTCCGGCCCGCCGTAGGCGCTCTCGACCGCGAAGATGTGCGCCGGGTTGTAGCCCCAGCTCATGTCGCCGGCGAACTCGGCGATCGGCATGACCTCGATCGCGTTCACGCCGAGGTCGACCAGGTGGTCCAACCGGCCGACCGCGTCGGCCAGCGCGCCGACCCCATCGGTCTTGTTGGTGAAGGTGCCGATGTGCAGTTCATAGATCACCAGTTCGTGGTGCGGTGGGCAGTTGGCCTGCACGTCCTCCCAGTCGAACGTCGAGTGGTCGTAGATCACGCCGTTGCCGACCGAGTTGGTCACCTGCATCGCATAGGGATCCACCCGGGCGAACGAGTTCTCGCCGTTGGTGATCTGGTACTTGTACTCTTGGCCGACGCTGGCGCCCTCGACGAAGCCGTACCAGTAGCCGGTGCCCTCGTTCACCAACTCGTTCGCCGAGTTGTTCCAGTCATTGAAATCGCCGAAGACGGCAACCTTGTCGGCGTGCGGTGCCCAGACCCGGAAGGCGATGCCGCCCTCGGCCGGGATCGCGCCCATACCTGCGATGTGATCGTGCTGTTCGCTCAACGTTTCATCCTTCCGGTCCTCGCTCATTGTGCGGGGAAAGCCGGTCGGTTGGACAACCGATCACACCAGGGCGCTCTGCTGCTGCCATTCCTCCCACGAATACACCCAGGCACCCCAGGTCTGGTGCGGCTGCACCTTGTGGGTGCTGCCGATGAACTCGGCCGGGTCCCCGACCCGGGTGAAACCGAACAGCCACTCCGCGTCCGAGTTGCTCAAGCCGGTGCAGCCGTGGCTGACGTTCTCATAGCCGTGCGCGTAGTCGGCCCAGGGCGCCGCGTGGTAATACTCGCCCGACCAGGTGATGCGTTGGGCGTAGTAGACCTCGAGTCGGTAGGCCTCGGGCCGTCCTCGACGCCGTAGGACGCCGAGTCCATCACGGTCTTGAAGTCCTTCTGCATGATCAGCTTGGTGCCGGTCATCGTCTCGTAACCCGGCTTGCCCATGCTGACCGGCAGGATCATCTCGACGTTGCCGTTGCGCAGGCAGGTGGTGGCGTAGGTGTCGACGTTGGTCTGCAGGACGCGTAGGTCGCCGAATTGGTAGTCGGCGGACGCATTGTTCAGCACCCAGGTGTCGGCGCCGGCTTGCCCGGCCGCATTCACCTCGACGTGGGCCGTGCTGCCCGCGATCCAGTACTCCTTGGGACGCCACCACAGCGTGTTCTCGTCGAACCAGCCCCGGAACCCTCCTGCGGGGGTGAGGTGGTGATCGAGGCGGTGCGCTCGATCGCCGCGCGCTGGTCGGCGTTGATCGGCAGGTCGAAGCGCACCCAGATCGGCAGGCCATTGCCGATGTCCTCACCGGCGAAGCGGAAGTCGACCTCGACCACCATGCCCGGGCTCACGGTCGTGGCCTGCGCGGTCGTGACATGCGGGTCGCCGTTGGCGTCGTTGGCGGTGACCTCGATCTGGTAGTTCGAGTTCAGGTAGAGCGCTCCGCGATCGGGACGCCACCAGGTGCCATCCATGGTGCCCGGGAACTGCTCACCCGTGGCGGTATCGGTCACCGTCACCGCGGCAACGGTGCCGTGCTGCACCACGATCTCCAGCGGCTCGTTGGGCCACATCTCCGGTAGGCCGTGCGGGCTGTGGATCGACGTCAGCGGAACCGGAGCCGTGGGCTTGGGTGGCGGGCCGCTCGTCGTGGGCGCGGCGCTGCTCGGCTGCCGGGTCGGCTGCGCGCCGTATGTGGTCTGCCAACCGGGGGTGGGGGTGGTCCCGGGCGCTTTCGCGAAGCCAGCCAGCGCCACGCCCGCGGCACCCGCAAGGATGGCCCGGCGCGATATCTGGAAGTTGGTGGGCATTCGCTGTCCTCAATTCGTCAACCTCCAGTGTAGGCGAGGGCTGGTGCGGCTCCCGATTCGCCGATGCCACCATGGCAACCACCGCTCGGTCGGCTGTCATGGCCCGGGCATCGCGCATCGGCCGGCCTGGACGCATCCGCCGCTCACCGTGCTGGGCGCCTACCCACGCCGCGATTGATAGCGTGGCCCCATGAGCACACTGTTGGTCACTGGCGGGGCCGGGTTCATCGGCGCGAACTTCGTGCACCACGTCCTGGCACACACCGATGATGCGGTGATCGTGTTGGACAAGTTGACCTACGCCGGCAATCCGGCGTCCTTGGACGGGTTGCCGGCGGATCGCTACGAGTTCGTGCAGGGCGACGTCTGCGACCGCGACCTGGTCGACCGGCTGGTCGGGCGCGCCGACACTGTGGTGCACTTCGCCGCCGAGTCGCACAACGACAACTCGTTGAGCAACCCCGAGCCGTTCATCACCACCAACGTCTACGGCACCTTCGCGCTGCTGGAGGCGGTGCGCAAGCACGACAAGCGCTACCACCACATCAGCACCGACGAGGTCTACGGCGACCTCGAATTGGACGACCCCGAGAAGTTCCACGAGACCACGGCGTACAAGCCGTCCAGCCCGTACTCGGCGTCCAAGGCCGGCTCGGACCACCTGGTGCGTGCCTGGGCGCGCAGCTTCGGGGTGCGTGCGACGCTGAGCAACTGCTCCAACAACTACGGCCCGCGCCAGCACGTGGAGAAGTTCATCCCGCGGCAGATCACCAACGTGATCGACGGGATCCGGCCCAAGCTCTACGGCCAGGGCCTGAACGTCCGGGACTGGATCCATGTGGACGACCACAACTCCGCGGTGCTGCGCATCATCGAGGCCGGCCAACTGGGCGAGACCTACCTGATCGGCGCCGACGGCGAGAAGAACAACAAGTCGGTGATCGAACTGATCCTGACGCTGATGGGCCAGCCCGCCGACGACTACGACCACGTCAACGACCGGCCCGGCCACGACCTGCGCTACGCGATCGACGCGACGCGGCTGCGCACCGAACTCGGCTGGGAGCCGGCCTACCGCGACTTCGAGTCGGGCCTGGCGGCCACCATCGATTGGTACCGCGACAACCAGGACTGGTGGCGTCCGCAGAAGGCCGCCGTCGAGGCCAAGTACGCAGCCCAGGGCCAGTAGAACAGGACGCACCGCAGATGGCCGAAATCCAGGCTGGCAAGCCGCTGAGCATCACCGAGACCCCGATCCCGGGGTTCCTGCGCATCGACCTGACTGTGCATGCCGACAACCGCGGTTGGTTCAAGGAGAACTGGCAGCGCGCCAAGATGGTCGCCCTCGGCCTGCCCGACATCGGGCCGGTGCAGAACAACATCTCGTTCAACGACGAGGTCGGCGTCACCCGGGGCGTGCACGCCGAGCCGTGGGACAAGTACATCTCGGTGGCGACCGGACGCGTCTTCGGCGCCTGGGTCGACCTGCGGGAGGGCCCGTCGTTCGGCGCGGTCTACACCTGCGAAATCGACCCGAGCGTCGCCGTCTACGTACCGCGCGGGGTGGGCAACTCCTACCAGACGCTGGAGCCCAACACGGCCTACACCTACCTGGTCAACCAGCACTGGAGCCCGGACGCCAAGTACACCAACCTGAACCTGGCCGACGAGACTGTCGCCATCGGCTGGCCGATCCCGCTGGGCGAGGCGATCCTGTCCGAGAAGGACAAGGCCCATCCGCGGCTCGCCGACGTCACGCCGTTCCCGGCATCGTTGGCCGCCGTGGGCAAGCGAGTGCTGGTCACCGGCGCGCTCGGGCAACTTGGCCGTGAACTGATGCGCCAACTGCCGCTGGCCGGCTACCAGGCCACCGGCGTCGACCTGCCCGAGTTCGACATCTCGGACGCCACCGCGATGGCGGCGGTCGACTGGTCGGCCTACGACATCGTGATCAACTCCGCCGCCTGGACGAACGTCGACGGCGCGGAAACCGCCGAGGGCCGCCCGGCGTCCTGGCTTGCCAACGCGACCGGCCCCGCCAACCTGGCCCGGGCCGCCGCCGAACACGACCTGACGCTGGTGCACATCTCCAGCGAGTACGTCTTCGATGGCACCCGCTCGCCGCATGTCGAGGACGAACCGCCCAGCCCGCTGGGCGTCTACGGCCAGTCCAAGGCGGGTGGGGACGCAGCGGTCGCGTCGGTCCCGAAGCACTACCTGGTGCGCACCAGTTGGGTGGTCGGTGACGGCAAGAACTTCATCAAGACCATGGCCACCCTGGCTGACAAGGGCGTTGACCCGGCCGTGGTGGATGACCAGATCGGCCGGCTGACCTTCACCGTCGACCTGGCCGCCGGCATCATCCACCTGCTGGCGAGTGGCGCCGAGTACGGCTGCTACAACCTGTCGAACACCGGTGAGCCCACCAGTTGGCACCAGGTCGCGTCCCGGGTCTACGAACTGACTGGCCACGACCCGGCCCGGGTATCGCCGATCAGCACCGAGGAGTACTTCGCCGGCAAGCAGGCCGCGCCGCGCCCGCTGAACAGCACGCTCGACCTCGACAAATTGGCGGCGGCCGGATTCGTGCCCGCTCCCGCCGAGCAGCGGCTGGTCGAGTACCTCGAGGCGTTGTGAGTCGGCTGGGCGAATGATCGACCGGCTCCGCGCCTCCACCTCGACTGCCTGGGCGGCGATCCTGATCGCAGCCGGGTTGGTCGGTGGCCTGACGGGCGTGCTGCGCTACGCCGGGGTGATCCGCGGCTGGCCGACGTTGGTGCTGTGTCTGCTGGCTGTAGCTGCGATTCCGACGGCCCGGACGCTCAGCGGGCGGCTGTTCGCGAACACTGTGCTGCTCTGCGGCGTGATCTACCTGTCCTGGATGGTGCCGGCGCCGGGCATCGGGACGCACGGGGGCCGGGTTCTGGTTGGGTTGGCGATGCTGGTCACCGGCTTCGCGGTGGCGCGGTTCCTGCGGATCACCGATGTCGCGTTCCTGCCCGAGGTGCGGGGCATCGACGTCTGCACCCTGGTGGTGGTGCCGGTCGCCGCCTGGGGCTCGCTGCAGTTCTGGTTCAAGAGCAACACCCTCGAACTCGCGCACGGCACGCTGGCCGCGATGTGGGACAACACCTCCCACTACTACATCGTCTCGGCCATGCACGAGTGGCAGATGATCACCCGCGCCATGCCCACCCCGCCGGACGGTAGCCAGAACGGGTTCATCGACTACCCGGTGGGTTACCACAGTGTCGCCGCCACCCTGATGGACCTGTTGTTGGGCAATCCCTCGGCGATCACCGGGCCGAACGCGGTCAGCTTCCTGTTCGTGGTGGGTGTGATGGCGATCATCGCATACCTGATCGTCGCTGCCGGGGTGGCCTCGTTGCCGTCGGTACGGGACGCCGGGATTTGGGGCCGGCTGTCGGTGGGCACCGCGGTCTCGATCATGGCGTTCGGCCCCGGCTTCCTCGCCCAGGCGAACGCCCAGTACAACTTCTTCCTGGCCCAGGCGCTGGTGGCCGCAGCGGTGATCGCGGCTGCATCCTCACCCCGCGTCTTCGACCGGGCCACTGCAGCCACCCTGCTGTCGGCGGTGCTGGTCGCCGGCGGCGCCTGGCTGCCGCTCGGCCTGCTGGCTGCCGTGCTCGGGGCCGCGGTCTTCTTCTTCCCGCTGCGACGCGAGCAGTGGCGGGCCGGCTGGGCCGATCGCGTGCTGGTTGGTGTTCTGGCCCTGGTCGTGCTGGTCTTCACCGCGATCCCGCTCAGTTGGCTGGTGGTCTCCTTCACCGGTGAGGTCTTCGCCACCGCTACCGGCGGCGTTTCGCCGGTGACCGCCTTCCTGCCGCAGGTCGGCGTCAATATCGCGATCGTCGTGGTGGCGGTGCTGTGGCTCCGGCGCCAGCAGTTCGCCGATGCGCCGGATCTGGGCCGGATCGCCGCCGGAATGGCGGGGTTGGTGGTCGCGATCGTCGGCTACGCCATCATCGAGGCCAGCATCATGGCCGGCGAGGGCCAGGACCTGCCGCCCTACTATCCGCAGAAACTGCTCAACGCCTTCGTGGTGGTGCTCTGGCTGCTGATCGCCATGCAGGTGGGCCCGCTCGTGCACCGGTTGGCGGGACGGCTGCAGCCGAAGGCTGCCTGGCAGACGATGCTCGCCGCGTTGGCGCTGGCCGCGCTCGGATTGGGCACCTTCTGGACCGCCCAACTGCCGGTGCTCGGCCGCGGCGGGCTGGCTCCCGAGTACCTCGAGGTGCTCAAACAACCCCAGCCACGCGAGGACCTGACCAGGGCCTGCGCCGTGGTGGCCGGGATTCCGCCGGAGCAGGTGGCCATCGTCGCGTCCGCCAAGCCGGTCGACACCCTGGTCTGCGCCAGCGACCGGCTGCTCTACACGTCCAAGGTCTGGCAGGTGAACGCCGACACGATGACCAAGTGGGACGTCGAACTCGTGGAGGCCGCCCGGGCCGGTCTTGAGGATGGCTCAGTAGTGCTGGTGGTCGACCCGTACGCGGTCGAACTCTTCCGCGGGCTGGTCGGACCGGAATTGGCCGACCGCGTCTTCGCCTGGTAGCGCTCAGCCGCAGGCAGTCACCTTGTAGAGCACCGCCGTCCCCTCGGACGCGACCGGTTCGAAGCCGCGCACCACGGCCAGGTGGAACCAGCCCGGATAGGGGTTGATGATCTGGTTGACCAACTGGACGTTGCCGAAATCCAGCACCCAGTGCACGTTCTCCTCGTCCAGGGCCCGACAGACCTCGGGCAACTGGTTGATCGCGCTCAGGTGGTCGATGATGATCTGGTCGTTCTCGGTGGCGTCGAAGAGCACGTGCTTGAGCGTCGTCTGGGTGCCGACCAGGGCATAGGCCATCGACGAGCCGTTCCAGGGGTCGACCGCCACCACGTCGCCAGCGGGCACCAGTTCGGGCAGCCGCTGGATCAACTCGTACTCCTCCAGGCTGACCAGGTTGCCGCCGGTGCGGATTTCGTAGTGCTCCCGGGTCCACTCGACGACGTCCCGCTTGCCGGAGCCGAACTGGGTGGTGGCGATCAGCACGACCGCGACCGCCGCCGCAACCGCCGCCCGGGGCAGCGTCGCCAGGCGGCCAAAGGACACCTTCTCGACGATGAAGTCGACTCCGACCACGGCCAGCGGCAGCGCGGAGATCGGCAGCAGCGAGGCCAACCGGTAGGGGTCGGAGTACCACGGCCCGGTGATCAGGTCGCGGAAGAAGCTGATCGGCACCGCAGCGGCCACGAACCAGAGGAAGCACAGGCCGGAATGCAGCAGCACCAGCAGGATGTAGCGGCGGCGCACGATCGACACGACGATGCCCAGCAGGGTCAACAATGCGGGCACCAGCACGATCGTGGCCTCGAGCGGGGAGACCGACGCGGTCTCGATGATCGCGTCCAGCAGGCCGCGTGGGTTGGCCCAGCGGCCGGCGGTGATCGGCGGCCGGACGACCTTCAGCGCGCCCATTGCCGCGCCCAGCCAGCCGACCAGCACCACCAGTTTCACCTTGGTCGGCCGGTCCCACTGCCGGGTTCGCACCGCGCGGTAGACCGCTGGCACCGCCCAATAGACGACCATGATGACGCCCACGACGTCCAGCACCACCAACGCCACATTCGGGTGCGCCAGACCCAGCCCGGCCATGCCGATCAGGGCGGCCGCCCAGGTTGCTGCGGGTGCAGGGGTGGAGATCGGGGACAGGTCGAGGATGTCGAGCCCGAGCGCCATGATCGCGGGCAGCAGGCAGAGTCCGAGCAGGTTCGGGTAGAGCACACCGAAGCCGACCAGCAGGTAGGGGAAGGCCGAGAAGGACGCGGCCAGCACACCGATGGCGAGTTGGTTCACCGCGGTCGGCACGATCATCCGGCGCACCAGCAACATGCAACTCAGCGGCCAGACCACGGCGCAGACCACGATCAGCAGCGCGCTGGTCGCCCGCACCGGGTCCATCACGCCCATCGACAGCAAGGTGGCGGACGCGATGTCGTGCCAGGCGGTCGGGTAGAAGCCGGCCGGCACGTCGAGGCCGGTGCTCATCCGCATGTCGAGGGCCGAACCCTGGCGGTGCTCGGTGATCCAGCGGACGGCGTTCAGGTGGAAGATGTTGTCGAAGGTCTGGGAGAAGTTCGTCGGGCTACCCAGGATGACCAGCATGTCGCGGCCAATGATGCCGGCGCCGATCAGCACGCCGGCGATCGGCCACCCCGGATGCAGCCGGGTCTGTTGGTCAGCCGTCAGAGTCCTCCCGACGATGCCGAGCCTGCGTAGCGCCAGCCGGACCGCCAACCCCAGCCCGATGGACGCGATTGTGGTGATGACGATCGGGATTGGCCCCCAGTCCAGCCCCACGAGTTGCCCGGCGATGGCGGCCACGGCGATGATGCCGGTGCTCACCAGGGGCGCGAAACCTACGGCTGACAAGGGGCGGAAGCCGCCGGCCAGATTGACCAGCGTCCCCGGAACGAAGAAGAGCACCAGGGTGACCGCCACGAAGGGGATCACACTCGACCACACGTGCTGAACCCTTTCGTCGTCCCGGCTCCTGGATGCATCTTACTCAGCGTCTTGCGGTGGGCCGGTAGACCGAGGCCACCGATTCGGGGTTCGCCGGGTCGCGGGCTTGCCATGATCACCCGCACGCCGTGATCCGGTAGAGCACGGCTTCGCCCTGGCGATCGACCGGCTCGAAGCCCTCGGCCCGGTCCAGGCCCACGAAGCCGAGATAGGTCTTGTCGAGCGCGTTGAGGAACTGCTGGTTGCCGAAGTCGAGCACCCAGCGCACGTTCTCGGCCGCCAGCGCCTCGCACACCGCCGGGGAGGTGCTGGCCTGGTTGAGGTGGTTGTTGATCAGCTTGTCGAGCTTGGTCGGGGAGTACAGCACGTGGGCGTGGTTGGTGTGCACCCCGGCCAGCGCGTAGGCCATCGAGCCACCGTTCCAGGGGTTGACCGCGACGACGTCGGTGGCCGGGACGATGCCGGGCATCCGCTGGATCAGTTCGTACTCGTCGGTGGTGATCAGGTTGCCGCCCGGCCGCGCGTCCAGCCCGTAGTAGCTGTTCGCCCAGGCGATGACGTGGCCCTTGCCGGTGCCGAACTGGGTCGCGCCGATCAGTGCTGCGACCACCAAGACTGCCGTCGCCGCCCTGGCCCTGCCGACCACCGGCAGCAGCCTGGCCAGCTGGCTGACCAGGAAGTCCAGACCGATCGCGGCCAGCGGCACCGCGAACAGCGGCAACAGGGACGCCAACCGGTAGGAGTCGCCGTACCAGGGCCCCACGATCAGGTCGCGGACGAAGCTCATCGGCACCGAGGCCGCAATGAACCACATGAAGGCCATGCCGGCATGCAGCAGCACCAGCAGGTAGTGCCGGTGCGCAATTTCGACGGTCGCGCCCAGCAGGACGAGCAGCGCGGACACCCACACCACCGATGCCTCCAGGGGAGAGACGGTGACCGTCTCCACCAACGCGTCCCAATAGGCTCGCCAGGGCTGCCAGCGTCCGGCGCCCACCGGCGGCCGGATGACCTTCAGCGCCACCGCAGCGCCGACCAGCCAGCCCGCCAGTACCCACGACCGGAGCCTGGCCTGCTGTGTCCAGTTGTGCGTCCGGGCGGCCTTGACAACCGTCGGTACTGACCAGCAGACGATCAGGATCACCCCGATCACATCGACCATCGTCAATGCCACGTTGGGGTGGGATAGCGCCAGCGCGGCCAGGCCCATCACCGCCGTCCCCCACGAGGTGCCCGGGTTGGGTTCTGGTTGGGGGCTCAGCTTCAGGATGTCGAGGGCGACCGCCACCATCGCGGGCAGCAGGCAGAGCCCGAGCAGGTTCGGGTAGAGCACGCCGAACCCGAGGATCAGGTAGGGGAACGCCGAGAACGAGGCGGACAGCGCGCCGATCGCCAGTTGGTTCACCGGAGTGGCCCGGAACAGCCGGCGTCCCAGCAGCAGGCAACCGAGCGGCCAGACCACAGCCGTAACGACCAGGGCCACCGCTGAGGTGGCCCGGACGACATCGGTGGAGCCCAGGGTGAGCAGGGTGCCGGAGACGATGTCGTGCCAACCAGTGGGGTAGAAGCCGGCCGGCACGTCCAGCCCGGCGGTCATCCGCATGTCCAGCGAGGAGCCCTGTCGATACTCGGTGATCCAGCGGACGGCGTTCAGGTGGAAGATGTTGTCGAAGGTCTGGGAGAAGTTCGCGGCGCCGCCGGTCAACTTCGCGAAGTCGCGGCTCATCAGGACCGCGCCGATCAGCCAGCCACCCAGCGTCCAGCCAATGCCGGCCGGACGCTGCCGCTGCACTGCGGTCGCCCCGTGCTGGTTCGCCGACGGCAGCCACCGACGTCCGATCAGCCGCGCGCCCAGCGCGAAACCGGCGGCCAACACGGTGGTCAGCGCGATCGGCAGCGGACCCCATGGAACGGCGACGAACTGCCATACGATGGCGCCGACGGCGATGACAGCGGTACTGACCAGCGGCGCGAAGCCGATCGCCTGCCAAGGCCGGAAGCCGGCCACCAGGTTGACCAACACCCCTGGCACGAAGAGCAGTGCCAGCGCGACCCCGACGAAGGGGATCAGTGTCGACCACACGGGCAGTCCTTTCGGCGAACCGGAGAGGTGGGCGGACGCACCCAGCTCCGCCTACTCGGCCGCCGGCTCCCCGAGTTGACCCTCGATCCACTCGGTGAGCACCTCGACGCCCTCGCGCAGCGAGTAGCGGGCTGTGAAGCCCAACCGCTCCTGGGCCGCGGTCGGATCGGCCCAGGCGTGCCGCACGTCGCCGTGCCGGAACTGCCCGGTGACCACCGGGGTCGGCGCACCATAGTGCTCGGCGATCAGGTTGGCGGCGGTGGCGATCGTCTGGAACTCGCCCGAGCCGATGTCGATCGGGGTCGGGTTGGTGTCCTCGCTGGTCAACCGAAGAATGATGGCCGCCGCGATGTCGTCGATCAGGATGAAGTCGCGGCGGATCTCGCCGTCCTCGTAGAGCGAGATGGTCTTGCCGACCCGGGCCTGCCGACAGAACAGCGACAGGATGCCGGTGTAGGAGTTGTTCAGCGACTGGCCGGGGCCGTAGACGTTCTGCAGCCGGACGATGCCGATCTCGACGCCATAGGCGTCCCCCCACAGCGTGAGAATCTGCTCCTGGGCGAGCTTGGTGACGGCGTAGACGCTGGCCGGGCCGGGGTGCACGGTGCGGGCGTCCATCGCGACCGGGACGGCGTCCGGGAAGTCCCACTGGCCCTGCTCGAACATCTTCAGCGGACGCGGACCCGGGTAGAACAGCGAGTCGTCGGCGGTGTGCCGCCAGGCGCCCTCACCGTAGACCGCGCGCGAACTGGCCAGCACGATGCGCTGCGGCAGGGCCTCGTGGCGCAGCAGCGCGTCCAGCATCTGCGTGGTGCCGACCACGTTCACCGACGCATGCCGGGTCGACTCGGTCAATGACTGGCCGGTGCCGGTCTCGGCGGCCAGGTGCACGATCGCGTCCGGACGCAGCCCGCCGCCCAGCAACTCGTCCCAGACGGCGGGGTCGGTGACGTCGCCGACCACCAGTTCGGCCCGCGGATCGAGCGCGTCCGGCCGGGTCGGGGTGGCGTGGATCTGCGGGTGCAGGTTGTCGAGCATCACGACCCGGTCGTAGAGGTCGGCGAGGCCCTTCGACATCGCGCAGCCGATGAAGCCGGCGCCGCCGGTTACCAGGACTGTGCCGCGACGGCTGGTCATGAGGTGCTCCTTGGGTTGGGGTTGGCAACCGAGGCCGCGTGTTGCAGCAGGGTGCCCAATGAGGGGATGGACCGCGCCTTGATGGCCTGGGGGACCAGGGTGAGCGCGTAGGCGCGGGAGGTGAGATGCATGCGGGCAGCGCGGGCGGCCTTGCGCCAGCCGACCGCTGCCATCTTGCGGGCCTGCAGGGCGAAGAACGACCGCTCACCGGCGAACCGGCCGCCGTCCATCAGCTTGGCCGACGAGGCGCTGGCCTGGTGGCGGCGGTAGTTGAAGACGACCTCGGGCAGCACGATCATCCGGGCGCCCTGGCTGAGCATCTGCAGCACGATGCCCAGGTCCTGCACGAGCGGGTAGCCGTCCAGGAACTCGGCGCGCTTGATCGCCTCGGTGCGGAAGACGAGGCTCGGCCAGTACAGCCAGTCGCCATGCAGCAACGACACCGCGACCGATTCGCCGGCCAGCAGGATGCCCTGCTTCGACTTCGGCGTCATCAACTGCTTCACCTTGTCGGACAGCGGTTGGTAGACGACGCCGTCCTCGTCGATGACCTGGACGCCGGGCTGGACGATGTCCGCCTGCGGGAAGCGGTCAAGGCCTTGGCGCACCGAGCGCAGGAAGCCGGGCGCCATCACGTCGTCGCCGCCCATGAACATCATGTAGTCGGCCTCGACCAGCGACAGGCACTTGCGGTAGTTGTCGGTGATGCCGAGGTTCACCTCGTTGCGGATGTAGCGGATCCGCTCGTCGCCGAGGGCGGCGAAGTGTTCGGCCACCGATCCGTCGGGGTAGTGGTCGTCCACGATCGTCAGCCGCCAGTCGCCGGTGTCCTGGGCCAGGACGCTGTCCACTGCCTGGTAGAGGTAGGCGGGCGGGCCCCAGAACGGGAGCATGACATCAATCACGCCAAGCATTCTATGGGGCCAGCCCGGCTTCGCCGCATCGCGTTGCCACGCGGGGCGCGCCGACGACTGCCGGGGAGCACCGCTGCGGCCGGTTATCCTACTCAGGTCCCTACTTCGCAGGAGAGTCATGACCACCCAGGTTTCGGCCACGACGACTGGCATGTGGATTGGGCAACCCTTCAACCCGCGCAACAACTCGCTGAACCTGGCGCGGCTGATCCTGGCGTCCTCGGTGCTCTTCCACCACAGCTTCCCCTTGCTGGGACGCGAGGAGCCGATCTTCTTCGGCGACACCATCGGTGGCTGGGCGGTCATCGGCTTCTTCACCATCTCGGGTTACCTGATCGCGGCCAGCCGCGGCTCGAAGAGCTTCGGCGATTACCTGAGCCTGCGCATCGCCCGCATCTTCCCTGCGTTCATCGCCTGCAACATCTTCACCGTGGTTCTGCTGGCCCCGATCGCCTATCGGCATTTCCACGGGACGCTGGACGGTTACCTGTCCACCGGCACCACACCGTTGAACTACATCGTCAACAACCTCGGCCTCAAGATGCTCAACTACGACGTCGCCGGCACCCCGCTCGGCGTCCCGTATCCCGGGGCCTGGAATGGGTCCCTGTGGAGCCTCTACTACGAGTTCGTCTGCTACCTGCTGGTTGGCCTGCTCGCCTGTCTGGCGATCTACAAGCGTTCGATCTGGGCGCCGCTGGTCGTCTGGGTGGTCAGTGTCGGGTTCAAGGCCGCGCTGCCGCGGCTGCACGGCTACTTCGGCGGCAGCTTCGACGTCGACATGCTCGCCAAACTGGTGCCCTACTTCATGGCCGGCGCGGTGCTGTCCGCCCTGCGCAAGAAGATCGGCATGCATTGGGGGCTGGGTATCGGCAGCTCGGTCGCGTTCGGGCTCTGCCTCGTCCTGGTCGACGGTTGGGGCGGGCAGTTGGGCAGCATCTTCCTGGCCTACTTCATCCTCTGGCTGGGTTCGGTCGTCCCGTGCCCCTCGGCCATCCAGGTGCATGACGTGTCGTACGGGATGTACATCTACGCCTTCCAGATGCAGCAGATCATGGCCGTCTTCGGGCTCGGCGCCTGGGGCTATTGGCCCTACTCGCTGGTGGCGCTGGCGTTGACCGCGGTGTTGGCGATCGCGTCCTGGTTCATCGTGGAGCGCCCGATCATCACCAGGGTGCGGGACGCGGTGAACAAGAAGCCCGAAAAGGTTCCGGCCACCCAGTGAGCGAGGACCGGCCCGGGATGAAGCGCGGTGCCAGCGGCATCGTGCTGGCCTCCGGCGTGGCCGCGGTCGCCAGCCTGGTCATCACGATGCTGGCCAACTGGGCCCTGGATCGGCCCGACGACCACGCCGACTACAACGAGTTCGTTGCCTTCTGGTCGCTGCTCTTCGGCATCTTCGGGGTGGTGGCCGGCCTGCAGAACGAGATCACCTGCGCCGTCGGCGCCGCCCGGTTGGGCGAAGCGCGCGGCGCGCAGCGGGAACAAGGGGCGTCGGTGTTGGCCGCCGGTCTGGTCGTCGGCCACCGTCCTGGTGGCCGCCAGCTCACCGCTGTGGGCAGCGCGACTGGTGCCGTCCCAGACCTGGCTGGTGGTCGCGCTGGTGGGCGCTCGCCACGCTGCTCTACGGCGGGTACATCTCGCTGTCGGGATCGCTGGCCGGCAACGAGCGCTGGGGCTGTACGCCGCGCTGATGGCGGCCGAAGCTGGTATCCGATTGATCCTGGTGGCCATCGTTGCGTTCACTGTGGCGAGCGTGCTCAGCATCCAACTGGCGACCGTGGCGGCGGTACTGGTCTGGCTCGGCTTCCTGCTGGCCTCACCGACCAGTCGGCGGGCGGCCCGCAGCCGGGCCGATGTCGGGATGCGCCGTGGTTGCTGCAACCAGACTGGTCGCGCGATCGCGGGCTGCCGGCGCCTCGGCCGTGCTGATCACCGGTTTCCCGGCGGTGATGAACTGGAGCATCCGCACGATCCGAGCGAGGTCGATGCTCGCCACCGCGACCGCGCTGATGCTGACCCGATCGCCGATCATGATCCCGCTGCTGGCCTTCCAGGTGGCCATCTCCAGTTTCTGGACAGGGCACGGCGTCCTCAAGGGCCTGCTGAAAACCGCTCGGGCTACTGGGTCTGCTCGGGGTGGTCGCCGCCCCGGCCGCCGCGCCGGTGGGGCCGGTGGTTCGTTCGGGTGGTGTTCAGTGGATGCAGGTGCACGCCCCGACCTTCGCTGGTCTGGCAGTGAAGGCCGCGTCGTCGCCTGGCTGACCTGACCGGCATCCGCGGTGCTGGCCATCGGCGAGCACCGGTTCTATCTGCTCGGCTGGCGAGGCGGCCGTGTGCGCCGTGGGGTTGCTCTTCGTCCCGCTCAGCATCCCCGGCCGGGTGATCCTGGCCCTCTCGGTGGGCCCCTGCTCGGCGTGCTCGTCCACCTGGCCGCGGTCGCCCGCCGTTTCCAGCAGCCGGTCGATCAGACCGCGTAGGCGCGACCGGCGTAGGGCCGCGCAGACCTTGCTGCACAGCCGCGGCGAGAGCTTCAACAGCTTCGCGGCCACGCCCACGAAGGGACGCCGGGCAGCACCGACAGCACATCCGACCAGGTGATGCGGCGCCGCACCGGCCCCTGAACTCCCGGAAATCAGCCGGCGAGAGACGCTGTTGGGCGAGATTCGCCGAGTTCATGTAGGTCATCACCTTGGTCACCGGGAAAGACGGCGCCGACCCTCACGTCTCAACCGTGCCGCCACCTCGCGGTAAGCAACGCGGCGTCCGACTCGGCCAGCGGTGGCACCCGCCCCCAGGTCAGCGAGCCGGTCGACACGTAGTAGAAGTTCAAGGCGTCCGGCATGAAGACCACCCGCCTCGCCCTGGCGTGCGCCTCGATGCAGAAGACACCGTCCTCGGCGCGGTGGATGTCCTCGGCGAAGCGCAGCCTCGACGGCACCGGCCCGGGCGGCGATCTTGTCCCAGACGAACGGGGTGATGCGGTCGGCGAACGAGGCGAGCGCGGCCTCGTGCCCGCTCAACGGGTGGCCTGGATCGAGCCGCGTTGCCGGCTGGGCAGGCCGTCCTGGCGCTGTCGATGGTGTGCCGGCAGACCACCCCGTCAACATCCGGATCGGTGGCCGCCAGCATGGTCGCCAACCGGTCCGGGGTGAACTCGTCATCCGAACCAGGAAGGATCCACCGCACCGCAGCCGCCAACGCCCGGAAAGGTGGAGGCCACCCCGGCGTCGCTTGGGATCGAGCAACCGCACCCGGGGCCTACCTGGCCGCCAGCGACAGGATGATCTCGTGGGGCGCGGTCGGCTGGAACCGTCGTCCACGATCACGGCCCGGAGGTCCCGATGGGTCTGGGCCAGGATGCTGCGCAGGCCCGCTCGATCGTCTGCTCCGAGTTGTAGGCACCTCTTCATCACGACGCTGACCGTGCCGGGCTTGCTGTACCCGGCGGCGTCGAGTCTAGATGGCCGACGCCGATGCCCGGTGCAGCCCGGGTGCGCTGCGATAGGGTTTCCGGGAAGGAGATTGGCGTCATCGGCACGGGCCAAAGGAGTAGCCATGCACGGGATCATTCTGGCCGGCGGTTCGGGAACCAGGTTGCATCCGATCACCAAGGCGACCAGCAAGCAGTTGCTGCCGGTCTACGACAAGCCGATGATCTACTACCCGCTGTCGACGCTGCTGTTCGCCGGCATCCGGGACGTGCTGGTCATCACCACCCCGCACGACGCCGAGGCCTTCCACCGGCTGCTCGGTGACGGCTCGGCCTTCGGCATCAATCTGCAGTTCGCTGTCCAGCCGGAACCCAAGGGCCTGGCCCAGGCCTTCACCATCGGCGCCGACTTCATCGGTAACGACAAGGCATCGCTGGTGCTGGGCGACAACATCTTCATGGACGCGGTCTGGGCACCTGGCCGCGTGGGCTGGCCGACGTGGAGGGGGCCGCGATCTTCGGCTACTGGGTTGCTGACCCGCAGTCCTGATGGAAGGCGGTCGAGATCAACGAAGAGGGCATCGACCCTGATCGAGGAGAAGCCGAAGCAGTCAAGTCGTACCTGGCGGTGCCCGGCCTCTACTTCTACGACAACGACGCCGGCATCGAGTACGCCCGCAACCCAGCCCAGCCCGCGCGGTGAGCCTGAGATCACCGACATCAACCGCATCTACATGGAACAGCAGCGCCTGCAGGTCGAGGTGCTGCCGCGCGGCACCGCCTGGCTCGACACCGGCACCTTCGATCTGCTGAACGACGCCGGCAACTTCGTGCGCACCATCACCGTTCGCCAGGGCCTGCAGGTCGGGTGCCCCGAGGAGGCCGCCTGGCGCAGGCCTGCGCTGGTTGAGCGACGACGAACTCTGCAGCGCGCCGACGAGCTCGCCAAGTCCGGGTTACGGCGATTACTTGCGGTTGTTGGTCGAACAAGGACGTTGAACTTGACAACGGCGAGGCCCGTGAACGACCCCGGGCCTCGCCGTTGTTGCGGCGGTCGGGCTCAGCTGAAGACCGTTCCGGTCCTCGATCAGGTGCTGCCGTTGACATCCTCCAGCGGGCTCCATGCTGCCGTCCGGCTGGATCTCACCCTCGGTCGAGCAGGCAGGCGTACGGCTCGTCCATCTCTCCCTTGGGATCGATGAACATCGGATTGATGATCCACTTGCCGTCCTCGTTGTCGTAGGCGTGGCACATGATCTCGGTCTTGTTCCGGTTGATCGCCAGCCGCATCTCGGTCGAGTCGGTCATGAACGAGGATGTCGGTGTCGGAGTCGCCGGCCCTGAACGCCGGGCGCTGGTCCATCGGGGCGGTCTCGTACGCCGTCGGACCGGTGATGCCGTAGATCTCCTCATTCACCCGGCAGCGCTTGCCCTCGATATAGGTCATCGAGGTCTCGCCGCCGCACATGGCCAGGGTCGAGGTCAGCTTGTCGCCGTCCAACTCCATCGACACGCCCATGATCTTGTCGTCGGGGATGTCCAGGCTCTCGGCCCAGGGCCCGGACGACCGGCTCGGCCGTCGACACCGCGCAACGGATGACCGACGTCGAAGCCGTTGGTCGAGACGCTGATCAGGATCGGTGATCTGGTCGTAGTAGCGCACCCAGCCGGTGACCTCCTGGGAGCCCACCATCTGCTTGGTGCCCTCGGCCGCTTCCAGGCTCTGGGTGCGGGCCTGGGCGGCGAACTCCTCAAGCCCGCCTCGGTGTAGCCGGAGAGCAACTGGGCGAAGAACGCGTACTGCGGCTGGATCCGCCGGGCGTTGCAGCTCCTGGAAGGCCTCGGCGCCACCGGCTCAGTGCCTTCGGAGTAGACCGACACGATCTCGCCGGCGCACGCCACGCCGGCTTCGGTATTGGTGTGCGCGGTTGACCCGGTCGAAGAGCGCACCGCACGCGGTCAACGCCTGCCCGGCCTCCGGGTGAAGAAGGCGCTGGAACTGCGCCCAATCGGCGGGCCAGCAGGACGCGTCCGTTGGACAGCATCCAGAACGTGGTGGCGTCCCCGGCGTCGTTCTCGACCACGGTGTTGTCCTGTCGAACAGTACAGCGGGCACCATCGGCGACATCGCCGGCACCGCCGCACTCACCGACCGAGGCGATCATCTCGTTGAGCCGGTCGCGGTTGTCGCCGTACCAACCGGGATCATCCGCCAGCATCGCGCAGGCCTCAGCCGTCGTCGATTCCGTGCCGAGGGGGCTTGGGATGCGGTTGCCGGGCTCTGGACAGACCAGGCGAGCTGGGTGCGGGGTCGGCGGGCTGATTGGCGCAGGCCGCCAGGGCTCTAGCAGGGCTGCCGCCGCGATGGCGACCAGCCGGGTATGGGGTAGCGAGGGGTCGCCGGGCTCCCTTCATCTCGGGTGGCCTGGGACGGCCGATGGACGCGTCAGCCAAAGGTTCAGCTTTGAACCCCGGGGGGCTGGACGACGTGGCCTGGCAGGACCAGATTGAACAACCAACTCTACAGTCCACGGCCGGATCGGGTGCGGAATCCTTGCCCAAGCCGCACCCGGTTTGCCCGCGGCTTCCCAAACGCGGCGATCAGGCGTCAGCGCCGCCGCGTCCCATGGTTGACCGGCCCGGTTCGGGTAGATTGGCCGGAGGCGTCCGACGCTGGACGCACGGTGGCGACGGGAGCGAGATGGACGCGGACCTGGTGGTGGTGGGCGCTGGCCTGTTCGGCCTCACGGTGGCCGAGCGGGTCGCCAACGATCTTGGACGCAAGGTGGTCATCGTCGAGCGTCGCAGCCACATCGGCGGCAACGCGTGGTCCGACATCGAACCCACGACCGGCATCGAGGTGCATCGCTACGGGGCCCACCTCTTCCACACCTCGAACGAGCGAGTCTGGGAGTACGTCAACCGCTTCACCAGCTTCACCGGTTACCAGCACCACGTGTACACGACCCACAAGGGCGTGGTCTATCCGATGCCGGTCAACCTGGGCACCATCAACCAGTTCTTCAACGCCGCCTACCGGCCGGACGAGGCGCGCGAGTTGGTGCGCCAGCAGTCGCAGGAACTCGGCGACAAGGAACCGGAGAACTTCGTCGAGAAGGGCATCCAACTGGTCGGCCGCCCGCTGTACGAGGCGTTCTTCATGAACTACACCGCCAAGCAGTGGCAGACCGAGCCGGAGAACCTGCCGGCCTCGATCGTCAGCCGGCTGCCGGTGCGCTACACCTACAACAACCGCTACTTCAGCGACACCTACGAGGGCCTGCCGACCGATGGCTACGGCGCCTGGCTGACCCGGATGGTCGACAACCCGCTGATCACCGTGCTCACCGACACCGACTTCTTCGATGATTCGCACGAGTACTCCAAGTCCAAGGTGGTCGGCAAGGTGCCGGTCGTCTACACCGGGCCGGTGGACCGCTACTTCGACTACTCCGAGGGCGACCTCAGCTGGCGCACCATCGACCTGGAGGAGGAGGTGCTGCTGGATTGCGGTGACTTCCAGGGCACCTCGGTGATGAACTACGCCGACCTGGACGTGCCGTTCACCCGGATCCACGAGTTCCGGCACTTCCACCCGGAGCGGGACTACCCGACCGACAAGACGGTGATCCACCGCGAGTACAGCCGCTTCGCGAACCGGGACGACGAGCCCTACTACCCGATCAACACCGATGAGGACCGCGCCAAGCTGGCCCGCTACCGCGAGGCGGCGGCCGCCGAGCCGGGTGTGGTCTTCGGCGGGCGGCTGGGCACCTACCTCTACCTCGACATGCACATGGCGATCGCGTCCGCGTTGACCGCCTACGACTCCACGATCCGGTCCCTCGTGCTGGGGGACGCAGCCACCGAAGGAGAGGGCGAATGATCTCGGCACCCCAGGGTTATCGGATCGCATCGCGGGTGGTCTTCCCGGCCAGCGGCGAGCGGGACGTGCTGCCGAACTACATCGACCAGAACGCGATCGACCGGGCCAGCGGCCAGCACGGCCGTGACTTCGACGTGCTCTCGCGCACCTCACTGCGCGTCCTGCCGCGCGGCCACGCCTCGCTGGGCAGCTACTTCAACGCCTTCCCGGCCGCCTACTGGCGCTACTGGACGAAGGTCCGCACCATCCGGCTGCAGGTGCACACCAGCGGCCCCGGCGACATCACCATCTGGCGCTCGACCGCACGCGGCCAGAACCTGTCGCTGCAGCAGATCCGCGTCGACGGCGAGAACCAGGTCACCGAGGTCGACCTGCCCCTGAACGCGTTCGGCGACGGCGGTTGGTACTGGTTCGACCTGACCGCGCTGGGGTCCGACTTCATCCTGGACGAGGCCGTCTGGCTGGTGCCCGACCTGGGCCGTCCGTTCGGCACCGCGACCCTGGCCACCACCACGATGAACAAGACCGAGTACATCGTGTCCAACATGAACCTGCTGGCCGACAACCCGCACCTGACCGACCTGCTGGACGAGATCCTGGTCGTCGACCACGGCGCCCAGAAGGTGGTGGACGCGGCCGGTTACCCGGAGGTCGCCGAGCGGCTGGGGGGCAAACTGCAGGTGATCGAGCAGCCGAACCTGGGCGGCTCGGGCGGCTTCGCCCGCGGTCAGTACGAGGCGACCAAGCGCGGCCGGTCCACCTACGTGATCCTGATGGACGACGACCTGCAGATCGAGCCGGAGACCATCGCGCGGCTGATCACCTTCGCCGACCTGGCCACCGTCCCGACCTTGGTCGGCGGTCACATGTTCGACCTGAA
>JAXGOU010000011.1:0-78400 GCA_040767325.1 Brooklawnia sp. | reverse complement strand
ACGCGGACATCATCGGTCCGGGACACCAGGGCCAGGTAGACCCCGAACGCGGCCACGCTCAGCAGGACGCCGGCCGGCACGACGAACCCGGCCAGGATGCTCAGGTAACTCCGGCTCGACACCGGGGCCGGCCGCGCCCACAGCGGCAGCAGGAGTGACGGGACGGTGATCGCCAGGATCGAGATCAGCGAGCCCTGCCCCGCCACATACGGGAAGCCCACCCCGAACAGGCGGACCATGCCGATGAGCAGGGCGGTGCAGACGACCAGTGACAGGTTGAGCTTCATCACGTCCAGCAGGCCGCGCACGATCGACTGGCCGCGGTGCAGCACGACCAGCAGCAGCCCCGGAGAACTGTCGGTCAGGACGATGTCGGCCACGCCGAGCGCGGCCTGCGCGCTCGCCGGCGGTGCCACCGAGAGCTGTGCCTGCTGCATCGCGGGCAGGTCGGTGAGCCCGTCGCCGACGACCGTCACCCGCTCGCCGCCGTCGCGGAGCTCTCCGACCACGTCGCCCATCTGTGCCGGTGTCAGGCCCCCGAACAGGCGGTACTCGCGCACCGCTGTCGCCCACTGGTCGCGTGGCAGCGCCTCGAGTTCGGCGCCCGACAGGCCACCGTTGGGCAGCAGGGCACGCTCGTCCTCCTCGGACAGTCCTGCCGCGCGCAGCGCCGCGAGCACCTCGACGGGTGCGTCCCTGGCGAAAACCTTGAGGTGGACGCCGGAGGCCTGGAAGGCGCGGACCACACCCATCGCGTCGGGGTGGAGGTGGCGTCGGGGTTCGATCACGCACAGGGGGACGAGCCCTTCGGGGAGGCGGGGGTGGCCGTGTGCGTCCACCAGCGTGGTGTCGATCGGGCCGCGGGCCAGGACCAGCGCCTCGTCGGACGCCCCCGATCGTCCGAGCAGGGTGGGCTCGGCCAGCACGTACAGGAACGGGTCGTCGGGGTCGTCGAAGGCCACGGCGAACCAGCCCAGTGTGGCGAGGTGGGACGCCTGGACGAGGATGGCGCGCTCCTCACCTTCGCAGGAGCGGGCGTACAGGTCGACCAGCGGGCCACGCTCCGTGGCGCTGAGGGCGATGTCGCCAAGGGTTCGCCTCAGTTCCGCGATGCTCGGCCAGGCGTCCGGATCGTCGGCCGCACCGTCGTGCCGCTCCGGTTCAGCCGGGGGGAGGGGCTCGACCCTCAGGTCGGTGCCCGAGAGCAGGTCCACCTCGGTGAAGCAGATCACCGTCGATTCGGCCAGCAGTTCCACCGAGCGGGCGCTGTGGACCACGGCACCGAGCCGGGCCAGGTCTGCCGTTCCGGTGGCGTAGGCCACCACGATCATCAAGTACAGGCCGGTGGGCAGCAGGGAGAAGATGACCGGGGCAGCGTCCACGAACGCGTCCCCTGGCTCGCCCACGTCGAGGCGGAAGTACTTCGCCAGCAGGATCAGTGCGTACACCGACACAACGACGAGCAGGCCGCTGAGGATGCGCGCGACCAGCCGCTCCAGCGGGGTGGGGCGGGACGCCAGAGCCGTGCGCTGGCTGAGTTGAGCCTGGATCAGGCGGTCGGCGCCGACGCGCTGGGCGATGTAGCGCCCGCGCCCCGAGAGGCAGACGCTGCCGGCCAGCACCTCGTCCCCGGCCTGGACGCGCTCCCAGCCGCGCTGGCCGGTGACTGGGCCGTGTCGACCAGCATGGCGCCGGCCCCGGTGACGATTCCATCGACACGAACTGGTCGCCGGGGTAGATCACGATCAGGTCTCCGGGGCACGATGCGGTCGCTGTCGATGGCGCGGGGACGCCCGTCCCGGATCACCGTCGACCTGGTCCGGCCGGCGGCGCACGGCGTCGAGCCGCTTGGCGGCGAGGGACTCTGGACGTTGCGGATCGTCGTGGAGAACCCGAGCAGCAGCAACGTCACGCCGGCCCCGATCCACTCGGAAGGCAGCAGGATCACTGCCGAGGCCGACCATGTTCAGGTTGAACACCATGAAGATGCTCTCGCGACGAGCCTGCTGGAGGGTGCGCAACGGCTTGAGGTTGAGGTGGTGTTCTCCTCGCCGGCCTCCAGCCGGGCACAGCCCTGGGCCTCGGTCAGGCCGGTCGCTGATTCGGCCACGGGGTCACGGGGCCGGACGGGACGCGAGCAGATCGAGACCCAACCGGAACGACAGGAACCGCGCAACCTTCTGCCCGCGGACGCTGTTGCCCCTGGGCGTCCAGCCGCGCGTACGTGCCTGAACCGCCCTTGCCGGGGGAGACGGTGACGATCCCACCGCCGATGCCGCTCTTGGCGGGGAGGCCGACCCGGTACAACCACGCGCCCAGGTCATGCAGGCCGCGACCAGCATCACCGCCAGGACGTGGTGGCACAGCTCGGCCGGCATGACGCGTTCGCCGGTGAGGGGTTCACCCCACCGTCGGCGAGGGTCGCCCCCATGACGGCGAGGTCGTGCGCGGCCACCGACAGCGCGCTCTGCCGGGTGTACAGGTCGAGCGCGTCGTCGGGCTCCCGGCCAACCGCCCACGGCTGTTCAGCAGCCAGGGCGATGGCGCGGTTGCGGTCGTTGGTGGCGGACGCCGAGGCGTAGACCTCGTCGTCCACGGTCAGCGGGCGCCCCGCACGCCGACAGCCCGTCGCGAATGGCGGCCCAGCGCTCGTCGGTGGTGGCGCCGGAACCAGCGCCGTCGTCGCGATCGCGCCGGCGTTCACCATCGGGTTGGTGCGGCCATCGGGGCCGGCCTCGACCGCTTCGAGCGAATTGAAGGGGAGGCCGGTGGCGTCGACGCCGACGAGTTCGTCGAGCCGATCCGCCCCGAGGGCGCGGACGGCGAGCGCGAACACGAAGGGTTTGGCGACGCTCATGATCGTGAACGGGGTGGTCACGTCCCCGGCCTCCCACGCCGTGCCGTGCACGTCGATCAGGCTCACGCCGAAGGCGTCGGGATCAACACGCTCGAGGGCCGGGTAGACGGTGGCGGGTTCGCCGTCGCGAGCGTCGCTGAACCGCGCGAAAGCCTCCTGCACCGCCGCCCCCACATCGGGGGCGGCGGGCAGGTGCCCGGTCGAGACGAAACCAGAGGACGGCATGGGGTCAGGCGAGCTCTTCGGCCAGAGCCTTCTCGTCCTCGTCGGACAGCGAGGTCTGCAGAACGGTGCCGCCGAACTCCGACATGCCGGCGGCGAACTTGTCTTCGGTCAGCTTCGAGGCCAGCACGACCACGGCCGCCTTGCCCGGCTCCAGCAGGCCGTCCACCCGGGCCCGGAAGCCCGCGTTGATGCCCGACTTGCCGAGGCGTCCGACCAGCGCGCCCCACAGGCCGCCGACGAGGAGGCCGACGCCGGGGACCAGGAACAGCAGCCCGATGAGCATGCCCCAGAGGGCGCCGGACGCCGCGGTCGCACCCACGATGCCCTTGGCCGGGGTGTCGACGTGCTTCTTGCCGTCGTCGTCGACCCGGACGACAGCGAGGCCGGCGAGGTTGACGATGTGGTCGCGCTGCAGCTTGACGACGCGGTCGTGCGCCTGCTGCGCCACTGCGTGGTCGTCGTAACCGATGATGATGAGCTCTGACATGTGGTGCCTTCCTCTCAGCCCGGTGCGATGTGCGCAGGGGCTCTGTGCGCCCCATCCTTCAGGCCGGCGTCCGCGTGGACATCACCCGGCACGGGTGATCCTGTGCGGGCGCGACCAAGGGATGGTTGAGGATGCTTGGCAAGGACACATGACCGCGTAGGAGGGGAGGCGCCATGAGCGCTGACGGAGGCAAGGGGCGCTGGCAGGAGCTCGCGAAGAACCCGCGGATCTGGCTGGGACTCGCGATCGCGGTACTGGCGATCGCCTTCATCCTGCAGAACCGGGACTCGGTCGAGGTCGACCTGCTGACGTTCCAGTTCAGCGCACCCCAGTGGGTGACGTTGCTGGTGGTGTTCTCGGCCGGCCTCGCCACCGGCCTGCTCTGGAGCCGACGGAAGCGCTGAGGTCAGAAGCCGAGCAGTCGTGCCTTGGCGGCGGTGAACTCCGCTTCGGTGAGAGCCCCTGCTGGTGCAGGGCCGCGAGGCGTTCGAGTTGAGCGATGGTGTCCTCGGCCGGGGGGGCGGGCGCCGCCACCACGACGGTCGGCTGGGGAGGTTGCTGGACCGGCACCCGCTGCTGGGCCTTGGCCTGTTGACTGGCGGCCACATTGCCCGACACGCGGGTCGCCGTGCCGGCGATGACGGCTGTGCGGGCGGCGGTCCCGATGAGGCCGGGGCCTCCACGACGTGGACGGATCACAGTTGCTCCTCAGGTAGACGGTTGGTCGAGCGGTTCGTGGTCAGGTGAGGTTCCGGTCGGCGAGCTCGTCGGCCAGTGCGGCCTCGACAACCTCGGCCGGGATGCGCTGATTGTCGACGAGGACGCCGCCGGCCGCGCGCACGGCGTCCGTGAAGCGTTGCGCCCACAGGTTCTCCCACACGACGATGATCGCCGAGGTCCGGGTTCGAGGAGGTCGGCCTCGTGGTCGAGGTCCTCGGTGCTGACCAAACCTTCGATGTCGTGGTCGAGGTCGGCGAACGCCGCGGCGGCGTCCGCCGGAAGGTCGTCGAGTTCGAACGGCCGTGACCTGGCCGTCGGCCTCCTTGCGGACGAACACGAGGTCGATGATGTGCACGAGTTCGTTCTCCACCAGAGCGGTGAGCGCCGGGACGATGTCACCGGTGATCTGGTGTCATCGAACGCGAACATGGCGAACTCCACGGGTGCGGGGGCATGGGAGGGGTCCTTTCCGACAGCGATGTTGGCCCCATGGTTGCGCCGCCCCGGTGCTCAGGATCACCCGGAGGTGGCCCGTTCGTCGGGCGAGCCGAGTCCGACTCGGACGGTCATGTCGAATCAGGCGTCGATGAGGCCGTGGCGCACGAAGGCCTCGTGCACGCCGCCTTCCTCGGGCGGGAGGTGACCTCGTCTGCTGCCTCCCGCGCGTGCTGCCGGGCGTTGCCCATCGCGATGCCGACGCCGGCGTGCCGCAGCATCTCCAGGTCGTTGTCGCTGTCGCCGATCGCGAGGGTGTCCCGGCGTGCGATGCCCAGATGCTCGGTGACCTGCTCGATGCCGGAGGCCTTGTGCACGCCCGCCAGCTGGATCTCGCCGATGGTCGCACCGGACAGCGGCACCGACGACGCGATGACGTCGAAATCCGCGGCGAAGGCGTCACGGATCTGCGCGAACGTCACCCCGGCCCGTACACGAACACCACCTTGCTCCTGCACGGTCGGCGGCTGCTCGGTCACCACAATCTCACCGAGGTAGAGCGAAGAGGCCGCCCTCCAGCTGGGCGAGGGCGACGGCGTCCGGCACGGCACCGCGCAACAGTCCGCGCAACCGCGCCTGGATGCCCGGGGTGCCGAAGAGCCCACCGCACCCTCGAAGAAGTAGTCGAGCCCGTGGCGTCCGAAGAAGTCGATGACCTGCCGCACCTGGCCGGCCTCCAGGCGCCGGTGCAGCAGTTCCACCCCGCCCACCTCGACGTAGGCCCCGGCCCCGCCGACGAGGCCGTCGAAGCCGATGTCGGTGACGTCGGGCCACAGCTCGGAGCGCGACCGCCCGGTGCACAGGAACACCGGTGCCCGTTCGCGCGGGCCGCACGGACGGCGTGCCGCGCGCTGGCGGGGATGCGTCCGGAGTAATCGACGAGTGTCCCGTCGACGTCGAGGAAGACGGCCCGGCGGATCACCTCACCGACGCCTGAGGGGCCGACGCGGCCGACGGGAAGGAGCCGTCGTGGACGTCGGCCGCTCGGATCAGCGTTCTGCGCGGGCACCACCCCATGATGAACGCGGCCCAGCCCGCGGGAGATCACCCTGGGCGGGTGGAGGGGGCCGTGGACCTCGGCGAGGCACTCCGGGGGGACGTGCTGGGAGGAAGTCACGAGCCCTGCACCGCGACGAGTTGCGCGGCACCGAAGACCGCTTCGTCGCGATGCGCCGGGCGGCGTCCGTCAGGTTCCGGACGAGCGGACCTCGCCGAGGACCTTCTTGAACAGCACCATCGGCAACAGGATGGCTGCGATGAGCACGCTCAGCCAGACGATCAGGGGAGCCAGCACCCACGTGGTGAGGCCCTCGATGCGCAGCCCTGCTGAGAAGGTGTGGGCGAGGAAGAGGCCGAGGAAACTCGTGACGAGTGCGATTCCGCCGCGCAGCGCGGGGGCGTGGCTGATCGCCATCTTCAGCACGAACGGTCCGAGCAGAATCTCCACGGCCGTGAAGACGATGACCGTGAGGATGAAGCCGAAAGGTTGCACGTTGAACCCCGGCAGGACGAGCGCGGCGACGAGTAGTCCGATCGCGTTGCCGATGAGGTGCAGGGCTGTGGAAGCCAAGAAGCGAAGCATGCGGTTCCCCTCAGGATCACGGCCGCGTGGACGACGCGCGCATCATCTCACAGGAGGACAGGAAGGCTGAACGTGAAGAACGCCGCCACGACGAAGGCGACGCCACTCAGCACGACGGTCAGGCGCTGGGCCCTTCGGCCGGAGATCTTCGACGAGATGCCGGCGAGGAACAGCACCGACGCGTGGAGCAGCGCGGCCAGGACGTAGTTGTCCTGGGTCTGGCCGGCCCGGTCGGCCTCGAGGGACGCCTCGGTCGCGACCTCCCGGAACCGATCCGCCTCCACGTCGGCGGCCAGTTCGTAGTCGGAGTCGAAGGGCGTCCCGGCGGGGAGTCCCCCCTCAGCCGCTGTGCCCAGCCACGCCTCGAACACCGGCACAAACTCCTGACGGAAGTGCGCCCGGATCTCGTCGGCCACCCGAGTGTTGCCCTCCACCTCGGCCTGGAACCAGTCCGAGAACAGCAGGATGTCGGTGGTCAGCTGCCGGTTCGCCACGTCGGATGCCGTCACCGAGTCGACGCGCGCGACCGTCGAGGCCCGGGTCGCCGAGGAGTACGCCGTGCCCCACCGGGTCGCCTCATAACCGGTCCAGGCGGACAACAGCGTGGTCAGGGACAGGATGATCGCCGCCGTGAACATCCACCGGTGGAGGACGTGCTGTCCCGCACCGTCCGTCTGCTCGCTCATGGCGTATCCCCTCCGCAGTGGTGTGTCGACACTCCGCATCATGGCGGACCCGGGCCAGTTGCGCCCCGCGTACGCTCTAGGAGCGCGCACAAGGAGGCGACCGTGTTCAACATCACCGTGGGGATCCTCGCCATCATCGCGGGGCTGATCTTCTGCTTCCGCGGCTACCTCGCCATGCGAACGGTGATCGGGCTCTGGGCCGGGTTCGTCGGCTTCGGGGTCGGCGCCACCCTGTTCGCCTCGATCACCCAGCAGGGCCTGTTGACGGGCCCCTTGTCGTGGGTCGCGGCGATCGCGGGCGCCCTGCTCCTGGCCTGGCTGGCGTACGCGTTCTACGCCGCGGCGGTCATCATCACGATGGGTTCGGTCGGCTACGCGCTGGGCACCACGGTCGCCGGCCTGCTCGGGCTGCCCGCCTGGATGTACCTTCCGGCCGGGGTGGCCGCAGCGTTGCTGCTGGTCGTCATCGCCCTGGTCACCAACCTGCCGGCGGTGCTGCTCATCGTCGTCGCTGCGATCGGGGGCGCCTCAGCGATCGTGACCGGCGTCGCCTTCCTGGTGGGCCTGGTGCCCGCAGGGAACCTCGACCCCGACGTCGTTGCCCCGCTCATCGAGGACCACACCTGGTTGGCGGTGGCCCATCTCGTCCTGGTCATCGCCGGCATTGTCACGCAGTTGCGTCGCCGCTCCACCGCCAACCTCCGCGCGAGTTATCCATGACGGAGGTGGAGGGGCTCAGGCTCCACGGCCGCTTCGACGAGCGCGATGGGCCGGTCATCGTGCTGCTGCACGGCATCAACAGCGACGCTTCGTCATGGCGCGGACCGTGATCGACACCATCGGCCCCGGCCACGTCGGCGCGGCCTGACCCTTCGCGGGGGATGCGGCCGGGCGCCTTGATCGATGTGATGGCCGGATGGTTCCCCTCCACGTAAGGATCAGCCTGCGAGGCGAGCTGGATGACGCCGTTCGCGAAGAACTCGAGGGCTTCGTCGATCGTCCCCTGCCGGGCGGCCAACTCCTGTGCGGGACGGTGCCCGACCAAGCGGCCCTGCTGGGAGTGCTGCAGCGGCTGCATTTGGCAGGCCTGGTCGTGGAGGACGTGGAGCACCTCCACCATGTGGAGCTGGAGGCAGGGCAGGCGGTGGCACGAATCCAGGTCGGCGGCTCTGTGGCTGACTACCTGTCGGAGGAATTCGCCACCGCGGTGTGCACCGAGTCGACGAGAACCACGATCGAGGTCAGGGTGCCCGACCAGACGGCGTTCTTCGCGGTGATGTCCCGCCTCGAAGCCCTCGCCCTGCAGGTGCTGGAGGTCCACTGTCGACTGGAGGTCGTGCCCCACGCCACCTGAGGGGTAGCATTGATTTCACCGTACCGACGAGTCCTTCAGGGGGTGTGGCCGTGGGCTCCCCAGATGGTGTGACCGGTCTGGCGGCCGCACGAATTTCCGTCCCTCAGCCTCCGTCGTCGATGCTGATCCGACCGCACCTGACCCGGCTACTCGATGAGGCGACGCGGCGTCCCCTCACCATCGTCACCGGCGGTCCGGGCACAGGCAAGACCACGGCCGTCGCCGAGTGGACGCGTGATGGTGTCTTCCCGGGGCCGGTGGCGTGGGTCTCGCTCGACCGTTTCCTGTCCACCCCGCATCGGGTCTGGGCAGCCATCGCCGCAGCGCTGGAGTCCGCGCTCGGCGTGGAGGCGTTGGGGTCGTTGCGGCCGCCGCGCGACGTCGACGAGGAGTTCATCGAGGCCCTGTCAACCCGTCTCTGGGGCCATGAGGTCGTGCTGGTGCTCGACGACACCCACGAGCTGCCCACCGAGGTGCTGGGCGGCCTTGACCAGCTGCTGCGGAACCCTCCGGCGGGACTCCACACGGTCCTCATCTCACGACACGTCCCGGTACTGTCGCTGCACCGCCACAGGCTCGCCGGTCGGCTCACCGAGGTACGCAGCGTCGAGCTCGCCTTCACGCGGGAGGAGATCCGCCTCCTGGCCACCGACGCCGGTGTGGCCCTCGACGAAGGCGACGTCGACCACCTGCACCGCGCGACCGACGGGTGGGTGGCCGCCGTGCGGCTGGCGATGCTGCTGTTGGTCGCTGCAGAGGACCCCAAGCGGACGCTGGCCGCGTTCAGTGGCGAGCAACCCCTGATCGCGGGCTACCTCGCCGAGGAACTGACGCGCAGCGTCAGCGCCGAGGTCATCGACGTTCTGACCCTGACCAGCGTCACCGACCGCATCTGCGCCCCCCTGGCCCGGGCCCTCGTGGGCGCCGAAGCCCTGCCGCACTCGCTGCGGGCCACGTGGGGGAATGTCCCGCTGATGGTGGCGCTGTCAGACACGGGGTGGTTCCGTTACCACCCCCTTCTACTGCAGCTTCTCCGTTCCAGGCTGCGCGAGGAACACCCCGAACAGATCGCCGGCCTGCACGCCCGGGCGAGTGCCTGGTTCGAGAGCCAGGGGGAGTGGCTCACCGCCCTGGACCATGCCATCGAGAGCGAAGACACCGCGCTCGCGATCCGGGTCGGGCTTCGCTCGGCGACGGCCGAATTCCATGCCGGTGGGCGGGAACCCCTCGCGGCCGCCATCGACAGGATCCAGGCCAGCGGCCCGGCCGACCAGGCTGAGCTGCTGGTGCTGCGCGCGATGGGCGCCAAGTGCCGGCGGGAGTACCAGACGGCGACGGACCTACTGGCCCGCGCTGCGCTCCTGCTGGGCGACCTTCCCGAACCTCGGCGCTCGATCGCGATGTTGAACGTGCGGATCATCGAGGCCGCGCTCGCGCGCGTGTCGGGGGACGGAGACCGGCTGCTGGGTGCGGGTCTCGCCGGGGCGTCGCTGTTGGCCGGGCTGGAGGCCGAGGATGCTCCCGGTTGGTCGAACTTCCGCGGCGTGCCTTCCGCCTTGGTTGGGGTCGGATACCTGTGGTCGGGCCGACCGGCCGCGGCGGCCGCGTCCCTGTCCGAGGCGCGCCTGGCCAACGCCGGTGGTGCGTTCAAGGAGTATGCCGAGCTCACCTACGCCGCGCACACGGCGCTCGCTCTGGTCGTCGGCGGTGACACCGCGCGGGCTCGTCCGATGGCAGAGGGGGTCATCAGCGCCGCCTCCGGCCGGGGCAGCGCCGTGGCTCCCGAGACGGCGCAAGCCTGGCTGGCGCTGGCACTCATCCTCCAGCAGGAGGACCAGCGCGCCGAACTCGAACGGGTCCTGACGTCCGCAGAAGAGGCGGCGGCCCACGCGATCGATCCCTTCGTGGACGTCCTCCCCACGTCATCCGGGCGCGCCACCTGTGGTTGCTCGGCGAGGTCGCCGGCGGGGCACGCCAGCGTGGCTCAGGCGCGCGGCGTTCTAGCGGAGTACCCCGGACTCCGCTACGCCGCGCGCCTGTACCGCCCCTGGCCGTGTGGGGTGAACTGACCATCTACCGCTCGGTCGAAACGGCCGCCAAGATACTCGCCGACGACGACCTCTGCGAGCAGACCCGTCTGGCCCAGGCGCGGGCCTCCTCGGCACGGAGCAACCTTGCGAGCCCCGAGGACGCCATGGAGGCGGACCCCCTCACGATCATGCGTGCCCGGCTCCTGTTGGCCTCCGGGCAGCCGCAGGCCGTTCGCGAGGCGCTCGAGGATGCCACCGAGCGCCCCGGCGCGATCGGCACGTGCGCGTGGGTGACCATCGCGCTGGCCGAGGACCGCCTGCGCCGCGATGCCCGGGCCACGGCAGCGATCGGCGCGCCCTCGATGCCTCGGCGGGCGAACACCTGTTGATGCCGTTCAGGAGCGCCAACAACCACCGGCTCGTCGAGATCCTGCGCCGACACCGCGAGGTGACCAGCAGGCACCGTGCGTTCGTCGACGAGATCCTTCTGGTGCTCGACGGACCGGTCGCCTGCGCCGTCACGACCTCGTTGACCGAGCCACTGACAGAGCGGGAGGAAGCGGTGCTGGTCTACTTGCCGACCATGCGCTCCAACGCCGAAATCGCCGAGGCCCTGGGCATCTCGGTGAACACGGTGAAACAGCACCTCAAGTCGGTGCACCGCAAGCTGGGAGTGTCCAGCCGCCGGGAGGCCGTGCGCATCGCCCGGGAAAACAACCTGCTTCCTGAGGGCATCGACGACGGTCTGGGGAGTCAGAACGGCCAGACCAGCGGGACCAGGAGGATGCCGGCCAGCCCGTAGAGCGCCAGCAGCACCCCGCCCAGCTTCCAGTAGTCGCCGAAGCGATAGCCGGCGGCTTCCATGACCACCAGGTTGGCCGGCGTCGCCACGGGGGTGAGCAACGCCCCGGCCGCGAACACGGCGATACCCATCAGCACGGGCGCCGGAGACACGCCCATCTCGGCGGCCGCGGCCAACCCGACCGGCGCGACGATGAAGGCCGTCGCCATGTTGCTGATCAGCTGGCCGAGCGATGCGGTGACCACGAAGAGACCGAGCATCAGGGCGTACGGGCCGGCGTCCCCGACCAGCGTGACCAGGGCGTCGGCCAACTGCCCCGCCGCCCCGCTCTTCACCATGGCCACCGAGAGCGACATCAGGCCCCCGACGAGGATCACGGTTGTCCAGCCGATGCCCTTGTACACCTGGGGCACGGTCAGCACGCGGGTGAGGACGACGGCCAGCGCGGCCAACAGCCCGGCGATCGCCGCCGGCACGACATTCGTGGCGAGCAGGAGGATCATCGCGGCGAGGATGACCAGCGTCCGGCGCGCGCCCACGCCCAGCGGCACCGTCTGCCGCCGCACGTCCTCGGGGTCGTCCACGACGAGGATGTTGGGGTCCTGTGCCGCCTCCGTGAGGTGCTGCCAGGCACCCTCGAACAGGATCGCGTCACCGACATGCAGTGGGTGGGGTTCCGTCGCGACACCCTCGCCCTTGTGGCGCACGGCCCGTACCACGAGGCGTCCGCTCTCGGTGACCAGACCGGGGTAGGCGAGGTCGCCGATGAACTCCGACCGCGGCGGGATCACCGCCTCCAGCAGTCCGATCTCGCGATTCAGCTGGACGGGCGCCTCGGCTTCCAGCTCGTAGTGCTCGGTGAGCACGGACGTCTGCGCACCCAAGTCACGCAGCGACCGGCTCGGAGTGCGCCGTGGGATCAGACGGGGGCCGAGCAGGAGGACGGTCACGATTGTGGCCAACACCAGCGGGACGCCGGCAACCGCGAACGCGAACAGCCCGAAGGGGCCGACGCCGGCCGCCTCGGCATAGTCGGACAGGACAAGGTTCACCGGCGATCCGGTCAGCATCAGCAGCGACCCTGCGTGGGCGCCGAAGGCGAGGGGCAGCAGGAGCTCCGATGGCGAGCGGCGGGCGCGGATCGCCATCACCACCACGACCGGGGTCAGGGCGGCGACGGAGCCGTTGGGGGTGATGACGGCCGTGACGACGGCGACCAGCGCGAGGATGACGACGACCAGCCGCGTCCGGCTCTCACCGGCCAGGCGAAGGGCTGCCCCGCCGACCCAGGTCGTGACGCCGGCGGCGTCCAGCGCCTCGCTGACGACGAACAGGGAGGCGATGAAGATGATCGTCGGGTCGCCGAAGCCGCCGAAGGCCTCGGTGATGTCGAGCACCCCGGTGGCCCACAGGGCGATGGGGACGGCGAGGGCCACGGCCATGACGGGCAGGCGGTCCCAGATGAAGATGGCGACCGTGACCGCCAGGATGATGAGCGTGATGACGGCAGGGCTCAACGTGACCCCTTCAAGAATGGGCACCGCGTGCTGCGGAGTGCCGTCTGAGCCTACGCCGCGTGCGGCGCGGGGGCATCACCCGCGGCGGGTGATGCCGCACCGCAGTCGGAGTTCCTAGCATCCGACCATGACACACCTTGCGCCCTATCCGTCCTTCACCCTTCCCCAGCGCCACCTGTCCGTGGCCGTCACCGAGTCCGTCCCTGCCGCGGGCGCCGTCGGCCACCTCGTTTTCGTGGGGGAGGCACCGCCCGCTGCCTCGTCCCTGAGTTCAACGCGAGCGGCCGCGTTGGGCTTCGAGGGGAAGGCGGGCTCCACTCTGGTCCTGCCCACCGCCGAAGGCCCGGTGTTCGTGCTCGTCGGCGGCGGTGACCGTGCGGCCGTCGACTCGGCCGCACTGCGGGACGCTGCCGCCCAGTTCGCGCGGGCGATCGAGAGCCAGACCGAGTTGGCGCTGCTCGTGCCCGAGACGCCCGTGCCTGACGAGGAGGCGGCGAGCGCGCTGCTGGAGGGGGCGGCCCTGGCCCGCTACGTGCACCGGATCGGCGCCGAGGGCCCCGAAGCACGGCTGGACTCGTTCACGCTGGTGGCCGGCGCCGACCGCGCCGAGTCCCTGAGTGCGGGCCTGGCCCGTGGCGAGGTCCTCGTCCGGGCGACGAAGCTGACCCGCGACGTGGCCGGGCTGCCCGGCGGGATGCTGACCGCCACGCGGCTCGGCGAGGTGGCGGCCGACCTCGGCGCCAAGGCCGGCCTGAGCGTCGAGCTGTTCGACGAGGATGCTCTCGTCGAACTCGGCTGCGGCGGTCTGCTGGGCGTCAACCTCGGCAGCGTGGAGCCGCCGATGATGATCAAGCTGGTCTACCGCCCCGAGGGCGAGCCGACGGGGCGCCTCGCCCTGGTCGGGAAGGGCATCATGTACGACGCCGGCGGCCTTGCCCTCAAGCCGGGTGACGAGGTGCACGCCACCATGAAGAACGACATGACCGGTGCCGGGGCGATCCTCGGCGCGATGACCGCCCTGCGCGACCTTGGGTGCACGGCCCAGGTCACCGGCTACCTGATGTGCACCGACAACATGCCCGGCGGGTCGGCACTGCGGATGGGCGACATCATCGTGATGCGGGGTGGCACGACCGTCGAGGTGATCAACACCGACGCCGAGGGACGGCTCGTCATGGCTGATGCGCTGGTGCTCGCCACCGAGGAGCCTGTGGACGCGATCGTGGACATCGCGACGCTGACGGGTGCGTGCCTGCGCACGTTCGGCACGGAGATCGCCGGTGTGCTGGGCAACAACGCCGGGATGATCGACCAGGTCAAGGCGTCCGCCGAGCGCGTCGACGAGCCGGTGTGGGAGCTGCCCCTGGCGCAGCGCTACCGCGGAGAGCTGGATTCCGGCATCGCCGACCTGCGCAACATGGGCGGCCCCAACGCCGGGTCGATCACGGCCGCGCTGTTCCTCAACGAGTTCGTGGGGGACACCCCGTGGGCCCACATCGACATCGCGGGCACCGCCCAGTCGGCGTCGGCCTCGAAGTGGCGCAACAAGGGCACGACCGGGTCCGGCACGCGGCTGCTCGTCGACCTGGCCCTCAACTTCCGGGCCCCCGGGGTGGAGTCATGAGCGCCGCCGAGCCGACGGTCGAGGCGTCCGGCACCCCCGAGAAGGGGATGCTCGCTGCCATCGAGCGGATCGGCAACAAGGTCCCGCCGCCGGCGCTGATGTTCGGGTACCTCATCCTGCTGATCATCGCGCTGTCGTGGGGGCTCGCCCTGGCCGGGGTCTCCATCACCGAGCAGATCGCCGTCCCGGTGGAGCAGGGGGCCCCGCAGTACGACTACTACGAGGACACCACCCAGCCGGGCATGATCGCGCCCGAGGGGCCCTACCAGGCGGACTGGACGATCGTCGAGGAGACGATCCCGATCAAGAGCCTGCTCTCGACTGAGGGCGTCCGGTTCATCTTCTCGTCGTTCGTGAACAACTTCGCCGGCTTCGGCGTCGTCGCGGTGGTCTTCATCGCGATGATGGGCGCCGGGGTGGCGGAGGAGTCGGGCCTGCTCGGATCCCTGATCCGCAAGCTGGTCGGTGCCCTGCCGCCGTGGGCCCTGAGCTTCGGGCTGATCCTGGTGGGCGTCCTGTCGTCGGTCGCCTCCGACGCCGGCTACCTCATCTTGATCCCGCTGTCGGCGGCCGCGTTCGCCAGTGTCGGCCGGCACCCGCTCGCCGGGCTGGCGTCCGGCTTCGCCGGCGTGGCGGCGATCTTCATGGTCAACATCTCGCTCACGCCCACGGACGCGATGATCACGGAGATCGCCAACGAAGCGATCGCCCTGGCTGGCGGCGAGCCGATCACGATCGTGGCCAACTGGTACTTCATGGTCGCCATGTCGCTGATCCTCGCGTTCGCGGCGGCCGTGGTCACCGAGAAGATCGTGGAGCCCCGGTTGGGCACATGGGACCCGTCCGAGGGCACGGCCGGGCACACGGACGCCGCCGACATCGCCCCCGAGGCCGACAAGCGCGGCTCCCGGTTCGCGCTCATCGGGTTCGGCCTGGTGGTGGCGATCGTGGCGCTGGCCACCTTCCCGCCGGGCGCGCCCCTGCGTGACCCCGAGACGGGCAACATCATCGGCAATTCGCCGTTCATGGACAGCCTGCTGTTCATCATCATGCTGATGTTCCTGGTGTCGGGCATCTGCTACGGCGTGGGCGCACGCACCATGACGAGCAGCGGCGACGTGATCAAGGCCATCACCAAGACCTTCTCGGGTCTGGGGGGCATGGTGCTGATGCTGCTGATGATCGCCCAGTTCATCGCGTTCTTCAACTGGACGAACATGCCGCGCGTGCTCGCCGGAGCGCTGGCGGAGTTGCTCGAGACGGCCAACATCGGCGCGGTGCCGCTGCTGCTGGGCTTCATCGTGGTGATCGTGCTGCTCGACTTCATCATGCCGGGCGCGCTGCCGAAGTGGGCGATCTTCGCGCCCATCTTCGTCCCGCTGTTCATGAGGCTGGGCGTGGCGCCGCAGACCCTGCTGGCGGCCTACCGGCTCGCCGACTCCCCGGTGAACGCGCTGACGCCCCTGATGGTGTACCTGCCGTTCATCGCCACGATCGCGGCGCGCTACCAGCGGAAGGCTGGCATCGGCACCGTGGTGGCGCTGATGCTGCCGTACTCGGTGACGATCTTCGTGGTCTGGACCGTCCTGTTCCTCGCGTGGTTCCTGCTCGGCATCCCGCTCGGCCCGGGCTACCCCCCCGTCGTGCCTTGACATGGTGTTGGGCGGTCTGGAGCTGAGCATCTGGCTGCTGCTGGACGCCGCCGTGGTGGCGTACGCGATCATCGTTGTCGCGGTGATCATCGGGGAGGACCGGGAGCCCACGGGCGCGCTCGCGTGGCTGGTGGTCCTCTTGGCCCTCCCCGGGTTCGGCCTGCTCATCTACTTCTTGTTCGGGCGCAACTGGCCGGTCATCACGCAGCGCTCGGCCTCGACCCAGAGCGTCCAACTCGCTGTGGCGGGGTCCATGCCGGCGTTCTACCGGCGGTATGGCGAGCAGACCGAGCGTTTCCGTGCGGACACCCCGGCCGGTTGGGCGCGGAGGACCGAGAGGCTGGTGGCCCAGAAGGCGGGCGCCCCCGCGCTGCCGGTGCGGACGTGCGACGTGTACGGCAACGGCGCCGAGTACTTCGACGTGCTCCTGGCCGACCTGGCCGGCGCGCAGCGGTTCATTCACATGAGCTACTTCATCTGGAAGGCCGATGAGCTGTCCGCGCGGATCACCGCGGTGCTGCTCGAGCGGCTGGCGGCCGGGGTGGAGGTGCGGATCCTCAACGACTTCCTGGGGTGCCTGAAGTATCCCAAGGACGAGATGAAGCGGTTGAAGGCCGCCGGGGCGCTCATCGGCAGCGACCTGAGCCAGCTCGCGCTGATCAACTACCGCAACCACCGCAAGATCACGGTGGTGGACGCCGAGATCGGGCACACCGGCGGGTTCAACATCGGCCAGGAGTACATCGATGGGGGCAAGCGGTTCCCGGCGTGGCGCGACACCGGAATCCGGATGACCGGGCCGGGCGTGGCCGACCTGGAGAAGCTGTTCGACATCCGCTGGTACGAGGCGATGGGGGAGGACCTTTTCCGGCCGGACTATTACCCCGACCCCGCCCTTCCGCCGGGCGACATCATGGTGCAGACGGCCCACCATGGCCACGACGACCGCTGGTGGACCGTGACCCGCTCCTACCAGGTGGCGATCTCGGGGGCGAAGGAGTCGGTGCTGCTGCAGTCGCCGTACTTCGTGCCTGATCCTTCGACCCTGGATGCCCTCGTGAACGCCGCCGCCGGTGGCGTCCGGGTGGACCTGATGACCACTGGCTGGCTGGACAAGAAGGTGCCGTGGTTCGCGGCCGAGTCGTTCTTCGAGAAGTTCCTCGCGGCGGGGGGCCGGATCTGGTTGTGGGAGAAGGGGTTCTTCCACGCCAAGTCGTTGACCGTGGACGGTACGGCGTGTGCCATCGGCACGCTCAACCTCGACATGCGCAGCCTCCGCATCAACAAGGAACTGATGGTCTGGGTCCACGACCGTGAGGTGACGGCCCGGCACGAGCAACTGTTCCACGACGACCTGCGCGACTGCCGCGAGGTCACGCTGGACGAGGTGCGATCGTGGGGCTGGGCACGCCGGTATCGCAACTCGGCGGCCCGCCTGTTGTCCAACCTGTTGTGAGATCGAGGAGCATCCCCATGAAGCGACCCAGCCCCGCATCGTCGGACGTTGCGCGTCCGCGTCGCAGTCCCCGCCTGCCCGTGGCCTGGCCCTTTGCCCCCTTGCCAGCAGACCCCGTCTCATCGATGTATACAAGCGACACCACAGAGTGATCCAAGCACAGAACCCTGTCCTCCCCGGCACCTCCGGGGAGGTGGGTGCGAGTGTTGGGCGACTCTTGCTCCTGCCGGGAGGGCTGCTCAGGGAGCCGCATGGACTCGGATGATCGGTGGTCGTCGGCGATCAATGCCGTTGCGCTGTTCCCGGAGCCAGCCCGTACCCTGGTCATCGAACGGTTGCCGAAGAAGTTGGTCGCCGGGCTGCCGGGGCTGCGTCCGCTGACCGCCCCCGGCCTGCGGTCACGATGGAACTCACGCCACGCCAGTTGGAGGTGCTCGGCGAACTGTCGTCGGACGCGACCATGCCCGACATCGCCCGGCGGATGTACCTCAGCCCGGAGACCGTACGGTCGACTGCCAAGCAGCTTTACCGGCGGATGGGCGTCCACGATCGCCGGGCAGCGGTCGACCTCGGCTGTTCCCTGGGCCTGATCTGACCGACGGGCGAGTTCGTCCCGGCAGGTCAAGGGCGGTTACCATACTGCTGATCGATGCTGACTCGCGTGCTGGCCGCCAAGGAGGACCGCAGTGCCCGCCCAGGATGACGGACAAACGGCGATGATCCTGTCGTTGGTGGTGCCCAGCTACAACTCACAGGACTACCTCGCGCGCTGTCTCGACTCCATGCAGCCGGTGCCGGCCGACGTCGAGGTGCTGGTCATCGACGACGGGTCGGTCGACGACACGGCGAAGATCGGCCAGGAGTACGCCGATCAGCACCCCGGCCGCTTCCGGGTGATCAGCAAGCCCAACGGTGGGCATGGGTCTGCGATCAATACCGGACTGGCGCATGCCCAGGGCCGCTACTTCAAGGTCGTCGACAGTGACGATTGGGTGGCACCGGACGCGTTCGCGGCGCTGGTCACGGCGATTCGCGGGTTCGACGCCGCCGAACAACCCGACCTGGTTGTCACCAACTTCGTCTACGAGAAGCAGGGCAAGAAGCGCAAGCACGTCATGCGGTTCGGCAATGCACTGCCGAATGGCCGCACCGTCACCTGGCAGCAAGCCGGCCGATTTCGTCGTGCCCAGTATCTGCTGATGCACGCGCTGACCTACCGCACCGAGTTGCTGCGTCAGGTCGGCTACCAGTTGCCGGAGCACACCTTCTACGTCGACAACCTCTACGCCTACGTGCCGATGGCTGCCGTGCGCACCCTGCACTACCTGGACGTCGACCTCTACCGCTACTACATCGGACGCCCCGACCAGTCGGTCAGCGAGGCGGTCATGGTCAAGCGCTGCGACCAGCAACTCAAGGTCAATCGACTGATGATCGAGAACCTGCCGAGCCGCGACACCGTTCTGCCGCGGGCACTGCGCACCTACCTGGAGTCCTACCTGGGTGTGGTGACGGCTGTGTCGTCGATCATCTGCATCCGAACCGGTCAGCGCCAGTACTTGGCCGCCAAGTCGGCGCTGTGGCGAGAGTTGCAGGAGGCCGACCGGGTGACCTGGCGTCGGCTCAAGCGCACCCTGATGGGCCGACTCACCAACCTGCCCGGCGCCAGCGGACGCAAGCTGACACTGGCCGCCTACAAGGTCGCACGCCAGTTCTTCGGCTTCAACTGACCGATTGTGCCGCGGTTGCGCCCGCTTGTGCGGGGCACCGACCACGCCTCGCACCGATGTTGGACTCTTGAGTCAGCAAGTCCACCATCATCGGAGATGACTCATGATCAAGAAGCTGACCACGCTGGAGAAGGCGTCGTTGTTCGGCGGCCGGGACGTCTGGCACACCCGGGCGGTGGCGCGGCTGGGCGTGGAGTCCGTCTCCTTCGCTGACGGCCCCACCGGCCTGCGCAAGCAGGTAGGTTCCGGTGATCACCTGGGCTTGAATGCGTCCGAGCCGGCCACCTGCTTCCCAACCTCGGCGACGATCGCCAACAGTTGGGACGTCGAATTGGCCGAAGAGGTCGGGCAGGCGCTGGGTGCCGAGGCCGCCGCGCTGGATGTGGACGTCGTGCTCGGGCCCGGCCTGAACATCAAGCGCAGCCCGCTGGCGGGTCGCTGCTTCGAGTACTTCTCCGAGGACCCGTTCCTCAGCGGCAAGCTGGCCGCCGCCTACATCCGGGGCATCCAGTCCTGCGGCGTTGCAGCCAGCCCCAAGCACTTCGCGGTCAACAGCCAGGAGTTGCGCCGGATGGCGTCCAATTCGGTGCTGGACGAGCGCACGCTGCGTGAGATCTACCTGACCGGCTTCGAGATCGCCGTCCGCGAGGGCGAGCCCTGGACGATCATGAGCAGCTACAACCTGGTCAACGGGGTTTACGCCAATGAGAACAAGCACCTGCTGACCGAGATCCTGCGCGACGAGTGGGGCTTCGACGGCATGGTCGTCACCGACTGGGGCGGTGGGAACGATGTCGTGGCGGCCGCAAGAGCAGGCGGCGGCGTCGAGATGCCGGCACCCGGTCTCGATTCGGCTCGCCAGTTGGTGGACGCGGTGGCCGCCGGTCGGCTGGACATCGCCGACCTGGACGCCCGCGCCGCCGAGGTGGTCAAGCTCTCCGAGCGGGTCGCCGCGCGTCGGGCCACTGGACCGGTCGACTTCGACACGCATGACCAGTTGGCGCAGCGAGCGGCCGAGCAGAGCATCGTCCTGCTGAAGAACCAGGACGCGATCCTGCCGCTGGCGCCCCAGACGCGCGTGGCGCTGATCGGCGACATGGCGATCACCCCCCGCTACCAGGGCGCCGGTTCGTCCATGGTGAACCCCACCCGGCTGGTCTCGGCTGTGGAGGCGATCGGGCAGTTCGATGTCGACCTGGTGGGCGTGGCCCAGGGCTACCGTCGCGATCGGCGTCCGGACGCCGGCCTGGTCGCCGAGGCGGTCGAGTTGGCTGGACGCAGCGACGTTGCGGTGGTCTTCATCGGTCTGGACGAGTTCAGCGAGACCGAGGGACTGGACCGCTCGACGCTCGACCTGCCGGACAACCAGATGACGCTGCTGCGCGCCCTGGCCGCCCGCGGTGTGCAGGTGATCACGGTGGTCAGCGCCGGAGCCGTGGTGGACACCGGCTGGGAGCCGCTGACGCAGGCCATCGTGCACGCCTACCTGGGCGGGCAATCCGGTGCCCGCGCCGTCTGGCGCGTGGTGACCGGTCAGGTGAACCCGTCCGGTCGGCTGGCCGAGAGCGACCCGCTGGCGCTGGACGACACCCCGGCCCATCCGCACTTCCCGGCGTCCGGCCACCACAGCTACTACCGCGAGGGCCCGTTCGTGGGCTACCGGTATTACCAGACTGCCAACGTGCCGGTGCGCTACCCGTTCGGCTTCGGCCTGGGCTACTCGACCTTCGAGTACAGCGACCTGGCCGTCGACCAGAACGGCGTCGACGTCACCATCACCAACACCTCGCAGGTGGCCGGGGCCGACGTCGTCCAGCTCTACGTCGGGCTGCCCGGCTCGGCCTTGGTCCGGCCCGCACGCGAACTCAAGGGTTTCGCCAAGGTCGCGCTGGACGCCGGGGCGTCCGGTCGCGTCCGGATCGACTTCGACGACTACACCTGGCGGCACTTCGATGTTTCCGCTGACCAGTGGCAGGTCGAGGCCGGCCAGTGGCAGGTCATGGTTGGTGCCAGTTCGGCCGATATCCGGCTGACCGCAACGCTGGACCTCGACGGCGTCACGCCGGCTCGCCAGCCGGGCCTGGATGGCTACCGACGCGCCGACCTGCGGTCGATCACCGTCGCGGAGTTCGAAACCCTGTTGGGTCACCCGATCCCCGCTGAGCCGAATGCGGCGGTGCTGGCGATCGATGATCCGCTGTCGAGCCTTGCTCGGGCGAAGTGGCCTCCGGCCCGCCTGATCCACCGGATCCTGGCCGGCAACATCAAGCGCGCCGAGCGCCGTGGCACCCCGGATCTGAACGTGCTGTTCGTCTACAACATGCCATTCCGGGCGATCGCCAAGATGTCGAACGGGATGGTCTCGATGGCCATGGTCGAAGGCATCGTCGACGTGGTCAACGGTCATCCGCTGCGCGGACTGCGCTCGATCGTGGCCGGCTTCTTCGCCAACCGGCGCGACAACCGTCGCACCCAGGAGTTCCTTGACAACAGCCGGGAGGCAGGACGATGAAATGGTTCCGTGGGGCTTGGGCCCGATTCACCCAGCGTCACCCGGAGATCGCCCGATTCCTGGTCTTCTTCGTGCTGAGCAACGCGATCACGGTGCTGCAGCTGGTGATGATGCCTGTCTTCAAGGCGATCTTCTCCCGCACCTCGCTGATCGACACCAACTTCCAGATCTGGCCGGTTGGGCAGAACGTCGACGGTTCGCAGTACTTCGTCTTCGACTATGCGGCCGGTGCCCTGCCGGCCGGTGGTGGCGGACTCGCCTACTTCCTCGCGGTGCAGATCACCATCCTGCTGGCCCAGGTGGTCAACTTCTTCGCCCAGCGTTCGATCACCTTCAAGTCGAACAGTTCGATCGCCAAGGCGGCCTTCTGGTACGCGGTCGCCTACGTGGTGATCACCATCGTCGCCGCCGCGCTGCAGGGCCTCTACAAGGCACCGATCTACAGCTTCTTCATTGATGGGTTGGGTTGGGGTGCCGCGGGCGAGACCACCGCCGACGTGATCACCATGACAATCAACGCAGCGATCTCGTTCTGCAGGTCTTCTACCCGATCTTCAAGGTCATCTTCAAGTCGAACCGGTCGCCGAGCCCGACGTGGTCGAGGTCACGGACGCGGCAACAGCACCGAAAGCGTGAACCAGTTCTGCTCGACTTCCACCGTGGCCTCACCGCCGTACTTGGCGGCGATGTGCCGGATGGATTTCAGGCCCAGTCCGTGCCGGTGCGGATCATCGGTCTTGCGGGTGACGATCTGGCCGTCGGTGTAGTTGACCACCCCGTCGAAGTAGTTCTCGAATCGCAACATCGCGAAACCGCCCGGCCGAAGATCGCCACCTTGATCAGCCGTTCCTCCGGGTTGGTCAGCCGCTCGACGCTCTCGATCGCGTTGTCCAGCGCATTGCCGAGCAGGCTGGCCAGGGTCCATGGCCGATATGTGGTCGACGACAGTGCCGTCCGCGACAGCGGTGAGGGTGATCTGATTGGACGCGCAGTAGCGCGCCTTGGTCGTCAGCACGGTATCGACCACGACATTGCCGGTGTCGTGCTGCGTCCCGAACGCCTGCATGGTGGTTTCCAGCTCGTCGAGGTGGGCCGAGCGGCGCTCGGATCAGTTCGGCCCGGATCGCGACCAGTTGGTGCTTGAGGTCGTGGTAGGTCCGGTTGGCCTGCTCGATCTCGTTGCGTGACTGCAGGTACTGGGCATGTTGGCTGGTCAGGATGGCATTCATCGCGGCGAGTTCCGCGTCCGCCCGCTGCTGGCGGACCTGCTCGTGCTGGGCGTACAGCGCACCGAAGCCGCACAGGTCCACCAGCGTGCGGATGTAGAAGATGTCGGTGGCCACCGAGCCGCTGAACGGGGTGCTGGTCGTGATAAAGCTCAGGTTCGACAGGGCGAAGGTGATCAACGCGATGGCCAGCGACAGTGCGAAGGTGCGCGGTCCGATGGCCGGCGACTTGTCGGGGGAGAAGTGCCTGCGCTCAGCGACGAAGGCCGCACCGAAGCCGGCCGCGAAGACCAGCACCAGCAGGCCGATGGGACCCGGCGCCAGGTAGTGGGGATCCGCGTCGAAGAAGAAAAGGTGCAGTTGCGGGCGAGGACGCGACCAGCTCGGCGAGCACGAAGGCCCGCAACCCGACGTAGGCCGCGTCCGGTGTGTTCACCCGGGCGATGGCCATGATCAGCCCGAACATCGCGGCGACCGACAGTGCCATGGTCAGCGTCCAGAACTGCAGCGGTAGCGTCCGGCGAACAATTGCAGACCGACCAGGACGCCCAGGCCCAGCGCCGCGATGACGGCCGAGGCGGCCGCGCCGGCACGACGGGGAGCAGCAGCAGATAGACCAGACAACCCAGCCATTCTGCGACGCCGGTGACCAGCCGCGGAATGTCCGGCAGCACCTCGGTCACGTCAGCCGTCCGCCGAAGTAGCTGGTCAGGGCTTCGGGGAAGGGCTTTCGACGGGCGCGGCTGATCGGCAGTTCCACGCCACCGGGATGGATGGAATCGGTGCCTCGGACGCCGGTGACGTGCCGCAGGTTCACCAGCAGATAGGAGTTCGAGCGGAAGAAGCCCTTGTCGGCAAGCTGGGCTTCGGTGTCCTTGAGCGTGCCCAGCAGCGAGATCGTTTTCCCGGAGGTGAGGTGGAAGACCAGCCGGTGCTTGATCGACTCGACATGGACGATGTCTGCCAGCGGGACGCGCAGCAACTCGCCGCCGACATTGAGCATGATGAAGTCGTCGCGTTGCCGGTCAGGCGCTCGAGCAGCGCTTCAACTCTTGGGAGAACGCGAAGTAGGGGACTGGCTTCAGCAGGTAGCTCAGCGCGTCCACCTCGTAGCCCTTGATCGCGAACTGGCCCATGTTGGTGACGAAGATCAGCATCACTTGCGGGTCGGTTTCACGAATGATCCGGGCGGTGGTGAAGCCGTCCAGGTTCTCCATCTCGACGTCGAGGAAGATGATGTCGAAGCGCGGTGCGTAGCTGCCGGTCAACTCCGAGCCATCGGTGAACTCCTCGATGGCGAACTCGACGGCCTGCTCGGCGGTGAAGCGAGCGGTGCTCGCGCAGCAGCGTCGAGCACCCGGGTCATCATCGACCAGCGCGATACGGATCATCTTCGGCTCCTCTGTGGTGAGCCTAGCGGCCGACGACCGGGGAAAGACATAGTGCAGACGTGAGACCGCCCGCCCCGCAGGTGCGGGACGGGCGGCTTCGGTCTACGTGTCGGTCAGCCCTCCGTGCGGGTGGCTTCAGCCGAACCGAACAGCTTGCGGAACTTGCGCACCACGGCGATGACCAGTCCGACCAGCAACAGGGCGATGGCGCCGTTGATGATCGGGCCACGACCTCCCCGGGTGCAGGTCCCGATCGAGGGCGAACTTCTGGAATCCGCTGAATCCGGAGTACTCGCCGCCGATCTGGGCCAGCTTCTCGTTGCGCTCGGCATCGGTGTACAGCGAGTTGCTGTGCGCAACGGTGTACAGGATGTTCTTGCTCGCCTGGCGCATGTGCTGGACGGCGACTGCGTCCTCACGCTCAGGCATGGCACCGAAGCGGCCAGGGGTGGACAGCATCAGGTCGTTGCCGTTGGCGATCGCACGGTCGGCGCTCAGGTAACCGTAGTTGCCGAAGTAGTCGGTGATCACCATGCCCCGGAAGCCCCACTCGTCACGCAGGACGGTGTTGAGCAACTCGGAGGAGCCACCCGCCCAGACGCCACCGATGTAGTTGAAGGAGCTCATGACTGCGGTGGCCCCGCCGTCCTTGACGGCCAACTCGAGGGCTTGAAGTAGAGCTCACGCATGGTCTGCTCGTCGGCCAGGTGAGCAGACGGGAGTTGCGGAAGGTCTCCTGCTCGTTCAGCGCGAAGTGCTTGACGTAGGTGTACAGCCCCTCGCCCTGCGCACCGGCGACCTGTGCGGCCACGATCTTGCCGGCCAGCAGGCCGTCCTCGGACTGGTACTCGAAGTTGCGTCCGCCGAACAGGCTGCGGTGCAGGTTCATGCCAGGGCGTACCAGCCGTTGACCGCAGTTCGAGGGCTTCGGAGTCCGACCAGCTGGCCGCGCTCCTGGGCCAACTCGACATTCGAGGTGGACGCCAGCACCATGTCGGTGGGGTAGGCGCCGGCCCGGACCGAGGCGCCCATGAAGGAGCTCAGGCCCTGCGGTCCGTCGATGTCGACGGTACGTGCCTTGACGATGCTCTCGACCGGCTCGGTCTGGTAGCCACCCATGGCGATCAGGTTCTTCATCTCATCGATGGTCATCTGGTCGAGCAGTTGATCCCAGCGCGGGTCGTCGTAGTCGGCTGCCTTGAGGTCGGCGAGCGACAGGCCGTTGTTCGCACCGGTGGTCGGCATGGTTGCGGCGGCTTCGGTCGGCAGGGTGACCCGGACGGCGTCCTGCTCGGCGGGGGTCAACTCGCGATCGCTTGCCGGGGTGAGGGCCTCGTCGTGGTTGGCGAAGTCGTCGGCCCGCGACAGCACCTCGAGGCTCACCCTTGGCCCAGTCGAACTGGTTGGTGGCCGCGATCATGTCGGTGTCGCGCTTGTTGGCGTCGTCGTAGGTGATGGTCTCGGTGAAGCTGTGCTCCTCGGAGTCGATCACATCGTGCGAGTTGGCCATCAGCTTGAACTCGTAGTCGCCCTCTTCGACGACCCAAGCCTTCGCGTCCTGGTAGTCGTAGCTGGCCAGTTCCTCGACCGGGACCTCGAGGTTGCGGTTTCGGACGCGCCGGGCGCCAGTTCGTCGGTCTTGTCGAAGCCGATCAGCTGGACGTGGGGCTTCTCGATGCCGCCGTTGGTGTACGGGGCGGTCATGTAGAGCTGGACGACGTCCTTGCCCGCGACATCACCATCGTTGGTCACGGTGACCTCGGCGGTGACGGTGTCGCCGCTCACGGTGAGGTTGTCCAGGGTCTGGGTGAAGGTGGTGTAGCTGAGCCCGTAGCCGAAGGGGTACTGGACGGCTGCCTCGTAGGCGGCCTCATCGTCGGCGTAGTAAGTCTCGTAGTAGCGGTAACCGAGGTAGATGCCTTCGGCGTAGTCGACGAACTGAAAACCGGGCGCGGTGGCCGGGTCGCCGGAGAACTCGATCGGGACGTCGCCGGTGTCGACGGTGTCGGAGCCGAGGTAGCTGTAACGGCCGAAGTTGCCGGCGGTGGGGCCGGCCAGCAGGTCGGTGGCCCGGTGTCAACGGTGCGGCCGGAGGTTGACCTCGCCGGTCAGCATGCGGGCGACCGAGTTGAAGCCGGATTCGCCGGGGCCGCCGATCCATGCGGCAGCGTCCACGTCCATGTCCTCGAGCCAGCCGAGTTCCAGCACGTTTCCGGTGTTGATCAGGACGATGACCTTGTCGAACTCAGCGGTGACGCGCTCCATCATGGCGCGCTCACGGTTGGACAGCTCGAGGTAGTGCTTGCCGGCGTCCACGTCGTCGGCGTACTCGGAGCCGGCGACACCGTAGTCAACGGTGCGGCCGTCGGGCAGGTCGACCTTCTTGATGTCGCCGGGCATGCCCTCCAGGCTGCGGGCCAGGTCGGCGCCCTCGCCGCCGGAGCGGGAGACCATCACGACGGCCACGTCGGAGAAGTTCTTGGCCGAATCAAAGATGCCGGCCGCGTCGTACTCCTCCATGGTCGGCTCGGGGACTGTCCAGTCCTGGGCACGGATGGCGATCACAGGCCGGTTGGTGCGGAAGGCGGAGTAGAAGTCGGTGATCTCGGTGTTGTACTCGATGCCGGCGTTCTCCAGGCCATTGAGGAAGGTGACCGCAGACGACGCGTCCACGGCGCCGGAGCCGGTGCCACCGTAGACCGGCATGGTGGACGACCAGCCGAAGACGTTGACCTTGCGCTCATCCTGCGCGAGCGGCAGTGCGTGGCCCTGGTTGCGCAGCAACACGATGCCTTCGGCCTCGATGCGCTCGGTGATCTCACCGGTGGCGGTGGTCAGCGCTTCGCTGCGCTGGAGCGAGGGCTGGAAGAAGTTGTTGAAGACTGTGCGGAACTGGGTGAAGATGACCGCATTCAGCGAGATCACCAGGGCGGCGATCAGGCCGGTGATGACGGCCCAGCGGGTGATGAAACCCTTTCGGGATAGCGGTTTGCGAGAGTTCATGTCTGTTCTCCGTGGTTGGCGTCGGCGGCGAGCACCCTTCCCCTGCAGTCTCCCGACGGGGGTTGGGACGATGGCCCGCAGCCGCATAACCGGTCCATTCACGTACATGATCGGTCGGGTGGCGGTGAATATGGCGCTGCATCCAGTGTGTGTGGCCGATGGGGCGGAGTGTGATGGATTGCGCAGCTACTACGCTGCCCAATCCTTCACATTGAGTGCGGGCACCATCCACCGAACTAGGCTTCTGGCATGACTGGGACGATGAAGGCTGTCGCTGCGCTCGGTCCGGGCGCTGAATCACTGACCGATGTCGAGGTGCCGCTGCCCCTGCCCGGGCCGCACGACCTGGTCGTCGAGGTGTGTGCGATCGCTATCAACCCGGTGGACTACAAGCAGCGCGGCACCGTGGCCGAGGGCGACGAGCCGCGCATCCTGGGCTGGGACGCGTCCGGTGTTGTGCGTCAGGTCGGCTCTGAGGTCACCCTGTTCGCACCCGGCGATGAGGTCTGGTACGCCGGGGATGTCACGCGTCCGGGTTGTTATGCCGCCTTCCAGTTGGTAGACGAACGGATCGTCGGACGCAAACCGGTGAGCCTGGGCTTCGCCGAGGCAGCCAGCCTGCCGCTGACCGCCATCACCGCGTGGGAGTCGCTGTTCGAGCGCCTCGGCATCGCGCCGGGTGAGCGTGGCTCGCTGCTGGTCGTCGGGGGTGCCGGCGGTGTGGGGTCCATCATGATCCAGTTGGCCCGTGCGCTGACCGAGTTGACGGTGATCGCCACGGCATCGCGTCCAGAAACCCGCGACTGGGTAACGAAGCTGGGCGCGCAGCACGTCATCGATCACCGCGAGCCGCTGGCCGACCAGGTCCATGAGATCTTCTCGGGTGGCGTCGACTACGCATTCTCCGCCTACACCACCGGACGCGAGGCCGACCTGGCCGCCGCGATCCGGCCGCAGGGACGCTTCTGCCTTGTCGACAGCCCCAACCCGTTCAACCTGATGGCCTTCAAGAACAAGTCGATCTCGGTGCACTGGGAGTTCATGTTCACACGGTCGATGTTCGACACCCCGGACAAGGTGGCGCAGCACGAACTGCTGGACGCGCTGGCGCAACTCGTGGACTCGGGCAAGGTCCGGCACACGATGACACAGAAGCTGGTCGGGCTGACCGCGGACCACGTCCGGCAGGCCCACCAGGAGGTCGAGGCAGGGGGCGTCGCCGGCAAGATCGTGATCAGCCGGGACTGATTTCCCGGCCCCCGGCCGAAACCGCGCCACAATCGAGGCATGCCGATCGCAACCCGACTGCGCAGCCCGTGGGCCGACCAGGCCATCGGGGCCGCCAGTCCGCTGCCCGAGTACCCGCGTCCGATGCTGGCCCGCGACGAGTGGATCAGCCTGAACGGGCCGTGGGAGTACGCGATCGTCGCCTCCCTCGGCGCGCTCGCCGACGAGGAGCGGCCGAGCAGTTACGACGGGCAGATCACCGTGCCGTTCGCGATCGAGACTGTCGCGTCCGGGGTGGTGGGGGCGCTCGATGCCGACGAGACGCTCTTCTACCGCCGGCTCGTCGAGTTCCCGAAGCACTGGGCCGGACGCCGGGTCGCGTTGAACTTCGAGGCAGTCGATTACGAGGCAGTCGTCTGGGCGGACGGGGTGCTCGCCGGACGCCACATCGGTGGCTACACCCCCTTCAGCGTCGATATTGAGGTCGACGACCAGCCCATCGAGGTGGTGGTTGGCGTCCGGGACCCCGGCCCCGATGGCCGCCAGCAGTACGGTAAGCAGTCGGATAACCCCCGCAGCATCTGGTACACCGCGACCAGCGGCATCTGGCAGTCGGTCTGGGCCGAGCCGCTACCCGCCACCGCGATCACCGCCGTGCACACCACCAGCTGGCCGAACCTGGACGGGCTGGACGTGATCGTTTCGGCCGAGACCGACGGCGACGTCGAGGTGAGCGTCGAACTTCCCGATGGGGGCACGATCTCCGCGTCCGGACCGATCGGCCAGCCGATCAAGGTGGCGATACCGGATGCCCGGCCCTGGTCTCCGGACGACCCGCACCTCTACCGACTCCAGGTGCGCGGGCTGGGCGACGAGGTCACCAGTTGGGCCGGTCTGCGCACGGTCGCCATCGGGCCGATCCCGGGAGCCGATCACGATGAGCGTCCCGCAGTGCTGCTCAACGGCCGTCCGATCCTGCTGAATACCCCGCTCGACCAGGGCTATTGGCCCGAATCGGGCATGACCGCGCCCAGCGACGAAGCGCTGGTCTTCGACCTAGAGCAACTGCGTGGCCTCGGGTTCAACGGCCTGCGCAAACACATCAAGGTCGAGTCTCGGCGCTGGTACCACCACGCCGACCGGCTCGGCATGCTGGTGGTGCAGGACGTCGTCAACGGCGGCAAGCCCATGGTCACCATCCGGCAGTCCCAGGTCACCATGGCACTCGACGTCCAACTGGAGGACCGCTCACCCCAGGCGCGGGCAGCCGCGGGCCGCCGTTCCGCGGGCAACCGGCGTCAGTTCGAGGCCGACCTGACCGGGATGATCCGCCTGCTCAGCCCGCATCCCTGCATCGTCACTTGGGTGGTCTTCAACGAGGGCTGGGGCCAGTACGACGCCCGGCGGCTCACCGAATTGGTGCGCGGGCTCGACCCAACCCGGACGATCGACTCTGCGTCCGGCTGGTTCGACCAGAAATGCGGTGACTTCCGCAGCCGGCACCGCTACGTGCTGAAGTTGCGGCGTCCGCCCCGGCGCGACCGGCGTCCGTTCTTCCTGTCCGAGTTCGGCGGCTACAACATGCCGGTGCCCGACCGGATGTGGGAGACCGACGACCGCTATGGCTACCGCTTCCTGTCCACCTCCGCCCAACTGGACGCAGCGCTCGCCTCGCTCTACCGCGACCAACTGATCCCGCTGGTCGACCACGGCCTGCGCGGCGCCTGCTACACCCAGGTCAGCGATGTCGAGATCGAGAACAATGGGCTGTTCAGCTTCGACCGGCACGTCCTCAAACCGGACGCGGATGGGCTGCGCGCCCTCAACGCAGAGTTGTTCGCCCGATTCGCAGCACTGGGAGAGCCCCGGTGAGCGCCCGGTTCACCGACGCCACCGCCGCACCCCGCGTCCCGGGCAGCACATGGGCGGTGATCGGGCTACTCGGGCTCTCCGGCCAGGTTGCCTGGACGGTGGAGAACACCTGGTTCGCCACCTTCGTCTACGACCAGGTGACTCCCGACTCGCGGCCGATCGCCGTGATGACGGCGCTCAGCGCACTGGTCGCCACGGTGACCACGCTGCTGATGGGCGCCTGGAGCGACCGGATCGGGCGCCGCAAGCCGTTCATCCTGATCGGCTACCTGTTGTGGGCGGTATCGACCGCGCTCTATCCGGCCGCCGCCCTGCCGCAGCAGGTGGGGTTCGCGGTCTTCCTGGTGATCGTGCTTGACGCGGTGATGACCTTCTTCGGCTCAACCGCCAACGATGCCGCCTTCAACGCCTGGGTGACCGACGTCACCCGGCAGGGCAACCGCGGCGTGGTCGAGGGCGTGCTACAGGCACTGCCGGTGCTCGCCACCATGATCGGCATGGGTGTCTCCGGTTTCGTGATCGACCGTTGGGGCTATGTGCCGTTCTTCCTTGTCCTGGGTGGTTTGGTGCTGGCGATGGGCCTGGCCGGCAGCGCCCTGCTGCGTGAGGCGCCCGACCTGCGTCCGGCCGAGGTCGAGTCGGTCTGGGCAGTGCTGCGGCGCCTGTTCGCCCCGGCGTCCATCCGGGCGCACGCCGACCTGTTCTGGGTGTTCACGACGATCTGCATCTTCTCGATCGGGCTGCAGATCACCTGGCCCTACGAGGTGATCTACCTCAACAACACTCTGGGCATCTCCAAGGCGGACGCCGGGGTGATCACCGCGATGGTGGCGCCCGTGCTGCTGCTGCTCGCCCTGCCGATCGGACGCCTGACCGACCGCGGTCACGGCTTCGCGGTCGCCTTCATCGGCTACGTGGTGTCGGCGATCGGCTTCCTGGGTTTCTCGATGACCAGCAGTTTCTTCCTGTTGGCGATCTTCGGCGTGCTGAAGAGCGTCGGCATCCTGATGACGATCGTGATGAACACTTGGCACCGCAACCTGCTGCCCGCCGACGCCCGCGGCAGCTACCAGGGCGTCCGGTTGGTCTTCGCCGTGCTGATCCCGATGGTGCTCGGCTCGGCGATCGGGTCGCTGATCATCCAGACGCTGGGGGAGCGCGCTGTGATCAACGGGCAGCCGGGCGTGCTGCCGCCGCCGATGACCTACTGGGCGTCCGCGCTCGTTGTGCTGTGCGCGCTGATCCCGGTCGAGGTGCTGCGGCGGCGTCGACGTGCCGCCAGCAGCGTCCCGGCCGGCGAGGTCTGACCTGGTCCCTGCGTTACCAGCGGTCGTGCACGTGCTGGCGGATCAGCCGGTCGTACAACTCGGCCAGCCGGCGTTCCTCGTCGTCGTGCAGCGATGGGATCGACCCCGCTGCCGCGTTCGCGGTGGCCTGGGCCGGACGCGACGCGCCCGGGATCACCACGCTGACGCCCGGCTGGTCGATGATCCAACGCAGCGCGTACTGCGCCGGCGTCACGCCCAGCGGAACCTGCGACTTGAACTCCTTGGCTGCAGCCACCCCGACCTCGTAGGGAACACCGGAGAAGGTCTCGCCCTGGTCGAAGGCCTCGCCATGCCGGTTGTAGGTGCGATGGTCCTGCGGGGCGAATGTGGTGTCCTCGCCGAATCGGCCGCTCAACAGCCCACTGGCCAGCGGGACGCGGGCGATGATCCCGACGCCGGCCTCGGCAGCGGCGGGCAGCACCTGCTCCAACGGCTTGCGGCGGAAGACGTTCAGGATGATCTGGATGGTGGCCAGCCGCGGCTGCTTGAGCGCGGTCATCGCCTCCTCGGTGGTCTCCACCGAGACGCCGTAGTTGCGCAGCCAACCGTCGTCGACCATCTCGTCCAGTGCGTCGAAGACCCGTTGGTCGGAGTAGACGGCCGGTGGCGGGCAGTGCAACTGGGTCAGGTCGATGGTGTCCATGCCCAGGTTCTGCCGGGAACGGTCGGTCCAGGCCCGCAGGTTCTCGCGGGTGTAGGTCTCGGCGACGAACGGCTTGGCCCGGCGTCCGAGCTTGGTGGCGACCATGAACGAGTCGTCGCCGCGCTCCCGGATGAACTGGCCGACCAGTCGTTCGCTGCGGCCATCACCGTAGACGTCGGCGGTGTCGTAGAAGGTGACCCCGCCGTCCGCGGCAGCGTGCAGCACGCCGAGTGCCGAGTCATCGCTGACATCGCCCCAGTCACCGCCGAATTGCCAACAACCCTGCCCGACGACGCTGACCTCGCGTCCGGTGCGACCAAGTGTCCTGTGTTCCATGGGCTCAGGCTAGCCCGACCCGCGCGTCAGTGCGTCGTCAGACCACCAGCACCGGCAGCGGATCGACGCCCACGACTACCTCGATGCCCTCGTGCAGTTCCGCGGTGTCACGGGCCGCAACGAAGGCCGTCAACTCCTGGTCGGTCCCGTTCATGGTGACGTAGACGACCGCGTGATCGCCGAGGAACGACAGCTGCCGCACGGTGCCGCGTGGCCCAGTCGAAGCCTCGTCAGCCGGGGTCAACGTGATGCGTTCCGGACGCACCAACGCGGTGCCGGTGCCCGAGGTGACCGAGCCCGGCAGGGTCGGGACGCGCAGTCCCAACACCTCGACGGTCCCGTCGCTGACCGGGCCTGCCAATCGGTTGGTGCTGCCGATGAACCGGGCCACGAACTCGGTGGCCGGCCGCTCGTAGAGGTCGCGCGGGGCGCTCAGTTGCTCCAGCCGGCCGTCCTGCATGACGCCGACCCGGTCGGCCATGGCGAGTGCCTCGCCCTGGTCATGGGTGACGAACAGCGTGGTGGTGCCCAGTTCCTGCTGGATGCGGCGGATCTCGTCGCGCAACTGTTCGCGCACCTTCGCGTCCAGCGCCGACAGTGGCTCGTCGAGCAGCAGGACGTCCGGCTTGGCCGCCAGCGCCCGGGCGAGGGCGACGCGTTGCTGCTGGCCGCCGGACAGTTCGCTGGGCAGCCGGTCGTGGTGGGTGGTCAGTCCGACCAACTCCAGGTGCTCGTCGATGATGGCCCGACGGGCGCCGCGATCAACCTTGCGCATCGACAGCGCGAAGTCGATGTTGCCCGCCACAGTGAGGTGCGGGAACAGCGAGTAGCTCTGGAAGACCATCGCCATGTTGCGGCGGTTCGGCGGGGTGTGCATGATGTCCTTGCCGTCGACGATCACCGCGCCGGAGTCGGCGTCCTCAAGGCCCGACAGGACGCGCAGCGCGGTCGTCTTGCCGCAGCCCGAGGGCCCGAGCAGCGCGACCAATTCGCCCGGGTGGATGTCCAGGCTGAAGTCGTCCAGGGCCTTGACGGTGCCGAAGCTGCGGCGCAGCCCCTTGAGTTCGACGCTCACGGCATTCTGCTCGACCATCGATCAGGCCCTCTTCTTCTTGCGGTTCTGGCGGTTGGTGACGTAGCTGAGGCCGACCAGCAGGAGGATGCCGAACAGCAGGGTCAGCAGGGAAACGGCGGCCGCCACCTGCGGGGCGGCCTGATTGACCAGCATGACGCCGGTCTGCAGGTTCTCGCGGGCCAGCATGCGCGCGATGGTGAACTCGCCCAGCACCACGGCGATCGAGATGAAGGCGGCGGACGCGACGGCAGCGCGCAGGTTGGGCAGGATCACCCGGACGATGATCGTCACCCAGGACGCGCCCATCGAGCGGGCGGCGGCGGATAGCGTCCGGACGTCGATCGCGGACAGCCCGGCGTCCAGCGCTCGGTAGCTGAACGGCAGCACCAGCACGACGTAGGCGAAACACAGCCAGATCGCGGACGTGTCGAGGACGCGGGTGGCGATGAAGCGGTAGATCGGCACCAGACCGACCACCAGCACGATCGCCGGCAGGGTGAGCGGCAGCAGGCAGATGAACTCGACGATGCGGTGCAGCTTCGGCAATTTCAGCCGCACCCAGACCATCGTCGGTAGAAGCAGCGCGAACATGATGGCCAGTGTCAGCACGGCGATGATCAGCGAGTTGACGATGCCGGTGTACAGCGGCCCGAGGCGGGCTGCGTCTCCGGCGCCGAAGAGCCGTCCCCAGGCGCTCCACGAGTAGTTGCCGGTCAGCGGGAAGCGGATCGAGAACTCGAACAACGCGTAGAGCGGGTAGATCAGGTAGAGGCCAACCAGGCCCAGCACGACGCCGCGCAGGATGCGCTGGTTGCGACGTTGGCGAGCAGCACGGGTAGTCATCGCAGCCACCTCGCCGTCCGGCGCTGCAGCAGGGCGTACCCGGTCATCACCAGCGCGATCACCACGATCATCCCGGTCGCGAGGGCTTGCGCGTAGGCCACCATGTTCAGGTTGTTTTCGTTGCGGATCGCACCTTCGATGGCCATCGGGACGATGATGGTGCGCTGCGAGATCAGGGCGGCCGCCGTCGCGTACGCGGAGAAGGCGTTGGCGAACAGCAGCAGGAAGGATCCCAGGAAGCTGGGCAGCAGGATCGGGCCGGCCACCCGAGACCAGTAGGTCCACGTCGAGCCGCCGAGGTTCTCGGTGGCGTCATGCCATTCCTTGCGCAGCCCGTCCACGGCTGGCAGGAAGACGATGATCATCAGCGGGATCTGGAAGTAGCAGTAGACGATGATCAGGCCGGGTACGGACGTCAGTAGTCCGCCGGGCACCGTCACGTCGAAGGCGTTGGCCATCAGCCGGGTGAAGTTGCCGTTCTTGCCCAGCACGGAGATGAAGGCGAAGGCCAGCATCACGCCACCGAACTGGGCCAGAACGGACGCCACGGCGGTGTAGATCCGGCGCAACGGTGAGGTGATCGAGACAGTCGACAGCGCGTACGCCGCGAACGCCCCGACCACCGCTCCGATGAGGGCCGAAACGAAACTGAGGAACGCCGTGGTGACGAAGATCTCGACGGTAGCGGGCGTGAACAGTTGCGAGACACCGTTCAGCGTGAAGCCGCCCTCCCGATCCTGGAATGCCCCGATCACCACGATGATTGTGGGCAGGAAGAGGAAGACCGACAGGTACCCGAAGAACGGGATCGTGACCGCAGCGTCCCGCAGCTTCCGGACTGTGCGGGACGGGGCGGTTGTTCCGCCCGCTACCGTGACTGACATCAGGAGATCGTGGCGTCCCAGTTCGCCTGCAGGAACGCGTTGGCCGCGTCAGCCTGCTCGGTGGTCGGGCTGATCAACTTGTCGACCTTCGGCGACGCGGCCTTCGCCTCGTCCGAGAACTCGTCGGCGTAGTAGACGTTCAGCACCGGGACAGCGCCACCCTCGGCCCACAGGCTCTGCGCCTCTGCCGAGTAGAGGAACTCCTGCCACAGCCGTGCGGCGGCCGGGTTCGGCGCGTCCTTGTTGATGGCCTGCTTGTAGTACGAGCCCAGGGTGATGTCATCGGGCACGAAGGTGGCCCACTCGACGCCCTGCGCCTCGAGGTTGGCGGCGACCGAGACCATGTTGTACGACCAGTCGAAGACCACGCCGTGTTCGCCGGCCTCGATGGTGCCCGGGGTCACGTCGGTGAGGTTCAGGGTGCCGGCCTCGTTGAGCTTCTTGAAGAAGTCCAGACCGGGCTGCAGGTCGTCCATGGTGCCGCCGTTGGCCAGGTTGGCCAGCAGGAAGCCGTTGAACGCGGAGCCGGCCTCGGCGGGCTTGCCGTTGAGTGCGACCGAACCCGCGAACTTCGAGTCGGTCAACTGGTCGAGCGAGGTGATCTCGCCGTACTTGGTCTTGTTGTAGCCGACCACCATGACGCCGGTGTAGTCGGAGACCCACAGACCGGTCGACTCCTTCTGGTCAGCGGGGATCTCGTCCCAGGCCGCGACCATGTAGGGGGCGAAGTAGTCGGTGGACTGCAGGGCGACGGCGGTGCCCAGGTCGAAGACATCGGGCGCCTTGTCGGTGCCCTTGTTGGCGTCCGCAGCGGCGATCTCTTCGGCCGACGAGGCGTCGGGGGACTGCTCGTTGACCTTGATCTCGGGGTACTTGGCCTTGAAGGCATCGATGATCAGGCCGTAGTTGGCCCAGTCGTGGGGCAGGGCGATGACGTTGAGCTGGCCCTCGGCCTTGGCAGCGGCCTCCAGGCCCTCCATGCCGCCGAAGTCGTCGAGCGAGGTCGCGGTCGCGGCGTCAACAGCCGGAGCGGGCGCGCTGGCCGATGAGCCGCCAGCTGCCGTTTCGCCACCAGTGGCGGAAGCGCCACCGGTCGAAGTGCCACCGCCGCCACCACAGGCGGTCAGGGACAGGGCAGCCAGGACTGTGGCGATGGCGGCCTTGTGGAGTCCACGCATGAATCTTCCTTCGCTTGGATGAACAGCCTGAAATGGCTGCTGGAATAATCGTAGGGACGGCAGGTGAACGATCAGTTAACCAGCACACATTCGAAACCATCCAGTGACGATTCGCTGGATATTCGCCGAAATCGACCCCAACGCCCGTGATCGGACGCCGGACGGGCCCGTTAGGATCCTTGGCAAGCCCCGCACGATTCTGTGAGAAAGGTGCCCCCATGAACGACACCCCCCGACGACTGCGCAGCCAGGCCTGGTTCGACGATCCGGCCAATCTGGATATGACCGCTGTGCACATCGAACGAAACCTGAACTGGGGCCTGACCCGGGCAGAACTGCAGTCTGGGCGTCCCATCATCGGGATCGCCCAAACCGGATCCGACCTGGTGCCCTGCAACCGGCACCACCTCGAACTCGCCCAGCGCACCCGGGAGGGTATCCGCGAGATGGGCGGCATCGCCATGGAGTTCCCGGTGCACCCGCTGCAGGAGAGCGTCAAGCGTCCCGCCCCCGCACTGGATCGCAACCTCGCCTACCTGAGCCTGGTGGAGGTGCTCTATGGCTACCCGCTGGACGGGGTGGTGCTGACCACCGGCTGCGACAAGACCACCCCGGCGTGCCTGATGGCCGCAGCCACGGTGAACATCCCCGCGATCGTGCTGTCCGGCGGGCCGATGCTCAACGGTTGGTTCAAGGGTGAGCGAACTGGTTCGGGCACCATCGTCTGGCGGGCCCGTGAACTCTATGCGGCAGGCGAGATCGACGAAGAGACCTATGTCGAGTTGATCGCCTCGGCAGCGCCGTCGGTGGGTCACTGCAACACCATGGGCACTGCGTCCACGATGAACTCCCTTGCCGAGGCGTTGGGCATGAGCCTGCCGGGCTGCGCGGCCATTCCGGCGCCCTACCGCGAACGCGGCCAGATCGCCTACCAAACCGGACGCCGCATCGTCGAAATGGTGCAAGAGGACCTGAAGCCGTCCGACATCATGACGCGTGAGGCGTTCGAGAACGCCATTGTGGTGAACTCGGCGATCGGCGGGTCGTCCAACGCGCCCATCCACCTGAGCGCAGTGGCCCAGCACGTGGGTGTCGACCTGCCGCTGGACGAGTGGCAGCGCATCGGTCACGAGGTGCCGCTGTTGGTCAACATGCAACCGGCCGGCGAGTTCTTGGGCGAGGAGTTCTACCGGGCCGGCGGCATCCCCGCCGTCGTGCACGAACTGATGGGCCAGGGCTTGATTCGGGAGGATGCGCTGACGGTCAACGGGTCGACGATCGGCGAGAACTGCCGGGACGCGGTGGCCACCGACCGCGACGTCATCCACGGATTCGACGAGCCACTGGTGGCAAACGCCGGCTTCCTGGTGCTGCACGGCAACCTGTTCGACTCGGCAGTGATGAAGACCAGCGTCATCTCCGATGAGTTCCGGGAGCGGTACCTCAGCGACCCGGACGAGCCGAATGTGCTGAGTGGCCGCGCGATCGTCTTCGATGGACCGGAGGACTACCACGCCCGCATCGACGACCCGGACCTTGGGGTGGACGAGGACTGCCTGCTGTTCATCCGCGGCACGGGCCCGATCGGATTCCCGGGGGCGGCCGAGGTGGTCAACATGCAGCCGCCGGCAGCGCTGATCAAGCGGGGCGTCATGTCGCTGCCGTGCGTCGGTGACGGTCGGCAATCCGGGACGTCTGGGTCGCCCTCGATCCTCAACGCGTCACCGGAGGCCGCGATCGGTGGCGGGCTCGCCATCCTGCAGACCGGTGACCAGGTGCGGATCGACCTCAACAACAGCACCGCCGACATGCTGGTGCCGGACGATGAACTGGCTCGTCGCCGGGAGGAACTGGCGGCCCGTGGCGGGTATCCCATTCCTCCGTCGCAGACGCCGTGGCAGGAGATCCAGCGCGACCTGGTCGAGCAGTTGGGCGACGGGATGGTGCTGCGCGGAGCGCCGGCGTACCAGCGGGTAGCCCAGACGCACGGAGTACCGCGGCCCAGCCACTGATGCGTGACTGAGGTCCTGCTCGTTGCGACCCGCGCCGCAGTGGGTGTCGCGTCTCCCCTTATGAGGGGGATTCGCGTCCGATCCGTGGGGCTAAGTCCCGCCACGAGCAGGACCTCAGTCACGGTGCTTGGTCAGGCCTCGAAGATCAGACCCGGGACGGTGGCCGCGAGCCACTCGATCGTCCGCTCGTGGGTCCAGGACCGCTCTCGGGTCAACTCGACGTAGAGGGTGGGGGAGACCATGGAGACCAGGATGTCGGTGGCCGCGTCCTCGTCCACGCCGGGCAGGAATCGGCCCTTGCCGGCGGCGACGGCAATCACCGATCGGTAGTCCTCGGCGCGCAGACGATCACCCTCCACCTGCTCGTCGCGGATCTCCTGGTCGATCTCGGCCCCGACGCGGGCGACCACGATCAAGGGCGCGGCGCGGGCGAAGATGGGCCCCGAACTGCGGATGAACTGGGCGATCACCTGCTGCGCGCTGTCGGCGCGTCCGGCGTCCTGCCACCACTGGGTGCGGGGCGGCGGCACGACCTCGTCGCCGAAGATCGCGGCCTGGATGGCGGCGAGGAAGAGCAGCGGCTTCTTGCCGAAGGCGAAGTAGACCATCTGCACCGAAACGCCGGCGCGCTCAGCGATGGACGCCATCAGCGCACCCTGGTAGCCCTGGGCGGCGAACTCCTCGTGGGCCGCCTGGACGATGCGCTTTCGTGTGTCACGGGCCTGCTGGTCCCGCGAGGTCTTGACAGCCTTGGGCATGGTCACACAAATACTAGAAGTCCTCACTAGAAGTCACTTCTAATAGACGGAGGTGGGACTGCTGCACGGATAGGTGACAGGTTGTAGTCACGCCGCCAGTGCGACGGTCGTGTTCATGATGGTTTCGAACTCGATGGGCGTCAAACGGCCCAGGCGGGCCTGACGTCGACGCCGGTGGTAGGTCCGTTCGATCCACGTCACCATCGCGATCCGTAGCTGTTCCCTGGTGGTCCAGCAGCGGCGGTCGAGGACGTTCTTCTGCAGCAGGGCGAAGTACGATTCCATGGCCGCGTTGTCCCCGCTCGAGCCGACCCTGCCCATCGATCCGACCATGCGGTGACGGGCCAGGGCTTGCAGGAACTTCCTGCTTCGAAATTGACCGGGTTCAACCGGTCGTTGCAACACCGGCTTGTTGCAGGGAGCGTAGCTGTTCGTCGAAGACCTCGGCGGGGGTCTTCCAGCCGAGGGTCTTGCGTGGGCGGTTGTTCAGTGCGAGGGCGACGGCTTCGAGGTCGACGTCCCTTGCCGCGCCCCGGTTTCCCGAACGCGCTGAACCAGCCGTTGCTCGACGCGATCCGCCACGCGGTCCGATCCGACATCACCTCGCCCGCGTCACGGGCCTCGTCCGCGAGGAGCCGGTACCCGAACTCAGGGTCGTCGCGGTGGGCGTCGAACAGCGCGTTCGCGCGATACGCCTCCACCAACTCACTATCGGTGATGGGGTTCGCCAGCCACCGGTAGTAGGGCTGGCGGGAGAGCTTGAGCACCCGACACGTCACCACAACGGGGATCCCGTCAGCGGCGAGCTCACTTACGAGCGGGTACCACCTTTTCCCGGCAGGTTCGCCTGCGACAGATACGCCGCGGCACGCCGGAGGACCTCGTTCTCCTGCTCAAGGAGCCGGTTGCGTTTGCGCAGCTCGCGGATCTCGGCCGCCTCGGTTCGGGACTGGCCAGGCTTGGCGCCCTCGTCGATGCCGGCGCGACGCATCCACTTCTGCAGCGTCATCGGGTGAACACCGAAGTCTTTCGCGATCTGCTCGATCGTCACTCCGGGCTCGCGGTTGCGCGCGACGCGCACGACGTCGTCACGGAACTCAGACGGGTAGGGCTTGGGCACAGCAACATCCTTCCAGGCCACCCTCCCGGGCAAGCCAGATCAGATGTCACCTACTCGTGCAGCAGTCCCATCGTAAAGGGGAATGATTTGAAGGTCGAGGTTGTGCTGTACGCGGCACGAGCTCACGACCTGGATTCAGCATGGGTTCAGCGAAACGCCGGGGACGAGTGGGCGGCACCTCGCCCCAAGACCTTCAATCCCGCGCCCGGCTGGCCGCCGCCGCCGCCCGGCTGGTCTCCGCCAGCAGATTGGCGCCCTGACCCCAGTTGGCCGCCAGCGCCTCCTGGTTGGCGGTTCTGGATCTGATCGGGGACGAATGCGGTGCTGCGGGCATCACGGTCAGGCTCCTTAGGTCCTTGCCCGCGTCCTCCGCACGATTGGGAAGACTGCGAACGGCACCCCGGCGACGTCCTCATGCCGGACGAAGGGCTGCGGCCACACCCGCGAATCGTCGGAAGCCGCTGCGTTGTCCCCGATGACGAAGTAGTGGCCCGCCGGCACCTGCCAACTGGTCACCCGCGCGCCGACGACCCTGGGCCGGCCGTCCACCGACGCCCCGTTGACGCGCAGCCGCCCCGCCTCGAGTTCAACCAGGTCTCCGCCGACCGCGGCGATGCGCTTGACCATCAGTGGTTCACCCGCGCGGGCGATCAGGACGACGACACCGCGCTGCACGGCGGCCGGCCGGGGCCGGGTCACGACCAGGTCCCCGGAACCCAGGGTGGGATCCATCGAGTGGCCGGTGACCCGGAAGGCCGGCGTCCAGCGTGCGGCGCGATCAGTCATCTCAGGCGTGGTGCTGTTCGTTGGCGTGCGGCTCGTGGCTGCCGTGATCATGGCCATGTCCGCCACCGTGATGATCGTGACCATCCTCGCCCTCGGCGTACTTGAAGTAGTCGACGTAGGACGCGACGTAGTCGCGGCCGGCGGCCACGTCCGTGGCGTCGAAGCCGCGCTTACCCAGCGCCACCTCGAACCGCCGGGTCAACTCGTCGCGGCGCTCAGCCGGCACGAGGGCCAGGACGGGGGACAGGTCCCCGGTTTCCAGGGCGCGGTCCGCCTCCACGACAACCTCCTCGATCTCGGTGCCGGTCGGCTGGATACCGGTGAAGCCGACGCCTTCGGCCAGTCGGTGTAGGCGAACCAGCGTCTCCAGGAAGAGCCGGTCGGCGATCTCGGCAGCATCGGCGCTGAGCCCGCGAACGGCTATGGCCTTGGTGAAGACCTCGCGCAACTCGGCCTCACCTGAGGCGGGGATCCACTTGAGTGCGTGGGCGAGTTCGCCGGTCTCCAGCGAGCGGCGGCCGTCGGTGACGGCAGGACCGTCGGCGGTATCGCAGTGCGCCTGGGCGGTCGGCAGGATGGCGCTAATGATGCGGTTGAACAACGTGGTGATCATGGTCTGCTCCTTGCTTGGTGCGTTGATGACCCCAAGTTATGAGTCGGAATCTGTGGGCACCTTGACGTGGATCAACCGCGCCCAGGCAGTCTTGACGCGGGTCAATCAGTGCGGCCGAGCCATTCGCGCCAAGCAGGCAGTTCCCGGCGGACCTGTTCGGCGCCCTCGGTGAAACTACGCGTCAGCCGCGCGACGTTCTTCTCCGAGTTCGGCACGGTGTACCCGGTGGGGAAGAAGATCTTCGCGTCCCCGCTGGCCTCCAGGTCCAGCAACTCAGTGCGCGTCCGGTTGTAGTTGGCCGCCCGCTCGGCCACTGCGTCCACCACCGCAGGGAAGCGCCGGAAGTACTGTTTCATCGCCTGGTTGGGCCGGATCGCGGGCTTGATGTACTCGCGTGGCCTGGTGAGTACCACCAGGAACCTTGTGAAGCCGGCCGCGCGGGCCGCGTCCAGTGCGATGCCCCCGGTTGGCCCCAGCGCCCCGTCGACGTAGGTGTGCTCGCCGATCTTCACCATGGGCATGAAGAACGGCAGGGTGGACGACGACTGGACCCGAATCATCAGGTCGGCCAGCGTCGGGGTGTCCTCCCGCGTCCAGTAGAACGATCGGCCGGTGTCAGCCTCGAAGACGCCGAGGTTCATCCGGGCCGGGTTGGCCTGGAAGGTGGCGAAGTTGAACGGCAGGACGCCGCCGGGCAGCCCGGTCTCGCGGTAGATGTAGTTGGAGTTGAACATGCCCTTGCCGCGTAGGAAGGTGCCGACCCCACCGAACTTTGGGTCCGCCGCGAACTCGACGAATGATTCCCGCGCCCGCCATGGGTCCCGCGACAGGTAATTGACGGTGTTCGATGACCCGGCCGAGATGCCCGCGACCCAGTCGAAGTGCAACCTCGCCTTGAGAAGCGCGACGACCACCGCGGCCGTGTAGCTGACCCGCATCCCGCCGCCCTCGAAGAGCAGCGCCACATCGGTGATGTTGCTGGTCAACGGCGCATCGTGGGGGTCCATGCCCCGATTCTTCCATGCCCCACCCAGCCCGAAGATGAGAGGACTCTCATCTTGTGTTCCTCACTCGCTCATCCGACCAGCAGAGCATGGAGTCATGAAGCAGGGGAATCGGATCAGCGGAGCCGTCATGGCCTTCGGTGTGGCAGCGTTCGGCGCGGGCATCCTCGTCGCGTTGAACCATGGACGCGCAGTCCGCGTCCGGTGAGTTGGCGGGCCAGGCTCCGTCCGGCGGGACCGCCGACACCGGTGATCAGGATGGTGCTCATCACAGCACCCCCGAGAACCCGGGCACCCGCTCGGCTTCGAACGCCTCGGCGCAGGTCATCCGGCCCTGCGCGCCACGGAAGACGGCCATCGAACTGATCTTGTCGCCACCCATGTAGGGCTTGTTGCGCTGGTCGGCGTGCATCGAGATGGCGGCGTTCTTCGCGTCCACGTAGTCATCGATCTCGACGAAGACGGAGGGGGCGAACGCTGCAGTTACTGAGGGTGACTCAAAACAGAGGATCGCTGGGTGTCGCCGACCCGCACGCAGGGTGGCCATGTGGACGGCGGAGTGATCCTGGTGCTGGTCGTTGCCGGAGTGGGTGAGGATGATGTCCGGGTTGAAGGCCTTGATGCGGGCCTCGATCGCCTGCACGAGTTCGGAGGCGAAGGATGACAACCGGGTGTCGGGGAACTCGAGCACTTCGGTCCTGGTGGCACCCATCAGCCTGGCGCCGCGGATGGCCTCGTCCGGCCGGACCTCGGCATTGCCGCCCACCGAGCCGGGGCTGAGCACGAGCGTGTGCACCTCATACCCGGAGTCGGCCAGTCGGCTGAGGGTGCCGCCGCAGGCCAGTTCCAGGTCGTCGGGGTGAGCACCGATGGCCAGCACCCGACGTCCGGCGACCTCGGTGGGCCCGGGCAGCCAGTTGAGGATCAGCATGGCTGCGGTGGTGAGCAGGGCAGCGATGCTGGCGACGATGATCAGCAGGTCTGCGGCGGACGGGATGCGGTTGGGGGCGGACACAACGATGTTGGCGGGCAGCAGCAGCGCGGCAGCGCCGATGGCGAACAACTGCACGGCCCGGAAGTGCCGGGTGCGGCGGCGCAGGGCCGGCTCGCAGACAGAAACGATCGCAGCACTGGCCAGGACGAGAACGGCCAGTAGGAGGTGAGCTGAAATGTTCATGGCCCAAGCCAACCGCCGATTGCCGAGACCCTCGTGAATCGCGGGTGAGACTCTTCTCATCGCCCATCCCAGCTGCTTGGACGCAGTCGGGCTTCCATGGGCTCACGGGTACGTCCCGGCCAAAGATGGCAGGATTGGATACGTCTTCGTCATCAGCAAAGAAGCGAGAGGAAAGTCGTGACAGACACCAAGAAGATCGGTTTCGTGGGTGCCACTGGCCTGATGGGCCACGGGCTGGCCAAGAACATCCTGACCAAGGGCTACCCGCTGTCGTACACCATGCGTTCGCGCGCCCCCGAGGGACTGGACGAACTCGGCGCCACCCGCGCCGCTGACAACGCCGAACTCGGCCGCACCTGCGACGTCGTGGTCATCTGCGTCACTTCGGCTGCCGACGTCGAGCAGGTCGTCACAGAGATCCTGACCGACCCCAAGCCGGGCCTGATCATCATGGACGCCTCCACCTCGGAGCCGTCGATGACCTACAACCTGGCCAAGCTGGCCGAGGAGAAGGGCGCCCGGATCGCCGACATCCCGCTGACCCGTGGCCCGCGTGAGGCCGAGGCCGGCACCGTGAACGTCCTGGTGGGTGCCGACGACGATCTGTACGCCGAGATCGAGCCGATCATCAAGACCTTCGCCGACAACATCTACCGCTGTGGCGGGCTGGGCGCCGGCCACATCATCAAGCTGGCCAACAACACCGCGTTCCAGGCCGCGCTGACGATCCTGGCCGAGGGTTTCGCGGTCTGCGTCAAGTCCGGCGTCGACCCGATGAAGTTGGTCGAGGTGCTCAGTGGCGGCGGCTTCGCCAATGGCGGCACGCTGAAGATCATGGGTGAGTCGCTGAACGGCAACTTCGACACCCTGATGTTCCAGCTCGACAACGCCCGCAAGGACGTCCGCTACTACAACCGGCTGGCCGCCGACCTGTCGGTGCCGACCTCGGTGGGCAGCGGAGTGCACGAGGCGTTGGCGGCTGCCAGCGCCCAGGGCTTCGGTGGCGAGTACTGCGCCGCGCTGACCAAGTCCGCGGCGAAGCTCAACGGCATCACGATTGAGGCCGCCAAGTAGTCGCCGGACCGCCTTGATATGCTGAGCGGGCGCGGGTGCGCAGGCACCCGGCCCGCTCTTCCGTCGTGGTCGGAGGCGGGTAGCGAAGAACCACAACGGCTTCGTGGGAAGCCACATTTCAACACTGGGAGGAGTGAACCGATGACGACACCTACTCCACCAGCAGGCGCGTCAACGGATGTCGGGGACGTTGCCCCCGAAGACCTCGTTCTCGCCGGTGATTTCGACACCCCCACCTTTGAACAGTGGGCTGACGAAGTTGCCAAGGTACTGAACAAGGGGCGTCCGGAAGACAAGCTGCTGAGCGCTGAGCAGGCCATTGATCGGCTGCGCACCAAGACCGTCGACGGTCTGGTGATCGAGCCGATCTACACCCGTGAGGACGCCGGTGGAGACCTGGGTACTCCAGCCGCCGCCCCCTTCACCCGTGGCACCAGCGTTCGCAATGGCGACATGGATGCCTGGGATGTGCGGGCCCTGCACGAGGATCCCGACGTGGCCGCCACTCGGCAGGCGATCAAGGCCGACCTGGAGCGGGGCGCCACCAGCGTCTGGCTGCGCGTCGATCCGGACGCCATCGCCGCCTCCGACGTCGCCGAGGCGTTGGCTGACGTGGTGCTCAAGCTGGCCAAGGTTGAAGTCTCGAGCCGCACCGATCAGGTCGCGGCCGCCGAGGCGCTGCTGTCGGTCTACGAGTCATCGGATACCCACAAGAGCGAGCTGTCGCTGAACCTGGGCCTGGACCCGATCGGCGCTGCTGCGCTGAACGGCACCACTGCCGACCTGTCTGGTCTGGCTGGTTGGGTGGAGCGGTTGCGCGGTTACCGCAAGGCTCGCGCCTTCGTGGTCGACGGGACCATCTACCACAACGCCGGTGCCGGCGACGTCCACGAGGTCGCCTGGCTGTTGGCCACCGCCGTCGAGTACGTGCGGGCACTGGTCGAGCAGGGCGTCAGCGTTGATGACGCCTTCGACGCCATCAACTTCCGGGTCAGCGCCACCACCGACCAGGTCGCCACCATCGCCCGGCTGCGCGCCTTGCGCACCACTTGGGCCCGGGTTGGCGAGGTCTTCGAGGTGACTCCGGCCAAGCGGGGCGCCCGTCAGTTGGCGGTCACCTCGTGGCGTCAGATCACCCGTGACGACCCCTACGTGAACATCCTGCGCGGCACCATCTCGACCTTCGCGGCCGCCGTCGGCGGCGCCGAGGCGATCACCGTGCTGCCCTTCGATACCGCCTGGGGCCTTCCCAACGACTTCAGCCGTCGGGTCGCCCGCAACACCCAGATCGTGCTGGCCGAGGAGTCGAACATCGGCCGGGTCAACGATCCGGCTGGTGGTGCGTGGTACATCGAGTCGCTCACCCGGCAGATCGCCGAGCAGGCGTGGGCAGAGTTCCAGAAGATCGAGGCTGCCGGTGGCATGGTCCAGGCGCTCGCGTCCGGAACCATCGCCGCGACCCTCGACGACCTGAACGCCAAGCGGGCCAAGCTGTTGGCCACCCGCAAGCTGCCGATCACCGGTGTCTCGGAGTTCCCGAACCCGGGCGAGGCGCCGGTTGCCGGCCGCACCGCGCGTCCCGAGGCGCCGGCCTACGCCGGCCTGGCCTGGCGGCGTGACTCGGAGGCCTTCGAGGCGTTGCGTGACGCCACTGCGGACGCCGATGCCAAGGTCTTCCTGGCCTGCCTGGGCACCCGTCGTGACTTCGGTGGACGCGAGGGCTTCGCGTCCAACTACTTCCACATTGCCGGTCTGGAGACCGTCACCAAGGAAGGCGGCAGCCCCGACGAGATCGTCGAGGCCTGGCGGGCGTCCGGAACCCCGGTTGCCTGCCTGTGCAGCTCGGCCAAGGTCTACGCGGACCAGGGCCTGCAGGTCGCCCAGGCGCTCAAGGACGCCGGCGCCCAGCGGGTGCTGTTGGCCGGCAACATCAAGGAACTCGGAGACGTCGACACCAGCGTCATCGACGGCACCATCGCCCTGGGCATGGACGTCGTCGAGGGCCTGAACGGTGTCCTGGACAGTGTGGGGGTGACCAAGTGAACGCGCTGCCGCGTTTCGACCAGTTCGACCTGGGCGATGCCGCCGTTTCCGCTGACGCCGCGGCCAACTTCGAGCAGCTGCTGAAGGCAGCCGGCCCGGAGGAGTGGCTGACGCCGGAGCAGATCCCCGTCGGGCACCTCTACGGTGATGACGCCTACCAGGGCATGGACTTCCTGGGCACGATGCCCGGGATCCCGCCGTTCCTGCGTGGTCCGTACTCGACGATGTATGTCTCCCGGCCGTGGACGATCCGCCAGTACGCGGGCTTCTCCACCGCCGAGGAGTCGAACGCCTTCTACCGCCGCAACCTGGCGGCCGGCCAGAAGGGCCTGTCGATCGCCTTCGACCTGGCGACCCACCGTGGCTACGACTCCGATCACCCGCGGGTGGCCGGTGACGTCGGCATGGCCGGTGTGGCCGTGGACTCGATCCTCGACATGCGTCAGCTGTTCGACGGCATCCCGCTCGACCAGATGAGCGTGTCGATGACGATGAACGGCGCGGTGCTCCCGGTGCTGGCGCTGTACATCGTCGCTGCCGAGGAGCAGGGGGTGAAGTTGGAACAGCTGGCCGGAACCATTCAGAACGACATTCTGAAGGAGTTCATGGTCCGCAACACCTACATCTACCCGCCGGCTCCGTCGATGCGGATCATCTCCGACATCTTCGCGTTCACCAGCGCGAACATGCCGAAGTTCAACTCGATCTCGATTTCTGGCTACCACATGCAGGAGGCGGGCGCGACCGCCGACATCGAGATGGCCTACACGCTGGCCGACGGTGTGGAATACATCCGCGCCGGCGAGTCGGTGGGCCTGAAGGTTGACCAGTTCGCACCGCGGCTGAGCTTCTTCTGGGCAGTCGGCATGAACTTCTTCATGGAAGTGGCGAAGATGCGCGCCGCCCGCATGCTGTGGGCCCGCCTGGTTCGCCAGTTCGAGCCGAAGAACCCGAAGTCGATGAGCCTGCGCACGCACTCGCAGACCTCCGGTTGGTCGCTGACCGCCCAGGATGTCTACAACAATGTGGTGCGCACCTGTGTCGAGGCGATGGCGGCCACCCAGGGCCATACCCAGTCGCTGCACACCAACGCACTGGACGAGGCCATCGCGCTGCCGACCGACTTCTCGGCCCGCATCGCCCGCAACACCCAGCTGTTCCTGCAGCAGGAGTCGGGCACCACGCGGTCTGTCGACCTGTGGGCGGGTTCGGCCTACGTCGAGAAGCTGACCCAGGAACTGGCCCGCAAGGGCTGGGCCCTGATCCAGGAGGTCGAGCAGGCCGGCGGTATGACCAAGGCCATCGAGGCGGGCATCCCCAAGATGCGCATCGAGGAAGCCGCGGCTCGCACCCAGGCCCGCATCGACTCCGGTCGTCAGCCGGTGATCGGCGTCAACAAGTACGTGCTCGAGCAGGAAGAAAAGCTCGACGTGCTGAAGGTGGACAACAAGGAGGTTCGGGCCCAGCAGATCGCCAAGCTCGAACGTCTGCGCGCCGAGCGGAACGAGGAGGAGTGCCAGGCTGCCCTGGAGAAGCTCACCTGGGCCGCCGCGAACCCCGATCCCACCGATCCGGACCGCAACCTGCTGAAGCTGACCGTGGACGCCTGCCGCGCCAAGGCCAGCCTGGGCGAGGTCTCGGACGCGTTGGAGAAGGTCTTCGGCCGCTACACCGCCCAGATCCGCACCATTTCGGGTGTCTACTCGAAGGAATCGAGGAGCCTCCGGAGCCATGGACGAAACCCGCAAGCTGATCAGCGAGTTCGAAGAGGTCGAGGGCCGGCGTCCTCGCATCCTGATCGCCAAGATGGGCCAGGACGGCCACGACCGCGGCCAGAAGGTCATCGCGACCGCCTTCGCCGATCTCGGTTTCGACGTCGACGTGGGCCTGCTCTTCCAGACCCCGAAGAGGCCGTCGGCAGGCCATCGAGGGCGACGTCCATGTCGTCGGCGTCTCGTCGCTGGCGGCTGGCCATCTCACGCTGGTCCCTGCCCTGCGTGAAGAACTCGACAAGCAGGGACGCCAGGACATCGCCATCGTGGTCGGCGGGGTCATCCCCGAGCAGGACTTCGAGGAACTGCGTCAGGCCGGCGCAGCGGCGATCTACCCGCCGGGTACCAACATCCCGGAGGCTGCCAAGGACCTGCTGCGCGGCATGATCGACGCCGCCCAGGAAGGTAATGGCTAGGCCGATTGATGTCCCGGCGCTGATCGAAGGCGTCAAGGGTGGGGACCGGGCCGCGCTGGCCCGGTCCATCACCCTGGTGGAGTCCCGCAAGCCGGCACATCGAGAACACGCGCGTGAGTTGTTGCGCGAGTTGACGCCACTTGCGGGACGTTCGATCAGGTTGGGGCTTTCCGGGGTGCCCGGCGCGGGCAAGTCGACCTTCACCGACGCGATGGGCTGCATGCTCATCGAGAAGGGCCACAAGGTTGCGGTGCTGGCCGTCGACCCGTCCAGTTCGGTTTCGGGCGGATCGGTGCTCGGCGACCGGACGCGAATGGGCGCCCTGGCCCAATTGGATGACGCGTTCATCCGTCCCTCACCCACCGGTCTGCATCTCGGCGGTGTGGCACGTGCCACGCGCGAGGCGATGCTGCTGGTGGAGGCCGCCGGCTACGACGTCGTGATTGTCGAAACCGTCGGGGTGGGCCAATCCGAGGTCGCGGTTCAGGGCATGGTCGACACCTATCTGGTGTTGATGCTGGCCCGTTCCGGTGACCAGTTGCAGGGCATCAAGAAGGGCATCCTCGAACTCGCCCACGTGATCGCCGTCAACAAGGCGGACGGCGACAACGCCGGTGAGGCGCGGGTCACCGCCCGCGAACTGTCGATCGCCATGAAGCTGGTCAGTTCGGCCGACTCGGATCGCCGGGTGCCGGTGCTGACCTGTTCGGCGCTGCACAAGATCGGCCTCGAAGAGGTCTGGCAGGCAGTGCTCGACCACCGTGCGTACCTCGAGTCAAAGTACGGGCTCAACACCTACCGGGCCGGTCAGCAGGTCACCTGGATGTGGGCGCAGACCGAGGCGGCCGTGCTGGACGCGCTGCACGGGACGCGTCGGATGCGCTCGATCTCGCTCGACCTGGAGAGCAGCGTCCGGTCGGGACGCGTCAGCGCGCTGGACGCGTCCGGCGTCCTGTTGCGCGAGTTCGCCGAGCAGGTGCCGGAGATGGGCTGGACGGCGCTCGAGAAGCCGTCCGACTGACTCAGATCAGCAGGAGCAGGCTGATCGCCATCACTGCCATGCCCGCGATCAGCCCGTAGGTGGCCAGATGGTGTTCGCCGTACTCCTCGGCGGTCGGCAGTAGCTCGTCGAACGAGATGAAGACCATGATCCCGGCGACCAGGGCGAGCACCACGCCCAAGGTGAGGTCGTTCAGGAACGGGCGCAGGAGCAGGTAGCCGACGACCGCACCGATCGGTTCGGCCAGCCCCGACAACCAGGCAGCGATCACGCCCTTGCGTCGGCTGCCGGTGGCCTGGTGGATCGGGACGGCCACCGCTATGCCTTCCGGAACGTTGTGGATGGCGACTGCGACAGCCACCGCGATGCCAAGTTGCGGATCGTCCAGGGCGGACATGAAGGTGGCGAAACCCTCGGGGAAGTTGTGCAGGGCGACCGCGCCGGCGGTGACCAGCCCGGTGCGGCCCAGTGTCCGCTGCCGGGCCGACTGCTCATGGGACGCCAGGTTCGGCTCATGGGGATTCAATTGCGCCGGCACCAGCCGGTCGATGATGGCGGCCAGCAGGATGCCGCCGAAGAAGGCCCCGATCGCGACCCAACCGGCGTGCGCACCGGCGCTGTGCAGCCCGATGCGCCCAGTGGCCTGCGGCAGCAACTCCACCATCGAGATGTAGATCATCACCCCGGCCGAGAAGCCGAGGCTGGCGGACAGGAAGCGGTGGTTGCCGGCTCGCACCAGTGTGGCCAGCATGCCGCCGAGCCCGGTCGCGAGTCCGGCGAACAGCGTCAGTGCGAACGCCAGCCACATGGCTGAGATGCTAGCGCGGCGGCATCGGCGGGGGTGGGCCCACGGGTCCCGGATGCTGTGGCCCCAGCGGGCCTGGCTGTTGCGGTCCCATCGGACCGGGTTGCTGTGGTCCCATCGGAGGTGCCGGCGGTGCGAACGGTCCGGCCGTCTGCCGTTCGGCCAGGATCGCCTGGACCAGGTACCGCTCCTCGTGCTGTTCGTACGGGCTCGGCTCGCCCTGCGTCCGGTCCCGGATGATGGCCAACTCGCCGACTGCCTCGACCAGGCTCGCCACCCGCGCCAACTGTTCCTTGTTGCCCTTGATCTGCTGACGCATCGCCGAGCGGGTGTTCAGCGCCTGCATCCAGGTGGCCTCCTGCGGGGTGACCAGACCCTCGGCCACCATGCGTGGCAACTGGGCGCTGATGATCAGACCCTCCCGCTTGCGGGCCTTGACGCCCTGCACCACCAACGCGATGAAGCCGGGGGTGAGGATCACGATGTAGACGATGATCAGGCCGAGGCCGCCGAACAACATCGTCGATCCGTTCCATAGCGCGTGCAGCAGCACTGCCACCAGGTAGCCGCCGATGAAGTAGGCCTGCCGCATGCTGCCCTGCTGCTTGCGTCCCAGGTAGATACCCACCGCAGTGGCCGAGGTGTAGAACGCGTGGCCGAACATGTTGAAGCCGGTGCGCACGATGGCCATGAAGGCGGTGTCCTCCAGGGTCTCGGCCATCGAGAAATACATCAGGTTCTCGACGAAGGCGAACCCGAAGCCGACGAAACCGGCGTAGACCAGATGGTCCACCAAGGTGCGCATCTCGCGCCGCCGGACGCCGGCCAGCATGAAGAAGAGGAAGGCGCCCTTCATCAACTCCTCGACGATCGGCGCCTCAATCACCGGACCGTAGAAGTAGAGGGCGGGGGTCAGCCCGCCCAGGCCGATCAGCAGCGAGACTGCCAAGGTGCCGATGGTGGCGATGCCGCCACCCCACACGAAGGCGTACAGCAGTAGCTTCGGCGGTTCCGGCTCCCATTGGTCGAGCCACATGTAGCAGGACAGTCCGATCACCAGGGCCAACGCTGACGGGATGGTGCCGATCGCGAACATCCGTGGGGACATCGCGGCAACCAGCACGACCAGCAGGCCGATCAGGATGGCGCCGACCACGATCACCGCCAGTGGGGCGCCGACATCTCGCGCCTGCCGGACCGGTCGGGAGTGGTAGCCGGGCATGTTGTGGCTGGGCGTCCAGGGGCCTACCTGATGGGGCATCGTCACCCCTGCAGGCTAGGCCATTTTCAGGTCAGCATGCGTGCCCAGTCGCCCACGAGCGATTCGTCGTTGTGTTTGACTTACCGCAGGAAAGACAGGGGGATCTGCGATGGCCGGCATCACGTCGGACCTGCCGAACTACGGCGACCAAGGCTTCTCCGAGTACCTGCGCAAGGCGTTCATCAAGGGTGCCGGCTACTCCGAAGAGGCACTGGACCGGCCACTGATCGGGGTCGTCAACACCTAATCCGCCTTCAACCCCTGTCACGGCGCGGTGCCGAACCTGATCGCGGCTGTCCGCCGCGGAATCGAGCAGGCGGGTGGCCTGGCCCTCGATTTCCCGACGATCAGCATCCACGAGTCGTTCAGTTCGCCGACCTCGATGTACCTGCGCAACCTGATGTCGATCGACACCGAGGAGATGATCCGCGCCCAGCCGATGGACGCCGTCGTGCTGATCGGCGGTTGTGACAAGACCGTGCCGGCGCAGTTGATGGGTGCGGCCTCGGCGGGGTTGCCGGCCATCCAACTGGTCACCGGAGCTATGCTCACCGGGTCGTTCCAAGGTCGTGAGGTGGGCGCCTGCACTGACTGTCGCGCCTTGTGGGCGCGCTACCGGGCCGGGGACCCGACCGACGACGAGATCTGGGCGGCGAACAACGAACTGGTCGGCTCGGTGGGCACCTGCTCGGTGATGGGCACTGCGTCCACGATGGCCTCGCTGAGCGAGGCGCTGGGCGTCGCGCTGCCGGGTAGCGCCACGGCGCCAGCGACCACCGCTGCCCGACTGCGGATCGCAGAAGCCACCGGCCGGCGCGCGGTCGAATTGGCGGGCGCCCCGATCCGCTTCGATGAGGTGCTGACGCCGGCCGCCTTCCACAATGCGGCGACGCTGCTGGCCGCGATCGGCGGCTCGACCAATGCCGCGGTGCACCTGGCAGCGATCGCCGGCCGGCTGGGCTTCGAGTTCGACCTCGCGGCACTGGACGCGATAGCCGCGCGCACGCCAGTCCTGGTCAACCTCAAGCCGGCGGGCAGCCACTACATGCCCGACCTGCACCGCGCCGGCGGACTGCCCGAAGTAATGCACCGGATCAGCGACCTGCTGGACCTCGATGCTCCCACCATCACCGGGCACAGTCTGGGCGACAACCTGGCGGGCATCGCACGCGTCCCGGGCGACGACGTGATCAGGGAGCGGGACAACCCGGTGCATGCCGGCGGCGGGCTGGTCGTGTTGCATGGTGCGGATCTCCGACGGCCGGATGTCGGGCACCCCGTTCGGCACCATCGTCCTGCACTGCTCACCGGAAGCGGCCGCCGGTGGCACGATCCGGCTGGTACGCGACGGCGACCAGATCAGGCTCAGCCTGTCCGAACGCAGCCTGGAGTTGCTGGTCGACGAGGAGGAACTGGAGCGGCGGGCCACCGAGCACGCGTTCGCCCCGGCCTTGGAGGACCGGGGCTACGCACGGCTCTACCGACAGCACGTCCTGCAGGCCGAGCATGGGGCCGACTTCGACTTCTGTCGGCCCACGCCCAGCGGGGTGAAGGTGCCGCCCACGCCGGAGTAGGCGGGCCCAGTCAGCTCAACTGGCGGACTTGACCGGTTTGGTGCCGGTGCTCGGCCCACGGCGGAACCAGAGCCGCCAGATCACTGCAGCAGCGACGATCCAGGCCATCAGTCCGAGCGTCAACGGACGCACAGAGTCCTCCGCTTTGGTGTCGTTGAGAACCCGAGTGCGGTCGTAGTTGTCCTTGTCGTATTGCATCCACATGTAGCCGCGACCGCGTCCGAAGTCGGGCGGGGTGACGTCGCAGGGGTGGACCAGGCGGGTCTGGTGCAATCCGGTCGGCACCGGGAACTCGACCCACCAGGTGTTCGTGCCGGATCCGAGTAGGCCCCCGCCGCTGGCCCCGATGCATTGGATGTCGACGCGGTCCACCAGCCGCGCGTCGACGATGACCGAGTGGTTCACGAATCGGTCACCGAGCCAGGCGTTGTACGCCAGCATCGCCGCCAAGAGCACAGTGAAGAAGAGCAGGGCGGCGCCGACGATCAGTCGTTCGCGTCCGCGAGCCATGCGTGCATCGTAATGGCCCCCGACGAGCCCGGAAAGGAGGCCGACTAGGCCGATGATGGAAGGTTCATCCTTCGGGGTTAGCATGGACTCCAAACGCGAATCAATGGTGAACCGCGATGGAGGATCAACGTGTCCGCGACCGATATTGATATTGTTCCGCAGCTTGACGACTGGCAGCCCGCTGAGCAGCACAGATACCCGGGAATACCCACGGTGATCAACGGCAACGGTGCCGTTGCGCACGTGATGAAGCACGTCTGCGGCGGCGTGATCGGCTACCCGATCACCCCGTCCACCGAGATCAGCGAGATCTACGAGGCGGCGCGCGCCGAGGGTCAGCTGAACGTCTGGGGCAAGCATCCGTTCTTCTTCGAACCGGAAGGTGAGCACTCCGCGCAGTCCGGCGCGCTGGGCGCCGCCCTGACCGGCGGCATGTTCGTCTCCAACGCCTCGTCCAGTCAGGGCATCCTCTACGCGATGGAGTCGCACTTCGTCACCGTCGGCAAGAAGGTTGGCGGCTTCGTCCTGCAGGTCGCGGCCCGCGTGGTCAGCAAGCACTCGCTGAACGTGATGGCCGGTCACGACGACATCTACGCGCTGCTGCCGGCCGGCTACACGGTCTTCTTCGGCGCCAACCCGCAGGAGGCGGCCGACCTGGCCGCGATCAGCTACCGCACGGCTGCTTTGTCGCTGATCCCGGTGGCCAACTCGATGGACGGCTTCGCCACCAGCCACATGTTGTCCGAGGCCCGGCTGCCCGAACCCGAACTGCTGCGCACCTACCTCGGCGACCCTGCCGGACGCATCGACTGCCCGACCATGGCCCAGGAGATCGTCTACGGTGCCAAGGGCCGCGTCTGGCAGTTGAACCAATGGATCAACCGCAAGGCCGCCGAGTTCGGGCTCAGCGAACTCGGCGAGATGCGCGACTGGCTGGCTGACAACGCGGACGCCGTGGAGGCCGACGATTCCGGCCTGCTGGTGGACCAGACTCTCAGCATGGTTCCCGCCGACCTGGTCGGCCAGTGGCGCCGCCAGTGGGTGGGGGCCTGGCGCAAGGGGAGCCGGCAGATGGTGCCCGCTCTGGTCGACCCGAACAACCCCGGCCTGACCGGGCCGGTGCAGAACCAGCCGGACTTCCAGGCCGGTGCCGTCGACCACCGCACGCACTTCAGTGCCGAGGTGCCCAGGCTGGCCCGTCAGGCGATGGCCGAGTACTCCGAACTGACCGGACGCACCTACACCCCGATCCACTGCTACGACGTCGAGGACGCCGACTACGTCTTCGTGGGCCTCGGTTCGGTCTGCGACGATGTGCGCGCCGTGCTGCCCTACCTGCGGGCCCAGGGCCTCAAGGTCGGCCTGGTCGCGGTCAAGCTGCTGCAGCCGTTCCCCGAGGCCGAACTGGTCGCCGCGCTGGCCGGCAAGAGGGCCGTCACGGTGCTGGAGCGCTCCGACCAGATGGCGCTGACCCAGTTGGTCTCCAGCGCGCTGTTCAAGGGTGCCGCGAACAACTCCAACCCCGGCCGGTTCGCCGGTATCGACGCGATCGAGGCCATCCCGGCGATGACCAGCGCGATCTTCGGTCTGGGCGGCCACGACCTGCAGCCGCGTGACCTGATCGCCGCCGCCAACAACATGGCGGGCGACAACGCGTCCCCACTGGTCTACCTGGGCTCGACCTTCTTCTCCGAGGACGCGTCCGGCGGCTTCGCCGAGTTGCAGGCCAAGCTGGCCACCGCGTACCCCGAGACCACGCTGATGCAGTTGGAGACCGGTGAGAACCCGGTGCTCCTGCCGCCGCAGGCGATGCGGATCCGCTTCCACTCGGTGGGTGGCTACGGCACCATCGCGACCGGCAAGCTGATGACCGACATCCTGGCCGGGGCGCTGGGCATGTACTCCAAGTCGGCGCCCAAGTACGGCTCGGAGAAGTCGGGCGCGCCGACGAACTACTACATCACGCTGAGCCCCGAACCCGTGCTGGTCACCAACGCCGAACTCGAGGATGTCGAGGTCGTGCTCTCGCCCGATCACCGGGTCTTCCAGCACACCAATCCGCTCAAGGGTCTGGTGCCGGGAGGCACCTTGATCCTGCAGTCCAACGAGACGCCGGAGGAGACCTGGCGTTCGCTGCCGGCCAAGGCGCGCCGGACCATCCGCGAACGCAAGATCAAGTTCTTCGTGCTGGACGCGTTCGCGGTGGCGGCCGAGCATGCCCCCACCCCCGAGTTGCAGACGCGCATGATGGGCATCGCCTTCATCGGCGCGGTGATAGGCGGTGTGGACCGGGTGACCCAGGGCTCGGCGTCCACCGATGAGTTGCGGGAGAAGGTCTTCCAGCAACTCAACAAGAAGTTCGGCGCCAAGGGCGCCCGGATCGTCCAGTCGAACATGGCGGTCATCTCGGACGGCCTGGCCGCGATCATGCCGGTGCCCTACGAGACCGACGCGTACCGCGCGATGGACGAGGAGCCGAGCAACGGTTCGGCCCGCGGCATCGACCTGTCGATCGGCATGTGCGGCAGCTCGTGCGCCGCGTCCAACCTCTTCGATGCCGAGTACTACGACCGGATCATGGGCACCCCGTTCCGCGAGGGCACCATCGGACGCGCCCCGGTGATGCCGGGTGCCGGCCTGTTCGTGCCCGCCGGTACCGCAGCCGGCAAGGACAAGGGCATGTTCCGGCGCACTGTGCCGATCTTCGACGCCTCGCTGTGCACCGGCTGCATGGAGTGCACGCTGGCCTGCCCGGACGCAGCGATCCCGAACGCCGTCCACGAGGTGCACACGCTGATCTCGACCGCGGTGACCATGGTCGCCGTGCCGGAGGCCCAGCGCGGCGCCATGCGCGAACACGTCTACAGCATCGCCAACAAGGTGCGCGAGTACTACCGTGCCGGCAATGCTCCCGACGGCTTCGCGGACGCGGTCTCGCGGGCGGTCGAGGAACTGATCCCGGCCAGTTCGGGCTCCTACCTGCGCCGCAACTACTCGGCCGTGGTCGAGTTGCTCCGTGGCTTCCCGGTTGCCCAGACCCGGCCGTTCTTCGACGCCATCGAGCGGGAGACGCCGGGCAGCGGCGGGCTCTACTCGGTCACCATCGACCCGTGGAAGTGCACCGGCTGCCTGGAATGCGTGGACGTTTGTGGCCCGAACGCACTGACCCCGGCCGACCAGACCACCCAGATCGAGGAGGACCTGGAGGCCTCGCTGGAGTTCCTGTCCAAGACGCCGAACACCCCGGGCCGCTTCACCTCGAACGCGGTGCTGCCCGGTGGGGATATCAAGCGGCTCTTCCTCGACCGGAACAACTACTACTCGGTCACCGGTGGCCACGGCGGTTGCCGCGGCTGTGGTGAGGTCACCAGCACCCGGATGGTCGTCGCGACCAGCCACGCGCTGGGTGCCAAGCGGCATGCCGAGCAGCGGGCCTTGCTGGAGGACCTGGTCGCCGGCGTCACAGACAAGCTGACCGCGATCAACGGCGACGACCCGGCCCGCCGGGCTCGCCTTGAGTCCTCGCTCAACCAGTTGGAGTCCTCGCTCTACCTGCTGGAGGGCGGCCCGACCGGCAAGGGGCCCGCCACCACGGTGGTGGCCAACTCGACGGGTTGCTCGAGCGTCTACGCGTCCACGATGCCGTACAACGCCTTCACCGATCCGTGGGTGAACAGCCTCTTCCAGGACGCCCAGCCGCTCGCCAAGGGCATCTACGAGGGCCTGGCCACCCGGGCGGTCGACCTGGTCAAGGCGATCCGCACCGCGCGGCTCGAACTGGCCGACGCGTACGACCCGGCCGTGCATGAGAAGGGCCTGTCGACGCTGGCCTGGGCCGACTTCACCGATGAGGAAATGGCGTTGATGCCGACGGTGCTGACCATCGGCGGCGACGGCGCGTCCTACGACATCGGCTTCGGCGCGCTGTCGCGCATCCTGGCCTCGCCGACCCCGGTCAAGATCATGGTGCTGAACACCGGCGCCTATTCGAACACCGGCGGGCAGGCGTCCACCGCGAGCTACACCGGACAGGACTCCGACCTGGCCCGCGTGGGTTCGGTGGGCACCGGCAAGGAGGAGTACCGCAAGGAACTCGGCATCCTGGCAGCCTTCCATCCGGGTACCTTCGTGGTCGCCACCGCCACCGCGATGCAGGGCCACTTCCTGCGCAACACGATGGGCATGCTGACCTACACCGATGGCCCGTCCGTGATGGATGTCTACACGCCTTGTCAGGGCGAGAACGGCATCGCGGACAACATGGCCAACCGGCGTGGCCGGCTCGCCGTGGAGTCCCGGATGGCACCGCTGTTCGTCCACGACCCGCGCAAGGGTGAGGTGTTGCACGACTGGTTCGACCTGGACGGCAACCCCGACCCGGACAAGACGTGGACGACCCACACCCTGGAGTACACCGACGATCAGGGCCGGCTGGCGCTGCTCGAGGTGCCGCTCACCCCGGCCGACTTCGCGCTGGGTGAGGCCCGGTTCGCCAAGCAGTTCGGCAAGCTACCGGCCGATCAGGACGCGATCGCGGTCCCGGTCGACCAGTACATCGACCTGCCCGAGGCCGAGCGCTCCACGCATGTGCCATTCGTCTGGACGACCGATGCGTCAGGCCGGCTGGCGAAGATCAAGGTCAGTGCCTCGATCATCACCATGGTCGAGCGGCGGCGCCGCAACTGGCAGCTGCTGCAGTACCTGGCCGGGGTCAACCTGGACGCGCTGAATGCGCTGCACGCCGACGACCTGGCCGACCTGCAGTCGCGCTACGACCAAGCGATGGCGGCCCGGGAGTCCTCGATGGACGAGATCGCCCGCGCGATGAGCGAATTGGCAGCCTCGACCACCGCACAGCCGGTCACCAGCTTCGGTGGCGGCCTGGGCGGTCTGGGCATGGGCGCCCCGGCCCCCGCCGCGGCGGCCGAGCCTGCTGCGTCCGGACGCGCAATCGTCACGCTGGCACCGGAGGACATCGAGAAGTGCACCGACTGCAAGAACTGCTGGCAGGAACTGCCGGAGTTGTTCGAACGCACCAAGGTGATCGTTGACGGGCAGGCCAAGGTGGCGGCCCGGCTGATCCCCGGCGCGCTGGAGAAGGTGACGGTCACCGACGACCTGACGAGGCGGATCGCCAAGGTCGTCGCGAACTGTGACGCCGAGATCATCCACTGAAGGACGGAGGCGAAACCATGAGCACCGAGACGCGTGACGAACTGTCCCGCTACCTGCATGCCTCTGCAGCGCTGGCCGAGACGGCCACCGAAGTGGAGGAACTGGGCCGGTCTGACGCGGTGGAGACCTACCGGCGTCAGATGGACCTGCTGGGGCGTCGGCTCCAGTCCAACCCGCGGGCCTTCCGCGACATGTTCATCGCGGACGGCATGGGTGCGATCGCGGCCGAGTTCCGGCAGCCCGAACTGAGCGCCGAGTTCATCTCGACGCTGTGGAACAAGCTGCTGGCCGGTAACGACGCGTCCCTGGTCCTGATGCGGTTCATCTGGAACCTGCCGCTGGGTGCCAAGCGCAAGTTCATCCGGGCGCTGGACGAGCACCTGTCCAAGCGGTATCCGGTCTTCGCTGGCCTGAGCCAGGGCTGGCCGTCGGGCTCGTCGATCCCGCCCTATGTGCGTGAGCCCGAGGAGCGCTCGGAGGACTTCGAACTGGTCAACCAGGGCTACCTCGGCTACATGAGCCTCGGCTACACCCAGCGAGAGGTCGACCTGCTGGTCTGGCTGGAGGCGCTGCGCGACAAGCAATGCGCCGACAAGCCGTGCCAGTTGGGTGAACTGCTGGGTGGACGCAAGGAGCCCAAGGGCGGCTGCCCGGTCCAGGTGCACATCCCGGACATGATGCAGTTGCTGGGCACCGGGCACTTCCGCGAGGCGATGGACCTAATCGAGTCGATCAACCCGCTGCCCAATGTGACCGGCCGGGTCTGCCCGCAGGAGTTGCAGTGCCAGTCGGTCTGCGCGCACTCGGGCAAGCCGATCGAGATCGGGCAGTTGGAGTGGTTCCTGCCGCAGCGCGAGCGTCTGGTGAATCCGGACGGCAACACCAGCAAGTACGCGGCGGTGCCCGACCCCTGGCAGGTGGCCACCAAGCCGCCGATCGCCGTCGTCGGTTCCGGGCCCTCCGGCCTGATCAATGCATTCCTGCTGGCCGCGGAAGGCCACCCGGTCACCGTGCTGGAGGCGTTCCACGCGCTCGGCGGCGTGCTGCGCTACGGCATCCCCGAGTTCCGGTTGCCGAACAGCCTGATCGACGACGTGGTGGAGAAGATCACCGCGCTGGGCGGCAAGTTCGTCACCAACTTCGTGGTCGGCAAGACCGCGACGCTGGCCGACCTGAAGCAGGCCGGCTTCGCGCACATCTTCGTCGGCTCCGGCGCTGGTCTGCCGCGGTTCATGAACGTGCCGGGCGAGCACCTGCTGAACGTGATGAGCGCCAACGAGTTCCTCACCCGGGTGAACCTGATGCAGGGCCACCGTGACGACTTCGAGACGCCGCTGCCGATCTGCCGTGGCAAGCAGGTCATGGTCATCGGTGGCGGCAACACGGCGATGGACGCAGCCCGCACCGCACGTCGGCTGGGCGGCCATGTCACCATCTGCTACCGCCGCACCCGTGACGAGATGCCGGCCCGTGTCGAGGAACTGGCCCACGCCCTGGAGGAGGGCGTCCAGCTGGCGACGCTGCGTTCGCCCTGCGAGTTCATCGGCGACGACGCGACCCACTTCGTCCGCGCCGCAGTGCTCGAGGTGATGGAACTCGGCGCGCCCGATGCGTCCGGACGCCGCCGCCCGGTGGCCACCGGCGAAACCGAAACCGTGGAGGCCGACCTGGTCATCATGGCGTTGGGCAACTCGGCCAACCCGATCATCAAGGACTCCGAGCCCGCGTTGACGGTCACCACCGCTGGCGCACTGGAACTGACCGAGGGTTCACAGGCCACCTCGATCGACGGCGTCTACTCCGGTGGCGACGCGACGCGTGGTGGGTCGACGGCGGTCAAGGCAGCCGGTGACGGTCAGGCGGCCGCGCGCGAGATCAGGGACGCGTCCCTGCTGCCGGCCGACGAGATCCGCGAGATGGTGGCCAAGGCCAAGAAGTTCTCCGAACTGGCCGGCTCCCGAAATGTGATCACCGCCAAGCGCGAACTGGGGACGGGCATCGTCGAGTTGGAGGTCTACGCGCCGCTGGTGGCCCGGGCCGCCCGGGCCGGACAGTTCGTCCGGGTGCTGGGCGAGCCGAAGGGTGAACTCATCCCGCTGACGCTGGCCGACTGGGACGCAGAGCGCGGCACCATCGTTCTGGTCATCCAGGGCATGGGCACCAGTTCGCGGCAGATCAACCAGCTGGAGGTGGGCGACGAGTTGGCCGGCATCGCCGGGCCGCTCGGCCAGCCCAGCGAACTGCACCGGATCGGTGATAACGAGACGGTGGTCTTCACCGCCGGCGGCGTCGGACTGCCCCCGGTCTACCCGATTGCCCGCGAACACCTGCGGCTGGGCAACCACGTGACGCTGATCTCCGGCTTCCGCAACGCCGACCTGCTGTTCTGGGTCGGCGAAGGGGAGCGGGTGGACGAGTTGAAGGCCGAGTTCGGTGACCAACTCGAGGTGATCTACACCAGCAACGATGGGTCGTTCGGAATTCAGGGCTTCGTCACGGTTCCGCTGAAGGACCTGCTGGACGCGAACCAGCGCGGCGAGGGCCGCCGGATCGCCGAGGTCACCACCATCGGCCCGCCGCTGATGATGCGCTCGGTCTCCGACCTGTCCAAGCCGTACGGTGTGAAGACCGTCGCGTCCCTCAACTCGATCATGGTGGACGCCACTGGCATGTGCGGCGCCTGCATGGTGCCAGTGATGGCCGACGGCAAGCTGGTGCGCAAGCACGCCTGCGTCGACGGCCCCGAGTTGGACGCCCACGCGATCGACTGGGACAAGTTCCTGCCGCGGTTCAACCTGTTCAAGGCCCAGGAGCAGGAGAGCCGGGTCAAGCACGGCTTCTGAGCTGCCCACACGCATCCGCGGACGATCTGTCAGTTTGCGGACGAAATCTCGTCCGCGGATCCACACTTCGTTCGCGGATGTCAGGGCGGGGCAGGATTACCGGGTGCAGCTGGCCGGGGCTCAGGCGTCTCGCCAAGCGATCGCGTTGGTGAGCTCGCGCAGGCCTGCCACACCGGACGCAGTGAGGGGCCCTTGGGCCAGCACCGCCACCGCAGCACCCGCGGCTGCCGAGATCCGGGCGTCGATCTCGGCAGCCAGCCCGGCATCCCACATTGCGGCGTTGAGCGCGGCGGCGTCAGCGGGGGTGAATCCCGGGCCGCCGACGCGTCCCAACAGGCGTCGCGCTGCCCCGGCCAGGCGATCGGAGGCCAGAGCCAGCAGCACCGTCGCCTTGCCCGAGAGCAGGTCGTCGTTGACTGGTTTGCCCGTGACCGACGGGTCGCCCCAGAGCCCCAGGTAGTCGTCTCGCAGCGCGAACGCGCGTCCCAAGTGGTCACCGAACGTTTCCAAGGTCGCGAGCAGATCAGGACCTGCGCCGGCCAGCGCGGCACCAAGTTGCAGGGGTCTGGTGACCGAGTAGCGGCCCGACTTGAGCTGGGCTACCCGTTCGGCGTGCCTCAGGTCCTGACGGCCAGCAGCGGCACCGGTCAGATCGGCACGCTGTCCCGCGATCAACTCCGTCCACATCTCGTACCACAGCGCTCTGGCCTCGGCTGGCAGGCCGTCGACGATTCGGTCTGCCTGGACGTGGGCCAGGTCACCCAGCAGGATCGCCAGATTGTCCCCAAAGCGTGTTGCGTCCCCCTTGGCGACTGCTTCCCGGTGCCAATCCGCAGCCTGGACCCGGGCCGCCGGCCGGCCCCGGCGGCGCACCGAGCCGTCCATGACGTCGTCATGCACCAGGGCGAACAACTGCAGGAACTCAAGCGCGGCGCCAAGCCGGACCAGGTGGCGGTAAGAGTCGGCTCCGCTGCCACCCGCCGAGACGAAACCCCAGTAGGCCAGCCGCACCCGCAGCCGCTTGCCTGTGCCGAGCAGCAGTTCCGCCAGCCAGCCCGGCAGGTCTGCCGCGAGCACATGGACGTCCAGCCCGTCGATCGCTGCTGCCCACTGGCGGCCCAGGGTTGCCAACTCGGTGCCGAGCAATGCGTCCACATCGGCCAAGTACGCCGGCAGACCGGGCAGCGCTGCGTCCTGCAGGCCAGAGCATCGATCCAGCGCCGCCGCGAGCAGTGGTACCTGGGCGGCTGCCCACGGGCTGAAGACCCGCGGAGTTGCCGCCACCGCAGCCTGCAGATGGTCCCAACCCAGCCAGGCCCACTCGGCCACCTCGTCTGGGTTGGGGGCGGGCGTCTGCTCGATGCCGAAGACCGCATAGACGGGGCAGATCTCGTTCTCCAGCACTCCGGACGCGTCGGTGGCCTGGTAGCGGAAGTCGGGCAGCATCGGGACGAGGCCGCCCACCTGCATGCCCAGTTCCTCGCGGACACGGCGCACGATCGCGTCCTCAACCCGTTCGCCCGGCCGCGGATGCCCGCAACAGGCGTTGGTCCAGACCCCTGGCCAGGTCGCCTTGCCTAGGGCGCGTCGGGTGACCAGGACCTGGCCAGCGCTGTTGAACAGGTAGCAGGAGAAGGCCAGGTGCAGCGGCGTACGTCCACTGTGCACCGTCACCCGATCTGCCCGGCCGATCGGCACTCCGCTCTGGTCGAGCAGGACGACATCGTCGGCAGGGCTCGACCGCCGATTGGTCAGTTCCGCTGTGCGCATGGTCACCTCCAGCCAATTACAGGGCCATCAACGTGACCGACGACAGCATGTAGACCGACGCGTACTTGAACAGGGCCTTGTTCACCCGGTTGGACGGCCACAGCAGCCCGACCATGGCCAGCAGGATCAGCGCCAGCGACAACACCCCCAACACTCGCCAGAAGTGCCACTCGATGCCGATCCTCCAGCCGGCCAGCAACATCACGACGGTGGCCAACACGCTAGAAGCCGCGATCGCCCCACGAGTGAAGTTCACCCCGTAACTCGACACGAAGGTGGGCACCCCGGCCGCCCGGTAGTCGGCTGCATACCTGATGTTGAAGGTCATGATGTGCGTGGGAATCCAGAACAGGATGCCCAGGCCGAGCAGCACGCCGACCAGGTCGACGTGTCCCACGCCCAATGTGCGTCCGGCCAGGATCGGCATGGCTCCCGAGATGCCGCCCCAAACTATGCTCCAGGCGGTGCGCCGCTTCAGCCAGATCGTGTAGACCACCACGTCGAAGAACAGCCCGCCGAAAATGACCAGCCCGTACAACGGTTCGATGAAGACGGCCAACGCGAGACCCAACCCGGACAGCAGCAGCCCCAGTCGAAAGACCGTCCCGGGATCAAGTTGCCCGGACGCGCTGGCGCGGTGTCGCGTCCGGGGCATCTGTGCATCGATATCGCGGTCCCACCACATATTGAGCACCGTCGATCCACTGATCGACAGCAGCAGGCTGGTGAACAGGCCCAGCAGCAGCGGCACGTCCAGCACCGGACAACGCGCCGTCAGGTAGCCGGCCATGCCGGTGGCCACCAACAGACCTGTCTGCGGTGTTTTGACCAAGGGGACATAGCGTCCCGCCCGCCGCACCAATTGATCCCCCATGATTCCCCCTCACGCTTGATCGCGGCTGCAGCGGAACCCGACACCCGGACTGAAGTACGTCGGGGTCGCGTTGTTCCGCACCCAGATCCGCAGATCCATGTCGTAGGTGTCCTTCGAGCCACCGCGCATGAACCGGTAGTGCATGTTCGGGTAGACATCACCGGTCCACTGCCAGACATTGCCGGCCATGTCGTAGAGGCCGTACGGCGAGGCCGAGTCGAGCGTCTGGTACCCGTCGTACTGCTCGCCGTTGTAGAAGCCGACCGGCGTGGTCCGTGATCCGTAGCTGCTCATGTCCTCGAATGGATCTCGGCTGGAGTAGAAGTTCGCGTTTTGCCGCGTGATCGTCTCGCCCCAGGGATAGGGACGGTCGTCGGCGCCCCGCGCAGCCTTCTCCCACTCGAGTTCGGAAGGCAACCGTGCGTCGTGGTACTGGCAGTAGGCCAGGGCACCGAACCAGGTGACCATGGTCATCGGATGGTTCTCGTAACCCGGCTGTGCCTGGTAGCGGCCGTCGACGAGCCGGACGCGTTGCGACGGATCGTCCAGCGGTGCCAGCAGCCACTCGCCTGCCTCGATCGGCTCCTCGTGGTTGTAGCCGCGGAACTCGTCGCCGGGGTAGAAGCCCACCAACTCGTCGTCGACCACCGTGATATCGCCACTGGCCAGCGCCTCGTTCACGAACTCCGCATACTGGGAGACGGTCACGGTGGTGACCATGATGTCGTAGGCCGGAGTCTCGGCTGGTTCGGCGAACTGACCCGCCAGGAACTCTCCGGCCGGAACCGATACCCAGCCCGCTGGATCAATGCCGGTGTCGAAGGAAGGCACCTCCGCCTGCAGGGCGACGTTGCCGCAGCCGGACGCCAGCAGCGCCACACCAAGGAGCGTCGCCAGTCGTGTCTTCATCTGCGGACCTCCTCCCGTTCGACGACGGGCGGGTCAACCTCATCCGGCGAAGCGGGCGCCATCCCCGGACGCGGTGCCGCGACCTGTGTCGCCGGATCCGGGCGCACCTCTTGCGGTAGTGGCTCGACCAACTCCGCACTCCACCGGCCCCGGCGGCGGAAGAGGTCCACAAGTCGCCAGATCATCACGATTCCGAGCAGGACCAGCAACGAGCCGAGACCGACGTCCATCGCCAGCATCAGGCCGTTCACCAACGGTTGCTGCTCAGCCTCGGTGATGAACAACCGCTTCATCTCGAAGATCGTGACCGCGGCCAGTGCGATATCGGACAGGATGATCAGCGCCCAACCATAGATCTTGCGCTTGCGGCCCTTGAGGCCGATGATCTCGCCGTAGTAGAGCAGGATGATGGTGGCCACGATCGCCGACAGTGCGTGCCAGTGACCGGTCAACTCGATCCGTTCCTCACGAGCCGGCCAGACCCGGAAGATCTCGTCCAGCTTGACCGCCATGAAAATGCCGATGCCGCTGGTGGTGAAGTTCATGAACAGCATCTGCCAGGTCGGACCGAACCGCAGGGGGTCGCGAACCAGCGCCGCCAGCTTCTGGCCGAGGCTGGGCTGGGCCAGATGGGCGGTGCCCTCCCGGATCAACATGGCCCAACTCCAGATCAGCAGCAGCAGGGCGGCGACCATGGCCGGCGTGGCGCCGGTGTAGATGATCATGTGCGCGACCGGCTGCAGTGGCGTCACCACGCCCCAGACACCCAGGTTGAGCAGGACAGTGCCCAGGATCATCAGCGGCATGGCGATCTTGTGCAGGATGCCGCGGAAGTCGAGCCACCGGCCGATGATCAGGGTGATCATGATGGCGATCAGGGCCAGCATGATGTGCAGGTGCCCGATCACGGAGTACTCCAGCGTCGACTTGTTGGGCAGCCGGATCACGTTCTCGGCCAGGAAGACCTGGAAGCCGTTGCCGAAGAAGGAGCCCGGGACAGCTCCGAACAACGCCGACAGCACGGTGGTCAGGGCGGTGGCCCAGAAGGCCAGCCGCTCCAGGTCCAACCCGTTGCGCAGCCGGGCGTGGCCACGGTCGGGCTGGCGGAACTCCTTGCTCCATGGCCACAGCGCGATGACGACCATCACTCCGGCGAGGAAGGTCAGCGACAGGCCCAGCAGGTAGACGCCATGGAAGATCCAGTTGTGCCCGAAGTAGGCGAAGAGCAACCCGAAGAACATCGTCAGCATGTAACCGGGCGTGATGATGGCGTTGATCGCGGTCTTCCAACCGGGCTTTATCTTCAGCAGCCCGGTGATCATGTAGACCTCGATGGCCACCACCGCCATGGCGATCGCGTGGTAAAGGATGACGACGCGTCCCTCACGCTCAGCGGGCACCAAGTCCATGCCGAAGATACCAACGACGATCTCCCGGATGCCGAACTCGGCCATCGGGCCCGACAGCATGCCCCACAGCGCGGTCACGATGGCGATCATCGCGACCGCGGTGAGAATCAGGCCCTTGGTCGAGGCGAACAGGTAGGCCAGTCTGGCCTTGAGCGCCTGCATCACTGCCTCGCCAGGCTGAGACTTTCATCCGGCATCGGGACGTCGACTGCTGGCTGGGTCCGCGTGTCCAGCTTGCGACGCGTCCCGGGCAGCAACAGGTAGACCAGCAGACCGGTACTGATGATGGGTGCCGGGAGGAACATTGAAAACCGGTGCACCTCGTTCACGGCGTTGTTGATGCCCAGCGGGTAACCGGCCATCATGCTCATCACCGCTGCGAAGATGCCCACCGGTACCACCCACGGCTTCTGCTTCAGCAGGCCGAAGATGAACATTGCCCACGCGGCTGCTCCCCACCAGGCGATCTGCTGGGTCATCACGTACATGCCGTTCCAGAAGGGGTTGTCATGCGAGGTGGTGTACTTCGAGATCGGCGCGACGCCGTCCATGAAGGTGAGCACGTAGGCCAGGCCGGCGATGAAGGCCAGGATGATGATGCCCCATCGCACACCGCCGATGAGCAACATACCCAGCCAAAGGACGGCGGCGATACCGAAGACAGACATGGTGGGCATGGGCAGCTGGGAGTCCATGGCTGGGATCGCGGGGAAGAACCCCACGAGGAGGTGAATGGTTGCTGCCACGGCGCCCCAGAACCAGGCCCATCCGGCCCGGGTGAGGAAACCGTAGGCCACTACTGCCCATAGCGCAGTGGCCGCGATGCCGAGCCAGCCGAGGACGGCGTACGTGATCGTCACAGAGGTGGCTTCGTCGAAGCGTCCTGCTGATTCCTTGGCGTCGATGACGAGGTTGTACTGATCCGCGATCAGGTAGAAGAAGACGAGGCCGGCCACGATGCCGACCACCGCCAGGATCGCGCCCAGCTTCCAGTTGTTCTTCATTGAATAACTCCCTCCGTCTCCGGGGGGTGGACGATTGGTTGGACGCAACCTACTGGCCCGCGGAATGACGCGGTACGACTAAAGTCGTGTCAGCGTAATACCTTGTCAAGTAACTGTTTGCCGGTCTGGTGTGCGGGATCGTGCCCGGGTCTGGACGAGCATCAATGCGAGGATGATCAGCCAGACCACGATCCGGATCACCATGGCACGGATGCTGTCCGAGGCGACGACTTCGCGGTAGGCGGTGGCGATGATCGCCAGCACCGCGCCGTGCGCCACGACCGTGCCGATCGCCAGGGGCCACGCCAACCGGTGGCGGAGCCAGATGAGCACCGCGGTGACGGTCACGGTGAAGAAGCCCACGGTGTAGTTGTAGACGGGCACCCAGTTGATGACGTAGTAGCCGGGATCCTCGCCCAACAGCACCTTCACCCCCGCGAAAACCGCCATCACACCGATGACGAGCGCGAGCGCTGCGGCGAGCTTCTGCCAGATCTGTGACATGCGGCGTCCTTCGACACTGTGGAGGCCACCACGCTATGCGCCTTCCAGTCGGCCACGACACGACTTATGTCGGGTGCTCTTGGCCGGGCCCGATCAGTTGCAGCGATCAGCCAGGCCGTGCGGGTCGAGTAGCACGATGGCGTCGCGCTCGACCAGGATCAGCCCGTCCGCCTCCAACTTCTTCAGCGAGCGGCTCAGCACGTCACGCACGGTGCCCAGCCGAACCGCCATCTCGTCGAAGGTCGTCCACTCCCGCCGCGGCACTACCATCCGGCCGTCCTGGATGACTGCGTTGCGCAGCAGGTTCTGGCACAACCGAGCGTCCACACTGCGCAAGCCGAGCTCTTCGGCGAGCGAGATGAAGTGCAGGATGCGCGAACTGAGCTCCCGGATCAGGCCCACGGAGAACTCGGGGTGCTGTCTGGCCAGACCAAGGATCGTCTCGGCGGGAATCGCCCAGACGTGCGCATGTTCCAGCGCGGTGGTCGAGCCCGGATAGGTGCCGTCGGTGAACACACCGATGTGGCCGAAGACGTCAACCGGACGCAGGAAGAGCAGTCCCTGTTCCCGTCCCGCCCGCGTCATCCGGCTGGACTTGATCCAGCCCTGCTCGAGGACGTAGACGTACTTCGCCGGATCGCCGGCGAGGTAGATGATCTGTCCCGCCTCGTACTCGTGGTGCCGGGCGCTGGTCAGCAGGGTGTTCTTGACCGCATCTGGTTGCTGGGCGAAGTAGGGGACGCGCCCCAGTGCGCGTTCCAGTCGTTCCCGGGCGGGAGGCGTAGGTGCGGCGTCAGTCACATCAGCGCTCCTTTGAGTCACATGCTACCCGCCAAGGCCCTCGCGCATCCGCGGACGATCTGTCAATTTGCGGACGGAATATCGTCCGCGGATCCACACTTCGTCCGCGGATGTCTGGGGGTCTGAGGGGTCAGGCTCTCGACGGTCGAGGCTTCGGGAGCCGGATCAGGTGGTCTGGCGGCGGCGCAGGATCCAGAGGACTGTCTGGTTGTAGGGCGTCGGGATGCCGTGCTTGGCGCCGAGCGCGACCACGCGTCCGGCGAAGGTCTCGACCTCGGTGGGACGCCCGGCGGCCGCGTCCTGGTGCATGGACGTGCGGCCCTGCGGCGGCATGCCGGCCAGGACGCGCAGCCACTCGTCGACCGTGTGCTGGCCCAGACCGATGCCCTCGGCTGCCGCAACCTCCAGCACCTCGTTGATCAGCGCCATCATCAGGTCGCGCGCATCGCCGTCCGGCTGGAAGGCGCCGTAGGGCGCGTCCAGTACGGCCGAGGCCTGGTTGATGCCGGTGTTGAACAGGAACTTCGACCACAGCGTGTAGCGCATGTCGGCCGGGGTGACCCAGGCGAGCCCGGCGCGATCAAGTGTCTGCTGGACGGCGAGCACGTCCGCGTCCGGGTTGTCTGTGTCATTCTCAGCGCGGCCGAAGACGATGCGTCCGACCTGCCGAAACCGGAAGTCGTCGCCGACCCGATCGGCGTCCATGCCGAGGGCGACGGCCAGCAGGACGTGGTCCGCACCGAACCGCTCGGCGATCATCCGCTCGGAATCGAGCCCGTTCATCACCGAGATGATGATGGTCCGGGGACCGACCGCTGTTGAGGCATCCTCAATGGCCTGGCTGAGTTGGCGATCCTTGACGGCGAAGATCATCAGATCCGCGGCTTGGCCAGTCGGCCAGACGGGCACTGTCAGAGGCGCGCCGTTGACGCTGAGCTCGGCCGCGCGCAACCGATCGGCACGTTCGCCGTTGGCCACGAAGCCCACGTCAAACCCGGTGGCAGCGAAGTGCGCGGCATACATGCCACCCATCGCGCCGGCCCCGACGATCGCCACCCGCTGAATCTGGTTGTCCACGCCTCCCATGCTAGATAGCGTTTGCAGGTGATCTCACGCACCCTCGTCCCCGGCGCCGAGCTCGACGAATTGGCCGCGCGTGCCGCAGCCGTAACCGGTGCAGTCAGCCGGCAACGTGGTCTGGGTGACGCCCTGGCCTGGCGTGCGCAGGAACTGAAGGTGGCCACCACGAACGAGGTGCCCGACGTCGTGCACCGCTGGGTGCTGGTCAGCGACGGGAACCGCGACGTCGCCGCGGTCGAACTGGAGGCCAGCCTGGTCACCGACGGTCCGCCGGATTGCGACATCTGGGTGCACCCGGACGCAGATGTTGCCGCCGTGCTGACGGCGGGCGTGGGTCTTGGCCAGCAGTTCGCGCGTGAACTGGGGCGCGAGACGGTGCTGATCTGGGCGCTGCACGAGGAACGTGACGAGCAGCTGCACTCGCCTGCAGGTGCCGGGGCGGTCGGACGGGACGCCATCGCGGAGTGGCTGATGGGTGCCGCCGCGAGATTGGCGCAGGTCTATCGCATCTCGGCGATCGACCCGCGCGAGGTGATCACCCCGACCGAAGTGGCGGACGGCTACGAACTGGTGACCTGGCTGGGTCCCACCCCGACCGAGAAGCTGGGTCAGGTCGCTTCGTTGCACGCAACAACGATGGCCGACGCGCCCGCGGGGGAGACCGGTTACGTGCCGAAGCCCTTCACCGCCGCGCGAGTGGCGGCCGACGATGCCAAGCAGGCCGCAGCCGGACGCGAACTGGTCACCGTTCTGGCGTTGACGGTGGACGGCGAGCCCGCAGGCATCTCGCAGGCGGCGGTGACCCTGGGTGAGCCGTCGGCCTGGCAGTTGGACACCGCAGTCGTCGCAGCGCACCGGGGCAAGGGTTTGGGCCGGGCGCTGAAGACCAGGCTCGTGTCCGAGATTCGGCAGGCGCACCCGGAGGTGACCAAGGTCGTCACCTTCAACGCAGCCGAGAACACCCGGATGCTGGCGATCAACGTCGAACTCGGCTGGCGGACGCCTGCACCCACAAGGGCGTTTGGGTGCTGCCCGCCGTTTGCAGTCGGCCCGTTCACCTCGAGGCGGTCGGCCCCGCCGGGGGAGTGGCTTGACCGCGTCCGGCGGGCGTCCGGCTCGCTTCAGTTCGTTGCGCAGCAGTACTTCGATCTGCGCGTTCACCGATCGCAGGTCGTCGGCCGCCCAGCGGGCCACGGCATCGTGGACCGCTGGGTCGAGGCGCAACAACAGCTGCTTGCGTTCGGTCATCGGCCTAGTTGTACAGGCTGCCCGTGTTCACGACCGGGGTGGCCCGGGAGTCGCTGCACAACACCACCAGCAGGTTGGAGACCATCGCGGCCTTGCGCTCGTCGTCCAACTGGACGATGTCGCCCTCCTCGAGCCGGTCGAGCGCGTTCTGCACCATGGTCACCGCACCCTCGACGATCTTCTCGCGGGCGGCGATGACGGCGGACGCCTGCTGGCGCTGCAGCATGGCCTGCGCGATCTCGGGGGCGTAGGCCAGGGTGGAGATGCGGGTCTCGATCACCTCGAGGCCGGCGATCGCGATCCGGTCAGCCACCTCGTGGGCCAATTCGTCGGCCACCAGTTCCGTGGAGCCACGCAGCGTTTCCTCGCCGGCTGCGGCGTTGTCATAGGGGTGGCTGGACGCAACGTGCCGCAGCGCGGCCTCGGACTGCACCGAGACGAAGGCCTGGTAGTCCTCGACCGCGAACACGCTCTTGGCGGTGTCGGCCACCTGCCAGACGACGATGGCGGCGATGTTCACCGGATTGCCGTCCGAGTCGTTGACCTTCAGTTCATTGGTCTCGAAGTTGTGGACCCGCACCGACACCTTCTTCTTGGCCGTCAACGGCACGGTGGAGTGCAGGCCCGCCTTGCGGATGGTGCCGATGTAGTTGCCGAAGAAGGTGACCACCCGCGTCTCGCCGGGCTGGACGATGGTCAGCATGCTCAACGGCAGGATGGACACCACGGTCAGCAGGATGCCGAGGGCCATGAACAGACCGCCCAGGGGCTCGTTGTTCTCCACTCGGATGCCGCCGAGGATGGCGAGCACACTGCCGCCGACCAGCGTGATGAACCACAGGATCACGCCGACGGCGCCAGTGATGTACCACGCCATGCGTTCGGCCACATCGACCCGGGTGCCTTCCAGGCCGACGGGACGACCAGCGGGGTCGCCGCCGATGGATTCGCCGGTGGGGTCGGGTGCTGCGGTGGGTTCCAGGTCCATGGGGTGCTCCTCGTTCGGTGTGATAGCAAAACGATATCACTTTAAGGGTCAGGCACAATAGGACGGTGATCTTCCGCAGGCCGCCCAGCGCATTGGGACTTGGCAGTATGCCGGGCGAGCGCGTCCTGCGTCCGTTCGTGGTCGTCAACCCACTGGCCAGACGAGCCAGCAGCGCACTGGCCGAACTGGTGCGTCAGTGCCGCGAACTCGGCATCGAATCGCCCCGTTCGGTGGCGACGACGCCCGACGACCCGGGCACCGGCCAGGCGCGCCGGGCCATCGCGGACGGCGCCGACCTGATCGTGGTCATCGGCGGCGACGGGACGGTCCGCGAGGTGGCCCGCGAGGTCGCGGGCACCAGCACCCGTCTGGCGATCGTGGCGCTCGGCTCGGGCAACGTGCTGGCCCACAATCTGGGCCTGGCCCGGCTCGACCTGGCCGAACAGGTGCGGGTTGCGTTGACCGGACGCAGCGCCCTGCTCGACCTCGGTCTGGCCCGGCTGACCACCGCCGACGGCCACGAACTGGAGGAGCCCTTCCTGACGATGGCCGGCATCGGCCGGGACGCGGAGACGGTCGCCAATACCGAACTGGGGTCGAAGCTGCGCTGGGGATGGGGCGCGTATGCACTTGCCGGACTGCGGCAGGCGCTACGTCCGGCGCTGGCGATGCAGGTCAGCTACGACGATGAGCCGCCGCGCAGCGTCCTGAGTTGGACGATCCTGGCCGGCATCACGCCGGCCGCACCGGGCGGCGTCCTGATCCACCGCGGCGCGGTGGCCGACGATGGCCTGTTCGACGTGTTGGAGGTACCCATCCGCCACCCCGGCCAGTGGCTGCCGGTCGCGCTCAAGGGCCTGACCCATCACGGTCGGCGGGTTGCCGCCCTGCGCTCCCGGCGGGCGGCCAAGGTCGTCGTCCGGCCCGTTGAACCGCTACCGGTTCAGGTGGACGGCGACGTGGTGGAGCGAGTCGTCCGCTTCGAGACCAACCTGCAGCCGCGTACGGTGCGGGTCCAGATCCCCACCCCACAATTGGAGACGCAATGACCCAGAATCCCAGGGCCCTACTGCAGGTGTTGGCGTCCGGCCGGATCTCCCGATCGGACGAGCAGGCCATCGTCGACCTGCTCACGAAGGCGGACGCCGCCGGCTTGAACGAGATGCTGGTCGATCCGGAGCTGACAGATCGGTTGATGAGCACCAGGGCGGCGGTCGTGCTGGCTGTAACGCGGCGGGCCGAACTCGACCTGGTCTCGCGGTCGACGGTGATCCACGGCCTGCAGACCGGACGCACGGACCGCGCCGCCGAGGCGCTGATCGCCGAATTGCTCTGTGAGGTACACGGTGAGGACCTGACCGTGCTGAAGAACCTGATCGATGCCACGCCCAATCACCACGATCTGTCCGAGTTGGTCTTCGAGGACATCGATGATGTGGCCATTCGGCAATCGATCCTCGACCACATCGCAGAGCAGGCAGCCACGTTGACCGGTCGCGAGTCGAAGGTGCTGTCCGACATTGATGACACCACGCTGTCGGCACTGCACGATCGTCGCTTCCCGAGGGGCACCATCTACCCTGGCGTGATCGCGCTGTGGGATGCGCTCGACCTGGGAATCGCCGCCAAACCTCGATCGTTGGGCGACCTGACCTTCATCACTGCGCGGCCGGCCGACCTGATCGGCTTCATCGAGAACCGGACGCGTGACCACCTGCGGTCGTCCGGGGTGGGTCGCAGTTCGGTACTCAGCGGCTCGTTCATGCACCTGCTTACCCGGTCGGGGATGGCAGACAAGAAGATCGAGAACATCGCCCGCTACCACCTGCTCTACCCCGAGTACCGGCTGGTCTTCATCGGGGACTCCGGACAGGGCGATGTGATCGTCGCCCAGCGACTGCTGGCCGAGTTCTCCGGGGTGGTGGACGCCTGCCTGATCCACGACATCGTGCAAACCGACGCCGAGACCCGCGCCAAGTACGCGGATGAAGGCGTGATCTTCTTCGACACCTACGTGGGGGCTGCGGTGGCCGCCCATGCCAAGGGCCTGATCACCGACGCCGGGCTCGCCGGCGTCATCAAGGCCACCGTCGAGGGCTTCGACCAAGTGGACTGGCGCGACGAACAGCAGGAACAGACCTCCCGCGAACTACTGGAGCAGGACCTGCTCAGCGTCCCAGCCGGGACCACACTGCCGTAAGAGCCGCCTCGGTGCCGGTTCGAATCGATCCGCCCGGCTCGGGCAGGAAGCTCGCCGAGTGGTTGGTCGGCAGCGATTCTCCGCTGGCCACCCGGTCTGCGGGGTAGCCACCGAAGACCCAGAAGACGCTCGGGGCGCCGATCGCCTCGCCCAGGTAGCCGAAATCCTCCGACGCCGTCATCGGGTTCGCCGGTGTCGCCACCCGCCCACCGAACGCCGCATCGAACTCCTGCCGCAGCGCTGCCGTCGCGTCCGGATCGTTGATGATGCTGCTCGCCCGGTACATCGGGACGACGGTCGGCTCCCGCGCCCCCAAACAGGCCGCCTCCGCTCGGCAGATGCGCGCTATCGCGTCCTGCAGTCGCTGGCGGATGGCCTCGTCGTAACTGCGCGTCGAAACCAGCAGGGTGCCGGTTTCCGGGACGATGTTCTCCTTTGAGCCGACCTGGATAGACCCGACCGTGAGCACCGCCTTCTCATGCAGCCCGATCTCCCGGGCGACCACGTTGTTCAGCCGCATGGTGATCGCGGCGCACAGCAGCACGGTGTCGATCGTCTTCTCCGGCATTGAGCCGTGCCCGCCGCGACCGCGGACCTCGATCCGGTAGGTGTCGACGGTGGAGAAGAAGGCGCCGGGCGCCAGCTCGATCTGGCCGACCTCGATCGGCCAGACATGCTGCCCGTAAACCACCTCGGCATGCGGGATTGCGTCCCACAAGCCATTGGACGTCATCAGGCGGGCCCCGGTGACGGTCTCCTCGGCCGGTTGGAAGATGATCTCCAGCGTGCCCGACCAGTCCTGTTTGTTGGCGGCGAAGAGTTCGGCCAGACCGAGCGCGCATGCCATGTGGATGTCGTGGCCGCACGCGTGCATCGCGCCATTGGTGGACGCCCAGTCCACCCCGGTCTCCTCGGCCACCGGTAGCCCATCGATGTCGGCGCGGAAGGCGACGACCGGGCCATCCCCGTTCGACAACACCCCGGCCAGCCCGGTCTCGGTGACTCGATGGGTCTGGAAGCCCAGTTCGGTGAGCCTCGCCTCCAGCCAGTCAGTGGTGGCGAACTCGGCCAGACTCACCTCTGGGTTGGCGTGCAGGTGCCGGTAGTGCTCCAGCAGGCGGTCGAGCAGGGCTTCGTCCAGGTGCGGCCGGTTCGGCATTGACTACTTCCTTCCGAGCGGGCGTCCCAGCTGGCCGGTGGGCTGTTGGCGGTCGGCGACCGCCCTGCAGTCCGGGGTGATCTCGCTCATGGCCCAATCCAAGCATCCCGATGGGCCCCGCGCGCGCGCCGATCCGATTAGGGTAGAAAGGCGCGCGGGGCGTTCCGTGGAAGGAAATGGCAAAGGTGACAGATTCCGTGAAGCTCAGTGGTGCCGAAGAATCCCTCGAGTTGCCAGTGGTGGCGGCGACCGAAGGTCCAGAGGGTCTCGACATCGGCAAACTGCTCTCATCCACCGGGCAGGTGACGTTCGATCCAGGTTTCGCGAACACCGCGTCCTGCACCTCGGAAATCACCTTCATCGATGGTGACAAGGGCATCCTGCGGTACCGGGGCTACCCGATCGAACAGTTGGCGGAGCAGTCCACCTTCCTGGAGACCGCCTATCTGGTCATCTACGGCGAACTGCCCACCGCGGCCCAACTGGGGGAGTGGGAGGACCGGATCCGCCGCAAGACGATGGTGGACGAGCGGATGCGCGAGTTCTTCCGCATGTTCCCGCGGCGTTCGCATCCCATGCCCGTGCTGGCCAGCGGCCTGATGATGCTGTCCACCTTCAGCTTCGATTCGATCGGTGATGACGAGACGGCCATCGAGAAGGCCACCGAGCGGCTGCTGGCCAAGGTGCCGACCCTGGCGGCCTATGGCTATAAGAACTCGCGCGGTGAGGCGATGCTCTACCCGGACAACTCGTTGAACTACATCGAGAACTTCCTACGGATGAGCTTCGGTTACCCGACCGAGCCCTATGAACTGCACGACGAGATCACCCGGGCGCTGGACGTGCTGTTGATCCTGCATGCCGACCACGAGCAGAACTGCTCGAGTTCGACCGTGCGCCTGATCGGTTCGTCGGGTGCGAACATCTACGCCTCGGTGGCCGGCGGCGTCAATGCACTGTCCGGCCCGCTACATGGTGGCGCCAACCAGGAGGTCGTCGAGATGCTGTCGGCGATCCGCGATTCGGGCATGAGCGTCAAGGAGTACGTCCAGCAGGTCAAGGACAAGAAGGCCGGCATCAAGTTGATGGGCTTCGGCCACCGGATCTACAAGAATTACGATCCGCGCGCCGCCATCATCAAGGAGCATGCGGACGCAGTGCTGCGCCTCAAGGCCGGCCGCCGCGACCTGCTCGAACTGGCCCAGGAACTGGAGCAGACGGCACTGGCCGATGACTACTTCACCGAGCGCAAGCTGTACCCCAACGTCGACTTCTACTCGGGCCTGATCTACGAGGCGATGGGCTTCCCGAAGGAAATGTTCACCGTGCTCTTTGCGATCGGACGCCTGCCCGGTTGGATCGCCCAGTGGCGGGAGATGCGGGCCGACCCGAAGACGAAGATCGGCCGGCCGCGGCAGGTCTACGTCGGCCAGCCCGAGCGGGAGTACCTGCCCATCGGAAAGCGGTAACCGGCAGTATTCAGCCTTCCTATAGTCCGACGCGGCTGACCTCGGTGCCCGCCCATGGGGGCGGGCTACGGTCGAGAGGTAGCCAATAGCCGACGCCGGCCCTGTTCCCGAAACGGGGCCCGGACCTCGGCGCGGAGGACTGTGGGCAATGGTGCTTCCTGTTCGGAGCGGGGCGATTCCGCGTCCGCTGAGGATCCTCGGCCAGATCGAAGGCCTTGTCGCCGGGTTCCTGCTGATGTGCGTCCTGGGCCTGGTCATCTACCAGGTGGTGACGCGTTATGTGCTGCGTGCTCCGGCTCCGTGGACC
>JAXGOU010000010.1:0-79046 GCA_040767325.1 Brooklawnia sp. | reverse complement strand
CGAGTCCCTGGACGCCGACCGGCCCGACGCGCAGGTCGGCCGGCACCAGCAGGCCGATCAGCAGTGTGTAAACCGGCAGGCGCGCCGAACAGGTCATCAGCGGTGCGGTCATCATGGTGGCCAGCCGATCGCGGGCCGAGGGCAGCGTCCGGGTGGCCATGATGCCGGGCACGGCGCAGGCAACCGAACTGAGCATCGCCACGAAGGCCCGACCCTCCAGGCCGGCGCGTCCCATTACCCGGTCCATCAGGAAGGCGGCCCGAGACATGTAGCCGGTCGCCTCGAGCAGCGCGATCATCGCGAAGAGCAGCCCGATCTGGGGCAGGAAGACCAGGACGCCACCCACCCCGGCGATCAGCCCATCGGCGAGCAGGCTGGCCAGCCAGCCGATGCCGACGTGGGCGCGCACCAACTCCCCCAGCCAGGCGAAACCGGTCTCGATCCAGCCCTGGATGGGGGCCGCGACCGCGAATATCACCTGGAAGAACAGCGCCATCGCCACGAAGAAGATCAGGCTGCCGAAGACCGGATGCAGGAGCACTTGGTCGATCCGGCTGGTCCGCAGGTCCACGGCCGGGGTCTGGTACCCGGAACTGCGCAGTACCGAGGTGATCCAGCCGGTGACGTGGTTCGGCTCGGTCGGCGCCGGCACCGCGGGAGAGGGCCACTGCTGGTACTCGGTGAGCGCCAGCTTGAGGTCGTGCAGGTGGGCGCGGTTGCCCGCCGTGACGATCTGCAGCCGGCTGCCGGTGGCCTGAGCGAGCAAGCCGGCGTCCAGCGCGCCCTGGCGGCGGGCCAGTTCGTCACTGAAGGTGAGCACGGTCATCGTGGGCAACCGCAGTTGTTGCACCTGGGCCAACAGGCCCAGCGACCGCTGCAGGCTGGTCGCGTCCAGTACCACCAGAATCGCGTCCGGACGCAATGCTGCCGGCAGGTCGAGGGTGCGGGCGACCACTTCCTCGTCCGGACTGATCGGATCCAGCGAATAGGAGCCCGGCAGGTCCTCGACCACGATGCTGCGGCCGGCCACCTGCATGCCCCCGGTGTGCTTCGCTACGGTGACCCCGGGGTAGTTCGCTACCTTGACGTTCAGCCCGGTCAGCGCATTGAACAGCGTGGATTTTCCGGCGTTCGGATTGCCCACCAGGGCCACCCGCAGGGTGTTGGGTTCGACGGCCGTTGCGCCGCCGGGCACGTCATGACACGACATCTAGCCCACTCGGACGACGACGCGATCTGCCTCGCTGCGGCGGAGCAGCATCTCGCTGCCGCCAACCCGGAAGACCAGCGGATCCCGCATCGGTGCGCGGCGGATCAACTCGACCTCGACGCCCTGGGCGAATCCCAGGTCGAAGAGTCGGCGGCTGATCGTCATGTCGACGTGATCGCGGAAGCCGGCGATCGTGGCGCGCTGTCCGCACTCCATCCGACCCATGGCCACGCAGCCGGCCGCGTCCACCTCGCACACATCGAGGCAGCGACCGCACAACCGCGTCACGACTGACTTCACAAAATGAAGGTTAGCATAGCCTAACCTTGCCTAATTCAGAGGGGTCCCTTTATGGGTTCACTAGGGCAAATAGCGTCAAGCCGAGCCAACCGGCTATCAGGCACAAGGTCAGTGTCAGCGTCGCGTTGACCAGGGCGGCCCGCCACCGCCCATCGACCATCCACAACCGCAACGTCTCGACGGCGTGGGTGCTGAACGTGGTGAACCCGCCGAGCAGTCCGGTGCCCAGCACCAGCGTCGCGTCCGAGTGCGCGCCGAGGGCCCCGACGACCAGGCCGAGCGCCAGGCTGCCGGTGACATTGACGATCAGCGTCCCGAGCGGGAAATGCCGGGTGATCAGACGAGCGGAGAGGTGGTCCACCAGGAACCTCAGCACCGCTCCGAGGCCGCCGGCCAGCACCATCGCGATGATCATGCGGCAGCCCTCCACTGCGCCAGGGCGCCCAGCAGTGCGCCGAGCCAGGCGGCCAGCAGGCCACCGACCACCGCGACCGCCAGGTAGGCGGCCATCGCTGCGACCGATCCGCCCTGCCCCGCGAGTTGCCAGGCGCCGATCACCAATGCGGAATATGACGTCCAGGCACCCAGGACGCCGGTCCCCAGCAGCAGACGCACCGTCTGGCGGCGTCCGGCATCGGGGCGACCGGCCAGCCAGCCGACCAGCAGACCGAGCAGCAGCGCACCCGACAGATTGACCAGCAGGGTGGCGGATTGGTACGAGACCAGCCACTCGCCGACTGCCCAGCGACCAAGGGTTCCCAGCATGCCGCCGGCGAAGACGGCCAGCAGATGGTGCGGCTGGACGCGATGCGCGCCGCTTCCTTCTGCAGCCATCGGACCTCCCGTGACACGATGGGCTGGTGCCGAACTACGTGACACTGCTGAGCCCAACCGCCAATCGAGTGTATCGGCAGGCCACGCCCGCTCTCGCCGCCGCCGAACTCGCGGTCACCGCCGACTTCGCCCGCGAGATCAGCGCCACGAAACTGGGCGCCGCCGACGCATTGCGCTTCGTCGCCGACGAGGTCGACGAGTTGGTGCTGGCTGCCCAATCGGCCCACTTGGTCAGCTTCGAGGAGACCCCGGGTGGGCTGCGTCCGCTGGACGTCGGCACGACCGCGGTCTTCGACGACGACCTGGTGACGATCCCGAAGTACCAGGGCAAAACCAATGAAATGTTCACCCGGCTGCTACTACACCTGACGCTGTCGCAGATCGACCGGCCGGGACCGCTGGAGATCCTCGACCCGCTGGCCGGACGCGGCACCACCCTGCTGGCGGCCTGGCAGGCCGGACACCACGGCTTCGGTGTCGAGGCGGACGACAAGTCCTTCGAAGCGCTGGCCGCCTACCTGAAGACCTACCTTCGCACCAAGCGGCTGAAGCACTCCGCCCAGGTCTCCCCGGTGCGCCGGGATGGCCGGTCGGTCGGCCGCAGACTGGACGCAGAGGTGCGGTTGGGCGAAGCAACCCACGACCAACCGGCCCGGCCGGGGATGCCCACGCTGACGATGACCGTCTTCACCGGGGACACCAGGGATTCGGCCGCGCTCTATGGCCGGAAGCGGTTCGACGCCATCGTGACCGATGCCCCCTACGGCGTCGTGCATGGCGCGGAACAGGGGCGCTCCGGCAAGAGTGGCCGGCAGCGCGACCGCTCTCCCGGAGCCCTGCTGGCCGAGGCGATCCCGGTGTGGCGCGGCCAGTTGCGTCCGGGCGGCGCGCTCGGGATCTCGTGGAACACCTTGACCCTGCCGCGCGACGAACTGGTGGGCATGCTGGCCGACGCTGGGCTGACGGTGCTTGACGCCCCGGCCTGGCGTGGCTTCGAGCATCGCGTCGATTCGTCCATCAACCGAGATCTCGCGGTGGCCACCTGTTCGTGATCGGGATGCAGGCCGTAGCGTATGGGCCATGACCCGCACCCTGTTCCTGATGCGCCACGCCAAAGCGGAGTCGCATTCGGCCCGTGACGACTTCTCGCGCGAGTTGGCGCCCCGAGGCTGGACGCAGGCTCGCGAGACGGGCATTGAACTGGCCGACCGCGGCATCCAGCACGTGCTTTGCTCGTCATCGACGCGCACCAGGCAGACCTATGAGGCACTCGGCCTGCGCACACCTGACGGCGATCCAGTGCCCGTCGAGTACATGGAGGCGCTCTACCTCGGCTCACCGGACCTGATCCGGCAGCGGATCGGCGAGATCCCCGACGAAGTCACCGGCCTGCTGGTGATCGGGCACTCCCCCGGCATCCCGACGCTCGCCGCAGAGTTGGCGTGGGCGACCCAACCCAAGGAGGCCGACCAGATCCAGTGCTGGTTCCCGACCTCGGCGGTCAGCGAGTTCGAACTCAGCGAAGGTTGGGAGTCGCTGTGGGAATCCGACGGCGGTGCCCGGCTGGCCGGCACCCGGCGGCCCAGCAAGTCCTGATCAGGAGTTGGTCACCAGCCACACGTGGACACCCTGCACACCGTCCAGACCGTTGCAAGTGATGCCCCGGTCGGCTGTGCACTCGAGTCGATAGGTCTGGTTCGACGACGAACTGAAGGCCTGGACGACGATGGTGCCGGTCATGTCGAGCCGCACCTGGTCGGCGACGGCATTGGCCAGCGCGCAGGAGGTTTGCGGCCCGGCCCAGACGCCGGGATCACACTGTTTGGCGCCGGCGGCCATCGACGGGGTCTGTGGCGTGGACGCCTGGCTGGGCGTGGCGGAAGTCTGCTCAGCGCTGGCAGGCGGCGCGGAGGTGGGTGCCGGCTCGGCCGCGGACGCCGCAGACGTCGGAGTGGGGAAGGTCGGGGTATGCCCGGGATTCACGACAACCAGGGAATCCAGCGTCAGCAGCCGGCCCATCAACAGCGCCAGCACCACCACGGTGGCGGCCAAGACGGCCAGGAAGGTCAAGGTCTTCGCGGCGGGCACCGCGGTGGCACCCAGCAGGTGACCGATGCGCTCCCGAAGGCCGGCGTCCTTGTCGATGCCCAGGCCTTCCGGCGCGTTGGCCATGCCGTAGTCATCCCACAGGCTCAGTTCGCGCGGGTCGCGACGCGGACGCATCACCGTCTCGTCGTCCTGCGACGCCCGGATAACGGTCCGGTCCGCGTCCTGCCCGGCGACCTGGCGGATCACTGTCCGCTCGCCGTCTGCCGGCTGCGCCGGCTCCCGGATCACGGTCCGCTCGCCCTCGTCAGACTGGACGGGCTGGCGAATCACCGTTCGCTCACCGGCGTCCGGCCGGACGGGCTCCCGGATCACCGTTGACTCGCCCTCGTCCGGCTGCACCGGCTCGCGGATCACGGTTCGCTCACCGTCAACCGGCACGGCGGGTTCGCGGATCACGGTGCGGTCCGCATCGCCGAACCCGGGCCGCAACACCGTGGTCAGGCCCGCCTCCGAAATCGGGGGCGGACCCAGCGGCGCCTGGGGCTGTCCGAGTGCCGGGGGTTGTGGTTGCGGCTGCTGTGCGGCGGCCGCTGCCCGAGCCCGATTGGCTGCCGCAGCCTTCTCACCGATGGCGAGCAACTGCGACTTGACCCCACTCCACCAACCCGGCCCCTTGACGGGCGTCGGTGCGGGGGCGGCGTCCGGCTTGCCCAGTGCAGGTTCGGCCATCGGGGCGTCGTAGGCCGGCGCCGGCGGGGTGGCCTGCTGGCCGGCAGCGGGGGTGGTGATCGGGTTGCCGTCGATGTCCCGCGGGACGCGCCGCGGGTCGGTCAGCCGCACTGAGCCCGGACGCGTCAGGTCGAGTTGGCATTCGCGGCACGCCCGGTCGTGCGGTCCAACCGCAGACCAGCAACGTGCGCAGAACATCAGACTCCATCCACATCCCGGGCCGCCGCCCTGGCGAGCCGCACCATATTGTTAGGCATCCGGACCGTTCGACAGGACGCTACTCCGGAACGCCCCAGGAGGTCGACGTACGTGTCTGAGCGCGGCTCTGCCGACGGTGGCACCCACCCTACTCGGCGCGGTGCCAACTCCGGCCTGCGTACACGCCTCGGTTGGTGGTGGCAGGCCCCGCTCGGGCTGCTCATCTTCTCCGTCATCATCGTGCTGGTCAGCACCATCGCTTTCGGGGCGACCCGCCCCAACACCGGCAACCCGCCGGCGCCCGGCGGTAAGGAATCAACCCCGCGGTTGACCGTGCTGCACAGTCCGTTCGCGTCCCCACCCGACCTGGCCCCAGCCCCCGAACTACCCGAGTTGGGTCAGGCCATCGCGTCCATCGAACGCAGGTACGACGTCACCATCGGCATCACGCTGGACGGCCTGGCCGTGCCCTACCAGCGGACCCAGCAGACCTGGTACGGCGGGACGCTGCGCAGCGGCGACGCGTTCGCCACCATCGATGTCGCCATGGCGCTCGCGGTGCTGGACAACCCTCGACAGCCCCAGGATCGCGGCTACCTGTTCAACCGCTCGCTCGCAGGCAACTCCGCGGCTGCCGACGATGCGATGTGGGCCTTTCTGGGCACCCCGGACGAGGCGGCGACCAAGACCACGAACGCGCTGCGTGACCACGGCGATTGGACCACCCGGGTCCCGGCCGAATCCGATCGCGACCTCGAACCGTACCTGACCACCGATTGGCGACTGGACGCGCAATCGCGGCTGATGGCGGCCCTGTACTGCGACGCCATCGACATGCACCCGGTGCTCTCCCAGTTGAACGATCGGACGCCGGATCCCTGGGGCCTGCAAACGCTGCCGCTCAGTTACGCCAAGGGGGCCTGGGGCGAACTGGCCAATGGCGAGACGATGGTTCGGCAATTCGGCCTGATCCGGCTGCGCGGCGGGCAGATGCTTGGCATCTCGATGGCAGCGGTCGGTGGCGACGACCCGGACGCCGGCAAGCAGGCGCTGACCGAGTTGGCCAGCGAGGTGCGCCAGATCAGCGCGGGCACCTTCGCGTCCGCGTGCTGAGCAGCCCCACGGCCAGTGGCGCTGAAACGCTGCCGTAACGCAACGCCCCGGACGCTAACAAACCCGTAACGCGGTCACAATCCGCGCGCAACGCCCGGGCCGCAGGATTTTCCGCATGACAATCCTCGAGATTAACGCCGGCGATACCGCCTGGGTCCTCATCAGCGCCGCCCTGGTCCTGCTGATGACACCCGCGCTGGCCTTCTTCTATGGCGGCATGGTGCGCAGCAAGAGCGTGCTCAACATGATGATGATGTCGATCGTCACGATTGGCATCGTGGGAGTGGCCTGGGTGCTGTACGGCTTCTCCATGGCGTTCGGCAACTCGATCGGCGGCCTGGTCGGCGATCCGACCCAGTACCTCGGACTGCGCAACGTGATGGGCGCTGAGGTGGGCACCGTGCCCGGGTTCGTTTTCGTTGGCTTCCAGGCGGCCTTCGCGATCATCGCGGTCGCCCTGGTCTCCGGCGCGGTGGCCGACCGGATGAAGTTCGCCGCCTGGTGCGTCTTCGCCGCTGTCTGGGCAACCTTGGTCTACTTCCCGGCTGCCCACTGGGTCTTCGCCTTCGATGGCGTTGTCTCCGACAAGGGCGGCTTCATCGCGAACACCATCAAGGCATTCGACTTCGCCGGTGGCACCGCGATCCACATCAACGCGGGCGCGGCTGCGCTGGCGCTGGCCATCGTGCTCGGGCCCCGGATCGGCTTCGGCCGCGTCCCGATGCGTCCGCACAACCTGACCCTGGTGATGCTGGGTGCCGCCCTGCTGTGGTTCGGCTGGTTCGGCTTCAACGCCGGTTCGGCGCTGGGTGCCAACGAGTTGGCCGGCCTGGCCTGGGTGAACACGCTCGCCGCGCCAGCCGCTGCCATGCTGGCCTGGCTGGTGACCGAGCGTATCCGCGACGGACACGGGACCTCGCTGGGCGCTGCGTCCGGTGTCGTTGCCGGCCTGGTCGCCATCACGCCGGCCTGTGCGGTGGTCACCCCGCTGGGCGCGATCGCGATCGGCATCCTCGCCGGTGTCGGCTGCTCGATGGCACTCGGCCTGAAGTTCAAGCTCGGTTATGACGACTCGCTGGACGTGGTTGGCGTCCACCTGGTCGGTGGCCTGATCGGGACGCTGGCGATCGGCCTGTTCGCGGACGGTTCGCTGACCGGTGGGCAGGAGACTGCCGGCCTGTTGCTCGGCGGTGGCTTCGGCCAGCTTGGTCGTCAGGCACTCGGTGCCGGCGTCGTCCTGGTCTACTCGTTCGTCGTCACCTACCTGATCGCCATTGCGCTCAAGCGGACGATGGGTCTGCGGATCGGTGCCGGCGAGGAGACCAGCGGTGTCGACCTGACCGAGCACGCCGAGACCGGCTACGACCTGTCCAAGGTGCAGTACTCGTCCTACAACGTCCGCAAGACCCTGCTCGTCCCGACCGAGCGTGACGCCGAGGAGGTGTCGGCATGAAGTTGATCACCGCAGTACTGCGCGAGGACGCAGTCGACGACGTGCAGATCGCACTGGCCAGGCACGGCATCAGTGGGATGACCGTGACCGAGGTGAGCGGCTATGCCCACCAGCGCGGCCACACCGAGGTCTATCGCGGCGAGGAGTTCACCATCGACTTCATCACCAAGATCAGGATCGACATGGTCGCCGCGGACGCGGAGGTGGACACCATCGTCCAGACGATCTGCGACGCGGCCCGCAGCGGCAGCATCGGCGACGGCAAGGTCTGGGTGCAGCCGGTCGACGATGTGGTTCGGGTGCGAACCGGTGAGCGAGGGGAGGCCGCCATCTAGCGAACCCGATGCAGCAGGGGGTGGTGACGAGAGTCGCTGCCCCCTTCTGCGTGTCAGCCTGCTGTGCGTCAGCCTGCTGGGTGTCAGCCCAACTCGCGCAGGATGGCGCGAACCTCATCCTGGGCCGAGCGCATGGCACCTTCCAGGTAGCCGTTGTACTTGCCTGCGTACTCGGCACCCGCGAAGTGGATCGGCCCGACCGGCTCGGCCAGCAGCTGCCCGTTGACGCTCCAGATACCGGGCGCGAAGTGCGGGGTGTGCGCGCCACGGGTCAGCGGATCGGAGACCCAGTCGTAGTCGACGTACTCGTGCGGCTGGCGGGCCTGCTCACCGAAGACGGCGGCCAGCGAGTCGATCACCGCACGTTCCCGGATGGTGAGGCTGCGCTTCGACATACTGTCGGCCTCGTCACCCTCCATGAAGCCCATGATCACGCCGGGTCCACCGGGATCGGTGATGTCGAAGGTCACCCGCACGGTGCCCTCGTCCGCGCTCATCTGGCCGCTCAGGCCCTCCTCGCGCCACCACGGCGTCGGGTAGATGACGAAGCACTTGATCACGCTGCCCGGCGACGTCCGGCCGACGACCTCTTCGCGCCAGGCCGGCAGCGGCGGGGTGTACTCCAGGTCGCGAGCCATCCACGGCGACAGCGTGACCAGCGCGCGCCGCGCCTCGAAACGCTCGCCCGACGTGGTGTGCACGACCACGCGATCGGCGTGGTGGTCGATACCGCTCACCTCGACGCCGAGCCGGATCCGATCGCCGAGCTTGTCAGCCAAGTGTTCGGCGAGTTGGTGCATGCCACCGACGACGCGGCGCAGCTTGAGGCCGCCGCTGACGATGAACAGCGACTCCAGGTCGGTGCCGCCGATGCTGGTCTGCAACGCAGTGCCCAACGTCAGGTCGTCGGCCAGCCCGTCCTCGACGCTGGCCAGCACTGCGGAGAAATCCTGCTGGGCGGCGGGCGTGCGCAGGTTGGCCCGCACCCAGCGGCTCAGCGGCTGACCAAGCCAGGCCACGTTCGCGGCTGCCCACGTCGGATCGGCGACCACCCGCTGCGCCAGGCGCCGGAAGCGCAGGACGCCCTGGCCCAGGTCGGCCATCTCGAAGGGGGTCAATGAATGATTTCGATCGGGGGCAGTCATGCCGCGGAACGCCCCGCCCTGGGAGCGGATCATCAACGCGCCCTCCTGCGGGCCCACCAGATCGACGCCGGCCTCGGCGATCAACTTGTGCATCTGCTCGTTGCCCGGGCTGACCCACTGACCACCGATCTCGATGATCTGCCCGTCGTGGTCGACGGTGTGGACGCGGCCCCCAATGCGCTCGCGCGCTTCGAGCACCACGACGTCCTTGCCGCGGTTCGCCAGCTCAGCAGCTGCAGTCAACCCGGCGAAACCGGCACCGACCACTACGCAATCCAACACACCCAACAATCTACCCAGACCCCCCGGGGCAGACGGCGGCGGGGGCAGGTTCATCCCCACCCCCGCCGCCGTTGCAGTTCAGGGACGCGGACGCTCCGCGTCCGTTTGTTACTTCGACTGGCTGCCGCCCGGCCGTCGTGGCCGAGCGCGACGACGCGTCCGAGTAGACCCTCGGCCGCGCGGTTCAACCGCGCTTCGCTGGCCGGATGGCCGCATTGGCCTGCCGCGAGCGGTAAACCACGTACGGACGCGTCGGGTAGCCCACCGGCGGGGTCATGAAGTGCACCAGCCGGGTGAACGGCAGGATCGCGAACAGCAGGAAGCCGGCCAGCACATGCAACTGGAAAGCCTGGAAGGCACGCCCGCCATCAACCCTCGGATCGGGCTGCAGCGTCAGCAGGCCGCGAGGAAGCCACGGCGAGATGGTCTCGCGATAGCCAGCCGTGCGCCCCGCCCAGGAACTGGTTCAGGATCACCGCGATCATGCCCAGCACGATTGGCAGTGGAAGGTGCAGGGACGTACATGACCTTTTGCTATCGTTAGTGGTGGTGGCCTGGAAGACCCTGCACCGACGGTGAACCGCCGGTAGAGCAGCAACACTGTGCCGATGGTGGTCACCGTGCCGGCCGTGCCGCCGCCGAACATCGCCGTGTAGTGGTAGATGCGCTGCGGGATCCCGGCGGCCTTAACCAGTCTTGGGAATCAGCAGGCCCATGAAGCCCGCGGTACCGGCCACCGCAAGCAGCCCGAAGTGGAACATGGGTGAGCCGAGACGCGCAAGGGGCGCTCGTGTACCTCGGATGAGCGCGTGGTCCAGCCGAATTTGTCCACCAAGACAGCGCCAGATGACGCCTGCGACCAACGTCAGGTAGACGTAGGGCAGGATCACCCACAGCAGGACTCCTGTGGCGTTCATCGTCCTCACCTCCAGTCTTCAATGCCAACTAACTCAGCAGAACCCGGCGGCACCGGTGCGGCCGACATCGCCTCCAAACCGACCATCTCGGTCGGCGAAGCCGGCGATCAGGTCGAGCACCCACTTCGGGTGTGGCCATCCATGTGCGGCAGCAGGTCACCGCTGCCACCACCTCGGCCCACGGGCTTGCCATCTGCTCCAACGCCTCCGCAGCACTTCAATGCCTCCCGGCGGGCGGCCAGCAGGACGCCTGCCATCACCTGCGTCGCCGACGGCGGAGGAGGACGATCGGCAGGTAGTCGATAGGTTCGTTCGCGTCCACCTCGAAACCGACGCGCGGTAGGCCTCCACGAAGTTGACCAGCGACATGCCGCGCTTGCGGGTGTCACCCGTGAGGAAGTACGACAGGTAGAGGGCACTTGCGCTTGAGGTCGAAGGTCGTCACGTACTGCTCGGCAGCCTTGTCCGGACCGACCTCGTCCACCAGTCCAGAAGCCAGCCAGTCGAGCGCTACCGGTCGCGTAGGTCGGCCAGCGCGTCCGCACCGTGGGGTACTTGGCCGTGTTCTCGGCGCTCGGGTAGTCGGTTGCCGGCATCGATGGCGCCGCCATGTGGGTCAGCGCACGCTGCTCGGCGGTGCGCGGCACTGGCGGCAGCGGGGTTCCGCGCGGATGGCCTGGGTGACCCCCGGCCGAACATCGGGACGCTCATGATGCGCCTCCTGTTCGGGCTGGGTCTCGAGTTTCAGCGGCACCGGTCCGGAACCGGTGACACCGCCACCCGGCTCCGCAACCCATCGGATCAGCGCGATGGGTGTTGCGCCTTCCAGTTCGCCGTGGGTCTGCGGGATCACGTAGCGCTCGGCGTAGGGCGCGATCGCCAGCAGCCACGTCCTCGATGCCCTGCCCGGTGAGACCGACCGCCTGGGCGACCGCCCGGAACATCTGGCCGAGGTTGATGTCGCGCATGGGGAGCGCATCGCCACCAGCCGGCGCAACGCCTTCTCCACCGGACGGGTATCCCCGGCGGTGAACAGTTCGGCCAGCGTACTGCAGGATACGCATCGTCGACAGCGCCGCAGAACAGCACCTGGTCCTCGCCGTCGTTGCCGGGTGCGGGTGGACTCGTCCACGATCGGCGACAGCGGCGGTTGCGCCCAGACCATCGGCAGCGTCCGGTACTCCGGGTGCAGCGGCAACGCCACCTCGTAGTCGTCAGCGCCCAGATCGGCGACTGCTGCGCAGCGACGATCCAGTCGTGCGGATGCCGGCGGCTGCCGCCCCTGCTCGCACGGCAGGATCGAACGGATCGAGGAAGCAGTCGCGCTGCGCGCGAGCAGGTCGCGCTCGTTCTCCACCGCGGCTGCCGCAGACACCTTGTCGGCGTCGTAGAGCACCACGCCAGTGTAGCGCAATCGGCCGACGCAGGTCTCGGAGCAGACCGTTGGCAGCCCTCCTCCAGGCGCGGGTAGCAGCGTGCACTTCTCGGCCTTGCCGGACTTGTGGCTGGTGATCTCTTGTACGGGCAGCCCGAATATCCGCTGGCCACGGCACTGGTGCGCCGGTCGACCAGCACGATGCCGTCCTCGAGCCGCTTGTACATGGCGCCCGACGGGCAACTCGCCACGCAACTCGGGTTCAGGCAGTGCTCGCAGATGCTGAACATGAAGGTCTTCTCGCACCGAGTTTGACCTGCTCGTTCATCTTCTTGAGACCGGGTCGGCGATCGCGACCTCCCGCGAACCGGCCAGCGAGTCGTCCCAGTTGGCCGACCAGGTGATCTTGGTGTCCTTGCCGGTGATCAACGACTTGGGACGCGCCACCGGCACGTGCGGCGAGTTCGCGGGCGCGTTGAGCAACATCTCGTACTCGTAGGTCAATGGCTCGTAGTAGTCGTCGAAGGTGGGCAGTTCCGGGTTGTAGAAGATCGTCAGCAACTTGCGTAGCCGGCCGCCGGCCTTGAGTTGCAGCGTCCCGTTCGGACGCCGCACCCAGCCGCTCCTTCCACTTCTCCTGGTCCTCGTAGGTCTTCGGGTAACCCAGCCCGGGCCGGGTCTCGACGTTGTTGAACCAGACGTACTCGACGCCGTCGCGATTCGTCCAGATCTGGTTGCAGGTGACAGAGCAGGTGTGACAACCAAGGCACTTGTCGAGGTTCATCACCATCGCTGTTTGGGCCATGACTCGCATCAGTACTGCACCTCCTGGCTGCGGCGACGGACGACCGTCACCTCATCGCGCTGGTTTCCGGTGGGTCCGACGTAGTTGAACGCATAGGCGTGCTGGGCGTAACCGCCGATCAGGCTTGGTTTCATCAACACCCGGGTCAATGCGGACGCCACGGCTGTTCGTGGTCTGCTGCGCGGCACATCGACCGTGCGCGCTCGGTGCATGAAGACCGTGCCCTCCGGCATCCGGTGGCTGACCACCGCCTCGGCGACCACCACCCTGCTGCGGTTGTAGCCCCTGATCGCTGTCGGCCACGCCGATCTTCCCCGGCGTCGGCGACATCCAGATGTTGGACCACCCCGGCTCAGCGAGCATGAACGGGTTGTCCTCGTACTCGGAGTGGATGGACCACTTGTTGTGCGGGGTCGCGCGCACGCCGACCTCGACGGCCGCCGACTCATGACCGGTCGTGGTGGCGCCGATCTTGGTGTCCCCGAACAACCGGTGCATGTCCAGCGTGGCTTGAAGATGTAGGCTACCGCCCATGTCGGCCATCCAGTCGTGGTCGGCGAAGTGCATCGCCGGTCAGGTGCCGACGATTGTCCCGCTCGACGTTCGGACGAATGCCGAGTAGCGCCGGCCGCCGGTCTCCGAACCCGACCACTCCGGCGAGGTGATCACCGGCTGCGGTTGGCGTTCGTGCCGGACGAAGGCGAGTTCCGCGCCTTCACCGGCGCGTCGGCCATCTTCGTCCTGGTGCGCTTCGGCGTTCCTCGGGTGGCCAGTCGAACACCGACGCCGACAGCCAGGATCATCTCGGCCGCCTTCAAGTCGGTGTCGACCAGCGGACGCCCGGCGCAGGCGCCGGTGCGGGCCTGGCCGTGCGCCTCACCCAGTTCGGCGATCTCGACGTCCGGGTTGAGCACGATGCCCTTGATCGGGGTGCCGACCTTCTCCGGCAGCGGGCCGATGATGGTGTCGAACTTCTCCTGGATCAGCGTGTAGTCACGCTCGATCGGGATCAGCTTCGGCATCGTGACGCCGGGCACCATCGGGGTGTCCTCTCGAACGGGCTGGTCGCACCGTGAGGCATGCCGAGCGCGTCCGGGGTGTCGTGGTTCAACGGTGCCGCCAGCAGGTCGGTCTGCGTTCCGGTGGGTCAGCCGATCTTCACGGAAGATACCGAGACGTAGCCGGCCAGCGTCCGGAAGATCTCGGCCGAGGGTCCGGTCTCCCGTGGTGGCGCGATGGCCGGGTTGAACGAGTGGATGAACGGGTGCATGTCGGTGGTCGAGATGACGTAGCGCTTCTCGTACCGTGTCGCCGCCGAAATGCACTAAGTCGGAGTGCAGGGTGGTGGAGGTCATCCGGAAGTCCAGCGTCATGAACAGGCGCCCTACCTTGCTGGCGGCCTCCTCACGCCAGACCATCGACTTCAGCCGCCGCTCGGGCGCCGATTCCGGCACCGCGCACCGAGTCGGTTGCGCCCAGCAGGTGCTTGTAGAAGTATTCGCACCCTGGCCGACGAACCCAGCAGGTTATCCGCCAGCTGACGATCACCCGCGGAAGTTCTCCGGATTGTCCGATCCTCGCAGGCGAACTCGAGTTCATCATCTTCAGTTGCTCGACCAGTCGGCCGGCGCCCTGCTGGCCGCCTTGGCGTCCGCCGTGATCTGCAGCGGGTTGCGGTCGAATGGGCGGTCAGCATCCAGCCACGCTTGCTCGCCCTCGACCAGGTGCCGCGGTCCGGTTGCGCAGCCGGTCGGACGCCAGTGGCGACAGCAGCGCATCGGCAGGCAGTCTCGTCGTAGCGCCACTGGTCGGTGGCCAGGTACCAGTAGGACGTGCGGTCATGTGCCATGTCGGACGCTGCCAGTCGAAGGCGAAGGCGTACTGCTGCCAGCCGGTGATCGGGCGCACCTTCTCCTGCCCGACGTAGTGGGCCCAGCCGCCGCCATTACGGCCCGCAGCCAGCACATCATCAGCAGGGCGAGCATCGTGCGGTAGATGGTGTCGGCGTGAAGTAGTGGTTGGCGCCCGAACCCATGATGATCATGTCCGGCCCCTGCGACGGCTGGCGTTCTGGGCGAACTCGCGCGCCACCCGGGTGATCTGGGGGCTGGGATGCCGGTCATCGCCTCGCCGCCTGCCGGGGTGCCGACCGCGTCGGCGTCGTCGTCACCGGCGGGCCGTCGCCTGAATCCCGGGGCGTCCGACGCCGTACTGGGCGAGCATCGTCGTAGACCGTGGTGACCAGGGCGGCTTGTCGCCGATCCGGTGGGCCGGGACGCCGCGACGCACCAGTTCGCCGCGCCGACATGGCTGGCATCATCGTCGACGCATCCGGCACCAGTCGAATCGCGGCAACAGCACCTCGACGCCCTCGTGGTCGACATCTTGCCATGGACATCAGCGGGTCGATGCCGTCCAGCTTGAGTTCCACTTGCCCATGCCCTGTTCACCCCAGCGGTGCCCAACGAGCCGTTGGGTACCTGGGGAACCTACCTGTCGAGCATGACCGTGGAACGCCGCGTTCTCCTGGTCGGCGAACTTGCGGGGATGTCGGCTTGTTGCGACGAACTTGCCGGCGCGTAGCCGCTGCTGCCGTCCGGCGCGGTCTTCTCCTCCAATGCGACCAGGTAGGGGCGCTCGGTGAACCGGGTCATGTAGTCCATGAAGTAGGCGTGCCCTTGGCGACATGGAAGTCGCGCAGGATGACGTGGCCCATCGCCATGCCGAGCGCGCCATCGGTGCCGGGGTGATCGCCAGCCACTCGTCGGCGAACTTGGTGTTGATAGTCGGCGTAGTCGGGCGAGACCGCGACCACCCGCTGGTGCCCGGTAGCGCACCTCGGCCGCGAAGTGGGCGTCCGGGGTGCGGGTGACCGGCACATTGAGCCCCACATCATCAGGTAGCTGGCGTTGTACCAGTCTCCCGACTCGGCACGTCGGTCTGGTCGCCGAAGACCTGCGGCGAGGCCATCAAGGTCGGCGTACCAGGCCGGAACGACAGCACCACGCCGCCGATCAGCGAGTAGAAGCGCACGCCGGCGCCGTAGCTGACTTGGCTCATCGCGGAATGACCGAGAAGCCGGCCAGCCGGGTCGGGGCCGTACCGCTTGATCGTGTAGACGTGGGCGGCGGCCGCCAACTCGGCCATCTCCCAGTTGATCCGGACCAGGCCGCCTTGCCGCGCTGCGACTTGTAGGATACCCGCGCCTTGGTCGGGTCCTCGACGATGGACGCCCGTGTCGACCGGATCGGCGTGCTCGGCCCGGGCGGCGCGCCACAGCTGCACCAGCACTTGGCGGGCGTACGGGTAGCGCACCCGCATCGGTGAGTAGAGGGTGTACCAGCTGAACGAGGCACCGCAAGGCGCCGCGGGGCTCGTAGTCGGGCAGGTTCGGGCCGGTGTCGGGGTAGTCGGTCTGCTGCTCCTCCCAGGTGATGATGCCGTCCTTGACGTACACCTTCCACGAGCAGGACCCGGTGCAGTTGACGCCGGGTTGAGCGCACCACCTTGTCGTGCGACCAACGGTCGGCGGTAGAACGCCCGCTTCGCGTCCACCGGTCACGAAGATCTGCCGCTTGTCGGGCGACGGCCCTTGCGCAGGAAGGTCGCCAGTCCCAGCAGCGGATTGGAATCTGTGTTGGACATCGGTGCTCCTTACTGTGGATGGCTCAGCCGGGGAACGGCGCCTTGACGCGGCACATCAGCCACCACGTCAGGCCGTGCAGAAGATGCGACGCCGCGCCGAGGAATGCGCGGTCGTCGAGGTTGGCCAACGCCACGCCCACGATGAACGGGCCGAAGGCGGCGATGGCGGCGGTGAAGCGACGGACGCCGCCGATGCCCTGGCGCGGCGGCATGATCATCGGCATCTGCTTGAACGTGCCGGCGCCGATGCCGGCGAAGAAGAACATCGCGAACATCGCGCACTGTTATTCTGTACTGGTCGGGCGAGGTCGGGTTGAGGAAACTCGCCGCGGCGAAGATCGAGATGGTCATCCCGACGCCGGAGACGAACGTCCAGATCGCGCCACCGAAGCGGTTCAACGGCCAGTGGACCCCAGATCATCGACGGCCGAGGCGATCAGCGGTGGCAGGAAGGCATAGGTGGCGCCGGTGACCAGGTTGGGTTGCCCGGCGAACTGGGAGGTGGATGTCGAGCACCGCGCAGCAGCAGGGCGAACTGGGCGGCGAAACCGGAGAAGGCGCCGAAAGTCGACGTAGATCACCATCAGGAACCAGGTGTTCTTGTTGCCGAAGATGCTCGATCTGCTGGGCGAAGTTGGCCTTGATCGACGACTTGAGCAGCGTCTTGTACGCAGGGCGGCCAGCACCACCCATGGATCAGCACCGTGCCCACGTTGTGCAGTTGTAGAGTTCGGCGCGGTCCCGGGTGACCTGGGCGAGCATCGAGGTGCCCAGCAGGCCGAAGCCCATCACCCACGGGCCGAGGATCTGGATGATCGACATGCCGAAGTTGCCGATGCCGTCCGGTGCCCGTAGCGGTTCCGGATAGCCGCTTGGGGAAGAAGTAGCCGGTCGACGGCATGTAGCCGGAGAAAATGCCGCCGCCGATGCCGCAGGCCAGCGAGAGCAGCAGCAGGACGCCGTAGGAGGTGGACGAGTCGCGGACGGCCAGCGTCCAGCCGACCATCGGGATGAGCAGCAGGAGGCTGGACAGTGTGATCAGCTTGCGAGTGCCCAGGATCGGCGGCAGGAACATCCAGATCAGCCGGAAGGTGCCCGCGGCCAGGCCCGGCATCGACGTCAACCAGTACAACTGCTGGGTGCTCAGGTCGAAGCCGACGTTGTTCAGGTGGGGGGCGACCGTCGAGACGATGTACCACGTGCAGAAGGCCAGGATCATCGAGTAGGTGGTGACCCACAGCGTCAGCCATGCCCGTTTGGAGTCCCAGGTTTCGGCCTGGTTGGGGTCCCAATTGGACAGGTCTGGCTTGAGTTGCGAACCGGCGGCCATCGGCGATCCTTCGCTGCTAGCGGTGATGGCGACAGTCTGCCCCATTAGTCTGGAAACCGCTATAGAAAAAATACTTTGGGTTCACCTGCCGAGACGCCCCCACATGCGATGCACAAGCAGTAAACCCGTGAGCAGGAGGAGATGCATGAACCACGATCCGCGGGTTGACTACGACCGGCTGCGCGAGCAGGGACTCTCGAGAACTGGGCCCGGCTGGGTAGCGTGTCGGCACGCCGACGTGGTGGCGATCGCGCAGGATCCGGAGCGGTTCTCGTCCGGGGTGTCACGCTTCCTGCAGGTGCCCAACGGTCTGGACGGAGCCGCGCACGCGCGGATGCGCGAGCTCTTCGACCCATTCTTCAGCCCCTCCCGCATGGCGGCGCTGGCTGGGTTGCGGTGGGTGGCGACGGACCTGGTGGCCGAGTTGCCGCGCGGAGTGCCGATCGACGCGGTCACCGACTACGGCTCCCGGTTCGCGGTGCGGTTCATGACCCAATGGCTGGGTTGGCCCACCGATCTGGAGGATGAACTGCTCGCTTGGATGGCCGCCAACCATGAGGCCTCCCGCTCGGGCGACCTGGCCCGCACCGCCGAGGTGGCCGGACGCTTCGACGACATCATCCGGCGCATCGTCACCCCCCGACTGCTCAACCCCGCGGTCGGGCCGGCCGACGTGACCGACGAGGTGATCGCCCTGCTGCGCGGCGAGCACGGTTTCGAGGAGATCCTGGTTTCGGTGCTGCGCAACTGGACGGGGGGCGACCTGGGCTCGATCGCGTTGTGCATCGGGGTGCTGGTGCACTGGCTGGCGAGCCATCCCGAGCATCTGGATGAGTTCCGGAACCTGCCGGACGAAGCGCTGGATCGGGCCATCGACGAGGTGCTGCGCATCGACGACCCGTTCGTCTCGAACCGCCGGGTGGCCACCGTGGACGCGCAGGTGGGCGGCGTCCTGATCCCGGCCGGCGACCGTGTGGTGCTCAACTGGACCGGCGCCAACCGCGATCCGGCGGTCTTCGGCGACCCCGAGCGCTTCGACCCGGAGGCGAACGCCGCGGACAACCTGGTCTACGGCACCGGCCCGCATGTTTGCCCCGGACGCCCGCTGGCCACCCTGGAACTGCGGATCGCGGTGCAGGAATTGCTGCGCGGCGTCCAGCGGATCGACCTGGTGCCGGACGACGAACCGGTGCGCGCCCAGCCGCCGGTGGGCGGGTTCGAGTCCGTGCCGGTGGTGCTGGGCTGAGCCGACCGGGGTGACCCGGCTGAATTCCCCGCGTGTGGGAGATCTGGACGTCCCATGGCGTTTCCACTGCAGGATCGAGGGATGAGGGCGCTCGGATAATTCCCCACCGGCTTGTGGGCGCAGGATGACCGGAGCACGCTACTGCCATGGATTCCATGGACGCGGTCGCGATCGAGAACCTGCGGGTGCGGCGCGGCAAAAAGCTGGTGCTTGACGGGCTGAACTGCCGGATTCGCGCTGGCCAGGTCGTCGGACTGCTGGGGCCGTCCGGATCGGGCAAGACCACGCTGATGCGTGCGATCGTCGGGGTGCAGCGCGTCGCGTCCGGAGTGGTGCGCGTGCTCGGCAGCCCGGCAGGCGAACCCGGGCTGCGTCGCCGCGTCGCCTACATGACCCAATCGGCGTCGGTCTACCGCGACATCTCGGTGCGGGAGAACATCGGCTACTTCGCCAGACTGGTCGGGGCCTCGGGGGCCCAGGTGACCGAGGTGATCGGTCAGGTCGGGCTCGGCGAACAGACCAACCAACTGGTCGGCGACCTGTCGGGGGGTCAGATGTCGCGGGTGTCGCTGGCCTGTGCCCTGGTGGGTAAGCCCGAACTGATGGTGCTCGATGAACCGACTGTGGGCCAGGACCCGGTGCTGCGCAACGAGCTGTGGGCTGATTTCCGGGCGCTGGCCAATGCCGGGACGACGATCCTGGTCTCCAGCCATGTGATGGACGAGGCGGCCCGCTGCGACGAGGTCCTACTGCTGCGCACGGGCGAACTGATCGCGCAATGCACCCCGAACCAGCTATTGAGCCGTACTCAGCAATCCAATTTCGACGCGGCGTTCCTGCAGTTGATCACCGGGACGCAGCATGCCCGGCGCGGAATCGAGGAGTGAGCGCGATGCATCCACGCCTGTTGTTCGCCACCACCGGCCGAATGCTGCGCCAGTTGCGCCATGACCACCGGACGCTGGGCATCGTCACGGTGATCCCCGTGGTGATCATCACCTTGATGCACTACATCTTCGACGAGCGCCAACCGATGGTCTCGCAGTTGGAGGCGCGGATGATCGTGGTCTTCTGCGTCACGATCATGTTCCTGCTCACCGCGATCGCCATGGTCCGCGAGCGCACGTCCGGGACGCTGGAACGGCTGCTGACCACCCCGATCGGCAAGGCTGACATCCTCACCGGCTACGCGCTGGCGTTCGGAATCCTGGCCAGTTGGCAGGCGGTGGTCGCCACCACCTTCGCCTACTGGGTGCTCGGGATGCAGGTCGAAGGCGAGTTGTGGCAGGTGCTGGTCGCTGCCGTCGTGTCGTCCCAACTCGGCGTCGCGTTCGGCCTGCTGAGTTCGGCGATCTCACGCACCGAGTTCCAGGCCGTGCAGATGTATCCGGTGATGATCATTCCGCAGTTGGTGCTCTGCGGCCTGCTGGTGCCGCGCGACCAGATGGCCGATTGGCTGTACGTGCTGTCGTCGGCGCTCCCGCTGACCTACGGCGTCGAGGCCATCAACGCGGTCATCCTGGAGGCCGATGCCACCGGCGACCTGTTCAAGAACCTGGGCATCGTGGCGGCCTGCGTCCTTGGGTTGCTCGCCGTGGCGGCCGCGAGCCTGCGGCGGAGAACGCCATGAGCGATGCGTCCGGCAGCGAGCCCGGCCGGCGCGGTCGGCGTCCGGGTTCGTCGACCAGCCGGGACGAGATCCTGCGCGCCGCGAACGACCTGTTCAGCCGCGATGGGTATGAATCGACCTCCGTGCGGGCCATCGCCCGCCGGGCTGGTGTTGACCCGGGGTTGATCAGGCACTTCTTCGCGGACAAGACCGCGCTCTTCCTGGCGGCTGCCCAGATCGACTTCGATCCGCGGGTGCTGGTGCGTCGGCTGGCGGCGGGCGGCCGAGCCGGTATGGGTGAGCGGATGCTGGCCACCGTCCTGCCCATCTGGGAGTCACCGCTGTGGTCAGGGCTGGTCGCGGTCGCGAAGCGCCAACCCAAGTTGATGATCATCTTCGCCCAGGTCATCGTCGAGGCGATCACGGACGCAGCGGAGCAGACCCTGGCGGAGTTGCCCCCTGCCGAGCGCAAGGTGCGCGTCGCCATGCTGCACTCGACGATGGCCGGACTCTTCGCCACCCGCTACCTGGTGGAGGCGGAACCGATCGCCAGCCTGCCCAGAGCCGTGATCATCAAGCGCTGGGCACCGCTGCTGCAGCACATCATCGATCACGGTCAGTGACGCCTCAGCCGGCGTCGCCGGTGTCCAGTTTGAGCGAGGGCAGCAGCGAGATCTTCTGCCAGATCTGGCGGGAGAGGTCGCTGGTCAGCGATTCGATGTCGTGTACGCCGTCCAGCACGATGCGGTCGGTGGCGTTGTTGGCGAACAGGGCGGCAGTCTTGCCGACCAGGCTCAACAGTTCGGAGCAGTACTCGAGGTATTGGGACAGTTCGGTCGGAGTGAGATCGACGTCGATCGAGGCCTCGGTGGGCTGGAAGTCGGGCCGGTAGCGTTCCGGATCCTTGGTCAACTGGTGCATGTCGATGACGTGGGCCAGCGAGCGCAACCGGTGCAACACCGCCAATTCGCCGTGCCGGGCCAGCCGATCGGGGGCCGCCCACAGGAAGAGGATCGCGATGCCGGTGAAGACCAGGTCGTTGATCGCAGATTCCAGGATGGCCAGCCAGTCGATCGAACGGTCGACCTCCTGGACGCCGCGCACGATGATCGTGCCCAGCACGATCGGCACCGTTACCAGCAGCACGACGATCAGCGCGCGACAGACCCGACGCAACACGTCCAACCAGCGATGGCTGCGGCTGGGTTGGCGGACTTCATCGACCAACTCCAGCAGTTCACCGGCCACCCGCCCCAGGTCGCGGCTGGGGAACCTGGCCCGGATGCGCTCCCGCAGCCGCAGCGCGGTTGCGTGCACCACTTCTGCGTCCAATCGGGTCGCCATGACAGCCTTGCCAGCCATGGGACTTTCCTACCAGCCCATGGTCCGAAAAGGTCTCGAAAAGGGTGCTCCGGGTGGCCGCTGCGCGCGAAAAACTGTCAGTGGTGGGTGCGAGGATTGATTCATGGCCACCCCCGGCGGAACGCGATTCGACAAGCAGCTTTGCATTTGTCGATGAGGTGCTGCGCGCCCTGTTGAGCGAGTGCGGGGACGGCCAGGAATTGGACGTCGCGGCCGCCCTCGAACAGATCGCAAGCCGGGCGTCCGGCACGGGGATGCAGGCGTTGGCCAGGGCCGGCCAGGCCTCCGATGATCCGTATGCCGACCTCTCGGTGGCCGATCGCGTCCACGCCCGCAATCGGCAGACGCGGCGGGACGCCCGGCGCCTGGCCTGCGACTGCTCGCTGATTCCGGCCTTGCTCGGGGCTGATTCTGTGCTGCTCGACCAGGGCCGCTCGCGGCGCATCTTCACCGGGGCGCTGCGCACAGCCCTGATCGCCAGGGACCGGGGCTGCGCCTTCCCCGGCTGCGACGCGGCTGCCGACTGCTGCGATGGTCATCACATCGTCCCGTGGGCCGTCGGCGGAAAGACCGAATTGGGCAACGGCGTCCTGCTCTGTCCCTACCATCACCGGTTGGTCGAGCCAGATCCATTGCGATCACCGGCGCATCAGTGGCAGATCACCTTCGACGATGTCGGCCTGCCCGTGTTCATCCCGCCCCTGCAGGTCGATCCCCGACGAAGACCACGGCAGCACCACCGCTACCAGCTCAGGCAGGTACTGCTGCCTGCCCTCGATGAGCCGCCGTCGAACCCGCTCGCGGAACCGTCTCAATCCCCGAACTGGACGTAACCTCGTCGGGACCCAACCCACGGCCGACGGGTAAACTTGGAGAGGTTCAGGTAGTACTCCGCAGCACCAACCGGGCCGGATCCACGAACCCGCGCGACCCCGGCCCACCAAGGAGGGGAAGTGCCGTGGCCGACAGCACCGAGGCGAAAAAGCCCGCCGACGACCAGCAGCAGTTGACCGAGCCCACCTCGACAACGGACTTCGGGCAGACCACTGACCCGGACTCCGATCCGGCGCGCGATGGTTCTGTGGCTCCCGACAGCGAGGACCTGCGCCGACGTGAGACGAGGATGATCTGGGAGGGTGGCCCCGTCCCGGAGGACGAGGCGTGAGGGAGCCCGCAATGACCGATCCGCAAGTGCAGTGCGAGGCGATGGGAGACGGCAGCTACACGATGAGCGCCGAGTCCTATGACGGCACCGTCGAAGTCGTCCTGTCACTTGTCAGGGCCGAGGAACTCACAGATGGTCGGCTGAGCGACAACGAAGCCACCGCCAGAGCAACCCTCGATTATCTGCTCACCCATCAGGACGCCGCCGACCTGCCCCAGTTCGTCGACATCGGCGATGTGTTGGCCGCCTATGACGATGCGCTGGACGCGATCGCGGAGCGCGCGTCCGGTTGAAGGAGGTCTGAATGATCACCAATACCAGGCTGCTGAGCAAGGAACTGGTGGCCAACGAGACGATGGCATTCCACTTCGAGAAGCCGGAGAGGTTCGAGTTCCGGGCGGGCCAGTTCGGCGACTTCACGCTGATCGATCCGCCGGAAACCGACGCCGAGGGCAACGTCCGGGCGTTCTCACTGGTGACGGCGCCACACGAGGACGACCTCGTGCTGGCCACCAGACTGCGCGACTCCGCTTTCAAGCGGGTACTGCGCGAGTTGCCGATCGGCGCCGAGATCAGCCTCGATGGCCCGCACGGCGACTTCACCCTGCACAAGCGCGAGACCCGGCCGGCCGTCTTCATCATCGGAGGGATCGGCGTCACCCCGGTCCGCAGCATGGTCTCCCAGGCCAGCCACGACCAGACCGCCCATCGCCTGCTGCTGATCCATGCCAACAAGAGCGTGGACGACGCGCCCTTCGCCGCAGACTTCGAGCGGTTCGCGGCCGAGAACACCAACTTCCGCTACGTGCCGACCTTCGACACCCCGCCCGCGAACTGGCAGGGCGAGAGCGGCTTCGTCGACGAGGCGATGCTGCGCCGCTACGTCCTGGACGTGAACGCGCCGCTGTACTACCTGTCCGGACCGAGCGGCATGGTGCTGGCGATGCGCAGCATGCTCACCGCGGCAGGCGTGGACGAGGACAGCATCCGAACCGAGGAGTTCAGCGGCTACTGACCTCACTCGCTGCGCAGGGCCTCCACCGGATCCTTGCGCGAGGCTGCGGATGACGGGATTAGCCCGGCCAGGAAGGTCAGGCCCATGCTGATCAGCACCAGGATCGTCGCGGCCTGCCACGGCAGTTGCGCCACCTGGGCGATGTTGAACTTCGACTCGACGATCGCGTTGGTCGGCAGGGTCAGCAGGAATGTGACGTTGATGCCCACCAGGCCGGCCACGAAGCCGACGATCAACGTCTCGGCGTTGAAGACCCGGCGGATGTCGCGCTTGCTGGCGCCGATCGAGCGCAGGATGCCGATCTCCTTCTTGCGCTCCAACACCGAGATGTAGGTGATTACGCCGATCATGATCGAGGAGACCACCAGCGAGATCGAGACGAAGGCCACCAGGACGTAGCTGACCACGTTGATGATGTCGGTCACCGAACTCATCAGCGCGCCCACGAAGTCGGTGTAGGTGATCACCTTCTCCTTGTCACCACTGTCGGTCATCCGGGTGTTGTACGCGTCCAGGATCGAGATGACCTGTTCTTTGCTCTCGAAGTCCTTGGGATAGATGTTGATCGAGAACGGCTTGGCGAAGTCTGCGTAGCCCAGCCTGGTCAGGTTGGAATCCACGCTGGTCTGCCCTTGGCCCATCATCGACACCAGCAGTTCGGTGAGTTGTTCGGAGTCCATGTTGAACTGGAAGGCGTCGGCGAACGCCGCCTCATCGATCCGCATCGCGTTGGGCAGATTCTGCGCGAGTTGGTTCATCGCAGAGGTCATTGCAGCGCCCAGTTGCGACTGGATCTCGGCACCGATCTGGGCCTGCAGCGCACCCACCTGAGATTCGATGGCGGTGCTGATCTGGTTCTGCAGGGCGGTACCGATCTGCTGGGTCAGTTGGTCCATCAGCGCGGTCATCGCCTGCTGTACATAGCTGTCCATGATGGTCTGCAGTTGCGCACTCAGCGCGTCGAGGTCGACGATGCCCTCGGCCTTCTCGGCCAGCGCCTTGCCCTCGTCGGTGGCCAGGAAGAGCGGAATGTTGGCCTGGACGTCGGCGACATCGAGTTGGTTCGCCTCCGCGAACGCGGTGTAGGCAGCCACGAACTCGGTGCCCACTTCCTGGGCCAACTCGGTGTCGACGTCATCGAGACTGAAGTCGAACTGGCCGAGGACCTCGAGCAGGTCGACCTGGGGCAACGTGGACGGATCGATCTGGATGCTGGACAGGTCGAGTTGCAGGCTGGACATGCCCAGATCCATCGTCGGCATGCTCATGTTGAGCCCGGAGAAGTCGAGGTTGAGCCCGGACATGTCCAGGCTCAGCGCCGACTCATCGACGCTGAACGCCGACTGGATCTTGCTCGAGTCGATGCTCACCAGAGAGGCGAGGTCGAACTCGCCGCCGGACGGGTTGGCGGCCTCGTCGGCGAAGGTGCGACCCGAGAAGATGTTAAGGCTGCGATCCGCGAGTTGCGCCTTGACGACGTCGGCCTGGGCGGCCTGGTTGATCAGGTGGGTGGTCAGGTCGGGGGTGTAGTAGATGCCGGGCGCCAGCGCGTTGGCCGTGCTGCTGCCGTTCTGCTGGATGATGCCCGAGATCTTCAGGGTGGTGCCGGCATCGACCAGTTGCCGCATGAACTCGGTGTCGCCGCTGCGATCCGTCCAGACCTTGTAGGTCTCGTCATAGGTGTAGTGGTCGGCGGCGTTCAGCAGCTTGAACTGCACAGCCATGATCTCGTCGTAGCTGTACGACCTGGTGTCGCTCGGGGTCACGATCGGCTCCTCGTTGACCATCTGCTGCACCATCGCGTCCAACTCGGCCGGATCGCGCAGCCCCATGGTGTAGAGCATGAAGTCGCTGATCCCACCACCCGGGGTGAGCACCACCAAGACTTCGTCGTGGGACGCCGGCCAGCGTCCGGCCACCACGTCGTACTGCGGCTCGATCAGCGCGACATCGCCCATCAACTGGTTGAAGACGTTGGTGCTCATGCTGGCGGCCATCAGCGGATTGTCGGTGACCGCCGAGCCGAAGCCCAGCGACGAGAAGGTGGAGTCGGGATTGACCTGCCGGACGCCATCGCTGGTGTCGGGGCTGAAGATCTGCGGCGTGACGGCGTAGGAGTAGTCGATCGAGTTCACGTAGTCGTCGATACCGCCGCCGTTGGCGTCCAGGAACTCCTTGAGCGCAGCCAGATCGTTGGACGCCACCGAGGAGAACATGCTGTTCATCACCTGGAGTTCGTGGACCTGACCCTCAGTGCGGTTCTGCCTGGACTCATCGCCCATGTCGGTCGACATGGCGAGCATCGTGGTCATGTCGAAGCCCTGACTCAGGATGGTGAGCGGATACATCGACAGGGTGTCCTCTTCGATGCTCTGCACATAGTCGTTGACGCCGGTGGCCAGAGCGAGGATGGCGGCGATGCCCATGATGCCGATGCTGCCCGCGAAGGCCGTCATCAGCGTCCGGCCCTTCTTGGTCATCAGGTTGTTGAACGACAGCGCCAGGGCGGTGAAGAACGACATGGACGTCCGCCGGGCCGCGCTGCCCTCGCGCAGGTCCTCAGCGTCCGGATCGAACGGATTGGTGTCGTCGACCACCTGGCCGTCGCTCAAATGGACGATCCGGTTGGCGTACTGCGCTGCCAGGTCGGGGTTGTGGGTGACCATGATGACCAGCCGGTCGTCGGCGATCTCAGTGAGCAGCGCCATGATCTGCAGGCTGGTCGTCGAATCCAGCGCACCGGTCGGCTCATCGGCCAACAGGATCTCCGGGTCGTTGACCAGGGCTCGGGCGATCGCGACGCGCTGCATCTGGCCACCGGAGAGTTGGTTCGGACGCTTGTGGGCATGGTCGCGCAGGCCCACCTCGTCCAGCGCGGCCATCGCGCGGTCCCGGCGTTCAGCGCGCGATACCCCGGCCAGCGTCAGCGCCAACTCGACGTTGGCCAACACCGTCTGGTGCGGGATCAGGTTGTAGCTCTGGAAGACGAAGCCGATCCGGTTGTTGCGGTAGGTGTCCCAGTCGCGGTCCCGGTAGTCCTCGGTGGAGACGTCGTCAATGACCAGGTCGCCGGTGTCGTAGTGGTCGAGCCCGCCGATAATGTTCAGCATCGTCGTCTTGCCCGAGCCGGACGGGCCGAGGATCGCCACGAACTCGTTGTCGCGGAAGGCGATCGAAACGTCGTCCAGCGCCTTCTGGGTGAAGTCGCCGGTGGTGTAGGACTTGCTGACGTTCAGCAGTTGGAGCATGACCGGCCTTCCTGCGTCGAGGCGAGGTCGGAGGTCGCCAATAGGCCCGGCCAGACCAGGGCCAACCAGCGCTCGCGGTCAGCCGCCCCGAGGTCGCGCGGCCCGGTGCAGGTGAGCAGCGCGACGTCCTTGCCACTCAGGTCCGGACGCAGGGTGCCGGCCTCCCGGCCGATCGCGACCAGCCGGTCGAGGGCGGTGAAGGTCCGTTGGGCCCGCTGGGCGAAGGCGGTGTCGACCGGCAGGGCGAGCGCGGCAGTCTTGAGCGCGGGATTGCCCGCCGCCAGATCCAGGATGTGGCTGATCAGCCGCCGCAACTCGAGGTGGGCGACCGCACCGCCCGACTCGACCTTCGCGACCACCTGCTCGATGGTGGTGGCGAGCGCGTCGATCTGCTCGGCGATGATCTCGGTGATCAGGTCGGTCTTGGCCGGATAGTGCCGATACAGGGTGCCCACTGCGACGCCGGCCGCCTTGGCGATCTCGAGCATGCTGACGTCCGGGCCGTGCGATGCGATCTGGACGCGCGCGGTATCCAGGATCCGTTCCCGGTTGCGGACAGCGTCCGATCTGGTCAATCGATCTATCGTCATGTGGGCCCCGATGCCGCCAATCTCGCGTTGGTCAGCGTTCATGCTGAACCTGAACGCAAGTTCACTTTAGCTTGGGTGGCAAAACACGAGCCTGAGGGTCATCCGGGCTATCAAGGGGAGTGCCTGGCTCAGGCGCTGTTCCGGGAAAGATAGTCACGCACGGCCTCACGGACCACATCCGAAACCCGCCGGCCCTGCGCCTGCGCAACAGCATCCAGCCGATCCCTGTCCGCCTGCGGGATCCGCAGGTTCAGGGCTGGTGAGGCGGCCCCAGCAGGAATCGAACCTGCGACACAAGGTTTAGGAAACCTCTGCTCTATCCCCTGAGCTATGGGGCCAATGATCGAACCCAGCCAAGCGTAGACGCCCCGGCAGTCGCAAGCCAAAGCGTCCTCGACCCCTGCAGGACGGGTGCGCGTCCGCCCAAGTCGTGACACATCGTCGCCAATTTGTCACCGCGTCTTGCATTCAGGCCGATCTGGGTTATATTTGAACGTGAAAGCGGCTGCTTGCGCGATGATTTGTCTCCTGGGGGTGGGTAGACGGCTTCGGCCCCTCGTGCGCAGCCGCTTTCCCTATGCCCTCACACCTTGCGATCATCTATCTGACAAGGTAATTCAGTAGCCGGCAGCATCCAACTCGGCGATCGCGTCCCGGGTGATCCGATGCAGCAGATTCCCGCCGCGCACCGGGTGGCCGGCAATCGTCGAGATCAGCACAGCCAACCCCGGCAGCGCCTCGTCGTCCTCATCCTGGCGTCGGCCAGCCAGCGGATTGGCCTCGTCCGGCCACTGTTGGGCGAGGCGTTCCCAGGTCCGCTGCCAGGCCTCGGTGACCTCGGCGACCGAGGGCACCCCGAAGAAGTGACCGACCGGCGCGTGGTGCCGCAGCGCCACCACCGGACTGTCCAGGAAGCCGAGCGCCAGCCGGAGCCGGCCGTCCAACTCCCGGCGGTACGTCAGGTCGCCGATGCTCAGCACCCAACGGCACGGATTCGGGCAGGTCGGCCCGACGTCCGGCCGCTCCCCCGCGTCGATCGTCCCGTGGTTCATCGCGCACTGGGCCAAGGACTCGCCCAACCGCGAGTGGTACCGGTCCAGGTAGCCGACGTAGCCCGCCTGGTCACCCGAACACGCATGCAGGCTGCGCCGCGCGGTCGCCCGCAGCGCTGACGAATGTGGGCACTTGGGGTCGGGCGTCCCCCAGCGTTCACCAACGAAACTGCGCATCCGCAGCGGGTCCCCGGCATGCCCGAGCGTCGACTCCCACGCCAATTGGCAGACGTACTCAGCCATCAGGTGCAGCAGCACCACGACCGACTGGGTGTCGCCGCGCCGAAGTCGCGCCCGGCCCGTCTCCAGCATGAGTTCGAACAACGGGACCAACGAATCAAGGGCGCCGCGCTGCGGATCCCTGGGGTTGGCCGGGAATCCGGCGGCCACCAGGTCGCGGTGCCAGCCGTGCGACCCGAACTCGGCGGCCAGCGCCATGAAGTCCTCGGCGTCCAGGCCAAGCACACGGCGCGCCAGTCCGAGCAAGCGGGTGGCTCGCTCAATGTGCGGGTTCGTCCGTACCTCATCGGGCTGGGCACCCAGCAGCGAATGCACGGCGTCCGGCCAGCCGCCCTCGATCAATTGGACGCAAACCCGGCCCAGCGAGCCCGTCATGCCGCAGCAGCGACCCAGAGACCACCTGCCACGCCACGGTCGATCCGGACGCGACCCTCGGGCCCTCGAACCTCCACGGCTCCCCCAACAGCCAGCGCTTCAATCGCCACGCCCGGGCGCACCCCCACGTCGGCCAGCCCCTGCAGCGCAGGCGCGTCCGCCTGCACGAACTCGCTCAGCCGCACGAGGTCGAAGCTGGCGGCCTCGCCGTTCACCACCTCGGCCAGGGCGACCACCCCCGCCCGGAACACCTCGGGGTGCAACTCACCCGAGTCCGCCGGGATGGGACACCCGTAGGGCGAAACCACCGGATCGGTCAACAATTCTGTCAGCCGCTGCTCGAGCGCGTCCCCAATGACGTGTTCGAGCTTGCAGGCCTCGTCGTGCACGATCACCCAATCCATGCCGATGATGTCCGACAGCAACCGCTCGGCCAACCGGTGCTTGCGCATCACCTTCCGCGCGCGCAGCCACCCGGCATCGCTCAGTTCGATGTGCCGATCGTCGCGCACGCTGAGCAGGCCATCGCGCTCCAACCGGGCCACCGTCTGGCTCACGGTCGGGCCGGACTGGTGCAGCCGCTCGACGATGCGCGCGCGCAACGGCTCGATGCCCTCCTCGTGCAGTTCGAGGATCGTGCGCAGGTACATCTCGGTGGTGTCGATCAGGTCGCTCATGCGGGCCTCCCTCAGGGCGCAGCCTACCTAGTAAGTTGCGGGGATGGCATTGGAATTCATCGTGGCGCGCAGCGTCCTGGTCGCCCCGCAGCGGTTGGCCGGTTGGGTTGACCGGTTCGCCGGACGCCACGGAGACCTGCAGCAGCAGACCAGCCCGGACTCGCTGCTGCTCACTGCCGCAAACGGTGCGTACGCCCGGCTGGCCAGTCGCTGGGCCCCTTTGCCCGCCGAGATCGACCTCCCCACAGCGCTCGACCATCTGGTGCAACCGCCCACCTTCGGACTGCTGCTGGTGCGCAAGGGCGTCCTTGGTGGCCGTCGCCAACGGCACCGAACTGGTGGCCCACCGGGTCTCGCGCCACTACGTCCAGTCACAGACAAGGCGGGTGGCTGGTCGCAGCAACGCCTTCGCGCCCGACGCCGGGCCCGCAGCGCCTACCAGGACGCGGCCGACGGCGCCCTTGAGGTGCTGACGGACCACCTCCCCAGACTGGACGGACTGGTCATCGGTGGCGATCGCGTGGGAATCAACGAGGTGCTGGCCGATCCGCGGCTGGCACCGATCGCTGCCCTGCCCCGGCCGGTGCCCTTGCTGCCAGCCCCGGACGCCAGGCTGACCGTGCTCGCCGAGGCGGCGGTTACCGCCTGCAGTATTCCGATCGATCTGGACGCGGTGGCTGTCGGCGACGACGCGTCCTGAGGTCAGCGCCGGCGACGATTGCCGCCGCCCGCGAACGCGACCAGGGCGGCCAGCAACGCGACGCCGCCCGAGATCAACAGTGCGGTCCGCGTCCGGCTGGCATTGTCCGTTGTGGGCTGTGGTTCTGGCGTTGGGGTCGGCGTGGGAGTTGGCGTTGGGGTCTCCGGCTGGATCGACACCGGCGGGATGGACGGAGCGGGCGTCAACTCGGCCAGCCCATGCGGCCGAGCCACCTCGATCAGGCGCGGGTCGTCGCGACTCCCGAGCACCAGCCCGTCGCCGTCCAGCGCGCGCGTGATCGACTCGCCCTGCGGCTGCTCGGGGGCGGCAGCGCGCGCCAACTCGCTGTACAGCGTCATGTCGAAGACGATCACGCTGGTGTAGGTGCGCAGCACGGCTGTATTGCCGTCGACGAAGGTGCCATCGGTGACCCAGTCGGGGGCCTCGGCGACGTACTGCAGTTGCAGGGCGCCGGACTGATCGGGCGCCGGCACGTAGTAGAGCCCGCCGGGCGATTCCTTGGTGACGATCCAGATGTTGCCCCGCGGCGAGACCATCATGGTCGCCGCGTCGTGCGGCCCGTCCGGGTAGCTGAGCGTCCAGTGCGAATAGAGCACGTTGCTGCCCAGTTCGGGATCGCCCAACCGGTAGACGTCGATGCTCTGCCGGGTCTTGCCCGGGTCCGCGATGTCGCCGACGTAGACCATGTCGTTGAAGACGGCCAAGGCGTCCACCCCCGACAGCGGGGCGTCGAACCGCACCTCGCCAGCGGTGCTGCCGTCCGGGTTGATGCCCTGGATGACCGCGACAGTCTCAGGGACGGGGACCGAGGTCCAATACAGCTCGCGGGTGAAGTCCGTAGCCAGCGCATTCGAGGCGGCCAAGGCCGGATCCTGGAGCGTCACCTCATCACCGGGGGCGGCGGCTGCCGGGGCGACCACGCCCAAGCAGAGCAGCAGGGCGAGCAGCGCCGGCCAGCGGCTCCGCCACGTCCCCATCGACCCTCCTGCGCCCGTGTGTACGAATGCACTCTAGTGCCGCCAACCAGCCCCATCGCTGTAGGCGGGGCGTAGGACGACCTCAGCTGGGCCAGTTCGTCGGCCCGCCGGGGCCGCCAGCCGCTAGCATCCAGACATGGCACGCCTGTCGTTGTACGCGATCGGGATCACCGAGCTCAGGGACGTCTTCGGTGCCGCGCCCGAACTCGCTGAACGCCTGCGCCAGGTCGCCCTCGAGCGGTTCCCCGTCCCGGTGGCGGAGGCTCGTAAACGCGGCAGCCTACTCGGACGTGTCGGCCCCGCCATGCGCCGCCCGATCGATCCACCGCAGGTGCCGTCGCGTCCAACAGTGCTGGACGTGGACGCCTTGCTCGACGGACGCTCGGTACCGCTCGACCGGCTTGCCCATGCCTGGCAGGTCACCCAGGCCTGGCTGGACGACCTGAGTTGGGGTCGGCTGGACCTGGCGGTCAGCCCGCAGCAGATGTCGCGGGTCGAGTTCGACCTGGCTCGGGCCGGACTGCCGGCGTCCTTGGGGCTGGAGCGCCTGTCGCAGAACAACCCACAGCTGCCGTTGCGTCCGGCCCCCGACATGCAGGTCGGCTATTCCAAGAACCCACACGTGTCAGCCACCAGGGCCGCATTGACAACGATCATCGACGAACTGGACGCCGACTCCGAAACGGTCGTCGGTCCGTTGCTGCGCTTCCTCAACCAGTTCGACGACTGGCAGCAGGAAGCCGCCGATCAGGGACGCCCCGTGCCTGACCTGGTGGTGATCAGGCAGGACTGAGCGATCCTCAGTAGGACCTGATCGCAGTCAGCACGAAGGGCACGACGCGCTCCACAGCCTCTTCAACGCTGCGCTTGCCCTCACCGACCGGCATCCGCTGCGACCCGACCACGGCCCCGATCATCTCGACGGTCGCCTGCAGATCCTCGACCTGACGGAACTCCCCGGTCGAGATGCCGTACTCCAGCACTTGGCGCATCATGCCGTGCAAGCCGGACAACCGCACCATCAGCGCATCGAAGACCTCTGGCGGCAACGAGCCACCCTCCAACATTCCGGTGGTCGAGCCCGCCCCTGGCTCGACCGCGAACGCTGAGATCTGCGCTCGGATCAGCACCTCCAGCCGGTCCTTGGCGTGGGGCAGCGCCGCCAACTCACGCCCCACCCGTGCCATGAAGTCAGCAACACTGCGTTCGACAAAGGCCAGCATCAACTCGTTGCGATCCGCGAAGTAGTTGTAGATGGTGTTCCGGGCCATGCCGGCACGTTGCGCCACCCTGGCCAGCGTGAGTCCGGTGAACCCGGAATGGACCATCTCGGCACCGAAGGCGTCGAGAATCCGTCCGAGCACCAGGGCTCGGTGCTCGGCCAGCGTGGCAGCCGAAATGCGTGGCATGCCGCCATTGTGTCAAGCCGCGCGCGGCACTGCGTGGCCTCCGACGTTCCGCTGCGGGCGAACAGACTTACGCGTATGCTAGTTTTGCGACGCGGCGTCTGTAAACGTACTCTCGAAGCATGACCTTGGCCATCAGGGAGATGCTGCGGGCTCCCGTGAAGTTCACGTTGCTCGGCGTCGCAGTCTCACTGTTGGTCTTCCTGATCCTGGTGCAGCAGGCACTGGCCGCCGCGCTGGTGGTTTCGTTCGATGGCGCGTTGCGACATCAATCCGCACCGGTGCTGGTCTATGCGACCGATGCATTGCGCTCTCCTCAGGGCAGCGTCATCACGCCTGAAATGGCTGACGAGGTGTCCCAGAGCGAAGCCGTCGCCGATGCTGCCTGGATCGGCCTGCGCACCGTCACCCTCGATTCGACGCAGGCATCGCCCGATGATGAAGTGGTCGCCACCCTGTGGGGGTTCCAGGACGCCAACCTCGGTGGCCCTGCCCAGTTGGCTGCCGGTCGGCTACCTGAGACGCAGTTCGAGGCCGTCGGTTCGGAGGCGGACTACCACCTGGGCGAGGTGGTCGAGGTCCCCGTCGCGCAGGCGCCCGATGGCGGCGACACCATGCAGGTGACCGTGGTGGGTCTGGCCACCGAGATCCAACTGGCAGTGTCGGCCACCCTGATGCTGCCTTGGGACGGCTGGGAGCAGATCGCCCAGGCCATGAATCCCCAGGCCCGGGGCCTGCTCCCGAATCTGATCGCGATCTCACCCAGCGGTGACGTCCAGCAGGCCATTGATGCGCTCCGGGAGGTCTCGGCAGATCTCGACCCGGTGACCGCAGAACAGGCCGCCGACGACTTCCCCGGTGCCGCCCAGGTGAACACATCATTCGCCCTCATCCTCGGGCTGTTCGGTTTCGTCGTTCCGCTCGTGGCAGGACTGTTCTTCCTGATCATCACGCTGCAGAAGACCCGCTCCCTGACGCTGCTGCGTGCGGTCGGGGCCAGGTCCGGCGTCCTGGTGCGCTCATTGCTGCTGCAGGTGATCGCGATCCTGGGCGGCGGGATCGTGGTGGGCACCGCCCTGTACGCGGCCGCCAGCCTGATCGAGATCGGCACCCTGACGATCCGCTTCGACTGGTTCCCGGTTGCCATGTGGGCAGGGATCCTGATGGCTCTGGGCTTGATCGCTGCCCTGGGCGCCGTTCGCCGGGTATTGGCCATCGACCCGATCGCCGCGACCCAGCCGGGAGGCGGACGATGAGGCTCGCCCTGCGCGAACTGCGCCGCAACCCGGGCCGCTTCGTGGTCGCCACCATCACCATCTCCGTGATCGCAATTCTGCTGATGTTCCTGGGTGCCCTACTCGACGGCCTGCTGCAGCTGTCCACCGGCGCCTACCAGGCGCAACGCGGCCAATTGATCGTGCTGTCCGCCGATTCGAAGGGCGTGCTCGGGGCCTCCCAACTCAGCAAGGACGCCTACACAACGGTCACTGCCGCCACCGAGGACGCCACCGGACGCGAGGTGGTCGATCCGTCCGCGGGTGGCACAGGCCCCGCGATCGGCGGTTACGGCGAGACCACGCTCGGCGCGCGCCTGTCGGGTGGCGACGACCGTGACCTGGTTTCGGTGCGACTGCGCGGCTACGAACTGGCGCCGGCCGGGCTGCCTGCCACTGCCCCGGACGCCGGCAAGGTTTGGGCCGACCCGGACCTGGTCGGCAAGTTCGAGGTGGGCGATGTCCTGGAACTCGGCCCCGCTCGCGCCGAGGTCGAGGTCATCGGATTCCTCGACACCGCCGACACCCCGTCCCTGGGCGGGCTGTGGGGGTCGCTGGATACCTGGCGCACCGTCCTGGCCTCCGCCCGACCCGACGCCGGTGCCACTGACGAGCTCACCCAGGGGTTGATCGTGGACGTCGGCGCCGACGACGATAATCTGGTCGCGTCTGTGGCGCAGGCCATCCAGGCAGCCGACCCTGAACTGGATGCCCTCACGATTGCCGAGGCGGGCGATGCGATTCCAGGGGTCGACGCCCAGCGCGTCACCTTCAACCAGATCATCGTGATCACCACGGTGATCGCCCTGGTGGTCATCGCGCTCTTCTTCGCCCTGCTGACCGCTGAGCGGGCTGGGCTCTACGGCGTCCTGAAGGCTGTTGGAGCCCGCTCGTCCACGCTGTTCGTAGGCCTGGTGACCCAGGCCATCACCATCACGGCGATCGCCGCGACCGTCGGCCTCGCGATGATCGCCGCAGCGGCCCTCGGCCTGCCCCCGGGCACGCTGCCGTTCGCGGTCACCTGGCCCCGACTGCTCGGGTCGGTCTGGCTCCTGCTGCTCGCAGCGATCGTTGGCAGCGCCTTCTCACTGCGCACAGTCCTGCGTATCGATCCCGCCCAGGCCATTGGAGGCAACTGATGAACCAAGTGCTCGTACTCGAGGATGTCAGCAAGATCTACGGCCGGGGCGAAGCTGAGGTCCGGGCGCTGGACGAGGTCCAATTGGAGGTCAACGCCGATGAGATCGTCGCCCTGCTCGGCCCGTCCGGCTCGGGCAAGACCACGCTATGCACCATCTCGGGCGGCATCCTGTCGCCGACCGATGGCCGCGTGGTCGTCGGCGGCCAGGACATCACCGACTTCAACCGCAAGCAGTTGACCGAGTTCAGGCGTCAATCAGTCGGCTTTGTCTTCCAGTCGGTGAGCCTGGTTCCGTTCCTGACCGCCCGGGAGAACCTGCTGGTTGTGGGCGAACTCGGGCCGACCGGGGCCAGCCGATCCCAGATGCGCGACCGCGCGGACACCCTGTTGGAGGAACTGGGTCTGGCCGATCGCGCCAGCCACCTGCCCTCCGAACTGTCCGGCGGGCAGCAGCAGCGGGTGGCCATCGGCCGGGCGCTGATGAACCAGCCGGAACTGGTGCTCTTCGACGAACCAACCAGCGCGCTTGACTCCAAGATCGGCGACAAGGTCGTGCGACTCATCCGGGACGAGATGAAGGCTCGGGGCACGTCGGCCGTCATCGTCACCCACGATGAGCGAATCACCCAGTACGCAGACCGCACCGTCCGCATCGCTGACGGCCGGGTGGTGGACGCAGATTCGACGGACGGCAGAAACGATCAGTCGGCCGCGCCGAAACGCGCAGCCGACTGATCGTCCGAATCAGATCATCCAGGTCAGGCCAGCCAGCCGGCGACCAGGCCCTGCACGAAGTAGATCACGAACAGCACTGCCACCACCCACATCAGCGGGTGCACCTTCTTGGCCTTGCCGGCGAAGATCTTCATCGCGACGTACATGATGAAGCCCGCGCCGATGCCGACGGTGATCGAGTACGTGAACGGCATCAAGACGATGGTCAGGAAGGCCGGCAGGGCGATCTCGAGATCGTTCCAGTCGATCTGGGTGACCTGCATCATCATCAGGAAGCCCACCAGTACCAGGACCGGGGCCACCGCCTCGGACGGCACCATGTTGACCAGCGGGGTGACGAACAGCGCCAGCAGGAACGCCGCACCAGTCACCACGGACGCCAAACCGGTGCGGGCACCCTCGGCAACGCCGGCGGTCGACTCGATGTAGCTGGTGTTGCTCGAAACGGACGCAGCGCCGCCGGCGAGTGCGCCGAGCGAGTCGACGAGCAGGATCTCACGCAGGTGCGGCGGCTCGCCAGCCTTGTTGAGCAGGTTGCCCTCGGCGCCGATGGCAACCACGGTGCCCATGGTGTCGAAGAAGTCCGCCAGCAGCAGGCTGAAGACGAGCATGGACGCAGTCAGGACGGTGACCAGGGTGGCGGTGCCACCGGCGGCGAAACCGCCGAAGACGTCGACCCGGCCCAGCAGACCCAGGTTGGGGGCGGTGAAGGCTTCCATGCCGGGGAACGACGGCACGTTGAGCGCCCAGCCCGTTGGGTTCTCGCCCATGTTCTGCGGGCCGATCTTCACGACGACCTCGAGTACGACGGCCAGCACGGTGCCGAAGGCGATCGCCCACAGCATGGCGCCCTTCACCTTCATCAGGTGCAGCAGCGCGAGGAGGACGAAGGTGGCGACGAAGATGAAGATCGGCCAGCCGACCAGCGACCCATTGACACCCAGCTGAACCAGCGGGCTGCCGGCCCGGACGATGCCCGCGTCAGCCAGGCCGACCAGGGTGATGAACAGGCCGATGCCGACGCTGATCGCGATGCGCAGCGTGGGCGGCACGGCGCGGAAGACCGCTTCCCGGAAGCCGGTGAGCACCAGGATCGTGATCACGAGGCCCTCGACCACCACCAGGCCCATGGCCTGCGGCCAGGTCATCTGCGGGGCGATCACGTAGGCGAGCATGGCGTTCAGGCCCAGGCCGGTCGCCAGACCGATCGGGAAGCGGCCGACGACGCCCATCAGGATCGTCACCAGGCCGGCCACCAGTGCGGTCGCCGCGGCGACCATGGCGATCGACTGCCCGACGGCCGCGCCATCGACCATCGTCATGGCGGCGTCGGTGAACTTCGGCGCGCCAGAGATCAGGTTGCCGTCCCGGTCGGCTGCGGTACCGATGATCAGTGGGTTCAACGCGATGATGTACGCCATCGTGAAGAAGGTCACCAGCCCACCGCGAACCTCGCGGGAAACCGATGAATCTCTCCTACTGATCTCGAACCAACGGTCGAGTGCTGACAATTGCGAGTCGCTTTCTGCGACGAGTGCCCCCCGGGGCGACTTGGTGACCATGGGGCAAATGGTAGGGCAGTCCGATGGGGGCTCTACGATGGGTTCCATGAGCGAGCACCCCACCCCAGCAGCCGCGGCTTCTGCTACACGCGGCACGGGTGCTTCGGTGATGCGTACCGCGCCGGTCGCGCCGCTGCATGACGATGGCGTCCGGGTGTTCACGATAGGCACGATCGTCTTCGTGGTGGCTGCGTTGGTGCTCTGGTTCGGGCCCGCGTCCTGGCAGGTTCCCCAGTGGTGGCTATCGGTCTCGGTGGCAGGCGTCGTGATCGGCGCGATCGCCACCGGCTACTGCATTTGGCGGCGCAACAAGCGGGCACGGGACGCTGCGCTGGGCATCGCCCCGCCGACGGCCTGAGTGTTGCTGTTCAGCCTGGGTCAGTCGAACAGCGACTGGTCGATCCGGATCGTGTCGAGCACCGGCTCGGGCAGCCTGGCCCCGCGCTCGTCCGCAACCACATCCGAATGACCACCACAGCCATGATCGACGGCGACCACGCGCGCGTCGTAGGGCGAGTACTCGTTGGTGCAGGCACCGAACAGCCGCCCGAGGGCGCCGCCGAGCCGAACGAAGTAGCCACAGCTGACACACGGGCCGGGGGCCTGGCGGGCGGCTGGGCTGTCCGGGCCGGAGTCGGACGCCAACCAGCGTTCGGCGGCCCATTCGCGTCCGATCGGTGACAGGACGCGTTCGCGTCCCAAACCAAGTTCGGTGGCGATGGCGCGAGTGAGCGCCCACTCGGCCGGGTCCTCGTCGGCAGCGAGTTCGCCACCGGTGTAGCCGGGCTCCAGGCGCGGATCGTTGTCGGGGGTCGGCAGCAGCGTGCCGGGCGCGACGTCGCCGGGCTGGAGCCGATCGGCCCACGGCACCCAGGCGGGCGCCAGCAGCGCACCATCACCGGGCAGCAGCACGACCTCGTTGACCGTGGCGGCCTTGGCTCGCGCGGCGCGGGTCATCGTCACGGCCCACACCCAGCCGACATAACCGGGATGCGGGCAACCGAAGAAGTGGGTGGCCGCGCGGCTGCCGTCCTCAACCCGGACGCCAAGGTGCTCTCCCACACCGAAATCGCCGGCCGCCTCCAGAGCAGCCTCGCGGGCCACCTCTACGGCGTCCTCGATGATCTGGTCGACGTCGCTCACAGCTCGAGCTCGTCAGCCACCGCACGCAGCATCGCGGCGATCTTCGTCGACTGCTGGGCGTTCGGGTACCGGCCATGGCGGTAACCGTTGCCGAGTTGATCGAGCACCTTGATCAGGTCCTCGAACATGACGGCCAGCACCTCGGGCTTCTTGCGGGACGCCTTGGACAGCGACGGCGGCACCTCAACCAGTTCGACCGACAATGCCTGCTCGCCCTTGCGTCCCTCGACGATGCCGAACTCGACCTTCTGGCCGGCCTTCAGCGAGGTCACGCCCTTGGGCAGCGCATCGGCGCGCACGTAAACGTCGCCGCCGTCCTCCTTGGCGATGAAGCCAAAGCCCTTTTCCGCGTCGTAGAAACGCACCGCCGCTGGGCACTGCAAACCTCACTTGATAGTCGAGCGCGTGGATTCATGCTGCCACGCCCTCCCAAGAGTATCGGGCACCGCACCTGCGGGCCAGTGGCCGGGGGCCGCCAACGGTATTGGCGATCCGCGGGACACCACCGAGGCGCCCTAGACTGGCCGGTATGACCCAGTCGGTGACGACCGGCGAACCCGCCGGCCAGCCCTTCGGCTTCGCGAGCCCGAAGGCACCGCCGCTGACCGCTGCGGCATCCGGCACCGACGTTCCACCGCCGCCGGCCAGCGCGCCCGACGGCTATGCCCCACCCACCGACCCGGTTCCGCCGCTGGAGTCGATCGCGCCCGCGCCGCCGGACGACCGCGACCCCCAGACCCCCTTCCTGGACAGCCAGCCCGAACCGGAGCAGCCGGTGAGCTGGACCCCCGATCAGCCGATGCCGATGAGCGCGGCCTCGGCGAGTCGTCCTGACCCGGCCATCGACCTGGCCACGCTGCCGCCACCCAACTCACCGGTGCCGGCCAACCTGCCGCCGCCCACCGGCCTGCCGGTCAACGCGCTGCCGCCCAGCCCGTACGGCCCCAACCCCTATGCCACCGGGCCGTACTCGACACCCGGCCAGTACCCGGCCCCAGCCGGTTATCCACCGCCCGGCTACCCCGCTGCGGGTCAACCGCCGGCCAGGCCGCTGCTGCAGCAACTCGACCCATTCGTCGTCCTGCTGCTGTTCGTGGGCACCCTCTGGGCAGAGGCCGCCCCCTACGCGCTGATCGCGGCGGCCTCGCTGGCAGCGGTGCGCAAGGTTCCGGGACGCATCGTGCTCGCGCTGTGCGGTGGACTGGGGCTGGCCACCACGGTGATGTGGTACCTCGGCTACATCGGCACCGGCCAGTGGCTGTCGACCAGCCAGTTGATGAGTTCGGTCGGGTTGATCGGCATGGTGCTGGCCACCCGGCTCGCCATGCGGAGGCCGCAATAACCGAGCAGAAGTTGAACCGTCCCGCGGCCCTGCGTCGGGAGTTGACCGATCGTGGGCCAAGCCATCTGGCCCGGCTGCTCGCGCTGCGTCCGGACCTGGCCACCCCCACCCCCGCCAACCTGGATGACCTGGTCGCGCGGTCGCTGTCCAGCGCCTCCACTGCGGCGGCACTGGGTTCGATGGATGCGTCCCAGTTGCAGGTGGTGGCGGGTCTGGTTGCCGGGGTGGATGACGCGCTGCTCGAGGATGCGGCTGCGGGCGGGGTGTCGGGTGTGCTGGACGTGCTGGACCAGTTGGCACTGGTCTGGGACGCCGAGTTGAGCCCGGCGGTCGTCCGGCTGTTCGGGCCGCAGCCTGCGGGTCTCGCGCCGGAGTCGGCCACGCCGCTACCCAAGGCGAAAATCAGGGCGGCCCTGGCCGACCTGACCGACGACGAGGCCGCCGTGCTCGATCGGATGGCGTGGGGGCCGCCCTACGGCAGCCTGGAGCGGGCCAACCGGCGGATCGATCCGGACGCCCCGGCGACCCCGGTCGAGCAACTACTGAGCAAGGGGCTGCTGCGTCCGGTGGACCAGGCAACGGTGATTCTGCCCCGCGAGATCGCGCTGGCGCTGCGCGGTGATCGGGTCTTCGATCCGGACGGATCGCGTCCGGCAGTTCCGGAGTTCCCCACGACCAGCGGTGACCAAGCGCTGCCTGAAGAGGTCCGCGACGCGCTGGCCCGCTGGCTGCTCGGGGAGGTCTCGGCGGCGGACTGGCGCGCCGAATTGGAGCGGGCCGCCAGTGCAGATCTGTGGGTGCGCTTGGCGCACGCCCGGGACGACGGCACGCTATCTATCGATGTCGTCCGGCTACTCTACCTGGGTCAGGGATCTGCTCACCTGGTTCGGCGGGCGGGGCCGCGGCTCAGCGTCCCGTTGACCAGGATCATCTCGGCGGTGGCCGGGGACCCGGTCGTGATCCACGACCTGCCGTCCGGCTGAGGCTTTTCGGCGAAGACCCGGGCGAAGGCTCAGCGGTGGCCCAGGCCAACCGGGATGGTGGACTCCTCCACGGTGCCCAGATCGATCGGCTCGGACGCGTCGGTGACCGCCATCAATTCGGCCACCTGCGTCGGCCAGACGGTCTGCCCGACAAGCTCGTTCGGGGTCAGCCAGGCGAAACCGGACAGCGTGATCCGCTCCTCAGGGGTGAAACCGGCGGTATCGGGGGCGAAGGTGGCCGGCAGATCCAGCAGGTAGAAGTCCTCGTGCTGCACCAGCACCTGGTCGGTGTAGCCGTGCCAGACCTCGCGCCGGGCGATCGGGCCGACGAAGTCCTCGGCGGAGACCTGCAGACCGGTCTCCTCCGCCAGTTCACGCGCTGCCGCCTGACGGGTGGTCTCGCCGGCGTCCACACCACCGCCCGGGGTCACCCACCAACTCGATCCCGGCAAGCCCGGATCGGTGTCGGCAACCAGCAGGACGCAGCCCTCCGCGCGCACGATGATCCGTGCCGCCCTGCGTCGGCGCAGCGGACGTTCGGGAGGCGGCACAGGCACCATGGGTCGCCGATCGGCGTTGGTCATGCCCGCAAGCCTAGGCGTCCTGCCGCACTCCCACCTCACGGATCGGCTGAGGCGCACGCGGAAGCCCCGGCGCTTCAGCGCCCGTCAGCGGCCCCAGCCCGTCGGGCGTGTTCGGAGTCCAGCAGGATCCGCCAGCCACGCACCAGCGACGCGTCCACATCGGCCGAGAAGTGTCCGCCGGGACGCACCTGGGGCCCCACCTGGAACGCGTTGACGCCGGCCCGGCTCAGCCAGGCCACGTGTTCTGGCACCAGTCCCCCGCCCGCCATCGCGAGCCTGGCCACTCGTGGATCGGCTTGCGCCCTGGCGATCAGGTCGTCCAGCCCTTCGTCCAGACCGCGACTGGAACCAGCAGTAAGCACGGTGTCCAGCCCGCGCATCCCGGCCAGCGTCTGCCAGGCCTCATCGGCGTCCAGGCAGCGGTCGATCGCGTGGTCGAACGTCCAGCCGAACGTCGCGTCCGCAGTGAGTGCCGTGACCACCTCGACGTCGACGCGCGAGTAGCCGTCGAGGAAGCCCAGCACCATGCCCTCGGCTCCATCGGCCAGGTAGCTGATGATCAGGCCCTGCAATCGGGTGAATTCGCCGCCGTCGGTGCGGTAGCCGTCGCGCAGCCGCAGCAGCGGTCGGACCGGGATCGTGCAGGCCCGCACAACCCGCGCCAGCGCGTCCGGTTCTGGGGACGTGCCCTGCCCGGTGAGCCCGCCGACCAGCATCAGCCGATCCGCGCCACCCTCCTCGGCGCGGCGCGCATCGTCCGCAGTGAGGACGACCACCTCGAGCAGCCCTGCCATGCCACCATGGTGCACCGCCGGCGGCCGTTTCCCGTGGTACCCCGCCGATCGGCCACTCACGGTCGCCCATCCGGATCGTCGCGGGGATGCGGAGATGCAGAAGGGGCGGTCCCCAATCCGGGAACCGCCCCTATGCGAAGCGACCTGGTGATGTCGCCTTCACGTACCGATCAGTACATGCCGTCCATGTCCGGGCCGGCCGGCATGGCCGGGGCCTTCTCGGGCTTGTCGGCGATGACGGCCTCGGTGGTCAGGAACAGACCAGCGATGGACGCCGCGTTCGCCAGAGCCGAACGGGTGACCTTGGTCGGATCGATGATGCCGGCCTTGATCATGTTCACGTACTCGCCGGTGGCCGCGTTCAGGCCCTCGCCATCAGGCAGGGACTTGACGCGCTCGGCGACGACGCCACCCTCCAGGCCAGCGTTGGCAGCGATCTGCTTGAGCGGGGCCTCGACGGCGGAGATGACGATCTGGGCGCCAACCATCTCCTCGGGGGTCAGACCCTCGAGCTTGGCGGTGCTGGCGGCCTGCAGCAGGGCGACGCCGCCACCCGGCAGCACACCCTCCTCGACGGCAGCCTTCGCGTTGCGAACTGCGTCCTCGATGCGGTGCTTGCGCTCCTTCATCTCGACCTCGGTGGCCGCGCCGACCTTGATCACCGCGACGCCGCCGACCAGCTTGGCCAGCCGCTCCTGCAGCTTCTCGCGGTCGTAGTCGGAGTCCGAGTTCTCGATCTCGGTGCGGATCTGCTTGATCCGGCCCTGGATCTGGTCGGAATCGCCAGCGCCCTCAACGATCGTGGTGTCGTCCTTGGTGACGGTGACGGTGCGGGCCTTGCCCAGCATGTCGATGTCGGTGGTCTCCAGCGACAGACCAACGGTCTCGCTGATGACCTGACCGCCGGTGAGCACCGCGATGTCGGCCAGGATCGCCTTGCGGCGATCGCCGAAGCCCGGGGCCTTGACGGCAACCGACTTGAAGGTGCCGCGGATCTTGTTGACGACCAGGCCGGCCAGGGCCTCACCGTCGACGTCCTCGGCGATCACCATCAGCGGGCGACCGGTCTGCTGCACCTTCTCCAGGACGGGCAGCAGGTCCTTCAGCGAAGAGACCTTGCCGTCGACCAGCAGCACGTAGGGCTCGTCAAGAACGGCCTCCATGCGCTCGGGATCGGTGACGAAGTAACCGGAGATGTAACCCTTGTCGAAGTTCATGCCCTCGGTGAGCTCGAGCTCCATGCCGAAGGTGTTGGACTCGTCGACGGTGATGACACCTTCCTTGCCGACCTTGTCCATCGCCTCGGCGATGATCTCGCCGACGCTGTCGTCGCCAGCCGAGATGGACGCGGTCTGGGCGATCTGCTCCTTGGTCTCGATCTCGGTCGACATGGCGGTCAGCTGATCGCTGATCGCGGCGACGGCCTTCTCGATACCGCGCTTGAGCTCCATCGGGTTGGCACCCGCCGTCACGTTGCGCAGACCCTCGCGAACCATCGCCTGGGCGAGGACCGTCGCGGTGGTGGTGCCGTCGCCAGCGACGTCGTCCGTCTTCTTGGCGACCTCCTTGACCAGCTCGGCACCGATCTTCTCGAAGGGGTCGGCCAGATCGATCTCCTTGGCGATGGACACGCCATCGTTGGTGATCGTCGGGGCGCCCCACGACTTCTCGAGCACGACGTTGCGGCCCTTGGGGCCAAGCGTCACCTTGACCGCGTCGGCCAGGACGTTCATGCCCTTCTCGAGGCCCTTACGAGCCTCGCTGTCAAACTCAATGAGCTTTGCCATGGTCTTGTCAGAAATCCTTTGGCATCAGGGGCAGTGCCCCGGTGGTTGTCTGTGGTGTCGGGTTGCCCCGACCTCGCCCGGCATCCTGGCTGCTGGTGCCCGCGACGGACGGCCATTCGGCCTCACCTCGCCAGGTACTGGGCGGTGGCACTCCTCGGTCTGGAGTGCCAACTACATTCTTAGCACTCGACCTCACCGAGTGCAAACAGTCGGACGCCTCGCCAGGGCTGGGATGCGTCCGTTCTGGACGGCGTTCGCGCCGCGAGGCGCTGGACGAACGGCTGACCTCGATGAGGCGGATCAGGCCCGGCCGGTTGCTACGCTTTCCGGCATGCATGAGCGCGCCGAGCGGGTTCGGGCGGTAGCGAACTGGGTGAACCTGTCGACGCCGCTGGGCATGGTTGCTGCCCGCGTCGGCCGTGCGAAGGTGCGGCGGGCTGACCACCGATTGTGGATCGCCGAGGGCTACTCGCTGCCGTTCCCGGCCGCTGGCGCCTTCACCATCGGCAGCGTGGTCCTGGTCACTCAGGGCAGCCTGGCCGACCTGGAGTCCCGCTTCCCGGAGATCCTGGACCACGAACGGGCGCACTCGTGGCAGTGGGCAGCGACGCTCGGATTGCCCTTCCTGCCGCTCTACGCAGCCGGGGCGCTGTGGAGTCGGTTACGCACCGGCACAGCGCACGGTGCGAATCCGTTCGAATTGCACGCCAACCTGGCAAAGGGTGGTTACCGACAGGTGGCGAAGCGTCCGTTGCCCAGATTGCGCCGGGTCAGCGGACGGTGAGTCGCGCCGCCGAGCGGGTGCGCTGACGCTGTTCGCGCAGCCGGCGCAGGCGCTTGACCAGCAGCGGGTCGTGGGCCAGTGCCTCCGGCCGATCGATCAGCGAGTTGATGATCTGGTAGTAACGCGAGGCGGACATGTCGAAGCGCTCCCGGATCTCCTGCTCCTTCGATGAGCGGGCTTGCCACCAGCTCTTCTCGAAGTCCAGGATGGCGCACTCGCGCTCGGTCAATGTGCCGGACGCGGCGACCAGGTTGTGTGCGGCCTCGATCATGCGGTGATTCTAACCCGCGAATCACAGTCATGTCATTCGCCGGACAACACCGATGTAATTCGGCACCCGGACGTCCGGGACTGCGGGCGAGCGGCGGTGCTGACCCGGACTGACTATGCTGGTGATTCGGCCGCAAAGATGGACCGAAGACGATGGAGGTGTGATGCAGTCCCTGACCGGGAGCATCAAGCATTACGAGTGGGGCTCGGTGGACGGCATCCCCAACCTCCTCGGGATCCAAGCCGACGGTTCCCCGTTCGCGGAGTACTGGCTGGGCGCCCATCCCAGCGCGCCCGCGAGCATCGACGGCCGCCCGCTGGACCAGGTCATCGCGGAGAACCCCGTTCTGCTCGGCGATTCGGCCCGGCTCGAATTCGATGGCCGACTGCCCTACCTGGTCAAACTGCTGTCGGCCGCCAAGCCGCTCAGCCTGCAAGCACATCCGAACCAACTGGACGCGGCCGAGGGCTTCGCCCGGGAGAACGCCGCCGAACTCGACCTCGACGCACCGGAACGGCTCTTCAAGGACCCCTGGGCCAAGCCTGAACTGCTGGTCGCGCTCGCTCCATTTGACGCGCTGGCCGGCTTCCGCGAACCGGAACACAGCGCCAACCTGTTCTCTGCGCTGGGCATCCGGCCCGAGACCGAGATGATCTTTGCCCCGTTGCGGCACCGCAGCGGGTCGGCCGGATTGGCCGAGGTCTTCCTCGATTGCCTGGTGTTGGACGAGACCCGGCGGGGTGCGGTGCTCGACGTGGTCGCGGCCGCCGTCCGGCACATTTCCGATGACGGTGAACTGGGCGACTTCGCCCGCACCGCCGTGCGCCTGGACGAGCACTTCCCCGGCGATCCGAGTCTGCTCGCCGCCCTGTTGCTCAACCGACTCACGCTGCAGCCAGGCGAGGCGCTGCATGTCTCCCCGGGGACGCTGCACACCTACCTTTCGGGCACCGGCATCGAAGTGATGGGCGGGTCTGACAACGTCCTGCGTGGCGGCCTGACCAAGAAACACATCGACCCGTCGGCGTTAGTGCAGGTGGTCGACTTCACGCCCAACCCGATGCTGCCGCTACACGCGGAGAGCCAGGGTCCGGGCCTGCAGTTCTACCCGACCCACGAGCGGTCCTTCGCACTGTGGCGCCTCGACCTGCAGCCCGGCCGTCTGGTGCCGCTGCCCGCGGAGTCGTCCGGACGCATCCTGATCTGCACCGACGGTGAGATCGGGCTGTCTTCGGGCTCGGATGCCCTGGTGCTGAAGCGCGGCGAGGCCGGATTCGTCGCGGCCGGCGAGCAACTTGCCGCCAGCGGGTCGGGACAGGGCTTCCTGGCCGCCACCGGTACCGACGCCTGAGCTTTCGGTCATGACCACCCGCGCCGTCGAGGTTGTGGTGCGCGGACGCGTCCAGGGCGTCGGGTTCCGCTACGCAACGGTTCGACAGGCGTCCGCACTGGGACTGGCCGGCTGGGTGCACAACGATCCTGACGCCGGCGTCCGCGTCTGGGCCGAGGGCAACCCCGCGTCAGTGGCGGCCCTGATCGAGTGGCTCCACGACGGACCGACCTACGCGTCCGTGCAGAGCGTGCAGGTCACCGAGCGGGAGACGGCTGGGCTGACCGGGTTCGGCGTCCGCTGAACCGCGACGGCCCAATCCGCGCCCAAGACCCCAATCGACACCCGAAATCCCGATCCGCGCCCCAAGACCCCAATCAACACCCGGAATCCCGATCCGCGCCCCGGATCTGGGGCGCATCCTTGGTTCTCGGGCGCGTTTGTGACGGCCTTCCCAGCAGGGCCGGACGGCGGCGTCCATCCCGGACTAGAGTCGCAGGCAGGGGAAAGCCACCAACGCCCCCCGGACGCCTGGCCGATGACGGCCGCTTCGGAAGCCACCGAAACGGTGAAGGAAACCAACTCTCATGGCCGAGCGCGACGTCTACATCGACCTGCTCACCGACTCGGGCACCAACGCGATGAGCCGCAGTTAGGCGAGCCGTACAAGATCAAGGCCGTCGAACCGCCTTGCATGACCACCGAGATAACGCGAGCGAGCGCTGGCCGAGGCCGGTACAACACCTTCCTGCTGCACAGCCGCGACGTCTACATCGACCTGCTCTGCGGCGCTCAGGCACCAGCACGCGATGACGATCGCCAGTGGGCCGGCATGATGCTCGGCGATGCGCAAGGGCGTATGCGGGCGGCGGAACTTCTACCACCTCGGGCAGACGGTGCACGGATCTACAGCTATCGCTTTACCTCGTGCCCACCCACGAGACGCAGCGCCGGGGAGCAACCTGCACTGTCGAGCGCGCTGATCCGGCTCCGGCCACCACGTGCCAACAACATGTACTTCACAACCACGCGCTTCCACGGGCAGCAACGGGGCAACCTTCCACGACGGCGATCGTGGACGAGGCGCACGACCCGGCGTCGGTTGAGTTCAAGAAGAACGATATCGACCTTGACAAGCTGCAACGCCTCATCGATGAAGATGCGAGGCGGACGCCATCCCCCTATATCTGCATGGCGGCGACGGTGAACGTGGCCGGTGGCCAACCGATCTCGATGGCCAATACTTATGCGTGACGTGCGCGAGTTGACCGCGCGCCACGGCATCAAGATCTACCTGGACGCCACCCGGGCGATGGAGAACGCTGTTCATCCAGGAACGAGAGGACGGCTACGCAGGAGAAGGCGCTCGCCGAGATCCTGCGAGTTCACCTCGTACTCGGATATGGCGCGACGATATCGAGCAGAAGGACCCGCTGGTCAACATCGGCGGGTGGCTATCGACGAACGACCCCGAGTTGTACGAAGAGGCGCGCGCAACCTGGTCGTCATCTACGAAGGCCTGCACACCTACAGCGGCATGGCAGACGCGACATGGAGGCGATGGCGATCAGCATCCGCGGAGGCCATCAACGACGACTACATGAAGTCGCGCGTCGGACAGAATTGCGCTACCTCGGCATGCTGCTGGACGAGTGGGATCCCGTTCGTCAAGCCGGTTGGCGGGCACGGCACATCCTTCTGGACGCCCGCGCCTTCTACCCGCAGCTCGACGAGGAGGAGGAGTTCTGGCACGGACGCTGGCCGCGCGCAGCTCTACCTGAAGTCGGTGCGAGCGGATGGAGCCGGGCATCGTCTCGGCGGACGCGACGCAGTCACCGGGAGAACCACCATCCGAAGCTCGAACTGGTACGGCTCTCAATCCCGCGGCGGGTCTACACCCAGACGCACATGGACGTGGTGGCCGAGTCGGTGCAGAGCTGCTGGGAGCAGCGCGCGGCGTTACGCGGCTTGCGGATGGTCTACGAGCCGAAGTACCTGCGCTTCTTCCAGGCGCGCTTCGAGCCGCTCGGCTGAGCTCGATCCTCCACCGGGGAGAGGGTGGCGGCACCCGCCGACGTGGGATGCGGGCCAGCTGCCGTGGATGTGGCCGTTGTTATGCTCAAGGACCACGCGAAGGAGGGACCACCATGACGCAGTCCCCACATCCCGTCGAGACGACATCACCGCGGCAAATCACCACGAGCCTGCTCGCCGCCCTCTCCCTGTTCACCGCCACCACGGTCGGGCAGGTCGTCGAGCTCCTGCTCAAGGCGACCAACCCCGACGGCGTCGACGTCAGCGCGGGCCTGGCCTACTTGCGGCCCATCCTGATCACCACGTTCGCGCTCATCGTCGTCGCGTTGCTGGCCACCATCGCGTCCATCGTGCGGCTCGGTCGAGCCGAGGGTCGTGCAGCGACCCGGCTGCCGTGGACGCTGTTCATCGTCCAACTCGTGCTGTGGCTGGTCTTCGTTGCGGCGCGCGGCGCGCTCGGGCCGGTCATCGAAGGGGCTTGAGGTCATGATCTGACAAGGGGAGCCCCCGGAGGGAGTCGAACCCTCGACCACCCGCTTACAAGGCGGGTGCTCTGGCCGCTGAGCTACGGAGGCGTGCGCCGACAAGGGCGCTCGACCCATTCTGCCCGGCTATCCGGCCGGTGGCGAAATCAGGCCAGCCGGTACGTGGTGCTCGACTCGAACACCTCGCCTGTACCCAGCAGGGCGCTGGGGAAACTGGGCTGGTTTGGGGAATCGGGGAAGTGCTGCGTCTCCAGGCAGAGCCCCTGAAACGGCCGCCACGGCTCGGTCAGATACTGCCCGCAATAGACCTGCAGCCCGGGCTGGTCAGTAAGCACTTCCACGGCCACCTCGGACGCAGACAACCGCGCCGCCATCTCGGCGCCTGCGTCCAGCACGTAGCAGTGGTCGATCCCACGAGTCACATTGATCCGCGGATCGTCGCTGGCGTTGACCTCGCCCAGACGCCGGGGCTCGCGCAGGTCGAAGTCCGTGCCATCGACCCGCCACATCTCCCCGGTGGGCAGCGACTGGGCGTCCACCGCGACGACGCTGTCAGCCGCCACCTCGAGCCACAGATCACGCACGTCGCCCGCGCCAAGTGTGAAGTAGGCGTGGTTGGTCAGGTTGATCACCGTGTCCGCGTCGCTGACGGCTCGATAGTCCAGCCGAACCGCTTCGGGCAGTAGGACGTAACTTGCGCTGACCTCCAGGCGTCCGGGGAAACCCATCGCACCGTCCGGGCTGACCAGAGTGCAGTGCAGTGCTGGGTTCCCATCGACGCTGTCGGCCTCGACGTCCCACTGCAGCGCCCAGAATCCTTCTTGACCGCCATGCAGGACGTTCGCACCCTCGTTCGGCGGCACCTGGAACTGCTGGTCGCCGACGGCGAACCGGCCGCCGGTCAGCCGGTTGGCGAACCTACCAACCATGGCCCCCATGAAGGTGGCATCGGCCTCCACTGCCGCCACCGAAGCAGGTGCCACCAGCAATTCGCGTCCGGAGGCCTGCCAAGTCAGCCAGCGTGCCCCCAGTTCAGCGACGCTGATCCGGCTCTGCCCGTTGACCAGTGTCCAGCGTCCAACCTCGCGACCCTCAGTGGTCAGGCCCCAGCTCTCGCGAACCGCAGTTTCCATGATCGGAGCCTATTGCGAGCCACTGGACCTCGCCGGACCTCAGGGCAACAGCCCCATCAAACGCCAGCGGGCACGACGTCCGGCTCGACCTCAGCTTCGACGGGCTGTCCGTCAGTGTTGAAGACGAAGCTCAGCCCGACACCGAGCACCAGCGTCGTGATGACGGCCGGCCAACCCCCTAGGCTGCTCTGGGTCATCCACAACAGCACGTGCAGCAGCAGCGGCAGGCCGATCAACAGCGAGATGCACTTGGTGGGGCGTCCGATCCGTTGGGGTTGGCGGGGGGCGCTGACCGGGGGCTTCATGTGACCACTCTAAGAGCGGGCTGTGACGAAACTGAAGGTCTTCGGGCCGAGTCCCGGCGGCATCCGGGGTCGTCCCTGAGAGCCCCTCAGGGACGCCTCATCCCAGCGACTGCCCGACCACCTGTTCGCTCGTGCGGCATGGTCGATCGGCGTGACTGAGGTCCTGCTCGTTGGGCGGCGGATGCGCACGCCCTACGCGTCTCCCCTAGTCGATGATTCGGAAACCCGCACGAGCCCGCCACGAGCAGGACCTGTGTCACGGGTCGGCCCGGAGCCAACCACTCGCTACGCCGCGGCCGCCTTCTTCGACGAGCGGTAGAAGGTCATCGCGACGATGAACACCACCAGACCGATCGCCACGTAGTTGGCGACCTTCGCGTAGGCCTCCAGCAACGCCACCGCCGGTTCCCCGACCAGGTAGCCGAAGGCGAAGTAGATCATCAGCCAGATCCCGGACGCGATGAAGTCCAGGATCATGAACTTCTTGACGCTCCAGCCCTGCGCCCCGGCCAGCACGAAGACGACGGCCATGATCGGCAGCGGGATCGGCACATAGGCCACGAACATGCCCAGCCAGCCGAGCTTGTTGGCCCAGCGCTCGACCCGGGCATAGTTGCGGGCTGCGCGCGGCGACTGGCCGGCCCAGACCTCGATCATCCCGCGGCCCCACAGCTTGCCGGCCCACCAGTACGTCCAGTCGAGCTTGATCGACATCACGATGCCGACCAGGATCGGCCAGACGAACGGCACATCCGCGCCCACCCGCACCAGCGAACCCAACGCCGCAGTCCCCGAGCGCGAGCCCATCAGCGCCACCATCCAGGGCAGCCGTTCCGGGGCGCCCAGCAGCCAGGCCCGCAGCGGCAGCATGCAGAGGCTGAAGATGCCGAGGAAGGCGATCCAGCCCATGCAGGCCATGTCGGCGCGCGTCGGCTTGTGCTTCCACGGCATCGAGGGGTCGTCCCACCATTCGCGCTCAGTTGCCTGACCCTCGCCGGCGACCTGGTCCTCCCCAGTCGCCTCGGGATCACCTTCGCGGCTCAACGCCTCGCTCGCGTCCATGGGGTCGATGTCGTCCGGCACCGGATCCCCGGCGACCGACTCGTCCGGACGCTCATCTGCCACGCCGCGAAGCCTACCCGCTCGGGATGGCACGCCTTTAGGCTTGCCACATGAACGAGACCTCCGCAATGGCGCAGTTGCTGGCCATCAACGAGCAGATCGGCACCGCCGAATCGGACGCCGACGCAGCCTGGTTCGACCAGTTGCTGCACGACCGGTTCACCATGCGGCGTCCGGGCGGGCAACTATCCAGCAAGCAGGAGTTCATCGACGGCCTCAACACCGGCGCCCAGCGCCGCACGACGATGCTGTCGGTCGAGGTGCACGGCCAGTACCGCGCCACCGCCCGCTGCAAGGTGGAGAAGTGGGCCCTGACCGATCCGGAAGCCGTCCAGATCTTCGACAACCTGCGCCTGTTCATCTGGCAGGACGACCGCTGGCAGCTGATCAGCTGGCTCACCGAACCCATCTAGGCCTCGCGCAGCCCCGCCCGACGCTTTGGTCGCAGGGGCCCCGCCATGGCATCCTGAGTTGTGGACGGCGCAGTTCGTCCTTCTACTACGGATCGTTGGGCACGTTCCTGCCCATGGAAAGGATGGGTGGCTCATGGCCACAGTCAGCTACAGGGACGCTTCGCGCGTCTATCCCGGATCAGATCATCCGGCCGTCAACAAGCTCAACCTCGAGATCGGTGATGGCGAGTTCATGGTGCTCGTCGGCCCGTCGGGTTGTGGCAAGTCGACCTCGCTGCGGATGCTCGCCGGCCTCGAGGACATCAACTCCGGCTCGGTCTGGATCGGCGACCGCGACGTCACCGACCTGCCGCCGAAGGATCGCGACATCGCGATGGTCTTCCAGAACTACGCGCTGTACCCGCACATGACCGTCGCCGACAACATGGGCTTCGCGCTCAAGATGCAGGGCGTCAACAAGGACGACCGCGACAAGCGCGTCCGGGAGGCCGCCGAGTTGCTGGGCCTGCAGGAGCTGCTGACCCGCAAGCCGAAGAACCTCTCCGGTGGCCAGCGTCAGCGCGTCGCCATGGGCCGCGCAATCGTGCGCAACCCGCAGGTCTTCCTGATGGACGAGCCTTTGAGCAACCTGGACGCGAAGCTGCGCGTCCAGACCCGTACCCAGATCGCTGCCCTGCAGACCCGGCTGGGCGTCACCACCGTCTACGTGACCCACGACCAGGTCGAGGCCATGACGATGGGCGACCGCGTCGCGGTGATGAAGGACGGCCTGCTGCAGCAGGTCGACAGCCCGCTGGTGCTCTATGACCGCCCGGCCAACCTCTTCGTCGCCGGCTTCATCGGCTCGCCCGCCATGAACCTGATGGACGCGAAGATCGTCGATGGCGGCGTCAAGGTCACCGGCCACCTGATTCCGATCGCCCGTGAGGTGCTCGACAAGGCGACCACCGACACCGTGGTGATCGGTATCCGTCCCGAGGCCTTCGAGCTGTCCTCGGAGCAGAAGGGCATCGCCATGGAGATCGCGGTGGTCGAGGAGACCGGCGCCGACTCCTACCTCTACGGCGCCCTGCGCGGGCATGCCGACGATATCGTCGCCGGCGAGACCTCCGAGCAGATGGTCGCCCGGGTCACCACCCGGACGCCGCCGACCCGCGGCGAGACCGTCTACCTGAAGGTCGATCCGGCCAACGTGCACGTCTTCGACAAGGAGACCGGCGCCCGGCTGTCCTGACCAGACTGAACGCAACGGGGCTCACCCAATCGGGTGGGCCCCGTTTCGCGTCCCACAGTTGGATGGGCCGCACCGCGGCGCACGCTATTCTCGCCGTCATGACCGGTGAGATCTCCCCCCTCGGACGCGGCCTGCGCACCGGCCTCGACACCGATCCAACGCATCAGTCGATCGTGCCGCCCATCTACCCGGGCACGAACTTCGCCTTCAACGGGCTGGACGATGTGCTGCGCTACGACTACTCGCGCGCCGGCAACCCGACCCGCGACCTGCTCGGCGAGGCCATCTGCACCCTGGAAGGCGGCGCCGTCGGGGTGGTCACCAGTTCCGGTCTGGCGGCGCTCACCACCGTCTTCACCGCGCTGGTTCCGGCAGGTGGACGCGTCGTCGCGCCGCAGTCGGACTGTTACGGCGGCACCGGCGGTTGCTCAACCACCTGGCCATGCGGCAACGCCTCGAGGTGGTCTTCATCGACCAGAACGACCTCGACGCCCTGACCGCGGCGCTGCCCGGCGCGAACCTGGTGCTCATCGAGACCCCGTCCAATCCCCTGCTGCGGGTCGTCGACCTGCGCGCGATCGCGTCGGCGGCCAAGCAGGCCGGGGCACTCACCGTCGCCGACAACACGTTCTGCTCGCCGCTGCGGCAGCGTCCCTTGGAGTTCGGGGTGGACGTGGTCGTGCACTCGACCACGAAGTTCATCAACGGCCACTCCGACGTGGTTGGCGGCGCCATCGTCACCGCAGATCAGGCCACCGGCGAAGAACTCGCGCACTGGGCCAACGTGCTCGGGCTGACCGCCGGCGCCTTCGACTCCTGGTTGGCACTGCGTGGCCTGCGCACGCTGGACGCCCGCATCCGCGTCCACGATGCCAATGCGTCCGAGTTGGTGCGGACGCTGCTGGCCCACCCCGCTGTGGCCCGCGTGCACTACCCCGGCCTGCCCGAGCATCCCGGCCACGAACTGGCCAAGGACCAGCAGACCGGCTTCGGCTCAATGATCAGCTTCGAGCTATCGGGCGGGCTACCAGCTGTGAAGGCGTTCTGTGATGGGCTGCAGGTCTTTGACCTGGCCGAGTCCTTGGGCGGGGTGGAGTCGCTGGTCGCCCATCCGGCCACGATGACGCACGCCAGCATGGACGCCGAGACCCAACAGGCTGCCGGTATCACCGCCGGACTGCTGCGGCTGTCGGTGGGTATCGAGCCGGTGGTCGACCTGCGGGCCGATCTGACCTCGGCACTGGAGCGGGCCGCCTCAGCCTCGTGATGGCAGACTTGTGCGGGTGACAAGGTTCCTGTCAGCGACCCCGAACTCGGCGCTGTTGCCGCTGCCGTGGTCGGTGCCGCTCGCCGATTGGCCGGAGGACCATCTGGTCGCGTTGCCTCGCGGTCTGTCACGTCACGTGGTCCGCTTCATCCAGGTCGGTGACGACGTGCTGGCGGCCAAGGAGGTCAACGAGGACCTCGCGCTGCACGAGTACCGGCTACTGCAGGATCTGGCACGGTTGAACACCCCGGCGGTCGAGCCGATCGGCGTGGTGACCGATCGTCAGGACGCAGAAGGCCGAAGCCTCGATCCGGTGCTGTTGACCCGCCACCTGCGATTCGCGCTGCCCTACCGATCGCTGTTCGCCCCCGGCGTCCGGAACGAAACCGTGTTACGCCTGCTGGACGCGATGGTCGTGCTGCTCGCTCGACTGCACCTGAGCGGCTTCATGTGGGGTGACGTCTCGCTGTCGAACATCCTGTTTCGGCGCGACGCGGGCGAGTTCTCGGCCTACCTGGTGGACGCCGAGACTGGCGAACTGCACGATGCGCTGACCGACGGCCAGCGGGCCCACGACCTGTCGATCGCCCGGATCAACATCTTCGGCGACTTCTGCGACCTGGAGGCCGGTGGCCTGCTGGACGCATCGCTCGACCCGCTGACCATGGTCGAAACCATCGAGGCCCGCTACGCCGAGTTGTGGCGCGAACTGACCGGGGCCGAGGAGTTCAGCGGCTCGGAGCCGTACCGCATCGAGGGCCGCGTCCGGCGATTGAACGCGTTGGGCTTCGACATCGCCGAGTTGGACATCGCAACGTCGGCCGACGGCAGCACGATCACCATCCAGCCAAAGGTCGTGGACGCCGGCCACCATTCGCGGCGGCTGTTGCGCCTGACCGGGCTGGACACCGAGGAGAACCAGGCCAGACGGCTGCTGAACGACTTGGACACCTTCGCGATCAGCCGGGGCCTGCAGGGCGGCGACGAGGCCGTGATCGCCCATCGCTGGCTGACCGAGAGTTTTGAGGAAGTCATCAACCGGGTGCCACCCGACCTGATGGGCAAGCGCGACCCGGCACAGCTGTACCACGAGCTACTGGAGTACCGCTGGTACCAGTCGCAGCGCGAGAACCGCGAGGTGCCGCTGCAGGAGGCCACCGAGGGTTACATCCGCGACGTGCTGCGCAACCTGCCCGACGAGGCGATGTCGATGCTCGGCGCCCCCACCAACCGGACGCTGGTCAACCCCTACGATCCCTCACTGGGTTACCTGGACGACCCCACCACCGACGGGCTGCCGGCCGTGGTCGATCCCTGGGAGGCCGAGGCGGATGACATCGACCTCGCCGATGCCGGACGCCTCGACATGTCCAAACTGCTCAAGGGCAAGCAAGGCTGAGCGCGAGCGGAACACTCGTCGTCCGCTTCCTCGGCCGGCTGCACGCTGGCCGGGCTGAAGGTGAACCATCCCGAGGCGCTGATGCCCGCGGCAGCGCTGGCGGCAGCGGCACTCGTGGTCGGCTCGGTCGGCTCCTCGGAGAAGAAGGGGTCGAAGTCCTCCGGCATCCGGGCCGATCCGGGCTCGTTCGGACGCACCGCGTCCTTGTCAACGGTTGCGCGAACGAGGTCACCGATCGCGGTGGTCTGCGGGCGATGCTTGCGGATCTCGGCCATGGGGTTCCTCCGTGGGATGTACTACACCTCGATTCTACGAGTGGGTTCGCAGCCGGGGATCGCGTCCACTGCCCCCGGCGTGCAACCAGTAGACTTCGGCTGGTGAGCTTCCATCTGTACGACGAACGAACCGGCCAGCAGACCGAGTTCATCCCGCTGCGTCCTGGCGAGGTGTCGATCTACCACTGCGGTTTGACCGTGCAGTCCGCCCCCCATCTGGGCCACATCCGCAAGGAAGTCGTCTTCGACGTGCTGCGGCGCTGGCTGAGTGCGCAGGGCTACGACGTGACCGTGGTCGCCAACATCACCGATATCGACGACAAGATCCTCGCCAAGTCGGCCGACCAGGGCCTGGAGTGGTACGAACTGGCCTACGCCATGGAACTCGAACTGCACCGGGCCTACGCAGCGCTCGGCTGCCAGCCGCCGAACTACGAGCCGCGGGCCACCGGGCACATCTCGGAGATGATCGAACTCACCCAGACGCTGATCGAGCGCGGGCACGCCTACCCGGCCGAGGACGGCTCCGGCGACGTCTACTTCGACGTGCGCAGTTGGCCTGACTATGGCGAACTGTCCAACCAGCGGATCGACGACATGGCCCCGGCGGCGGACGCCGACCCGCGCGGCAAGCGCGATCCGCGGGACTTTGCGCTCTGGAAGGGCAGCAAGCCGAACGAGCCGGCCACCGCGAGTTGGCCGAGCCCGTGGGGACGCGGGCGGCCGGGCTGGCACCTGGAATGCTCGGCGATGAGCCTGAAGTACCTCGGCAGCGAGTTCGACATCCACGGCGGCGGGCTCGACCTGCGCTTCCCGCACCACGAGAACGAACTGGCCCAGTCCCGGGCGGCCGGTCACGGCTTCGCCAAGTACTGGATGCACAACGCCTTCGTCACCATGGCCGGCGAGAAGATGAGCAAGTCGCTCGGCAACGGAACGGTGGTCACCGAGGTCACCCAGCAGTACCCGGCGCGCGCGGTTCGGCTCTACCTGCTCGGGCCGCACTACCGCTCGGCGATCGAGTTCAGCCCGACCTCGCTGGCCGAGGCGACCGCCCAGTTGGACCGCATCGATTCGTTCCTTGGCCGGGCGGGCGCGTCCGGGCAGGTCGATTTCGAGTTGGCACAGCTGCCCGGTGACTTCGTCGAGGCGATGGACGACGACTTGGGCACCCCGGCTGCGGTCGCGGTGCTCTTCGACACCATCAAGCAGGGCAACCGGGCGCTGGACGCAGCGGATCGCGCCAGCGCCGACCAGGCTCTGACGCAGGTGCGCGCGATGCTGCACACCCTCGGCCTTGATCCACACGATCCGGTCTGGGCGGGTTCAGCCGGCGACGACCTGACCAGCGCGGTCGACGGACTGGTCGCCCTCGTGCTGGAGCAACGCAGCCAGGCCCGGGCCCGCAAGGACTGGGCGACCGCCGACGCGATCCGTGACCAACTGGCCGCGATCGGCCTGACCATCGAGGACACCGCCGACGGCGTCCGCTGGAGCCTGTGAGGAGCGCCATGGCAACCGGAGGACGCAAGGTAGGGTCTGGCGGCCAACGCCGCCGCGGGCTGGAAGGACGCGGCCCCACCCCCAAGGCGGAGGATCGCGTCTACCACAAGGCCTACAAGGCCAAGCAGCAGGCGGCTGCAGGCGGACGCCAATCGTCGCGCTCGTCGCGTCCGAGCAGCCACGGGCAGGGCGCCGGTGCCGACTGGGTGGTCGGACGCAACCCCGTCCTCGAAGCCCTGCAAGCGGACATGCCGATCAAGGCCGCCTACGTGGCTGAGGGCAGCGAGCGGGACGACCGGCTGCGCGAGATCTTCAAGTTCGCCGCCGAGCACTCGATCTCGCTGCTGCAGACCACCCGCAACGAATTGGACCGGCTCACCGGCGGCGCGGTGCACCAGGGTGTCGCCCTGCACCTGCGCAGCTACGAGTACGCCCATCCGGACGACCTGATGGCCGATGCCCTGGACGACGAGCGGGCAGCGCTGGTGGTGGCGCTCGACGGCATCACCGACCCGCACAACTTGGGCGCAATCATCCGCTCGGCGGCCGCGTTCGGGGCGCACGGCGTCATCATCCCGGAGCGGCGCAGCGCCTCGGTCACCGCGGTGGCCTGGAAGGCGTCCGCTGGCGCGATCGCCCGGGTGCCGGTCGCCATGGCCACCAACCTCAACCGGACGCTGAGCGACTACGCCAAGGCCGGCTTCACGATCGTCGGGCTGGCGGGCGAAGGCGAAACCGACATCTCGGGCGTGCCCGGGGTGGACGGTCCGCTGGTCGTCGTAGTGGGTTCCGAGGGCGACGGGTTGGCGCGGCTGACCCGCGACCGCTGTGACGTGCTGGCCAGAATCCCGATCACCAGCACGATCGAGAGCCTGAATGCCTCGGTTGCCGCAGCCATTTCCCTATACGAAGTTGCTCGGTGTCGAGGCGATATCGCCGACTGATCTGGCATATACCGTAGTCATCGCTTGAATAGCCGCCACGGCGGCCAGCTTGGCATGCCCGGATTCCCTGGCGTCCGCAATCATTCAACGATTTCCGACATGCAATATTTGATAGGATTCTCCCCAACCGTTGCACGCATCCGCCCCGGGGCCACGTCGACGACACCCCGGACACGCCTGAAAGGTCCTCATGCAATCCTCCGACGCGCTGTTGATCCTCAACCCGGCCGACTCGATCGCCGTGGCGCGCCGACCCTTGTCCGTGGGTGAAGTGCTCGACCTGGGCGACGTCTCGATCACGGTGGGCGATGAGATCGGCATTGGGCACAAGTTGGCGATCAAGGAGATTGCGCAGGGCGATCCGGTCACCAAGTACGGCTACCAGATCGGTGAGGCCAGCCAGCCGATCGAAATCGGGCAACACGTCCACGTGCACAACCTCGACTTCAGCGCGCACGCCAAGCCCAGCACCGACCAGTTCGCGAGCCAGGGCTGGACGCCGCCCGCGCTGCCCGAGCGCACCACCTTCCTGGGTGCGGTGCGCAGCGACGGCACCACGGCCACCCGCAACTACATCGCGGTGCTCTCCACGGTGAACTGCTCCGCCAATGCGTGCGAGATCATCGGTCGCGAGGTCGACAAGCGTGGCGTCCTCGACGACTTCCCGCAGATTGACGGCGTCGTCCCGCTGGTGCACGGCTTCGGCTGCGGCATGTCCCCCGACGGCCTGGAGATCCTGCAGCGCACGCTGGCCGGGTTCGCCACGCACCCCAATGTCGGCGGCGTCGTCATCGTCGGGCTCGGTTGCGAACTCAACCAGGTCGACGCCATGTTCAAGCAGATCAAGGTGCGCGATGGCGTCCCGATCACCCGGATGACGATCCAGGCTTCCGGCGGCACCAAGGCCGTCGTGGAGGCCGCGATCGAGGCGATCGTCGGCATGGCGCAGCAGGTCAACGATTCGTTCGTGCGCACCGAGCGTCCCGTCAGCGAACTGGTGCTGGGACTCAACTGCGGCGGGTCGGACGGCCTGTCGGGATTGACCGCCAACCCCGCGCTGGGCTTCGCGTCCGATCTGATCGTCGCCCAGGGTGGCCGCTCGGTGCTCGCCGAAACCCCGGAGGTCTACGGCGCCGAGCAGTTGCTGGTTCGCCGGTCGGTCAGCCAGGAAACCGCCCAACGGCTGCTGGACAAGCTGGAATGGTGGGAGGACTACACCGCCAAGCTGAACGCGTCGATGGATTCGAACCCGTCGCCCGGCAACAAGGCCGGCGGCATCACCACGATCCTGGAGAAGTCGCTGGGCGCGGTCGCCAAGTCGGGGCAGGCCCCACTGCAGGCGGTCTACGACTACGCCGCCCCGATCACCGAACCCGGCCTGGGCATGATGGACACCCCCGGCTACGACCCGGTGTCGGTGACCGGCCTGATCGCGGGCGGGGCGAACGTGGTCTGCTTCACCACCGGACGCGGCTCCGCGCTCGGTACCCGCCCGGCGCCCACCTTGAAGCTCGCCAGCAACTCTGAACTCTTCGCCCGGATGCCCGACGACATGGACGTCAACTGCGGGCCGGTGTTCAGCGACGGTGTTCCCTTGTCGGAGAAGGGTTTGGAGATCTACAACGCCCTGCTCGACCTGGCCTCGGGCAAGCCCTCGCACAGCGAGGAACTGGGCTACGGCAACAACGAGTTCGTACCCTGGCATGTCGGCGTGGTCATGTGAGGGTCTGGAAACGGATACAGGGAGGGGCATCACGATGACACAGGTCAAGGTGAAGCCACTGGAACGCAAGGTGCTGCGCGACACCGTGTACGAGTCGCTGGTCGACATGCTGATGTCAGGTTCCCTCGCCCCGGGGGCCCCGCTGAGCATCGACGGTCTGGCCAACGAATTGCAGGTGTCGCCCACCCCGGTTCGGGAGGCCCTGGTGCACCTGGAGCGCACCGGTCTGGTCTCCCGGGCCCCGCTGCGCGGCTACCGGGTGGCGAGCCCACTCAGCACCGAGCAGATCGCCCAACTCTGCGATGCCCGGCTGATTATTGAGACCGGCTCACTGAACCTCGCCTTCGAGGATCGCGAGGCGCTGGCCGCCGACCTGGCGAAGGCGCACCTCAAGCACCAACGCGCCGCCGAGGCGGTGTCGGGGATCGTGCCCGACAAGGCGACGATGGGCGCCTACCGCGAGTACATGGACGCGGACTGGGGCTTCCACCAGGCGATCTTCCGGCACGCCAACAACGCGTACCTGATCGGGACGGCCGACCAGTTGCCCGCCCACCTGCACCGGCTGCGTCAGTCGGTCTCCCGCGGCGTCAACGACTCGCAGTTGGCGGTGGCAGAGCACGAGGCCGTACTCAAGGCCGTCCAGGCGGGTGACAAGGAAGCGGCGATAGAGGCACTGGCCGCCCACATCTCCCGGGTGAAGGACCGTTCACTGCAGGACGAGACGATGGCGGCCTCCTGAGCCACCGATAGAGTGGGACGCGCCAGTCTTGTTCGGTCCAGATCAGGAGCTTCCGTGTCCGATTCCGTCGCTACCGCCAACGCCGCCTACCAAGCGCTGCTCTCCCTTGTCGGAGGGGTTGATCCCCGGATCGCCGATGCGATCAGGGCCGAACTGGCCGACCAGCGTGGCTCGCTGAAGCTGATCGCGTCCGAGAACTACGCGTCCCTGCCCGCCCTGCTGGGGATGGGCACCTGGCTGAGCGACAAGTACGCAGAGGGGACGGTCGGGCACCGCTTCTACGCCGGATGCCAGAACATCGACACCGTCGAGGCCGTGGCCGCAGAGCACGCCCGCGAGTTGTTCGGTGCTGAGTACGCCTACGTTCATCCGCACTCCGGCATCGACGCGAACCTGGTCGCCTACTGGGCGATCCTCTCGCACTTCGTGGAGCGCCCCACCCTGGAGCGGTTCGGCGCCAAGACCGTCAACGACCTCGACCAGGCCGACTGGGATGAACTGCGGCACGCGCTGGGCAACCAGCGGCTGATGGGCATGAGCCTGGACGCCGGTGGTCACCTCACCCATGGCTTCCGGCACAACATCTCCGGCAAGATGTTCGACCAGCGCAGCTACGGCACTGATCCCGAGACGGGCCTGATCGACTACGCGGCGCTGCGCGAGCAGGCCAAGGAGTTCAAGCCGCTGATCCTGGTCGCCGGCTACTCGGCCTACCCGCGGCGGATCAACTTCGCCACCATGCGCGAGATCGCCGACGAGGTCGGTGCCGTGCTGATGGTCGACATGGCGCACTTCGCCGGCCTGGTGGCCGGCAAGGTCTTCACCGGGGACGAGAACCCCGTGGGCTTCGGGCACGTGGTCACCACCACCACCCACAAGTCGCTGCGCGGCCCGCGCGGCGGCATGGTGCTCGCCACCCAGGAGTTCGCCGAAGGCGTTGACCGCGGCTGCCCCATGGTGCTGGGGGGCCCGCTCGGGCACATGATGGCCGCCAAGGCCATCGCGCTGGCCGAGGCCCGGCAGCCCGACTTCCAGACCTACGCGCAGCAGGTCGCCGACAACGCCAAGGCGCTGGCCGAGGGCCTGATGAGCCGTGGTGCCAAGCTGGTCACCGACGGCACCGACAACCACCTCGTCCTGCTCGACGTCGCCACCAGCTTCGGGTTGACCGGACGCCAGGCCGAAGGGGCATTGCTGGATTCGGGCATCGTCACCAACCGCAACTCGATCCCCCGCGACCCGAACGGCGCCTGGTACACCTCGGGCATCCGGCTGGGCACGCCCGCGTTGACCACCCGCGGCTTCACCACCTCCGACATGGACGCGGTCGCCGGCCTGATCGTCGACGCGCTGCGGCAGACCACCGCGACCCCGACCGCCGCTGGGACGCCCGGCAAGGCGAAGTACACCATCGCCGACGGTGTGGCCGATCGCGTGCAGTCAGCCGCCGACGAACTGCTGGGCAACCACCCGCTGTACCCCGGCCTGGAACTCTGAGCCTGGGGCTTCGACGGTCGCTACGCGACCACCTCAGCCAACACCACGGGTCCCGAGTGAACGGTCCCTGAGGTGCGGCCGCAGGCCGCCTCGAAGGGCCGCGGGGGGCTTCGAGGGTCGCTACGCGACCACCTCAGCCAACACAATGGCGGGCGCGACCACCTCAGCCAACGGCGAGGTCAGTGGCGGCTGACCAGCTTGCCTTCCAGCGTGGTGATGAACGCGTCCAGCGAGCCGGGCAGGTCAGACAGGTGCCGGTCTCCGGGGCCCGGTACCAGGCGAGGTCATCGGGATCGGGGACGTCCGCGTCCTCGTCGGCGTCCACCATCGCCTGTAGCCAGCGGTCGGTGCCGCCGAGCACGATCGCGTAGGGCAGCACCCGCGAGATCTCCTGGTGTGCGTTGGCCTTGGGCAGGGTCTCGATGGGCTGGGTGACCAGGCTCAACGCCAGACCCTGCAGGCCCTTCAGGATGGACGCACCCTTCGCGGTGCGCCGCGGCATCTGGCTCGCCACCGTGATCAGGCCGACGGCCAGGCCGACCAGCACCAGGCCGAGCAGGCCGAAGTTGGTGAAGGCGACCAGCAGGCCGAGCACGACCAGCGCGCCGAGCACTGCGGCCAGACCGATGCGTCCCCAGTTGCTGCGCACATCGTCGGGACGAGCGGCGAACCAGCCCTCCTTGACGACCTCGGTGTAGATCTGGTCCTGCACGGTGTCGACGACACCGGCGATGGTGCCACCGATCGACGAAACCGTTGCGGCCTCGCCACCCTCGGGTGCCAGGGCGTCCAGCAGCGTGCGCTCGTAGTCGTGCAGTTCGCCCTCGCCACCGGACAGGCGTTCGAAGGTCCAGTCGGTCGGCGCGTGCTGGCTTGACTTCGGCAGTTCAACGATGCGCAGGTGACCACGCTGGGCCAGGTCGACCACCGTGGCGGCGATGTCGACGGGGTCGACGCGCTCGTCGGCCAGCGTGCCGACCTCACCGGGCAGGATCTTCTCGACCAGCGTGAACCGTTCCTCGCCGGCCGCGACGGGCTCGAAGCGAGCGACCAGCGTCGGGGTGCCGGTGGCGTCCAACCCGCGGGTGCGGTGCAGCAGGTAGAGGGCGCCGGCGCCGAGCGCCAGTGCACCGAGCGCGAGGCCCAGCGGCAGCGGTGCTGCGGAGAAGGCGCGGTCAAGCGTCCAGCGCTGGGTCAGGTTCTGGTTGACGGCCACGGCGCTCTGCGGCAGCGAGAACGACAGGATGACGACCTCACCCTGACCGCGCGGGCCGTCGGTGAACTGCGGGTAGGTGGCCTCGAAGGTGCCGGACGCGTAGGTTTTGCAGCTCACCGTGTTGGACGGCGGGCCGGCCTGGCAATTGATGTCGTTGGTGCGGGCGCCCTGCGGCAACTGGATCTCACCGCTGACCTGCTTCACCGCGACGCTCAGGCCCTGCAGCACTCGCCAGGAAACCTCGGTCATCCGGGGCTGCTCGCCGACCTGGGGCAGGCCAACCGCGGCACCCTTGACCGAGTACGAGATCACGATCGGCTCGGCGCCGGCCTTGGTGCCGTCGATGGTGATCACCGTGTAGTCACCGTCCTGGCTGATCGTCGGCGCCAAATCAGCGCCGCCCGCCTCAGCCTTGATGTCGGTGATCTCGTAGTTGAGCTGGGTGTAGTCGAGCAACTGCCGCGTCGTCGCCAACCGCTGTTCAAGCTTGTCAGGCGCAGCCGTGGCGAAGGTGATGGTCTCGGTCACCTGCAGCGTGCCGTCAGCGGCGACACTGCCGGCCACCACGTAGGTTTCTGCGATGTCCTCGGCCTGGGCCGGCGCGACGAGGCCGAAGACGCCCAGGAACAGCGCGGCGAACAGCGCAACAAGACGGTGCTGGGGACGGGCGGACGTGTGCAGCCCCGGACGTGTGCTCAACGGGCACCTCTCTTCGCTGTCATGTGTGCCGATACACGCGGCGCAGCTTCCGCTGCCCAAGCTATCGCAACCCGGCGTCGCCTGCACGCCCCAGCAAACGCAGCTTTGGCCACCCCAACTCCCCCTTGCGCACGCTAGGGTGGGGCGCGTGAGTCAGTGGGGAACCGGACCAGGGTATGGGGCGCCGCGCGCCGGCTTTGGCACGCAGACGCAATGGAACGCTCCACCGGCCTCCGGTTGGGGCGGCCAGATGGCCCCTCAGCAACAGTGGAACCGGGTGCAGCCGCAGAGCTATCCTCCGGCTCCCCGGCGTGGTGGCGGTTCCGCGATGCGCCTGCTGCTGTTGGCGATCGGCGCCATCATCCTCGGCATGTTCCTGGTCAGTATGTTGAGCAGCGGCAACGACCAGCCGCCCATCGAGCCGACATCCGAGCCCCCGACCGAGTACCAGAACGAGGACTACCAGGTGCCGCCCGTCGACACCAACCCCTCGGAAATCCCGATGCCGACCACCTACGGTGAGGCGACGGATTGGCTGCTGAACAACTCGATCTACTCCAGCACCATCGCGGTGCCGGTGCGCTGCGAATCGCTGCCGATCAACCTGTCCACGGCTTCGGATTCCGCGCTGTACGAGCACTTCAACCTGTTGACCGGTTGCATGATGCGCGTCTTCGCGCCTGCCGTCGAATCGGCCGGTTACGAGATGGTGCGTCCCAGCGTGACGCTCTACTCATCGCCGATCAATACCCGTTGCGGGACGATGCCGCAGATGAACGCGGCCTACTGCTCGGCCGACCAGCAGGTCTACTACGCGACTGACCTGCCCGAGATCGTGCCCGCCCAGTTGCAGGGCGAGAACTATGTGGTGGAGAGCGTGATCGCCCACGAGTTCGCGCATGCCATCCAGGCCCGCACCGGCATCCTGATCTCGGAGGCGGCCTGGGAGCAGAACTCGGACGAGCCGACCGCAAATGAGTTCGCCCGGCGCCTCGAGGTGCAGGCCGACTGCTGGTCCGGTCAGTTCATCCAGTCCGTCGGGCAGTCGGTGGGCATCGACCAGAACGGTGTCGACGACCTCTCGATGCTCTTCTACAGCATTGGCGACGACCAACTGACCGGCAATCCGAACATCGATGGCAACCACGGCCACGGCGATTCGCGTCGTGCCTGGTTCCTGGCCGGCACCCAGTCCACCTCGATGGGCACCTGCAACGCGTTCAGCGCCCCGTCCGAACAGGTTCGCTGAGCCCGGCCCGTCTCCAGGACGCGACGATCAGGCTCCGACGCGCTCGATCAGTGCGGTGGCGATCGCTGCCACGCCCTCCCCGCGTCCGGTGAACCCCAGACCGTCGGTGGTCGTCGCGGCCAACGCGACGGGCGCGCCCAGAGTTCCGCTCAGCAGTTCCTCCGCCTCAGCGCGACGAGACCCGATCCGAGGACGATTGCCCACCAGTTGAACCGCGACATTGCCGACCCGCCAACCGGCGTCCTGTAGCCGGGCCACCGTCTCGGCGAGGAAGGCCTGACCGGACGCGCCCGCCCACTGCGGATCGCTGGTGCCGTAGTTGGAGCCCATGTCACCCAATCCGGACGCCAAGAACAGTGCGTCGCAGATGGCGTGGGCAACCACATCCCCGTCCGAATGCCCGGCAAGGCCGGCTGGTTCGTCGGGGAAATGCAGTCCGGCAACCCACATCGGGACGCCGTCGGCCAGGGCGTGCACGTCGAAGCCGATCCCGGTCCGGTGGGTCACTGACCGCGCCTCCGCCTGGAGCGCGGGCCAGTGTGGTGGCCGAGGCTGCCCCTGGCCTTCCACAGGGCGCGCGCGACCACCATGTCGGCGCGCTCGGTGACCTTCATCGACAGTCGTGACCCGTCGACCAGAGTGACCGGGTAGCCGGCCCGCTCTGCGCAGGTCAGGTCGTCGGTGAACTCGTCGTCACTGTCGGCCATCTGCTCGTGCGCGTCCAGGATCGCATTCAGCGCGAAGCCCTGCGGGGTCTGGATGGCGCGCAACCGCGAACGGTCGACCATCGTGGAACCGCCGTCGCTGTTCAGCATCCGCATCGAATCGGTAACCACCAGGGCCGGCGCGACTGCGGACGCGCCCTCGTTGACCGCGCGAATGACATCGGCGACCACCCGGGCCGGCACCATCGGCCGCACCGCGTCGTGGATCAGCACGACCCGGGCATGACGCAACTCCGGGTTGTCAGCGACCGCCTTCAGGCCGTTGAAGACCGATTCCTGGCGGGTCTGGCCGCCGATCGTCTGGAAGACCGGGATGGACGCCCCGCCCAGACTGGACCGCACCCGGCGCGCATTCTTGGGATTGACCACGACCACGGCGTGCGTGCAGCCCCCGGCTGCCATCGCCTCGACCGACCAGGCGACCAAGGCCTTCCCGGTCAACTTGAGCGATGCCTTCGGCACCGTGCCCCCGTATCGAACCCCAAGTCCTGCGGCCACAACCACCGCTACCACTGGCTCTGCCATGCCTGAAAGTCTGGCATACCGGCCTGATCCGCCGCCCGACGGTGTCCGCGTCCGCCCGTCTCATTCCGACCGGATTCGCGAACCGGACCCGCCGCAGCGAGAAAATTTGCACAATGGTGTGCACATGCCTTCTGGAAGGGACGAGATGAACCAGACCCCAGCCGCCTCCGCGATCGTTACCGCGCCGTTCCTGATCGTCAACCCCAAGGCGTACCTGGGCAGCGCCGACACCCTGCGGCTGGCCCAACTCACCGATGAACTGGCTGCCCAGTTCGACGTCGACGTCATCTTCACCGCACAGCATGTGGACCTGCGCATGGTGGCCGAACAGACCGAGAACCTGACCGTCACCGCGCAGCACATGGACCCGATCGTCAAGGGCCGCGGCATGGGGCACATCCTGCCGGACTCGCTGGTGGAGGCCGGGGCGAAGGCGGTCGTGCTGAACCACGCCGAGCACCAACTCACCCTGGGCGTGCTGGACGCGACGCTGCAGCGGGCGCGCGAGGTCGGACTGGCCACCATCGTCTGCTCGGACACGGACGCGCAGTGCCGCGCGATCGCCGGCATGGGGCCAACCATGATGATCTGCGAGCCGACCGACAAGATCGCCACCGGCAAGATGGACGAGGGCGACTACATCGCGCGCACCACCCGCATCGTCAAGCAGGTCGATCCGTCCATCTTCGTCATCCAGGCCGCCGGGGTCACCAGCGGGGACGACATTCGCAGGGTGCTGAGCCTGGGTGCGGATGCGTCCGGTGGTACCAGCGGGATCGTGACCAACCCAGATTGGCGGGCGGTGCTCACCGAGATGTTCACCGCGATCGTCGAACACCGCTCCCGAGGCTGAGCCGCCGTCATGCCAGCCAAGCGCGACCGCCAGTTGATGATCGATGCTGCCCGGATGTACTACGTTGAGGGTCTCGACCAGGGGCAGACCGGTCGTCGGCTGGACCTGTCGCGCTCCAGCGTCTCGCGGATCCTGGCCGGCGCACGGGAGCAGGGACTGGTCCAGGTCAAGATCGCCGGTGACGACCAGGCCGAACGCAACCGCGAACTGGAACGCGAGCTGACCAGGGCATTCGGGCTGCGCGAGGTCTTGGTCGCGGGCAGCATGGCCGGTATCCCCCCGGTTGCCCAGTTGGCCGGCCAGGTCTTCACCAAGCGCGCGCCAACTGCGTCCCGAATCGGGTTGAGCTGGGGTTTCTCGGTCGGTCAGATGATCGACGCCATCCCGACCATGGCGCTGAACAACCAGACGAAGCTCACCCCGTTGGCCGGCGGCATGCCGATCCTGGATGGGCACCCCTCCGGGCTGAGCCACCTGCAGCAGTTGGCGAGCAAGTGTGGGCTCGCCGCAGAGCGTTTCGACGCGCCGGCGATCGTCGAATCGACCGAGACTTGGCGAGCGCTGATGGCGGAGTCGTGGGTGCGCAAGGCGCTGCAACGTGCCGCCAGCAGCGACATGGCGTTCATCGGCATCGAGACCTTCGGTCTGCACACGGCCCAGTTGCTCTTGGACACCATGCATCTGGACGACGACGAGTTGCACGCCCTGGAGGCGGCGCGTCCGGTGGGCGGCATCCTCGGCCAGTTCTTCGACGCTGCGGGGCGTCCGGTTGGCCCGCCGACCAGCGAGCGGGTGGTCGGGCTCGATATCGAGGCGCTCCGGCGAATCCCGCTGGTGGTGGCGATCGCAGCCGGCCAGGACAAGGCCAGCGCCTTGCTCGGGGCCGTGCGCACCGATGCGATCGACGTCGTGGTGGTGGATGAGGCGCTCGCGCTAGCCCTGATTGCCGCGGATCCGGCGTCCGGGGCCCGCAGTCCGGGCACCCCCAGGCATTGATCAGTCCTGCACCATGCCCAGCCGCAGCAGGACCTCCTCGAAGCGCCCAGTGGCGTTGACGTTGATCCCCTCCGGACTCCACTGCGTGAGCCGCTCCTTGGTACCGTCGGGCGCGATGTAGAACAGGTCGGGGCTGATCTGGCCGGGATTGTCGCGGAACATGTCTGCGGTCATCCGCGCCATGGTGTGGATCACCGTGACCACGCTGGCACTGACCGGCAGGTGGAAGAGCAGCACGGAGCGATGCGGCACGGCCACGATCACGCCGTTCTCAGGCCAGGAGCCCGGCCGGTTGCCGGGGATGTGTTCGTCCAGCATGGTGACCTTGGACGCGATGAAGTGGTCGTGTTCGATCACCGGGGAGAAGAAGTGCACCGCAGAGGTGGGGTCGTCGGGCTCCACGTAGGCGGCCTGGGCGTCGAAGGGACGCTGCCGCAGGTTGGCCCGCGCGACGGCCAGCGTGTGCTCCATCCCGCCGAACTCCTCGATCCGGCCCATGTTGAGGATCTTCCCGACGTGGCTGGGAAAGTCCTCGGCGGGCAGGACGACGATGCCCGGCAACACTTCCGGATAGGACGCCAGCAGTTCCGGTTGCGGGAAGCCCTCGGCCGGCTGCAGCGACGGGAACAGGATGCGCGGATCGATCGGGCCCTGCGGAACCTGGCCAGCCGCCTTCATCTTGCGGATGTGCTCCAGGGCGAAGCCGGCCCATGTGTCACGAGGGTTGGTGCGGCAGACGATGGCCAGATTGGATAGCCCCCACGGCGCCCCGCTGGCGATGATGAAGGCGCCGCGGCCGTCGTAGTTGGCCTCGATGCCCTCCTGATTCAGCGCCTTGGCCACCAGACCGACGAGGTGGTCGGCGTCCTTGGGTGGCAGGCCCTGCGCCCAGGTGTAGTCCTGGCTACCGAACTGCGGACTGGTCAACCGTTGGAAGAGTCCCATGGTCCATCATCCCGCGAACTTGTACCCCAATCCCCGGACGGTGAGCAACTGCACCGGATTGGACGGATCGGCCTCGATCTTGGACCGTAGCCGCTTCACGTGGACGTCCAGGGTCTTGGTGTCCCCCACGTAGTCCGAACCCCAGATTCGATCGATCAACTGGCCGCGGGTCATCACGCGTCCGGCGTTGCGCAGCAGCAGTTCCAGCAACTCGAACTCCTTGAGCGCCAACCGGACCGGCTCGCCGCGCACCATCAACTCGTGGCGCTCCACGTCCATCCGGACGTCGCCCACCTCGATCACCTCGGGCAGCAACTCCGCGTCCTGACCGCGACGCAGCACCGCACGGATGCGCGCGACCAACTCGCGGTGGCTGAACGGCTTGGTGACGTAGTCATCGGCACCCAGTTCGAGGCCAACCACCTTGTCGATCTCCGAATCGCGAGCGGTCACCATGATCACTGGGACATTGCTGCGGGTGCGCAATTGGCGGCAGACCTCGGTGCCTGGCATGCCGGGCATCATCAGGTCCAGCAGCACGAGATCGGCGCCATTGCGGTCGAACTCGGCCAGGCCGGCCGCGCCATCAGCCGCTTCGGCAACCTCGAAGCCCTCGCGCTGCAGCATGTAGGCGGTGGCGTCGCGGTAGGACTCCTCGTCCTCCACGATCAGGATCCTGGTCACGGTGTTCCTCCTGGTTCGGTTGGTGGCTCCGCAGCCGCGGCCTGCGCTGCATGGGTCCCATCAAGGGCCGGCAGACGCAAGGTGAAGGTGGAGCCCTGACCGACCTTGCTCCACACATTGACCGTACCGCCATGGGCGGCGACGGTGTGCTTGACGATGGACAGCCCCAGCCCGGTGCCGCCCTGCGAGCGGCTGCGGGCGTAGTCGACGCGGTAGAAGCGCTCGAAGATGCGTTCCAGGTCCTCGGGCCGGATGCCGATGCCGTTGTCGGCCACGCTGATCTCGACGAAGCGGTCGCCAGCGTCCTCCACCTGCCTGGTGCTGACCGCCACCCGCACCCCTGGGTCGGAGTAGTTGATGGCGTTCTGGATCAGGTTGACCACGGCGCTGGTCAACTGGTCCGCATCGCCGACCACCTGAAGGTCCTCGGTGCCGGCCACGGTGAGGGCCACCGAACGCGAGTTGGCCAACTCGCGGCAGTACCCGACCGAGGCGGAGACGACGTCATCGATCTCCACCACCTCGGACGCAGTCAGCGGGTCCTCCGACTGGAGGCGCGACAGCTCGATGATCTGTTGCACCAGTTCGCTGAGCCGCTCGGATTCGACGATCATCCGGGCCGAGAAGCGAGCCACGGCCTGCGGGTCGTCGGCCGCTCGTTCGACTGCCTCCGCAAGGACGCGAATTGCGCCGACCGGGGTCTTCAGTTCGTGGCTGACGTTGGCGACGAAGTCGCGTTTGATCTCGTCGGCGCGCAATTGGGCGCTGCGATCGTCGGCGATCACCAGCACCATGCCGTCGCCGACCGAGCTGAGCCGGACGGCGAGTTCCAGGGGAGGGGTGCCCGGCTCGCGGCGCACGGTCAGCGAGGTGCCGCGGGCCCGCTCGTCCTGCCGAACCTGACGGACGTCCTCCAGCAACGCGTCCAGACTGATCCGGTTGCCCCGGACCAGGCCCAGCGTCCGGGCCTGCGGATTGGAATGCAGCACCTCGTCATAGGGACCGGCAACGAACGAAGCGGCGCGCAGCAGGTCGACCGCCGACTCCAATTGTGCGGAGACAGTCGGGACCCGCAGCGACTTGTCGTCCGGATTCACGGCCGCCTTACGCTTCAGCCATCGCACGACTGGCGCGGCGCTCAGCCCAATGGCCAGCCCCAGGGCGAGTGCCAGGACGACTTCCACGCCTCGATGATAGGGCGCCCGGACGCGCCGCTGCGCGCCCGGTCGGCCCCAGGAGCCCCGGTTACCAAGAGTTCAACTGGAGTTCACCGCCCTGTGACTTGACCCCGGCCCTGATCGGCGTCCGATTGTGGACACGAGACGCTTGAGGTGCGCCGCCGTCGGTCGGCTCCTAGAATCGGGGCAAACCAAGCCAGGAGGCAGTGTGCGCGAGATCTACCAGAACGACCTCGAGGGTGTCGTCAACGAGCTGGTCGTCATGTCCGACAGCATCCAGATCGCCGTCCGGGACGCGACCCGTGCCCTGTTGGAGGCCGACCTGCACACCGCCGAGCGGGTGATCAGCGGTGACACGCGGATCGACGCCATGCACGACCAGTTGGAGCACCGGGCCTTCACGATCTTGGCCCGTCAGGCCCCGGTCGCCGGCGAGTTGCGCACTCTGGTGGCAGTCATCCAGATGGTCGCCGCCCTGGGCCGGATGGGCGACCTCGCCGCACACGTGGCGAAGATCGCCCGGCTGCGCTACCCCGAGCACGCAGTCCCCGAGCCGTTGACCGCGAACTTCAAGCGGATGTCCCGGCTGGCCCAGGACATGGTCGGCAACGTCGGACGGGTGCTGGCCGAGCGCGATCTGGCCGAGGCGCAGAAGCTCGCCGAGCAGGACGAGGAGATGGACACCCTGCGCAGCGACCAGTTCCGGGTGATCCTCGGGGAGGACTGGCCGTTCGGCGTCGAGATGGCGGTCGACGTGGCACTGCTGGGCCGCTACTTCGAGCGCATCGCCGACCACGCGGTTGGCATGGGTCGCCGGATCATCTACATCATCACCGGCGACCTGCCCGAGGGCGAGAACTGGCCGTCCACCTAGGAGTTCGCGGACGCATCGCGTCCCGGGCATGAGGCCAGGCGGTCGACGTCCCAGGACGCCGAAAGTGTCCAAATGTCGCTAAACGGGTGGCCCCTTGGGCCCCCAGGACGCCAGAACTCTCCAAATGTCGCAGAACGGGTGCGCTTCGGCCGCTCGTAGGGCCCAGAAGTATCCAAATGTCGCAGGACGCCGGGCTTCGAGGCCCGCTCCGCGAGCACCTCAGCCAACTGGCGGGGATGGTCACACCATCCAGGCGGGGATCCCCGAGGTGGCTGCACCAGATGGCGATCCCTGGGGTGGTCGCGCAGCGACCCTCGAAGGGGCCCTGCGGCTTGCGGCAGCGCAACAAGCGGGCGGGCAACCCGAAGGTCACCCGCCCGCCGAATCGCTGATTGGTGAGTAGCGGCGTCCGGCTACTTCTTGCCCTGGCTCGCGACGGCCTTCTGGCCCGCCTCGGCCGCCTCCGGGTCAAGGTAACGGCCACCGCGGGTGACCGGCTGGAAGTTGTCGTCCAACTCGTAGTAGAGCGGGATGCCGGTGGGGATGTTCAGCGCGGCGATGTCATCGTCCGAGATCTCGTCCAGGTGCTTGACCAACGCCCGCAGCGAGTTGCCGTGCGCGGTGACCAGGACGGTCTCGCCGGCGACCAGGTCGGGCTTGATGTCGGACTCCCAATACGGCAGCATGCGCGCGACGACGTCCTTGAGGCACTCGGTCTGCGGACGCTCATCCTCGGGGATGTCGGCGTAGCGGGGGTCGTTCCACTGCGAGTACTCCGCGTCCTTCTCGAGGACGGGCGGCGGGGTGTCGTAGCTGCGCCGCCAGGCCATGAACTGGTCCTCGCCGTACCGCTCCAGCGTCTCGGCCTTGTTCAGGCCCTGGAGACCGCCGTAGTGCCGCTCGTTGAGCCGCCACGAGCGCTGTACCGGGATCCAGTGGCGATCGCACTCGTCCAGGGCGAGGTAGGCGGTGTGGATCGCCCTACGCAGCAGCGAGGTGTGCAGCTTGGTGGGCAGCAGGTCCTGCTCGGCCAGCAGTTGGCCGCCACGCTTGGCCTCCCCGACCCCCTTCTCGTTGAGATCGACGTCCACCCAGCCGGTGAACAGGTTCTTGGAGTTCCATTCGCTCTCGCCATGGCGGAGCAGAATCAGCTTGTAGGTCATGCGCCAATCCTACCGACCAGACCCGGTGCGATCCGGCCCGGTCAGAACTCCCGACGCAGCACGACGCGCGTCGCAGATGGACGCGCAACCTCCGCGAAACCGGCGGTCAGGAAGGCTTCCGGCGTCCCGACGTAGAGCGCGTAAGCCGAGACCCCGTCCCCGGGAACCCGCGCGTAACCCTCCACCGCGGACGCACCCTGGTCCCGCGCGTACTCGGCCGCAGCCGCGGCCATCGCCCGCATGATCCCTGAGCCTCGGTGTTCGGGACGCACGACGAAGCAGGTGATCGCCCAAACCTCCGGGTCGTCCTTGTCCTCGTCCCGGCCCTGCCAGACCAACCGCGACCGACGCAAACGCTGGTAGCTGGCCCTGGGCTCGACCGCCACCCAGCCGACCGGCTCGTCGTCCAGCAAGGCGATCAGCCCGCTGCTGGCGCCAGCCTCCGGCTGCCCGGCGGCCGTCTGGTCCCGCAGCAGTTCGCGACGCTGGGCGACGGTGTTGTTGCTCCATTGGTTGGTGTCGGTCTTGAACCACTGGCACCAACAACGCCGCGGGTCGCCCGGCGTCGAGAAGACCCGCTCCACGTCAGCCCAACTGGCCTGGTTGGCCGGGACGATGCGCAGTCCGCCGCTCATTGCCCCAGTCTGGCAGGGCGAGGTCCAGACCATGACAAACTGGACGCATGAACGCCAACAACCTGGACGGCCGTGTGGCCGTAGTCACCGGAGCGTCGAGCGGCATCGGTGCCGCCAGCGCCCGCGCCCTGGCGGCCGAAGGCTATCTGGTCTACTGCGCCGCCCGCCGCATCGATCGGCTGGCCGAACTGGCCCAGGAGATCGGTGGCGTGGCGGTCGAATGCGACATCACCGACCAGCAGCAGGTGGACGCCCTGGCCGCGCAGGTCGGCGACCGGGTCGACGTGCTGCTCAACAACGCCGGCGGCGCGATCGGCCAGGACCCGACGGAAACAGCCGACCCCGCCGACTGGGATCGGATGTACCAGATCAACGTGGTTGGCACGCTGCGCGTCACGAAAGCGCTGTTGCCCAAGGTCGAGGCCGCCCACGGCGCGGTCATCTTCATCACCTCGACGGCGGCGGAGACCGCCTACGAAGGGGGCGGCGGTTACTGCGGCGTCAAGTCGGCCGAGCGGTACATGGCGGGCTCGCTGCGGCTCGAACTCACCGGACGCCCAGTGCGGGTCTGCGAGATCAGCCCCGGCATGGTGCACACCGAGGAGTTCTCGCTGACCCGATTCGGCGGCGACCAGGCCAAGGCGGATGCCGTCTACGCCGGGGTCGACTCCCCGCTGGTGGCCGAGGACATTGCCGAGGCCGTCCGCTGGGTCGCCACCCTGCCTGAGCACGTCAACATCGACCGGCTGGTCATCCGGCCGCGCGCCCAGGCGTCCAACTGGAAGGTGGCACGCAACACGTGAGCCGGCGCCGACTGGTCGCCGGCGTCCTGCTGCTGGTGATCGGCCTACCGGCGTTGCTGCACGTGACCCGAGCCGCGATCTCGCCTGTCCAGAACCATGGACGCGAGGACGCCAGCATCCGCACCCTCGCCCGGGCCCTCGACGCCGGTGCGGGCGCCCAGATGCAGGCGCTCTTCCCGGAAGGTGAGTTCTTCACCTGGTTGCTGACCGGGCTCTCTGCCGCCCGGCTCGCTGAATCCGGGCACAACGTGGACGCCAACCTCGCGGTGGTCACTGCTGCGGTTGCCAACACCGCGCGTCCCGAGGTGGCCGAGCACTTCGGTAGCAACCATCGTGGCGTCCCGCACGGCGCGTTCTACCACGGCTGGCGGCTACTGCTGTTGGTCGAACAGGCTCGCGTGACTGGGGACGCCCGCCGACTCGAGATGGTGCAGACGCAGGCGGCCGACCTGCTGACAGCACTGGACGCGCCGGACGAGCCGCCGCTGACCAGCTATCCGGGTCAGGCCTGGCCCTGCGACCTGGTAGTCGCCTGGGCGGCGGTACACCGGGCCGATGAACTGTCCCCGGTCACCGGCCTGGCCGAGGCGACCGGCCGGCTGCTCGCCGGTATCGACGTCTGGCGCGACCCGGAGACCGGGCTGATCGGGCACCAGTTCGAGTCCGGCAGCCCGCTGCAGGTGAGCGGGGCGCGCGGTTCTTCGCAGGCCATCATCAACAGCTGGCTGCGCGAGATCGATGCCGGCCTCGCCGACCGGGAGTGGGCCGGCTTCACCGAGCAGTTCGTGGACGCCCAGTGGGGCCTGGTTGGCGTCCGGGAGTACCCCAAGGGCCACGAATCCGGCAGTGGTGACGTCGACTCGGGGCCACTGCTGGCCGGGGTCTCGCTCTCCGCATCGGCGGTGGCGCTCGGCGCTGCGCGCGCCAATGCCGACATCGGGCTGGCCAAGAGCCTGCACAGCCAGGCGGAACTGTTGGGCCTACCACTGCCCTGGCTCGGTGACCGCGGCCTCAACGGGCGGGCGTTCGCGTTCGGGTTGCTGCCCGTCGGGGACGCGTTCGTCGCCACCTCCCGCACCCAGCCCGTCGGCATCGTCACCACGTCCGGCCAGCCGGACCACCCACACGTCGCATGGTGGGCCTGGTTCGGGCTGGCGCTACTGCCCGCGCTGATCGGCGTCCTGCTGCTCAGTCGACGATCTCGCACGACGCGTCGTTGACTTCCCGACTCACCCCGCCGAGCGGGCCCGTTCTGCTGGTGCCTACTGGTCCGACAAGGCCCAGGTCACGACGTCGGCGATGTCCTTGAAGTACTGGGCCCCCGCCCGGGCTGTGTCCAGCGCTGCAGTGCCGCGCAGGTCCTTGTCGAGGGTGGTGCTGAAGCCGCCCACCGAGACCGAGGTCTTGGAGTCGTTGGTGATCTTGGTGAGGGTGACCTCGTTGCCCTTGACCGTGATGCGCGGGATGACCCTGGCGTACTCCGGGAAGACGATGCTGGCGCCCAGTAGCCCCTTCTTGAGTTCGGCAACGCCGAAGCGCTGCGGATCGACCCTGGCCTGCAGCACGCTGAAGATCTGGGCGAGTTCAAGGGGTTGGCGCAGGGTGATCTTGCGCTTGGTGTCCATCAGGTCTTTCATCGACTCGAACATCTTGCCTCCTTGACGTGCTCGGACGCCCCCGCGTCCCGATGAACTCAGGCTAGGAAGATCGCCTGCCGCAGGGATGACCCCAACGGGTTCAAAGGCAACGATCAAGGCGATGGCCGCGTCCGGATGTGACGTGCGGCTGGCAGCGATGGCATCTGTCTGGACGGCAGTGAGTCCTGGCCTCCACCCCACGCTGGACACCAGGACCCGCCGCATCTCTCCCCTCGGCCGGGTGGGCCCAACCCCCGGCTCGCGAGCTCTGGTCCACCGGGAAAGCCCTACCCCGCAGCGTCAGACTAGATAGCCGCGGCGCGGAGGCAATGAGCCCTAGGGGGTCATGATTCCTGGTGCGCTCACCTCGGCCCGTCGCTCGCCCCCCGGACGCCAACCAGTAACCTGTCCGCAGGGACGGAGGGACATGGCACCACTGGTGATCGGTATCGCGGGCGGCACGGGCAGCGGGAAGACCACGCTGACGCGAGCGCTGCTGGACCGGTTCGGCGACCAGGCCGCCGTGCTCTACCACGACAACTACTATCGCGCCCGCTATGACCTGGACGACGTGGCGCGCACCAAGGTCAACTACGACTCCCCGGACGCCTTCGACAACGACCTGCTGTGCGAACACATCTCGCAGTTGATCGCGGGCAACCCCGTCGACTCCCCCACCTACGACTACGCGAACAACAACCGGGCCGTGGCAACAGACCGCGTCGAGCCGCGTCCGCTGCTGCTGGTCGAGGGCATCCTGATCCTTGCCGACCCACGGCTGTGCGAGTTGTTCGACATCAAGCTGTTCGTGCACACGGACGCGGACGTGCGACTGCTGCGTCGGATCAAGCGCGACGTCCTGGAGCGGGGACGCACCATCGAGTCGGTCGAGTACCGCTATCTGGCCACCGTCAAGCCGATGCACGAGTTGTACGTCGAACCGTCCAAGCGCAAGGCCGACATCATCATCCCGGAGGGTGGCCACAATATGGTCGCCCTGGACATGCTGATCCAGCGGATCGAGCACGGGTTGCGCTGAGCGCCCCGGAGCTCAGTGCATGAGCTTGAGGCCCACGACCCCGCTGACGATCAGCAGCAGTGACACCAGGCGTCCGGTCGAGGCGGGCTCACGGAGCACGAAGATGCCGAACAGTGCGGTGCCGAAAACAACCCAGGCCATGGAGGCACTCCTTGCCTCGACCGTCGTGCTTGGGGCGGGTACGGCGGGCCACTCGTCCGCTGCGTCCAACCGGACGCATCTGGCGTCCTGGACGCCTCCGCCAACCTAGCAAGCAGACAGCCGCCGCCGAAATGATCATGGCAACCTGCGGCAAGTCCCCGCCCGGAAACCCTGCCCGCACAGGCAAAGCGCCGGCCACCACTGGGGTGACCGGCGCTTATTGAGTTCTACTCAGCAGCCAGTCTGACCAGCGCCTGGCCACCCTGGACGGCCTCGCGCGGCTCGACCAGGACAACCTCGACGGTGCCGGCGGACGGCGACGTGATCTCGGTCTCCATCTTCATGGCTTCCAGCACCACGACGACCTGGCCGGCCTCGACGACATCGCCGACCTCGACCAGGATCCGGGCGACGGAACCCGCGAGCGGGGCGACGATCGCATTGGCGGCCGCGCCCGGCACCGAGGCCGTCGTCT
>JAXGOU010000001.1:0-197855 GCA_040767325.1 Brooklawnia sp. | reverse complement strand
AGGCAGTGGGCCGGGATCGGTGCCCTGGCTGCCGAAGGCCTTGGTGCGCCGGCGGACGCGGTCGGCCTGCGTCTCGCGCTTCTTGATCTTCTCGCCGTGGGCCAACACGATGGCGGCCAGCGTGGCCACCATCAGCAGCGCCGCGGTCACTTCGAAGGCGAAGACGAACGGCCCGAAGATGATCTCGGCCACGCCCTGCACGTTGCCGCCCTCGTTGGCTGCCTCGAGGCCAACCGTCTGGGCGACGATGCCCTGGCCGACGGCCACGATCAGCAGGCCGGCCAGCGCCAGCGCGAACAGGCCGGCGGCGACCCGCTGGCCCTTGATGGTCTCGATCAACGAGTCGGTGGTGTCGACGCCGACGATCATCATGGTGAACAGGAAGAGCATCATGACTGCGCCGGTGTAGACGATGATCTGCGCCACGAACAGGAAGGGTGCGTCCAGCGAGGCGTAGAGGCAGCCGAGCGCCACCATCATGCCCGCGATGCTGATCGCCGAGTGCACCGGCTTGCGGGACAGGACCATGCCCAGCGCGCCGGCGACGGCGAGCGGGGCGAATACCCAGAAGGCGACCTGCTGGGCGGTGATGAGCGGAATCACTTCTCCGTCTCCTTGGAATCGGCCGGCGTTGGGGTGGCTGGCTGGGACCATGCGCCAGGCTTGCCGGCGCGGGTGTCCAACTGACCGGTCGGCGGCAGACCGAGGAAGTAGTCCTTCTCGTCGTCGCCGAGGTAGCGGGGGTGCGGGGGCTCGTCCATGCCGGGCAGCAGCGGGGCCAACAGGTCCTGCTTCTCGTAGATCATCAACTCGCGGGTTCGTTCGGAGAACTTGAAGTCGTTGGTCATCGTGAGGGCTCGGGTCGGGCAGGCCTCGATGCAGTACCCGCACAGGATGCAGCGCAGGTAGTTGATCTGGTAGACCCTGCCGTACCGCTCACCGGGTGAGAATCGCTCCTCTTCGGTGTTGTCGGCGCCCTCGACGTAAATGGCGTCCGCCGGGCAGGCCCAGGCGCACAGTTCGCAGCCGACGCACTTCTCCAGCCCGTCGGGCCAGCGGTTGAGCTGGTGCCGACCGTGGTAGCGCGGCGCGGTGACCTTCTCCTGGCCCTTCTGCGGGTAGCCCTGCGTGAAGGTCTTCCGGAACATGGTCCGGAAGGTGATGCCGAATCCTGACCAGGCGCCCATCAGGCATCAGCTCCGTTCGAGGTTGCCCGGCGAGCGGCACCTACGGGTTCCGCCACTTCGGGTTCAGGGGCGTCGATGACGCCGGTGATGAGTTTCTGGTTGGGCATCGGTGGGATCGGGTAGCCGCCGGCGAAGGCGTCGAACTCGGCGGTTTCGTCGACCTCGACCTCTTCCTCCTTGTCGTCACGACCCCAGAACCAGATGACGGCCAGCACGATCAGCAGCAGCATCCCGACGGTGGCGATGAAGATCGGCGAGCTCCACCAGTTGTGGATCGCCGAGCCACGCAGCAGGGCCAGCATGACGATCCAGATGAGGCTGGCCGGGATCAGTACCTTCCAGCCCAGGTCCATCAACTGGTCGTAGCGAACCCGCGGCACGGCCGCGCGGACCCACGACACGGTGAAGATCATGAACTGCACCTTCAGGATGAACCAGAGCAGACCCCACCAGCCGCCGTCGAGGAAGGTGCCGGTCAGCGGCCAGGGCGCGGCATAGCCGCCCAGGAAGAGCGTCACCGAGATCGCCGAGACGGTGGCCACGTTGATGTACTCGGCCAGGAAGAACAGTGCGTAGCGGAAGCCGGAGTAGTCGGTGATGTGACCCGACACCAGTTCGGACTCACACTCGGGCATGTCGAACGGCTGACGGTTGGTCTCGCCGAACATCGACACGTAGTAGATGACGAAGCTGGGTGCCAGCAGGATGGCGTACCAGCTCGGGAACGGCAGTTGCAGCCCGAAGAAGTTCATCGGGATCTGCTGCGACTCGACGATTTCGCTGGTCGACATGGTGCCCGCGTACATGAACACGGCCACCAGCGACAGACCCATCGCCAGTTCGTAGCTGATCACCTGGGCGGTCGCGCGCATCGAACCGAGCAGCGAGTAGGTGCCGTTGGACGCCCAGCCGGCCAGCACGAAGCCGTAGAACCCGATGCCGGCGATCGCCATCACCAGCAACGCAGCGACCGGCAGGTCGGTCAACTGCAGCCGGGTCTCGACGCCGAAGATCTTCACCACGCCGCCGAACGGGATCACCGCCCACGAACTGAAGGCCGCCACCGCGGTCAGGATCGGCGCCAGGTTGAAGACCAGGGCGTCGGTCCGGGCGGGCCGGAAATCCTCCTTGAGCAACAGCTTCACGCCGTCGCCCATCGCCTGTCCCAGACCGAACGGGCCGTTCATGATCGGGCCCTTGCGGTTCTGCATCTTGCCGAGCACCCGGCGCTCGAACCACACGTTGAAGATGGTCCAGGTCAGCAGCAGCACGAAGACGGCCACCACCTTGATCAGGACGATCCACCAGGGGTCGGTACCGAAAATCGGCTCCATTGGGGTCATGCCACACCTCCTGCAGTGTTGTCGACCACCAGCGCCACCCGGTCACCCGAGCGGGCCTGCAGCGTGCCGAGCAACGGCACGCCGGAGTTCATCGGGGCCCAGGCCACACCGTCAACCATGTCGTCGGCGATCACCACGGGCAGCGCAACCTCACCAGCCAGACTGGCCACATCACCCTCGGCCAGCCCGAGTTCCGCGGCGGTGGCCGGCGAAACCCGGATCACCGGCTTGCGGGCGGTGGCCTTCAGCGTCTCGGCGCCATCCAGGCTGCGGGTGTCGTCCAGCGCCTCGCGCCAGGTGGCGAGCAGCAGACCCTCGCCAGCCTCGCGCTTGACGACGGCCGAGCGCTCGAAGGACGCCTTGGTGCCCTCCCAGTCGCGGATCTCGTCGATGGCGGCGCGGGCCTGTGCCGGGGTGCGCATGCCCAGGTCGGACGCCATCGCGTCGGCCAGTGCTGCCAGTACCCGGACATCGGTCATGGTGTGGGTCGGCTTGGTGTTGATCACCGCGACCGGACTCTCCCGGTGCTCCCAGTTGAGGAAGGTGCCGGACTGCTCCTCGAGCAGTGCGACCGGGAAGACCACGTCGGCCAATTCGGTGACGTCGCTGGCCCGCTGTTCCAGGCTGACCACGAAGACATCGCCGGCCAGGGCGGCAGCCGCTCCGGTCGGGTCGGCCCAGTCGCGAAGTTCGACCGCGCCGGTGACCAGTGCCTTCAGTTCGCCGGACGCCGCGGCGGCGATCATCGCCTCCGCGTCCAGACCGGCAGCATCGGGCAGCCGCTCGACATTCCAGGCGGCCTGCAGGTCGACGCGCGCGGCGGCGTCCTGCACCGTCCGGCTGGCCGGCAGCAGGTTGGGCAGGCAACCGGCCTCGAGCGCGGCCAGTTCGCCGGCCCGACGCGGGATCCATGCCCACCGAACACCCTTGTCAGCAAGGTCGACGACGGCGCCGAGCAGACCGGGCACCAACGATGCCCGCTCCCCCACCAGCACGACGGTGTCGGCGTCCAGGTCCTCCAGACCGGCCAGGGCCGCGACCTCATCACCGGGGGCAGTAGGCACCAACGTGGCGCCCATCTTCACCGAACCGGCGGAGGAGTACGGCGCCAGCGCGATCACCTTGGTCTGGCGCTTCAGCCAGGCCTTGCGCAACCGCAGGAAGACGATCGGGGATTCGTCCTCGGGCTCGAAGCCGACCAGGACGACCTTCTTCGCCTTCTCCAGGTCGGCGTAGGTCACCGACTCGTCCAGCGTGCGTCCCACCACATGACCGGCGAGGAACGACGCCTCGTCCGGACCGTAGGGCCGCGAGCGGAAATCGATCGAGTTGGTGCCGAGCACCGAACGAGCGAAGCGGGAATAGGCGAACGCGTTCTCCATGGTGAGCCGCCCACCGGTGAGCACGCCCACCGAAGCCCCGGCCGCCTTCAGCCCGGTCACCGCGACGTCGATCGCCTCGGGCCAACTGGCAGGCACCAACTGACCGTCGCGACGCACCAGCGGGTGGGTCAGCCGGTCGGCCTGGCGTCCGTAGTAGAAGCCGAAGCGGCCCTTGTCACAGTTCCACTCCTCGTTGACCTCCGGCAGTTCGCCGGCCAGCCGGCGCTTGACCTGGAAGTGCCGATGGTCGGTGCGCAACTGGCAGCCGGCCGCGCAGTTCTCGCAGGTGGTGACGGTGCTGACCAGGTCGAACGGCCGCGACTGGAAGCGGTAGTCCGCGCTGGTCAGCGCACCCACCGGGCAGATCTGCACGATGTTGCCCGAGAAGTAGCTCTCGTAGGGACGCGAGGCGTAGTTGATGATCTGGCTCAGGCCACCGCGCTCGGCCAGCGAGATGAAGTCATCGCCGGAGATCTGGGTGCCGAACCGGGTGCAGCGCTGGCACAGGACGCAACGCTCGCGGTCGATCAGGATCTGCGCCGAGATGTTCACCGGCTTCGGGTAGGTGCGCTTGACGCCCTCGTAGCGGGACTCACCGCGTCCGTGGCTCATCGCCTGGTTCTGCAACGGGCACTCGCCGCCCTTGTCGCAGATCGGGCAGTCCAGCGGGTGGTTGATCAGCAGGAACTCGAGCATCCCGGACTGGTGCTTGGCCACCGTCGGGTTGGTCTCGGCCGTCTGGACGACCATGTTCGGCATCACGGTGAGCGCGCAGGCGGGCTGCGGCTTCATCGGGCGGCCATTGCCGCCATCGGGGACGTCGACGATGCACTGGCGGCAGGCGGCGACCGGGTCGAGCAGGCTGTGGTCGCAGAACCGCGGGATCTCGATGCCGATCTGTTCGGCGGCCCGGATGACCAGGGTTCCCTTGGGCACGCTGACCTGAATGCCGTCGATGGTTGCCGTCACCAGGTCGGGATTGGCGACCGCGGTCTCGGCCTTCTTCACATCGGTGCTCATGCTTGCGCCCCATTCACGGTGATCTGGTCCCGCTGGTACGGGAAGTAGACGCTTGCCTCGTACGGGAACAACTCCCAGGCCGGGGTGTGGTAGCCCGCCTCGAACTCGTCCCGGAAGTGCTTGATCGAGCTGGTCACGTTCGCGACGAAGCCATCGGCCAAGGTGCAGAAGCTCTTCATCGACACGTTGTCGCAGACGTCCAGCAGCTTGTCGACGTCACCCTCGGTGCCGTGACCGGCCTCCAGGTTCTTCAGCGTCTGCACCAGCCACCAGCTGCCCTCGCGACACGGCGTGCACTTGCCGCAGGATTCGTGCTTGTAGAACTCCACCCAGCGCAGGCAGGCCCGCACCACCGAGGTCGTCTCGTCGAAGGTCTGCAGCGCCTTGGTGCCCAGGATCGAGCCGGCAGCCGCGACACCCTCGTAGTCCAGCGGGACGTCGAGGTGTTCGGCGGTGAAGATCGGCGTGGACGAACCACCCGGGGTGAAGAACTTCAACTGATGGCCCTCGCGGATGCCACCGGCCAGGTCGAGCAGCGTCCGGAACGTGATGCCGAGCGGGGCTTCGTACTGGCCGGGACGCGTGATGTGGCCCGACAGCGAGTAGATGGTGGAACCCGCCGACTTCCCGGTGCCCATCAGCTTGTACCAGTCGGGGCCGTTGGCCACGATGGACGGCACCGAGGCGATCGACTCGGCGTTGTTCACCACGGTCGGTGAGGCGTACAGGCCCGCGACGGCCGGGAATGGCGGACGCAACCGCGGCTGACCACGGCGGCCCTCCAGGGAGTCGAGCAGTGCGGTCTCTTCGCCACAGATGTAGGCGCCGGCACCGGGGTGCACCACGATGTCGAGGTCGTAATCGGTGCCGAAGATGCCCTTGCCGAGGTAACCGGCCTCGTAGGCGTCCGCGACGGCCTTCTGCAACCGGCGGATGACGTGCAGCACCTCGCCGCGGATGTAGATGAACGCGTGGTGCGCGTTGACCGCGAACGAACTGATGATGATGCCCTCGACCAGCGTGTGCGGCGTGGCCATCAGCATCGGGATGTCCTTGCAGGTGCCCGGCTCGGACTCGTCACAGTTGATGACCAGGTACTTGGGCTTCGGGTTGTCCTGCGGGATGAAGCTCCACTTGACGCCGGTCGGGAAGCCCGCGCCGCCACGACCGCGCAGCCCGGAATCCTTGACCAGGTTGATCAGGTCGGTCTGGGCCATCTCGGTGATGGCCTTCTTGGCGGTCTGGTAGCCACCCCGGGCCTCGTAGTTCGCGATCTTCCAGGCCTCGGGCTGATCCCAATCGGCGGTCAGCGTGGGGGTCAGAACGTCGATGCTCACTTGGCCTCGCCTCCCTCGGCGACGACAGCGGACGATGCGGGCGCAGCCGGTGCCGACCAGCCACGTTCGCGGGCGATGCGCAGGCCTTCGATCGATGCGGGGCCCGAGGTGGGGCCCTCATCGGCCAGGCCATCGGGGAAGCCGGCGAGCACGCGGCTCGCCTCGCGCCAACTGGTCAACCGGGCGCCGCGGGACGAGCGGACTTCCTCGCCGGCCGCCAGCTTGTTGATCATTTCCTCGGCCTTCTCGGGGGTCATCGAGTCCATGAACTCCCAGTTGACCATCATGACCGGGGCGAAGTCGCAGGCGGCGTTGCACTCCAGCCGTTCCAGGCTGAACTTGCCGTCCGGGGTGGTCTCGCCCTCATCGATGCCCAGCTTGTCCTTCATCTGCTGCAGCAGGACGTCGCCGCCCATCACCGCGCACAGCGTGGTGGTGCAGACACCGACGTGGTGCTCACCGGCCGGACGCCGCTTGTACATCGAGTAGAACGTCGCCACGCCGTTGACCTGCGCGGTCGAGATGCCCAGCACCTCGGCGCAGATCCGCACACCGGCGTCGCTGATGCGACCGTCGACGCTTTGCACCAGGTGCAGCATCGGCAGCAGCGCGGAGCGCGACTCCGGGTAGCGGGCCACGATCTGCCGCATCTCCGCGATGGTCTCGTCGGTGATGTTGGTGGACTCGTCGGCGGTGTCGATGCCCTGGGCATCGTCGTACGCCGAGACGAAATCATGCCCGCTCATCGAATATCGCTCCTTGTCAACTTCTTGGTCATCGGTCAACGCCGCCCATCACCGGGTCGATGCTGGCCACGGCCATGATCAGGTCGCTCATCATCGCGCCCTCGCTCATCAGCGGGAGCGACTGGATGTGGTGGAAGCCTGGGTCGCGCATGTGCACGCGGTAGGGACGCCGTCCGCCGTCGGAGACCACATGGCAGCCCAACTCACCCGAAGGTCCTTCGATGGCCTGGTAGACCTGCCCGGCGGGCACGGTGAATCCCTCGGTCACCTTCTTGAAGTGGTGGATCAGGGCCTCCATCGACTGGCCCATGATGTGCTTGATGTGCTCGTTGCTGTTGCCCTGGCCATCGGCGCCCACGGTCAGGTCGCTCGGCCACTCCAGCTCCGGGTCCTGGATGCGGTACGGCTCGCCGGCGCTCTCCACCAGGTCGTCGCGCACCTGCTCGATGATGCGCAGCGACTGCATCATCTCGTCGCAGCGGATCTTGAACCGGCCCCAGGCATCGCAGGTGGTCTCGGTCATCACGTCGAACTCGTAGTTCTCGTAGCCGAGGTAGGGCTGCATCTTGCGCAGGTCCCAGGGGTAGCCGGTCGCGCGCAGCACTGGGCCGGTGGCGCCCATCATCATGCAGGCGGTCAGGTCCATGTAGCCGACGCCGACGGTGCGGGCCTTGAAGATCGGGTTGTCCAGCATGAACGCCGCGATCTCGGGGATGTTCTTGTAGGACTGCTTGATCCATTCGTCCAGCAGGTCGATGCCGTCGTCCGGTAGGTCGTTCTGCACGCCGCCGGGGCGGATGTACGCGTTGTTCATCCGCAGGCCGGTGATCGCCTCGACTAGTTCCAGGGTGCGTTCCCGCTCGCGCAGGCCAACCTCCTGGGGCGAGGTGGCGCCAAGCTCCAGACAGTTCGCGCCGGTCGCCGTCAGGTGGGACGCGACGCGGTTGATCTCGGTCAGCAGCAGCCGCAACTGGGTGCTGCGGCGTGGCATCTGGTCGGTGATGCCCAGCAGCTTGTCGACCGCCAGGGAGTAGACCAGCTCGTTGTGGAAGTTCGAGACGTAGTTCATCCGGGTGACGAAGGTGGAGCCCTGCGTCCAGGTGCGGAACTCGGCGTTCTTCTCGATGCCGGTGTGCAGGAAGCCGATGCCGGGACGACAGCTCATCACGGTCTCGCCGTCCATCTCGAGCACCAACCGCATGACGCCGTGGGTGGACGGATGCTGCGGGCCCATGTTGATCACGATGATCTCGTCGGCGCGTTCGCGCTGCGACTCGATGACCTGCGCCCAGTCGGCGCCGCTGGTCAGGTAGGCCTGGTCGACCACCGGCTCGCCCGGCACCGCAAAGATGTCCTCGTCGCCGGAAACGCCGACCGACTGCTTGGTGTTCTCGCTCATGCCTGGTAACTCCTGCGCTCGTCCGGGGGCGGCACGACCGCACCCTTGTACTCCACGGGAATGCCGCCCAACGGGTAGTCCTTGCGCTGCGGGTGTCCTACCCAGTCATCGGGCATCAGGATCCGGGTCAGGCCGGGATGGCCGTCGAAGATGACACCGAACATGTCCCACGTCTCGCGCTCGTGGAAGTTGACCATCGGGTAGACCGAGCAGACGCTCGGGATGTGCGGATCGTCGTCCGGGCAGGTCACCTCGAGGTTGATCCGGCGATTGTGGGTGTAGCTGAGCAGTTGGTAGACCACATGCAACTCGGCCCCGGTCAGGTTCGGGTAGTGCACGCCGTTGACGCCCATGCAGACCTCGAAGCGCAGCGCCTCGTCGTCACGCAACGCCTTGACGACCTCGAGCAGCTTCTCACGCAGCACCACGAAGGTGATCTGGTCGGCGTGGATCAGCACACGGGACGCGAAGTGCGGCACCAGTTCGGCGAGCCGGTTGGCCACGTCATCGAACCAACCACCGAACGGCGGGGTCGCGCTGCCGGGCATCGTGATGACCCGTTGCATCCCGCTGAAGCCGGAGGTATCGCCCGGGCCGCGGCCCGGGCCCCACATGCCCTGACGGGTTTCGATGACCGGGGCATCCGTGGGGTCAGCCGCCAGCACCGCCGCCAGATGGGGGTGTAAAGGGTTGTCCAGCGCCCCGCTCTGCTCGGCGCCCGCTGCGAGCACCTCGCCCTCGGTGACCGGCTCGGGGCCGGCAACCGGGTTGTCCTGGGTACCGGCGACGGCCGGGTCGCGCGGAGCCGCGGCCTGCTCGGCCCGCTCCTTCTGGGTGTCGCTGCCGGGGGCGGCGGCCTCGCGCCGCTCCTGCTCGGGCGACTTGCCGACGCTGTTGTCGGCAGGCTTGTCGGTTTCGCTCATCGCATGAGCCCCTTCCGCTCGAGCAGTGCCGGTGCCTCAAGGGCGGCCTGCTCCTTCTCCTCGATCGCGGCGATCCGGTTGGCACCGATCGGGTTCCACTGCACTTCCTTCTCGCGCAGCTTGAAGATCGCGTCGATCAGCATGTCGGGACGCGGCGGGCAGCCCGGGATGTAGATGTCGATCGGCACGATGTGGTCGACGCCCTGGATGATCGCGTAGTTGTTGAACATGCCGCCGGTGCTGGCGCAGACACCCATCGAGATCGCCCACTTCGGGCCGGGCATCTGGTCCCACAGCTGCCGCACGACCGGGGCCATCTTCTGGCTGACGCGTCCGGAGATGATCATCAGGTCGGCCTGGCGCGGCGAGGCCCGGAAGACCTCCTGGCCCCAACGGCCGGCGTCGTGGCGCGGGCCGCCGAACTGCATCATCTCGATGGCGCAGCAGGCCAGGCCCATGGTGAGCGGCCAGAAGGAGGCCTTGCGGGTCCAGCCCGCAACGGCCTCAACCGTGGTCAGCAGTACGCCTGACGGAACCTTGTCCTCGATACCCATCTGTCAATCCCTCCGGTTCTCAGTCCCAGTCCAGCCCGCCACGACGCAGGTCGTAGTAGTAGGCGACGAAGACCGTGATGATGAAGATGATCATCGCCACGATCGCCAAGGGCTGCAGCAGCCCGAAGGCGACCGCCCATGGGTACAGGAAGACGATCTCGATGTCGAACAAGATGAACAACATCGCGGTGATGTAGTACTTGACCGAGAATCGGCCGCCGTTGGCCGGCTGCGGGGTCGCCTGCACCCCACACTCGAAGGAGTCGTACTTCGTCCGGTTGTAGCGCGCCGGCCCGATGACCGTGCTCAGCGGTATCGCAACAACGACGAAGATCGTGGCCAGGGCCACCAGCCCTGCGATGGGGATGTAGGGATTCATTCCTTCCCCGCCCTTCCACTCGGTTCCTTCGTGGGGATCTGCCCCGGTGTTATCCGGGGAAGTCGGACGACTGACCCCACTGTCCAGTCGCCAAACCCTATTGTGGCCCAGCCGATGCCAAACGTCACGCCGCCGGCGCCATTCTGGTCAGGGTATTGATCAAGCGGTCGTAGCCATCTCCATGGTGGGCATCTGTGAGATTAGCAAGCAGCTTGTGGACCAAGATCATCAGCCTTCGGCGCGGCAACCCGTAGGTCGTGCACAGGTGCATGATCTTGGGGTTTCCGATCAGCTTCACGAAGATGGTGCCGAGCCGGTAGTAGCCGCCCCAGTCCGCCTTCAATTGGGTCGTGTAACTGCCCAAGGCGCGCTCGGCGCCGGCCGTGCCGAAACCGCGCGAGTGCGCGTCCGCGATCGCCCGGGCGGCCATCTCGGCCGATTCCATCGCGTAGCTGATGCCCTCGCCGTTGAACGGACTGACCATGCCGGCCGAGTCGCCCACCAGCAGCAACCCGTCGCGGTAGAAGGGCTGGCGGTTGAACGCCATCGGCAGCGCCGCCCCACGGATCGGCTCCAGGCGGTTGGCCTCGCGGAAACCCCACTCCTCGGGGGTGTTGTCGAGCCAGCGACGCATCAGGTCCTTGTAGTCGGTCTTGCCGAACGCCGAGGACGTGTTGAGCATGCCGAGCCCGACGTTGACGCTGCCGTCGCCCAGACCGAACGCCCAGCCGTAGCCGGGCAGCAGGTTGGAGGAGCCGGGCGGGCCGTCCCACAGTTCGAGGAAGCTCTCGATCCAATCCATGTCGTGCTTGGGGCTGGTGTAGTAGCTGCGCACCGCCACGCCCATCGGACGCTTCTCGTCACGTTCGCGTCCGGACTGCACGGCCAGCCTGGCACCCACGCCATCGGCCGCGACCACGATCGGGGCGCGGTAGGTGCGTCCGTTGGAATCGGTGACGCCGACCATCCGATTGCTGCGCTCGTCGATGATCGGGGTGGTCACCCGGACGCCGGTGTGCAGCCGGGCGCCAGCCTCGCTGGCTACGCCGGCCAGCAGGTCGTCGAAGGTGGAGCGCGGGCAGACCAGCCCATAGTTCGGGAAGTCGGCAAGTTCTGGCCAGGGCATCTCGAACGGCTGGACGCGTCCGCCGTAGATCCGCAGCCCCTTGTTGTGCAGCCAGCCGGCCTCGGTGCTGGTGTCGATGCCCAGCCGCACCAGCATCCGCACCGCACGCGGGGTCAGGCCGTCGCCACACACCTTCTCGCGCGGGAACTCCGACTTCTCCAGCAGCAGGACGTCCAAACCCTGCCTGGCAAGGAAGGTCGCCGCGGCCGAGCCACCAGGGCCCGCTCCGACGACCACGACATCGGCGCTCTGTTCGGCGTCCGGAGTTGGCAGGGAGATACGGGAGGCCCGGGGTCCTGCGATGGACGTCGGATGAGCGGCGTCTGTCATGCGAAACCTCCTTGGGCGAACTCTTCGGCAGTCTACCCATGCGCCCCGCGGGACTCGCAACCTCACTGGTCACCGACCCGTGCAACCAGTCCTGTCCGGTTCGGGTACCCTTCGGTAGGTGATCGTGAATCCCGGATCGGGTCGGCTGCATGCTGCCACCGTTGTGATCGATGATCCGGGCCGATTGATCGACTTCCTGGGGCCCGAGGACGCCGCCTTCATGCGCGGCACCGATGGCTTCGTGGCTTTGGGCGAAGTGGCCCGGCTGAAGACCCGATCGATGCGCGAGGCCGACCAGTGGTGGGCCGAGATGGTCGCCTCCATCGAGAACGAATCCGAGATCCCCGGGCGCTTCGGCACCGGCCCGATCGCCTACGGCACTTTTGTCTTCGACCCGGACAACACCGAGTACACCTCGGTGCTGATCGTGCCGGAGTACATCATCGGACGCCGCCGCGGCCAGTGTTGGCTGACCCAGATCGGCTACGACCGGGTGAGCCCGAGGCTTCCCGAGCGGGCGAGCGCGGCCTGCGTCCCGGTAAACCTGCGGTTCGGCCCGGGCAGCCTGTCTGAGGCTGAGTGGATGGCGGCGCTGCGCGCGATGACCGAACGCATCAAGGCCGGCGAGGCGAGCAAGGTGGTGTTGGCCCGCGACGTCGTCGCCGAGGCCGACGAACCGATCGACCCGCGGTTCCCCTACCGCGCGCTGCAGGCCAACTTCGGCGAGTGCTGGAACTACCTGATGGACGGGCTGGTCGGCTCGACGCCTGAGATGCTGGTGCGCCGGGAGGGCGGGCTGACCATCTCGCGGGTGCTGGCCGGCACCATTCCGCGGGTGGACGGGGTGGACGACACCCAGCAGGCCGCGCGGCTGGTGTCGTCCAACAAGGATCTTGAGGAACACCGGTTCGCGGTGGCCTCGGTGGCCGACTCGCTAGGTGGGCTGTTAACCGGCATGCACGTGCCCGAGGCGCCCTACGTGTTGACCCTGCCCAATGTGATGCACCTGGCGACCGACATCTGCGGCATCTCCAGCCCCGCCGACTCGACGCTGGTGCTGGCGGAGGCCGCGCACCCGTCAGCGGCCGTCTGCGGCTCCCCCACGCGGGTTGCGCGTCGGCTGATCGCAGAGCACGAACACCTCGACCGCGGCCGCTTCGCCGGCGTCGTGGGTTGGGTGGACGCGCAGGGCGACGGCGAGTGGGCGATCGCGCTGCGCTGCGGCCAACTGGACGCCGACGACCCGCGCCGGATGCGGCTGTACGCGGGTGCCGGGGTGGTGGCCGCGTCCATCGCGCATGCCGAGTTGGTGGAAACCGACGCCAAGCTGATCCCGATGCGATCGGCCCTGCGCGGCACGATGTGATCGCTGCGGGGCGCTTCGCCCCGGGCGGCCGGACCCCAGAACCCTGACCAGAGCGCAGCGACACGCGTCCCGGTCGCCGGTAAGCGCTTGCTTCGGCGTGTCAGTGCGACGAAATCAGGGGTGGCCCTACGAAATCGAGGACGCCAAGGCGCGGATGGCGGGACCCCAATCAACGCCCGAAATCCCGATCTGCGCCCCGGGTTTGAGGCGCGAATTTGGATCCTGGGCGCGTTTGGCTGAGGGCTGGGCGGGTCAGCGGGTGGGCCGTTGGCCCCGGGTATAGGTGATCTTCTCCCGGGTGCCGCCGTCAGGGGTCTGGCCGGCGCGCATCGCCTCGAGTTCCTTCTTGGCCTCGGCGTTGCGTTCCATCAGGTCCTGGGTGTTGAAGCCACCAGAGCGCAGCACCATGAAGGCGATGGACGCGATCGCCACCGATACCAGCGGCGACCAGCCGATCAGCAGCGGTAGCGTGATCAGTGCGATCACATCGAAGCCGCGGATCACGTTGAAGGCCAGGCCCGGCGGCATGGCACCGATACCGGTCGCGACCATCGGCATCGAGTAGTCCGCCGACCTGGCGCTCACCCAACGGATCGCCGCCACATAGCCCGCCGCCGCGGTCACGAAGGCATGCATGATGCCGATGCCCAGCGTCGATGCGGTCAGCTGGTCCTGGCCGATGATGGCGAACGCAGGCGCAGCCGCCAAGGCCCAGATCGCAGCGAGCGCGGCCGGCACCAGGCTCAGCGCTCCATAGAGTTCCGAGGTGGAGAACGGGAAGGCCCGGGCCAGACCACGCGTCCGGCTGACCACCCGCAGCGAGTCAAAGAACGGCACCATGACGAACATCAGCACGATCGCGGCGATCGCGGGCGTCAGGTTGCCCAGCCCCAGCGACAGCAGCGCGTAGGGCACCAGCGCGCTGGCCACCAGCACCAGGACGCCCCGCGGGTTGCGCATCAACTTCTCGACCTCGCGCCAAACCAGCGTGGCGCGTCCGGACGAGCGGCCGGACACCGGACGAACGTGGCCCTTCCGCAGCCAGCGCCGCTCCACCAGGATGTCGCGCATCAGGCCGAAGTCGAGGGCGAACATGGCACCCTGCATGCCGCTGAGCAGGTCCCCACCGCTGACCAGCCGGGCGCGCCGGATCTTGTTGAGTCCCCCGGCTGCCAGGACGACGAAGGCGGCAAGCAGCACAACGGCGCCGAGCAACACGTAGATGCCCAGGCGTTCGGTCTGCATCGGGTCGACGTTCAGCGCGATCCAGCCCCGGGAAACCGCCACCATGACCACGAGCACGCCCGACGCGGCCACGCCGATGGCGGCCTGCAGGATCGACATGACGATGGTGCGTTCCGCCGTCTGTTCGAAGGCCGAGAAGGCCACCACGGCCGCGCCCACGGCACCGCTGGCCAGCGCCCAGACACCGACCGCCTCGAGGCTGAGGCCGGTCAGCATGCCGATCAACCCAGCCAGCAGCGCGGCGATGAAGAAGGCACCCACCACGACGCCAACCAAGCGTCGGCTGAGAATCTTGGAGCGACGAATCGGCGCGTCCAGCAACCAGAAGCCTTCGGCGGCCGATGCGATGACCGGGCCGAATACCTTGGACGCAGCCAGCCCGAGCATCACGACCAGCATCAGGGTCATCCACGGCAGCAGGCCACGTGCGGTGGTGCAGCCGGTGTCGGAGCAGCCGGCGGCCGACTGCTGGACGCTCATGATGCCGCTGACGACCATCGCTATGACGACCACCAATGAGAAGATCGTCACGTAGCCGTCGGTGATCATGTCCCAGACGGTGCGGGTGGCGCGGCCCTTGCGCCAGTCCTTCATCAGGAGCCGCAATTGGCGTTCGTCGGCCCAGCCGGTCTCGAAGTCCTCGACATCGCCGAAGTCCGCGTCCTGCTGCCAAGTGACTTCGGGGACGACCAAGGGCTCCGGGGTTGCCGCCGCGACTGGCTGCGCCGGTTGCTGTTGCTTCGGCGTCGATTGGCGCCTGTTGCGCTTGCTGGTGCGACTCACAGCGCGGTCTCCGGCTCGACCTGCGACTCATTGGTCTCCGCGGCCTGGCCCAGCCGGACGACGCGCGCACCGAGTGCGTTCACCAGGCTGGGTTCGTGGCTGGCCATGACGATCGCCAGTCCCTTGCCCAACTCGTGCTTGAGCCGAGCGCCGAGCCACGCGACGCCCTCGACGTCGAGACGCTGTTCGGGCTCGTCCATCACCAAGAGCTTCTTGGGACGCACCAGCGCGGTCGCCAGGGCGAGCCGGCGGCGCTGGCCGCTGGACAGCGTGCCCGGCAACTGCCCGGACTGCGGCACGAGTTGGACTTCCTCCAGCACCTCGTCCACCAGGGCGTCCGGATCGGCCAGCCCGTGCGCACGCGCCAGCAGGTCGAGGTGTTCGACGACCGACAGGTCGGGGAAGAAGTCGAGGTCGTCCACGACGGTGGCGACGTTGCGGCGGAACTCGGCGTCGGTCTCACTGACCTTGTGGCCGAAGACCTCAACGCGGCCCTCGCTCGGGCGATCGGCACCGATGATGCAACGCAACACCGTCGACTTGCCCGAACCATTGCGTCCGGTCAGCGCGATGGCCTCCCCGGCACTCACCGTCAGGTTGAACCCGTCAACGATGACGTGATCGCCGTACTTCTTCATCAGGTCGGTCACCTTGAGGATCGTCTCGCGCTTGGCCATGCCCCCATTGTGTCGCCTGTGACCAACGAGTTGCGAACCCGGGCCCGGTTCGGACGCCAACCCTTCGCTCGCAGCGACCGGGACGTCCGGACGCCGGCGTGCGGGCGGCGAGGCTACCGGAGGCGGCGAAGTGCGGGGTCCGGCACCGGGTGCGTGGAGGGCGGACAGGGAGGTGTCCACCCAGTCCGGTGCCGGAACCCCTTGTTGTTCGCCCGCCCGCGACCGTGGTTTCGCAGGCAGGCGATTGCTCGCATTGATCCGGGCTCCTGACCATGACACCAGGGGGATGTTTGGCGTTCTGTAGCCGACCAACACGAGGACTGTGGGCGGGAACCATCAACAACGACGGTCCCCGGCAGCCGAGGGTCGGTGGACGAACGCACGACGGCCGACGATCGATTGTCGGTTCGCGGTGAACGCATCTCGGGCTCCTCGGTTCCCAAGTCGTCGCGGTTCGCTTCGACGGGCCACCCGGAGGGCCACCCAACTCGCTGCCGCGACGAGACGGTAGTTCTTGCGGCCACGTTTTGGTCCGGCTCCTGGCCATCGGCCAGATACGGTTGCGGGTCAGCCCGGGATTTGCACCCGGTTCGCCACGCGGCTGTGCCTCACAGTAGCAGCCCGTGCCCTTGGCGGTGAGCTGACCTGCCGAACCGGCGCGAGGTCCAGCAGCAGGGCCAGCCCCCGTTCGTGGGACACAGGAACCGGGCTCGCTGTGGCAAGGTAGTGCCGTGCCACAGCGAGCCAACCTGGACAAGCAACCCGATGCCGTCGCCGACATGTTCGACGGCGTGGCGCATCGCTACGACCTGATGAACGACCTGATGACGTTCGGGCAGGTGCGGTTGTGGCGCAGGGCCGTTCTGACCGCGATCAACCCCCGGCCGGGCGAGAAGGTGCTCGACCTGGCAGCCGGCACCGGGACGTCGTCCGCCCCCATTGCCGCCGCCGGAGCACTGCCCTACCCCACCGACCTGTCGATCGGCATGCTGGCCGAGGGCCGCCGGCGCTTCCCAGACCTGCACTTCGTCGCCGGCGATGGGCTGTCCCTGCCGTACCGGGATGACGCGTTCGACGCCGTCACCATCAGCTACGGGTTGCGCAACGTGCACGACACCAAAGCCGCCCTGGCCGAGATGCTGCGCGTGACGCGTCCCGGCGGACGCATCGTCATCGCCGAGTTCAGCACCCCGACCTGGCCGCCGTTCCGCGCCAGCTACCGCTGGTACATGAACACCGTGATGCCGCGGTTCCAGCCGGTGTCGTCCAATGCCCCCGCCTACGACTACCTGATCGAGTCCATCCTGGCCTGGCCCGACCAGCCGACGCTGGCCGAGATGATGCGCGAGGTCGGCTGGCAGCGCGTCCAGTGGAAGAACCTGACCGGCGGCATCGTGGCGATGCACCGCGGCTGGGCACCATGAGTTCGATCAAACCGATCGTGCTGGACGCCTACTCGGCGATTCGCTGCCCGGTCAAGGTGCACAACTACTACGACGACACCGTCACCCTGCCCGAGGGTTCGGCGAGCTTCCTGACCCGCGGCAGCAGCGACCTGCAGACCGAATTGTTCGGAGGTCGCCAGTTCGTCAATCAGGTGTTGGCCTCGCTGGCCACCCTGCCGGGCACGATCGACCTGCGTCCGCTGGCCGAGGAGGACTGGACGGTCGCCGAGGACGCGACCGCCGATGCGGTTCGCGCGGGCGCCCCCTGCATCCTGGGTCCGCGGTTGCCGATCGACCGCCGCGGGCATCGGCGTGGCAGCCCACCGGTGCTGATCCGTGGCGCCGACCGGCCCGGCAAGCGGGCGGGCTACCTGCCCGTGCAGATCCGCGGCAAGCGGATGCTGGAACGCCATTCGCGCGCCGGGCAGCTGTCCTGCTCCCCCATCGCGACGCCCGCGCCGGCGTCCGCGATCGACGTGCTGGACGCGCGGCTGCGCACCGGCCGCGAGGACGACCAACTGCACGTCGCACACTTCTGGCGATTGCTGGAGGCGGCGGGCTGGCAGGCTGCGGGCGAGCCGCTGGCGGGGATCGTCGGCACCGACACGTTGCGGCACACCTACTTCCCGGACGGTGAGTTGGAGGGCATGCCCGCCCTCTCGCTGGCAACCGGCCGGGGCGTGTCCGGCACCAATGCGGTCGCCTGGGTTCGGCTGGCCGACAAGCAGATTCGCACCTTCTCCCGCACCTCCCCCGATGGCTGGAAGGCCCGCTCCGCGCTGGAACGCTACGACCACGAGCACGGGTTCCGGGTCAAGGTCGCTGAGAACGCGCGACGCCGGACCGGCGGGCCGGGCGAGCCGCGTCCGATGGTCACCCCGATCTACATTCCGGAATGCAATTCGTGCCCATGGTGGTCGGTCTGCGCCCCGCTGATGGGCGAGGACGACCTGAGCCGGCGCATCGACAAGTCACCGCTGGACGTGCGCGAGATCAGCGTGCTGCGCAGCCTGGGCGTGCACAGCGTCCAGGACCTGGGGGCAGCCGACCTCGAGGCGCTGCTACCGCAATACCTGCCCGAGGTGCGCCACCGCGACGGCGCCGAGGACCGGCTCCGGCTGGCAGCCCGTCGGGCGCGGATGATCTCCGACGGCGTCCAACTGGAGCGCACCAGCGAGGGCGCGATCGAGCTGCCGGACGACGATGTCGAGATCGACTGGGACATCGAGACCTCGGCCAACGATCGGATCTACCTGTGGGGATTCGTGGTCCGGCACCGCGACGACCCGGTCGACGGCGGCACCTACCACGCGTTCGTCAACTTCATCGACCAGGACGCCCGCGATGAGTTGCACCTCGCCCGCCGCGCCATGACCTGGCTGAACGGGCTGCTGGCGAAGCACCCGGACGCGCACGTCTACCACTACTCCGACTACGAGATGGTGCACCTGGCCAAGTTGGCCGACACTTCGGGCGACGAAACGTTGGTGACCGCCCTGGAGAACCTGCGCACCAGCCATGTCGACCTGTTCGACGTGGTGCGCAAGCACTTCTTCGGGGCGCACGGCCTGAGCCTGAAGGTGGTGGCCAACTCCGCCGCGGGGTTCAACTGGCGCGACGACACCCCCGGCGGCCTGAACTCGCAGTCGTGGTTCGTGGAGGCGACCCACGGCGCCGACGAGCAGACCCGGGCCGACGCCAGACAGCGCATCCTCGAGTACAACGAGGACGACGTGCGCGCCACCCTCGCACTACGCGATTGGCTGCGCGACGTGCACGGCGACAACTAGCGGACGGCCGCCCGCTCCGGGTCGATCGGCACGACCAGCACCTCGATACCGTTGATCGGCGCGCTGAGCCGCGCAGCCAGTTCTGCCCGGTCGGTGACCGGTCGGGTCGGCCAGCCGAAGCCGGACGCGATGGCGCCCAGGTCGCGACCGTGCGGCATGGCGAATAGCGGCTCGAACCAATCGCTGCCGGCTACCTCCAGCGTCCGGAAGATGCCGCCACCGTCGTCGTCGGCGACCACGACCCGCAGGTCGGGCACGGGTTGGCCGGCCGGGATGTGTAGTGAGCCGAGGTCGTGCAGGAAGCCCAGGTCACCGAGCAACACGGTGGTTGGCTCGCCGGTGCCCAGCATGATGCCGGTGGCGGTGGCGATCACCCCGTCGATGCCGGACAGGCCCCGGTTGGCCCAGCAGACGGTGTCCGCCGGACCGATGGGTGCCAGGTCGGCGTCCCGCACGGGGTTCGACGAGCCCAGCACCAGGTTGCCGGTCGCGTGGGCGACCACCGCGGCGGCCAGTTCAACCCCGGTGATCAGTCCGTCTGGGTTGGCCGCCGGGAGGTAGCGGTCGGCCGCGCGCCAGGCGTCCAGCCAGGCCTCGGGCTGCGGTTCCAGGGTGACGTCGTCGCAGACCATCGAGACATTGGCTGCCGGGTCCGGCCACCAGGACCGGTCGCTGACCATCACCACCTCGACGTCCGCGCGACCCAGCAGCCGGGTGACCGGCCGGGACAGCGTCGGGTGACCGAAGCAGACGACGCGTCCGATCTGGGTGCCGAGATCGCCGTCCAGCAGCAGCCGGTAGCCCGCGATCGCACAGTCGCCGCCCCGGGCATTGCTGGACGGCTCGGCGAACAACGGCAGACGAGCCTGCTCGGCGAACTCGCGGGCCCGCATGCCCACGCCGAGGGACGCGTCGCCGGCCAGCACGACGGTCTGCGGGCCGGTGGTCAAGGCCGTGGCCGGAGCCGACTCGGACGCGGCGACGTGCAGCGCGGCCGGCCGGTTGAACGTGACCTCATCGGCCAGGAAGGGTTCGGTCAGGGCGGCGTTGACGTGCACCGGGCCGGGATTGCGCGTCCGGGTGCCGAGGGCGGAGTGGATGACCCGGGCCATCCCGGCGAACCACGCGTCCGGTGCCGCATCGGTGCTGGCCAACCGCAGATCGTCCACCACATGGTTGCCGAAGATGTCGACCTGCTCGGTGGTCTGGTTGGCGCCGCTGCCCACCAGGGTCGCGGGCCGGTCGGCGGTGATCACCACCAGCGGGACGCCGGCGTGCCTGGCCTCCATCACCGCCGGCATGAGGTTGCCGACCGCGGTGCCGGAGGTGACGACGATGGCGGCGCTGCCCGTGCTGCGGGCCAGGCCGACAGCCAGGAAGCCACCCGCCCGTTCATCGCTGCGGGTATGCAGGCGGAGCCCACCGTCGCTGGCGGCCTGGGCCAGTCCAACGGCGATCGCCGCGCTGCGGGAGCCCGGGCAGATCACGACCTCGCCGACGCCGGCCAGCACCAGCGCCTCGGCGATCACCCGGCCCAGCAGCGGCGAGTTCACCGGACCAGCATCCGGTCGTGCACCTCGAGGCAACGCTGCAGCCGCGCCAGCCACCACTCGCGCCGAGCGCCAGGAGCGCGCAGCCGACGCAGGGCGGCCGGGTCGGGCACCGGCGCCTGATCGAGTTCGATGAAGCCGCCGCGAGCGACCAGCGAGTCGGTCACCACGTCGTCGGCCAGCAATTTGAGCGTGTTCAAGCCGCAGGCATGGTTCAGTTCGGGCAACGCGGCGGCAGCCTGCAGGCCGGCCCAGATCCCCACCGAAGATTCCAGCGCCGAACTGATCACCACCGGACGCCCCAGTTGGCTGGCCAGGTCGACCACCCGGTGCCAGCCACCGAGCGGCTGGTTCTTCAGCACCACGAAGTCGACGGCGTCCAGTTCGGCCACCTGCAGCGGGTCAACCGCCCGCCGGATCGATTCGTCAGCGGCCAGCGGGACGTGCACACCCGCCGCGACCAACCTGCGCCGCAACTCGGCGAGGTCCTCGACCGTGGCGCAGGGCTGCTCGGCGAACTGCAGTCCGATCGGCGCCATCTCGGTCAGCGCCCGTTCGGCGTGGTCGACGCTCCAACAACCGTTGACATCCACCCGGATCGCACCGTCCGGCCCCAGGGCCGCACGCACTGCCTTCAGCCGGGCCAGGTCGTCGTCCAGGCTGGAGCGCGGGTCGGCGACCTTCACCTTCGCGGTGCTGCACCCGGACGCAGTCACCATGTCGGCTGCCCGGCGCGGCGACACCACGGGCACCGTGACGTTCACCGGAATCCGGGTGCGCTGCAGTTCGGGGTCGTCGTCCACCAGGGCGGCGGCCAGCCAATGGGCAGCCTCCTCGTCGGAGTACTCCAGGAAGGGGCTCCACTCGGTCCACCGCTCACCGCGGCGCAGCAACACCCCCTCGCGGTGGTCGATACCGCGGAAGTGCATCCGCAGGTCGATCGCGTAGACGTGGATCTCGTCGAAAAGCTCGCTCAGCAACTCAAACTCCCAACAGGCATCCGGCGTACAGTCCGATTCCGCCCGCCAACTCGGCGAATCCGGTGAGCTTCAGGGTGCGCACCAACGCCATTCCGGTACCGCCCCCGACCACGTGCCGAACGGCCGGCACCAGGAAGACAAGCATGCCCAGACCGAGCAGCGCCCACCAAGTCGTGCCGGCTGCGGTTGCCACCACTCCGGCCACCGCGATGATCGCGAGCACCAGGTAGAACTGCCGGCTGCGGTGCTCACCGAGCATGGTTTCCAGCGTCCGTTTGCCGGCCAGGGTGTCGGTGGGGATGTCACGCAGGTTGTTGCAGACCAGCACCGCGCAGGCCAGCGCCCCCATGCTGATCGCCGCCGGCCAGGTCGGCCACGGCACGCGACCCATGTGGACGTAGGCGGTGCCGACGGTGGCCACCAGTCCGAAGAAGATGAAGACGAAGACTTCGCCCAACCCGCGGTAGCCGTAGGGCCGCTTGCCGCCGGTGTAGAACCAGGCAGCCAGCACGCACGCCACGCCGATCCCGATCAGCCACCACTGCTGGATCAGCGCGACCAGGATCAGTCCGAAGACACCGGCCAGCGCGAAGCAGGCGAACGCGGCGTACTTGACCTGGCTGGGAGTGGCTGCGCCAGATCCGACCAGCCGCTGCGGGCCGACCCGGTGCTCATCGGTGCCACGGACGCCGTCGGAGTAGTCGTTGGCATAGTTGACGCCCACCTGCAGGGCAAGGGCGACCAGGGCGGCCAGCACCGAGCGCACTGGGGTGAGTTGGTCGGCGTGTGCGGCGATGGCACTGCCGGCGAAGACCGGGGCGATTGCGGCCGGCAACGTCCGGAGCCGCGCCCCTTCGACCCATTCGGCGACGCTCGCCACGCGACCCTCCTGATCGGCTGGGCGCGTCCCGACGGCGCTCCCAGCGCCCCATCTTGCCAGAATGCGCCGACGCGACCCAATGTCGACGCTGCCAACGGCCGGTCAGAAGATGGCCGGGCCTGCCGGGTGCTGGCGCACCCAGTCCACGGTGTCGGCGATGGTGTCGGCCAGCGGACGCGGATCGTGGCCCAGTTCGCGGCGGGCCCGGCTGCTGTCGACGTAGACCGGGGTGGCCAGGGTGTGCAGCGAATAGCGGGTGTACAGCGGCCGGGCATGCCGGATCCGGGCCAACAACCCCACCAGCGGGGTCGAGAGTCGGGCCAGCCGAAGCGATATCACTCCCGGCACGCGACTGCCCGCCCGCTCGCGAACCAGACGGGCGATCTCGGTGATCGCCATCCAGTGCCCGCCCACCAGGTAGCAGCGTCCGTTGGGCGCGTGCCGAGCCGCCTGGAGGGCCGCGATGGCCACGTCCCGGACGTCGACGAAGTCGTGGCCACCCGCGGTGAGCGCCGGCAGCCTATTGCCGGCCATGTCCCGGATGAGGCGGGTCAACGCGGAATCGCCGCAGTCGCCCGGTCCGATCAGCCCGGTGGGGTGGATCACCACCCGGTCCAGGCCGGTGGCGGCCAGGACGCGCCGGGTCGCCTCCGCCTTGGTCTTCGCGTAGCCCCCGACCACCAGCGCCGGATCGAATTGGTCGACCTCGACGACCGGGCCGGCGTCCGGCACCGGGATGGCATCCGGACGATCGTGTTGCCCAGGAAGCCATCGGCGCCGGTGACGAGCCAGCGGATGGCCGACGTGGTTTCCCCGCTCATACCGATTACGATACACGCTGTATCGAAACAGAACTGGGGGCTACGGCTGCCCCGCCAAGCGCCGCACTGCAGCCCGATCCACCTTGCCGGATGTCGTCCGGGGCAGGGCGTCCAAGTGGACCAGTTGACGCGGCAGGGCAGCCGCACCGAGCGAGGGACGCAGGGCCGTCCGCCAGTCGTCCAGCGACCATTCGGGATCGGTTGCCGCGAGCACGACGCGAGTGCCCCACTCCGCGTCGGGCACCCCCACCACGGCCACCGGCCCGCGCGCCAGCGCCTGGACCGCGCGTTCCACGGCAGCCAGGTCGACGTTGACGCCGCCGCTGATCACCACGTCGTCGAACCTGCCCAGGACGCGCAGCCGGCGTCCCTTTTCGGTGTCGACCCAGGCACCCCGGTCGTTGGTGATCAGACGGCCGCCCACCAGACTCGTGGCCGTGGCGTCCGGATCATTCAGGTAGCCGCTGAACAGCACCGGGCCGGCGATGGCGATTCGGCCGTGCTCGCCCAGTTCGACCTGGACGCCGGGCAGCGGGACGCCATCGATGACGCAGCCGCCGCAGGTCTCGCTCATGCCGTAACTGGTCAGCACCCGGACGCCGGCAGCCCCCGCTTGGTCCAGCAGACCGTCCGGCACCGCCGCCCCACCAAGCAGCACGCCTCCTCCATGGGCCAACTGGCTGGTCAGTTCGGGATCCCGCAGTGCGCGGATCAGTTGGGTCGGTACCAGAGAGATCATGGTGTCGGGCCGGGTGGCCAGGCCGGTCAGTTGGGCGTCCAGGGATTGCCCGTGACCTCCGCCGTGGCCCTGGTCGAAGTAGCCGCGCGCCAGCACCATGACGCCGGCGACGTAGCCGGTCGGCAGCGCGAGCGTCCAATGGAACGCACCGAAGCGTTCCCGGAACGCGTCGCAGGCAGCCCGGATTGCGGTCGCTGATAGCAGGACGCCCTTCGGCGTCCCGGTGGAACCCGAGGTGGTGACCAGCACACCGCCGTCGTCCAACTCGACCACTGCGCTGCGGGACTGCAGGAGTTCTGCGGTCGCCCGGTCCGCCACAGGAGCGAGCAGGTACTCACCCGCCAGCGCACCCGGCAGCAAGGCCTGGACCTCGGCTGGCGCGCAGGTGCGCAACGGGCGACTCACCCGCCCATGGTAGGCCGGACGGCGCCGCCTGACCCGTGATGGGGTCCGGGTTGGCGCGCTCCCGTAGACTGGAGCCATGACGCGGGTCATACCGATCATCGTGCTGATCGCCTTGACGATCTATTGCACGATCGAAGTCGCCCAGGCACGCACCTGGGATGTGCGCCGCATGCCCAAGTGGCTGTGGGCCGTCGTGGTGATCGGCATCCCCGGTTTCGGACCGCTGGCCTGGCTCGCGCTCGGGCGCCCGCTCAGCGAACCGAAGGGTGGTCGAAGACCGCCGCCCCCGCCCCGACCACCGGACGACAATCCGGACTTCCTGCGCAACTTGTGAGTAGCGCCGCCTACGCTTGCACGTGATCTTGGGTTTCGCGCGTCAGGAGTAGGGTTGCCTCTACCATGGCAGCGATCTTCACCTCCCTCCGCATCCCCAACTACCGGCGCTATTTCATCGGCGGTCTGGTCAGCAACATCGGCTCGTGGATGGGGCGAACTGCCTTGTCATGGCTGGTTTTGGTGGAGTTGAGCAACGGGTCGGCGTCCGCCCTGGGCCTGGTCACCGCGATCATGTTCGCCCCCGGCCTGGTGTTGGCACCGTTCGCTGGATCGATCGCCGACCGATTCCCAAAGCGCCGGATCCTGATGATCACCCAGTCATGGATGACCATCGACATGGTCGTGATGGCCGTGCTGGTGCTCACCGGAGTCGCCGAGTTGTGGATGGTCTACGTGATGGCCTTCAGCGACGGGCTGGCTTTCTCCTTCGACAACCCGGCGCGGCAATCGTTCGTCAGCGAAGTCGTCACCAGCGAGGGGCTACCCAATGCGATCGGCCTGAACGCCGCGAGCTTCAACATGGCCCGGCTGGTCGGCCCGGGCGTGTCTGGCCTACTCATTGCACTGATCGGCACCGGTTGGGTGATCGCCCTCAACTCGTTCTCCTTCATGGCGATGTTCATCGCGCTGGCCACCATGAACGCCGACCAATTGCATCCCGCGCCGGTTCAGACCGGACGCGGCCGCACCCGCGAGGGTTTCCGCTACGCCCTGCAACGTGGCGACCTGATGATCCTGCTGGCCTGTGGTTTCGCGGTCGGCGGCCTGGGCTTCAACTACCAGATCTCCAACGCGGTGATGGCCACCGAGTTCTTCAACAAGGGTCCGGGCGAGTACGGCATCCTCGGCTCGGCGATGGGCGTTGGTGCCCTGCTCGCAGCCCTGTGGGCCGCTGGACGCGCGACGCCCCGACTGCGCTTCATTCTGCTCGGCATGGCCGGCTACACCGCCTTCAACCTGGCTGCGGCGTTCGCGCCCAACTTCGTGACGTTCGCCGCCCTGCAGGTACCGGTCGGACTGGCCACCATCACCGTCCTGGTGACCGCGAACACAATGATCCAGTCGAGCACCAGCCCGCATATGCGTGGCCGGGTGATGGCGCTGTGGGGCCTGGTGATCATGGGCGTCACGCCAGTCATCTCGCCGGTGGTGGGATGGCTCGGCGACAACGTCGGCCCGCAGGCGACCATACTGTTCGGCGTGGTCTGCGTCGGGATCGCGCTGGTGCTGATCACGGCCGTGATCATGCGGACAGATCGACTGCGGTTGAGGTTTGACCTCGCAACTCGCGGTTGGCTGAGACTGGAACGCGCTACGTTAACCGAAGAGGTTGAGTTCAACCAGAAGGGTTGACGCCCAGCCACGCTGAGCCCACGAAGCGGAAGGCCCACATGAGCGAGAAGTACGCCGAGTTCTACGAACTGGTGGTGCTCGACACCAACGGTTCCCGCATCGGTGGCGTGAGCCAGGTCTACCTGGACGACGCCACCGGCGAGCCCACCTTCGTCGCCGCCCGATCCGGCCTGTTCGGCAACAAGGAGGTGCTGGTGCCGCTGGTCGGCGCCTTCATCTCCGATGGGCTGATGCAGGTGCCCCACGACGCCGACCTGGTCAAGCAGGCGCCGGCGCCGCGTCCGGACCGCAAACTGAGCCCGGAACTCGAGGCGGAGGTCTTCGACCACTACGGACTGACCTACACGATCGAGAAGCCCGTCGCCGCCAACCCGGCCCCGGCTGCTGCACCGGCCGCCGAGCAGCCACCGGCGAGCCCCGAAGCCGTCCCGGCTGCCCAGAACCCAGCCACCGAACAGCCCCACATCCATACGGATGAGGCAGAACCGTCCGCCTGAGGCCGACAATCAAATAGCGTGAGGGGCGAAAACCGCTTGCGTGCGAGAAAGGAGGCCAGCATGGCCGACAACAACTACGAGGATCTGTTCAATTCCGACGTCGTCGATGTCAACGGCAACAAGATCGGTTCGATCGGCCAGGTCTACCTGGACGACCAGACCGGGCAGCCAAGCTGGATCACCGTCAAGACCGGTTGGTTCGGATTGAAGGAGACCTTCGTCCCGCTCGAGCAGGCGGTCATCGCCGAGGGCACCATCACCGTGCCCTACGACGAGGAGAAGGTGAAGGACGCCCCGCGCGTCGACCCGGACAAGCACCTGGACGCCGACGAAGAGGCCCAGCTGTACGCGTACTACGGCATCGCCACCGTGCTGTCCAGTGATGAGGCGGTCGTGGCCGGATCCGATGACGTCGTGGCCGAGGATGTCGTATCGGAGGACGTCGTGGCCGAGGACTTCGCGGCAGAGTCTGATGGCGTCGTGGCAGAGTCCGAGGACGTTGCGGCAGAGACCGAGCCGGTCGTGGTGGACGCCGACGCGCAGTCCGTGGTCACCGTGGTCGAGGACGAGATCGCCGCCGACGCCCTGACCCAGGACGACGCTGTCAGCGAGCCGGCCGTAGTCGACGACGTGGTCGCCGACCCGGTCCTGGTCGCGGATGAGACCGAGGTGGCCGACGAGGCCGAGGTCGCCGATACGGCCGCTGTCGACGCGCCGGAACTAGCCGTCGATGCGCAGAACGAAACCGTCGTGGTGGCCGATGAGAACGTCGACGGACCCGCCCCCGCGGGTGAGCCCCGTCCGCTGGGGGAGGGCGATCCCGAGGCCGAGGAGGCCATCGAGGAGGCGCACGTCTCCAGGTCGTTCGCGGAGACCCGCGAGACGGCTGCCGAGTTGTACGACGACGTCTACAAGGACGACGAGCACAAGAACTGAGCCTGACTCAGTAGGGAGGGGCGCGCCTGCGGGGTGCGCCCCTTCTTCGCGTCCGGGGCTGGGTCTACCGCGAACTCAGGCCCAGCTCACCAGGTCGGATCCGGCCAGTTCGCCCTCCGGCCAGACGGCCTTCACGATGCCTGCCGCAGCGAGCGCCTTGCGGCAGCCCGGGCAGGGCTCGTCGGTGATGTAGGCCGTCGCACCGCGGGTGTCGCGGGTGGCGAAGAGCAGCGCGTTCACCTCGGCGTGGATGGCGATGCAGAAGCCCGGCGTCCCGGGTCGGTCGTAGTCCCCCAGCCCCGGCACCTGGTTGTAGTCGAGCAGGCCGCGCGGGCAGGCCCCTTCGAGGCAATCCGGACGCCCGGGAGCAGCCCCGTTGTAGCCGGTGGCGATGATCCGCCTGTCCTCGCTGACCAGGACCGCACCGACCTTGCGGCGACGGCATTTGGCGCGGGCGGACGCGGCGGCGGCGATGCCGAGGAAGTAGTCGTCCCAGCCCGGCACGGTGAAGGGTTCTTGGCTCATTTCAGAAGTCTGTCTCATCTGCGTACGACTTGGGGTCTTCAATCGGTTCCAGGTGGGCCGAGACGCGCATTTCGGGCACTTCGGAGACCAGCGAATCGATCACCTCTTCGGTGAAGTCGTGGCCGCGCTGCACCGTCCAGGCGCCGGGGACCAACAGGTGGAACTCCATGAACTTGCGGTTGCCGGCCTGCCGGGTGCGGACGGCGTGGAACTCGATCTGACCGGGCTTGCGGTACTGCTCGAGCACCTGCACCAGGGTCTTGTGGATGCCGACCGGCAGGGCGATGTCCATCAGTCCGTCCACCGAGGAGCGGATCAGGCCGAAGCCGGTCCACAGGATGTTGGCGCCGGCGAGAAGTGCGACGATCGGGTCGAGCATCGGCATCCTGGTGATTGCCACCAACGCCACACCGACCAGGACGGCACCCGAGGTGACCACGTCAGTCATCAGGTGCTTGCCGTCGGCGATCAGGGTGGCCGAGCCGTGCTCGCGTCCCTTCTTGAGCAGCACCAGGGCAACCGCCCCGTTGATCAGCGATGCCCCGACCGAGATCGTCAGGCCGACGCCCAACTGCTCGGGCATCCGCGGGTTGAACAGGCGGTCGACCGAGGTGGCGATGATGAAGGCAGCGGCCACGAAGATCATCACGCCCTCGACCGCGGCAGAGAAGTATTCGGCCTTGCTGTGGCCGTAGGGGTGGTTCGCGTCCGGCGGCTTGATCGACACCTTGAGCGCGATCAGCGCGACGATGGCGGCGACCAGGTTGACCAGCGATTCCGCGGCGTCCGAGAGTAGGCCGACCGATCCCGTCAGTAGTGCAGCGCCCGACTTGAGGGCGATCGTCACCAGGGCGGCGGCGATCGACAGCCAGGCGAACTTGCTCAGGTCCGTCGGCGGCGTGTAGCGCAGGCCTTCGTCGGAGGTCTCTGGGGTTTCGGTCACCGGTCAAGTATGGCCGCGCGCTCAGCGGCGTCCAAGCAAGGTCATGCTCACTAGCTAGTCCGCGCTGCCCCGCAGGATCGAGGTCATCTTCTTGCCCTTGGCCAGTTCATCGATCAGCTTGTCGAGGTGGCGGATGCGCTGCATCAGCGGGTCCTCGATCTCCTCGACTCGGTAGCCGCAGATCACCCCGGTGATCAGGGCAGCATCGGGGTTGTACGCCGGCGCCTCGTTGAAGAAGGTCTCCAGGTCGACCTCGTCTTTCAGGACGCGCTGCAGCGCTGCGTCGTCGTAGCCGGTCAACCACTCGATGATCTCATCGACCTCGGCCTGCCCACGGCCCTTCTTCTCGGCCTTGACAAGGTAGTGCGGGTAAATGCTGGCAAACGGGATGCCGAAGATGCGGTGACGAGCCATTGCGGCAGTCTACCGGGGCGGCTTGACGCCGAGGTCCGCCATCGGGTCGCCGATCGTGGCCAGGCGTTCGATCACCTCGTCGAATTCGAGTTGCCGCAGGCCGGGCGCGATCTCGTCCCAACTGCGCGGGACGACGACGGTCGGGTGCTCGCGGCCACGCAGCGAGTAGGGGGCGACCGTGGTCTTGGCGCCGTTGTTCTGGCTCCAGTCGAGCAGCACCTTGCCGCCACGCAGCGACTTCTTCATGTCGCTGACCACCAGATCCGGGTGCGACGCCTCCAGGCTGCGAGCGAGTTCGTGCGCCCAATCCGAGGCCTCGTCGCTGGTCATCGACCCGTCCAGCCGGGCGTAGATGTGAATGCCCTTGCTGCCGCTGGTCACCGGATAGGACGCAAACCCGACCCCATCGAGCACGTCGCGCAGCAGGTGCGCCAACTCGATGCAGTGCTCGATCCCCGACCCCTCCCCCGGGTCGAGGTCGAGCACCAAGCGGTCGGGGTGCATGCGCTGGTCGTCGGCGTCCACTCGCCACTGCGGGACGTGCAGTTCGAGCGACGCCAGTTGGGCGAGCCAGACCAGGGTGGCAGCGTCATCGATCAGCGGGTACACGTTCGGGCCGTCCGAGTGCTGGATGGTGAAGGTACGCACCCAGTCGGGCGTCGACTTCGCGTCCAAGTTCTTCTGGAAGAACGGCTCCAGCGGCTTGTCCGCGGTACCGACACCGTTCGGCCAGCGCCGCCGGGTGGCCGGCCGACCCGTGGCGTGCGGAACGAACCAGGGCGCCACCACCTGGTAGTAGGCGATCACCTCGCCCTTGGTCATGCCAGTGGCCGGGTACATCACCTTGTCCAGATTGGTGACCTTGATGGCCCTGCCATCGACCGTCAGTTGCTGGTCAGCCATGCAGCAAGACTGCCCGATCCCGGCCGGGTTCGCCTCACCCTTGCGTGGACGCCCGAGGACGCGGATCCCCACCGCGGGCAGCCAGGACGGCTTCTGCCAGGTCGCGACCACCCAACTCCAGTGCAGCCAAGCCGGTTTCGCCCTGCCAGACGTCGCGACCCCATTCCCGCACTCGCACCTGCAGATGACCGGTCAGATGCTCCAGGTCGCCGGGGACGTTTCGGCGCTCCTCGACCAACGGCACCGGGAGCACATAGGCGTCATCGGGATCGGCGAGGCCCTCAACGTCCACCTGCCATCGGGCCGACCTGCCGCGCAGCACCCAGCGTCCGGGCGTCGCCTCGGTGCGAACCGCAGAGGTGAGCGGATTGCCCAGCCGCAACACCCGACCGCTCGGCAGCGCGACCACCAGTGCGGTCACTTCGGTCTCCCAACGCCTGCCCAGCAGTCGTGGGCCGGCGGTGATCCGGCCGCCGGCGAAGGCGACGCAGGCGTCCGAATCGGCGAAGCCCTGCGCCTGTCCCCACCACCAGGCTTCGGGGAATCCGCCGCGTCCCCAGTTCTTCTCGGCGTAGACCTGCCAGCCGTCCACGCTGACCACCTCACCATCGACTTCAAGGACGCCGGACGCCCGGCCGCCGAGTAACCAGGGGTGCCAGTACTGGTTGAGGCCGGGAACCAGCTGGAAGTAGCTCGAGCCGCCGAAGACCGGACGCGGCCAGCGCCGTGGCTGATCGATTGCGACGTCCAGGGCGAGGTCCTCGACCTGGACGCGTACCTGATGTGAGTCGGCCAGCACCTGGTCGTTGACCCGGACGCCCAGCCGCTTCGGGTCAGCCCAGGGCGTCCGGCAGTTCGGCGGTGGCCAGCGCATGCCAAGGCTCGGCAGCGATCCCTGACCGCGTCGCCTACGCCGGTCCGTCGGCCGGCGTGTTGATGCCGACCAGCGCGATCAGGACTCGCCCGGAAAGCGGGTCTGTGAAGCGCCAGAAATAGCCCTCCATCGAGACGCCATGCCAAGGCAATGGATCACCGAACGGCAGGTCGGCACCCGTCGCGCGGTAGCGCCGGACCAGGGCACGCCTGGCGTCCAGCCAGCCGGCAGTGGCGAGCCGTGGACGACTCACCCGATCACTGCCAGCAACTGCTGGCAGGCGGCCTCGCAGGCCCGGCAGGCCTCTGCGCAGACCTTGCAGTGCTCATGGTGACCGGCGTGCTTCTCACATTCGGCTGCGCACGAGCGGCAGGCCGCCTCGCAGGCGGACAACACAACCTTGATGAGGTCGGCGCCGCGTCCGGTGTGTCGCGAGAGCACCGTTGCCGTGGTCAGGCAGATGTCCGCGCAGTCCTGGTTGGTGCGGATGCATTCGCGCAGGTCGGCGACGGAGTCCTCGTGCAGGCAGGCGTCGGCGCAGGCGGTGCAGGCCTGGGCGCAGCGCAGGCACTCCTCGATGCAGGCGAGCAGCAACTCGGAGTCGACCCGTTGCAGGTCGGCCGGATGGGTCTCCAACATTCGGGCAGCAGTGGACGTCATCTTCCCTCCTCAACTGTTGCGCAAGGCGTCGATCAATTCGGCCTTGCTCATGGACGAGCGGCCCGCGATCTCGAGTTCGCGGGCGCGTTGCAGCAACTCCTGCTTGGTTTGGTCCTCGTAGTCCTCGGCCTCGCCGCCCTTGCGACCGACCTCGGAGCGCGAGGTGTTCGCAGCGGCGTTGGCGATCCGCGCCGACTTCTGCTTGCTGTTCCCCTCGCGACGCAGGGCTTCGTAGAGTTCTTTGTCCTTGACCGACGGGCCCGGATCTTCGGCCCGGCTCTTCTGCTTGGGTGCCATGTCTCAACGGTAGGTCGCCACGCGGGCGCTGGGGATTGATGCGAGGGCAAGCCACCCATACGGGTGGGCAGCCGTCCAGGATCAACCGCAGTAGGTGTCAACGATCAGCCGAAACACTGTCATTCGTCAGCCGCAGACCAAGGGGAGCGATCACCCGTAATGACACAGCCCTGGTGCGCCCACAGGGGCTCGAACCCTGGACCCGAAGATTAAAAGTCTCCTGCTCTACCGACTGAGCTATAGGCGCGTCGCGCCGAGTCTACCGAATCGCGTCCGCGTCACTGAGCAACGATCGACGCCTACGCTTGGGTCATGAGTCCGGGCCTGATCGTCGCGTTGATCCTGGTGGTCGGCGTGGGTCTGGTCGTGGCTGCCACCATCGCCGACCGCCGTGCCGAGCGCAAGCTGCAACCTGGCACCGAGCGTCCCGCCGCGGCCACCGGCAACTCGGCAGCGACGGATCCGCCGGCCTACGTCACGTCCCAGCAATTGCTGGACAATGCCGGCCCGGCTGCCGCCTTCAGCCCGGACGAGGAGCGCACCCTCGCGTCCCAACTCGAGGCGGCCTCCACCGTCAGGATCGAGGCACGCTTGGCAGCGCCGACGCTGGCCACCCACACGGGCATGCGCGCGATCCTGGACCGGCCGCGGGTGTTGGTCTGCAGCGACACGATCGGGCAGTTGCGCGAAGTGATGGCGCTGCTGGCCACAGCGTCCGCTGACAAGGTGCCGCTGCTGATCGCGGCCCCGAACATCGATGCGGACGTGTTGTCCACCCTGGCTGCCAACCGGCTGGCCGGGACGCTGGAGGTCACCGTCGTCCTCGGTGAGCCGGACGCGATCGCGCAGTTGGCGTCCGCTCTGGGGCAAGAACCGACCACCTTGGCCGATCGACAGGCAGGGATCCGGCTCGCCGACCTGCCCCATCCGTCGCGGATCGTGGCCAGTGAACAGGCCACCTGGCTTATCGAACCCTGAAGAAGCCCTGCAGAGGGTGAACCTCAAGTTCGGCTTGAGCCAAGTTGGATTTCTTATTTTCCCTTGCCAACTGGCATTTGCTGGCTGAACGAACTCTCGACAGGCTGGCCGGGACGCTAAGGCAACGCTTAGCTTCGCCCCGTCGGCCGAGTGTGGCGTGGTCATCAGCAACCCCTGAATGACCGGGGAAGACGCCACCTCGACCGCGATTCGTGCAAACCAGCTGAAGGGACACGTAGTGACCACCTGGAATACCCGGGCCCGGAGGGCGTTCGCCGGCTTCATCGCCGCGACCGCACTGGCCACCGGCGCACTAGTCGTCCCACAACTCGCCGTCGCCAACCTGAGCACCGTCGCCGCGACCACCGCGCTGAACGTGCGACTGCAACCGAACACCAACGCGCAGATCCTCGGCGTCCTGTCGGCCGGCGAGCAGGTCGAACGCCGCGGCGACCCGCAAGGTGAGTGGACCCCCGTCCGCTACCGAGGTCAGGACGCCTGGGTCTTCTCCGCATTCATCTCGCTGGGCAGCCTCACCTCGGCAGCGGGCGGCACCGCCACCGCAACCGACCACGTCAACGTGCGGGCGAACGCCAGCACACTGAGCCGCATCCTGGGCGTGCTGCGCATCGGTGAGCAGGTCAGCGTCACCGGCGCCATCACCGGCGGCTGGGTCCCGGTCAACTACAACGGTCAGGACGGCTTCGTCTACGCCGCCTATGTCTCGATGGACGCGACGACCGCTGCTGCCCCGGTTGCAGATCCGGCACCTGCTCCCGCTCCTGCACCTGCTTCTGCTGACCCGGCTCCGGCTGCTCCGGCGGTCTCGGGCGCTGCTGGGACTGGCGTGGCCACCACGTTTGTGAATGTGCGCAGCGGACCCAGCACGAACGACCGGATACTGACGGTGCTCGCCACCGGGCAGTCGATCGAGGTGCGTGGGGACGCGCAGGGCGAGTGGACCCCGGTCCGCTACAACGGCGAGGACGCCTGGATCTTCAGCCGCTACATCACAGTTACCGTCGCCGCTCCCGCGCCGGCCCCGGCTCCAGCCCCGGCGCCCGCCGCTGAGCCTGCGGCGCCCGCCCCGGCCGAACCGCTGGTCGACACCACGGCCACCACGCCCGGCTACACCACCACCGCGGTCAACCTGCGCACCGGCCCCGGCATCGGCTACAGCATCGTGCGCGTCCTGAACACCAACACCGAGGTGCAATTGACCGGGCTGACCCAGGACGGCTTCAGCCAGGTGGTCGACGAGGGCAACCTGCGCTGGATCTCGACGACCTACCTGTCGAATTCCCCCGTGGTGGTCGCCCCGGCACCTGCCCCCGTCCAAGGGCCGGCGGCTCCGACACCGGATGGCTCGACCACGCTGAACACCGGCGGATCGAAGGGTCTTGACACCCTGCGCGACACCACCAAGCAGGTCGTTTACGCGGTGCGGCAGAACTTCGGCTACATCACGACCATCTACGGCGTCCGCAATGACCCGCTGCCCGACCACCCGAGTGGCCGCGCGGTCGACATCATGATGCCGTGGGGCGCCAACGACCAGGCCCGTGGCGACGAGATCGCCGCCTACCTGCAGGCCAACGCCGACGCACTGAACATCGACTACCTGATCTGGCGTCAGCGGATCTGGATCAACGGGCAGGGCGGCTGGACCTGGATGGCCGACCGTGGTGGGGTCACCGCGAACCACTACGACCACATCCACGTCACGGTGCGCTACTGATCACTGGGCTGCTCGGTGCCTGTGATCGCTGAGTTGGAGACGCCACAGGGCGTCGGCCGACTGGTTCTGTCGGACGCAGAAGACCCACGTGCGGTGCTCTTGTTCGGACATGGCGCCGGTGGCGGGATCGACAGCCACGACCAGGAGTTGCTCGCCCGGGTCCTGCCTGGCAGTGGGGTCACGGTTGTCAGGTTCGAGCAGCCGTGGCGCACCGCCGGACGTAGGGTGGCCGGGCCACCCAAGACACTGGACGCAGCATGGCGGGTCGCACTAGCCCGGGTGGAGCAGGAGTTCGCGGGACTGCCCCTGTTCGTGGGTGGACGCAGCGCCGGAGCCCGAGTGGCCTGCCGTTGCTTCGCTCCCCCGGTTCTTGGTGTGGTCGCGGTCAGCTTCCCGTTGAACCCACCGGGCCGACCCGAGAAGTCGCGAGCCGCTGAGCTTGAGCGGGTGGACGCCCCGATGCTGGTGCTGCAGGGTGAACGTGACCCCTTTGGCGGTCCGGACGAAGTCAGGGCGACGTTCGCGTCCGGTGCGTTGCGGGCGGTGCGAGTGGTTCCTGGCCTAGGTCACGAACTGAAGCCGACCAAGCTGATCAGCGCTGAGGTGATCGAGGACGCAATCATCGAGCCGGTGCTGAAGTTCATCGACGGTCCGCTCGATTACGTACGCACGGCGGACGTCGGTTAACATAGTCGGCGCGCGTCCCCATCGTCTAGCGGCCTAGGACTCCGCCCTTTCAAGGCGGCAGCGCCGGTTCGAATCCGGTTGGGGATACCAGTGAAATGGCTTGTCAAATACAGTTTGATCTTGCGAAATCCGTTCGATTTCGAGTGCCGATCAGGGCCCCATGCCACATGAGTTGTGCGATTTCGTCCCGAACTGCCTAGTCGGACTCGGTTTCAAATTCGAACGGCATCGCACATCAGCAACGCGCCAGAATGCTGGGGCCGAGAGCACGCATCACGCCGATACGTCTCGCAACCCCTTGAACTCATACCCCCTAGGGGTATAATCGCCAAGAGAGCCGTGACCCAGGAAATCGTCTCAAGACTCGCGCGATGATCACCCAGCGGCAGTGGTCAGAGTCGTGTCGTCGATCCCACGCAGTGTCAGGAAGATGAGAACCATGAGCGCGCACCAAGGCCACGGGCCACAGGACCACAGCGGCCACTCTCACGAGCACGGAACTGCTGACCACTCTGAGGCATCGCACCACGACGCACACTCCGACCAGGCGCAGCACGTCACGCAGGCGGAGCACTCCGAACACTCGCAACAGGCCCACGGAGAAAACGCAGCCCACGGGGAACACAAGGCGCACAGCGAGCACGCCGACCACGGAGCCGACCACGTCGGGCAGTTCAAGCGCTTGTTCTGGATCATGCTGGTTCTGGCCATCCCGGTGGTTGGGCTCAATGAGATGTTCGCCGACGTCGTCGGCTATTCACTGCCCGATCTGGGGTGGACGCAGTGGGTGTCGCCGCTGTTGGGCACAGTGATCTATTTCTGGGGCGGCAGGCCGTTCCTCACCGGCGCGGTCTCCGAGATCCGCGCGAGGAAGCCGGGGATGATGCTGCTGATCGGGCTGGCGATCACTGTGGCGTTCGTCGCGTCCTGGGGTGCCAGTAGCGGCCTGTTGAGCCATGAACTGAACTTCTGGTGGGAGTTGGCGCTGCTGGTGGTGATCATGCTCGCCGGCCACTGGATCGAAATGCGCTCACTGGCCCAGACATCCTCCGCGCTGGACTCGTTGGCAGCCCTGCTTCCGGACGAGGCCGAGAAGGTCGAGGGCGATGACATCGTCAAGGTTGCCCCCTCAGACCTCGCGGTCGGCGACGTCGTGATCGTCCGGCCAGGATCCACCGTGCCCGCTGACGGCAGGATCGTGGACGGCTCGGCATCGATGGACGAGTCGATGGTCACCGGAGAATCCAGGACCGTCCGCCGTGAGAAGGGTGACCAGGTCGTCGCAGGGACCGTGGCCACCGACTCCGGGCTCCGGGTCGAGGTCACTGCCACTGGTGACGACACAGCCTTGGCAGGCATCCGGAAACTTGTCGCGGACGCGCAGGCCTCGTCCTCGAGAGCGCAGCGCATCGCGGACCGGGCTGCCGGTTGGCTGTTCTGGTTCGCCCTGGCTGCGGCCGCGATCACTGCCCTGGTGTGGTCCATGGTCGGGATGCCGGACATGGCCGTGGTCCGCGCGATCACAGTGCTGGTGATCGCGTGCCCCCACGCCCTGGGTTTGGCCATTCCACTGGTGGTGTCGATCGCAACCGAGCGCGCTGCTCGCGGCGGCGTCCTGATCAAGGACCGCCTCGCGCTGGAGTCGATGCGCACGGTGGATGCCGTGCTGTTCGACAAGACCGGCACCTTGACCAAGGGCGAGCCAACCGTAACCGGCATCGAGACCGTTGGCCCGGCGAGCGAGGATGAGGTGCTGGCCCTGGCAGCCGCAGCGGAAGCCGATAGCGAGCATCCACTGGCGCGCGCCATCGTGGCTGCCGCCGCTTCCCGCAACTTGGACGTGCCGAAGGCCAGCGACTTCTCCTCATCCCCTGCGGTCGGCGTGAAGGCCACCGTGGATGGCGCCGTGATCGAGGTCGGTGGGCCCTACCTGCTCGACCAGCACAAACTCGACGCGCTGCCAATCGCCGAGGAGTGGCGCGGCCAGGGTGCGATCATCCTGCATGTCCTCGCCGATGGCCAGGTCATCGGCGGGCTGCGGCTGGCCGATGAGATCCGACCCGAATCGCGTGATGCCGTGGACGCATTGCATGCCGCCGGCGCGCAGGTCGTCATGATAACCGGCGACGCCCAGGCCGTCGCGGACGATGTGGCAAGCCAACTCGGTATCGACCGGGTCTTCGCCGGGGTCCGTCCCGAGGACAAGGCCGCCAAGGTGGCTGAACTCCAGAACGAGGGCCACAAGGTTGCCATGGTCGGCGATGGCGTGAACGACGCCCCCGCCTTGGCGCAGGCGGATGTCGGTATCGCCATCGGGGCGGGGACAGATGTGGCGATCGGCTCTGCCGGAGTGATCCTGGCATCGTCGGATCCCCGCTCGGTTCTTTCGGTGATCGACCTGTCCCGTGCGACGTACCGGAAGATGAAGCAGAACCTGTGGTGGGCGGCGGGCTACAACCTGATCTCGGTTCCGCTGGCCGCCGGCGTGCTCGCGCCCATCGGGTTCGTCCTGCCGATGAGCGTCGGCGCGATCCTCATGTCCGCCTCCACGGTCGTGGTCGCCCTCAACGCCCAACTGCTTCGCCGGCTGGACCTGTCGCCGCAGGCCAGCACTGCGAGGTTCCTGGACCGTCCCGCGCCGGCACAACCGGACACCGACAGGATGTGACGACCGAGCCCCCACGCAGATTTGGACGTCTGCGCAGGGGCTTGGGGACGTTGCCGCTCAAACCAACGGGAGAGTGGTGATGCAGGTCGCCCCTTCGGAATCCGACGAGAATGGGCTCTCGGCGGTCTTGCCGTCCTTGGTCACGACAACGGTGCCCTTGACGTCCTTCGGGATCCAGAACCCGACGAAGCCGTTGGCATAGGTGGTCGCATCCTCGTCGACGAGCACCGTGCCGTCGTCGGTGGTGATCTTCACGTGGACGTCTTCACCAGCCAACTCGCCCTGGCAGGTGCCGACGTTGTGGAAGAAGCAGTCATGGGTGAAGGTCTCGTAGGGCGCCAGCGACAGGTAGAACTCGTCGCCCTCGATCGGCACCACCTGTTCGGTCTTCCCGTCGCTGAGGATCACGTGGTCGTAGCGGACCGAGCCCATGACGGGCAGCGGGCGTTGGCCCCCATCCGCGTCGAGCGCCTCGACGATCTCGCGTCCACTCTTGCCCTCCAGGCCGGCGGCAGCCAGCAACGAGTCGCCGGACGCGGGACTGGCCGCCGTCTGGGAGGTCGGGCTGGGCGCGACTTCGGACGGGCTGGTGCAGGCGGTCAGCGCGCCGACGGCGAACAGCGGAAGGGCCAGCGCGGCAACGATTCGGGAGCGGCTCATGATCATCCTTTGCGTACAGGGAGGTCTACTTCCACAATGTCAGGACCGATCTCGGCCGACTCCCCCGATCATGTCAAGGTTTGCTCAAGAAGCCTCTGGGAGTCGCAGCGTCAGGACAGCGCCGCGTCCGGGCCCTTCGCTGGCGGCGTCCAGATGCCCGCCGTGCGCCTCCGCGATCACCCGACTGATCGTCAGGCCCACGCCAGTGCCAGCACCTTCGTCGTGCCGCCGGTGGCTGTCGCCCCGGTAGAACCGCTCGAAGATGTGTGGGAGTTCGGAAGCGGCGATCCCTCCCCCGTCATCGGTCACGTCGACCCGCACCCAACCGTCCGACACAGCGCTCGTCACCCGGACGCTGGACGCGCCATGCTGGCGCGCGTTGCGAAGCAAATTGTCGAGCACCTGGCCGATCCGCTCAGGATCGACCGCGACCTGCACGGCCGGCACGGGAGCCAGGTCCAACGCGACACCGGCGGCGGCGTACTGCGGACGAGCCGCGCTGACTGCCGCGTCCAACACATCGCTGAGGCCGACGCGTTCGAGGCTCACCGCGAGCCGGCCCTCCTCAAACGCGGAGACGTCACGCATGTCCAAGGCCAGCCGATACAGCCGGGAACACTGCTGCCGCATCGCGGCGAGCGTCTCCGGGGTTGGCAAGGCCACGCCGTCCTCGAGCGCTTCCAGCAGGGCGCTGAGCGTGGCGATCGGGGTGCGCATCTCGTGCGACAGGTCGGTGATCATCCGCCGTCTGGTGGCTTCGGTGGCACCCACCCGGGCTGCCAGCAGGTTGAGGCTGTTGGACACCGTCCGCAACTCATGGGCATCGTCGGCGAGCGCAATCGGGGTGGAGTAGTCACCCTCCGCGACCCGCTCCGCCCCGCGCCGCAGCATCGCGACGGTCCCGCTCAGTCGCCGGATCAGCCAGATGTTGGCGCCGGCCGCTCCCACCAGGGCGATGGCGATCCCCACCCCAAGCGAAGTGAACAATCCGAAGCGAAACGCCTCTTCGGCGTGATCGAGGACGTCAGGCTGCCCGCCATGGCCGGCCAGCCGCATGTGCCGTTCGGCCGCTGGTGGGCCGACCACGGCGGCCACCACCGCGACCGTGATCGCCATCGCGCTGACGACCAGCAACTGGGCGAGAAGCAGTTGCCGCGCGAGAGATCCACGCTCCATCACGAGCCATCCCCCATTCGATACCCCACGCCGCGGACGGTCAACACGTAGCGCGGCTCGACTGGCTCGCCCAGCTTCTTGCGCAGGTTGCCGACATGGACGTCGACCAGATGGCTGTCGCCCACCCAGCCCTGACCCCATACCTCGTCCATGAGTTCCCGTCGGGTGAAGACTGAGCCGGGCTTCGCGGACAGCGCCATGAGCAGGTTGAACTCGGTGCGGGTGAGATCCAACAGTTCCTCGCCCAGCCTGGCCTCGTGTGCCTCGGGATCGATTACCAGGTCGCCGAAGACCCGCTGGCCCTGCCGCACCCCTGGCCGGGGCCGGCGCAACATCGCCTCCACCCTTGCCACCACCTCGCGAACGCTGAAGGGTTTGGTGACGTAGTCGTCCGCGCCCACGGCCAGCCCACCCAGCTTGTCCTCCTCGTCATCGCGGGCGGTGAGCATGATTACGTAGCAGTCGCTGAACTCACGAATGCGCCGGCACACCTCCACACCGTCGAGGCTGGGGAGCCCCAGGTCGAGCAGCACTACTGATGGCGTCCAGTCGGTCACCACCTGAACAGCATCTGCGCCGTCGCCGCAGATGCGCGCGTCGAAGCCGGCGCGATCCAGGTAGTTGGCGACCACCCCAGCCAGCACGGTCTCGTCGTCCACGACGAGTACCCGCTTCTTGTCCACGTCCGTCACCGTCCCATCGTTGCGCCGACCGCACCGCAATCACACCCCGAACCAGCCTTCCACGGCGATCTTGACCGATTCTTGAGCACAACCCGGACGCATCGGTCGTTCGCGCTCTCTAGCGTGGAAGATCCCCGCCCGTCGACCTCTGGAGCGTCCCATGACCCACACCCGGCACATCGCCCTGGCCCTCAGCGCCCTGGTGGCAATGGGCACCCTCGCCGCCTGCGGAACACCGGCACAGCCGGCAGCACCGACCACCGCAGCCGCCAGCACCACCCAGCAGGCCTCAACCGAACACAACGACGCCGACACCATGTTTGCGCAGATGATGATCGTCCACCACCAAGGTGCCATCGAGATGTCGGAACTGGCTGTCACCAAGGCCGAAAGTGCAGAGGTGAAGGCGCTCGCCGAGCGGATCTCAGCAGCCCAGGGTCCGGAGATCGAGCAGATGACCTCGTGGCTGACGGCGTGGGGCGAACCGACCGAAGCCGGTGGACACGCTGGGCACGAGGGCATGGACATGGACGGCATGTCCCAGGAGGAGATGATGGCCCAACTGGAAGGGCTGTCGGGCACCGAGTTCGACAGGGCCTTCCTGGAGGGAATGATCGCGCACCACCAGGGCGCCGTCGAGATGTCGGAGACCCAGTTGGCGGATGGTCAAAACCCGGACGCGCTCGCGCTGGCCGAGAAGATCATCGCCGACCAGCAGGCCGAGATCGCAGCGATGCAGGAACTGCTGAAGGGCTGATCCCTGCAATCGCCTAGTCGGTCTTGGCGTCGGCCGCGAGCGCCTGATCCGCGGCCTGTCGGGCCGACGTTGCGCCCTCGGTGCTGAGCGTGCCCTCGTCGTCCATCAGGTGCGCGCGGATGAACCACTGGTACTTCTCCAGTTCCGCGACCTGGCCGATGAGCATGTCCTGGGTGATCATGTCGATGTCCTCGGACTCATCGATCAGCTTGCGATGGTCCTCGATCACCCCGGTGTAGACGAGATCGAGGGCGGCGAGGTGCTCAGCGGCCTGACCAAGGCCGATGGGGTAGTCATCCCACGTGCGCTTCGCGACCAAGTCACCGGGGCAGCCGTTCGGCGAAACGCCCATGGTGGCCATGCGTTCGGCCAGCACGTCCACCATGGCACGGACGCCATCGACCTGCGGATCAAGCATGGTGTGCACGCCGATGAACTTCGGGCCGACCACGTTCCAGTGGGCATGCTTGAGCGTCAGTTGCAGGTCGTTGAGCGAGTGCAGCCGCAGCTGCAGCTTTTCGGCGAGCTTGCGTCCCTTGGCGGGCTCAACTCCGGGGACGGTGAACTTGGCGGTGGTCTTCTTGGGTGCTGACTTCTTGGTGGTAGCCATGCGTCCAGCGTCTCGCTTTCCGACCAGGATTTGGCCCGGATGGGAGGCAACTCACCCTTACGGGGGAAGGTGGCGTCAAGACCTCCGTGCCGCTACACCTGCGTCCCGGACGCGCGCCCCAATCAGAACCGCGACGACAAGCCGCCGTCAACCACGAGCGTCTGCCCGGTGATGTACTGGTTGTCCCGGCTGGCCAGGAACGCGACCGCCGGTGCGATCTCGCTGGGCTGCGCCGCCCGACGCAACGGGAGCCGGCCCTGCGCGACGTAGTAGTCGGTGAACGGTGGGCCCTCCAGCTCGTCCGCGCCGTTCTTGAACGACATTCGCGTCGAGACGAATCCCGGAGCCACCGCGTTCACCAGCACCCCGTGGTCGGCGAACTCAAGCGCGGCCGTCCGGGTGGCGGCCTCCAGACCAGCCTTCGAGATGTCGTAGGCGACTGCCCCGCTCTCACTCAGCCTGGCGTGGATGCTGGTCACGTTGACGATGCGTCCGAACTGCTGGGCGGCCATCTGCTTGCCCAAGTGGTGCATCAGGAAGACCGGCGCATGCAGGTTCACAGCCAGCGTCGTGTCGTAGTTCTCCGCGTCGAGTTCAAGGATGAGGTTCGGACGCGCAATCCCTGCGCAGTTGACCAGCACGTCAATTCCACCGAGCCGGCCAACAGCCTCCGCAGCGGCCTCACCGAGTGCGACGCGATCGGCCAGATCCACCTGGATACCGTCCTGGTCGGCCTCGACGTCGAGGACGACCACCGTCGCACCCAGCGACTCGAAATGCTCAGAGATCGCCCGGCCGATGCCGTTCGCGCCACCGGTCACCACGACACGGAAGCCGGCGACGTCCGCCGACCCGGCGACTGCTGAACTCAGGTTCTCCGCTGCCATGGCGCACCTCTCACTTGCTGGTTCGATCAACCGACGGCAGGACATAGAACATGAATGCTCATGAATGGGCCCTGGTGGCCTTCACGATCCTCGCGCAGATGTCGGTCGGCGCCTTCGTCATCCTGGGTATCGCCCATCTGTGGGCGATGCGCCGCGCGGGTGCCGAACAGGCAGACCAGCTGAGCACTCGTGCCCTGCTGGCCATCGGACCGGTGATGGTGCTGGGCCTGATCGCGTCACTCTTCCATCTCGGCAATCCGTTCAACGCCTATCTGGCGGTCAGCAACCTGGCGGGTTCGTGGCTGAGTCGCGAGATCCTGTTCGGCGTCGCGTTCGCCGGCCTGGGTGGTCTGTTCGTGATCATGCAGTGGCGCAAGATCGGCAGCTTTGCCTTGCGCAATGCGATCGCGATCCTGGCCGCCATCGCGGGGCTGACGTTGGTATATGCGATGTCTCGCGTCTACATGCTGCCGGCCCAGCCCTCGTGGAACTCGCTCGCCACCACCGTGGCGTTCTTCTCGACCACGTTCCTGTTGGGCAGCCTGGCCATCGGTGTGGCGTTCGTCACCAACTACGGGCGACTGCAACGCAACAGCACCACCGTGTCGGACACCCAGACAGAACTGCTGCGGGACAGCCTGCGGTGGATCGCCCTACTGTCGATTGCCGTGCTCGGCGTGATCCTGGTCACGGTGCCACTGCACATCGCCAGCCTCTCGGCCGGCCTGCCGGCGGCACAGGAGAGCGGGGAGATGCTGTTCCAGAAGTACGGGATCCTGCTCGGTCTGCGTCTGGTGCTGGCGTTCGTCGGTGCCGGCGTGACTGCCTTGTTCCTCTACCGCAACGCGGCGACTCCGGGACGCGAGCGAATGCTGGGTCGACTGGCGTACATGGCCTTCGCCCTTGCTTTCGTCGCCGAAGTGGTCGGGCGCTTCCTGTTCTACGCGACCTTGATGAACGTCGCCATCTGACAGGAGGAGGACAACGCCGCGGGTGGTCCGGGATTCCCGGGCCACCTGCGGCCTTTCTGTCGAGAGAAGTCGGCGAGGTACCCTCCTTCCCCACCTCGTTCGCCGCCTGACTGGTCTGGACGGTCGTCTCTCACTACCGGCATGCCAGCGAAAGTCGGCGCAGCCGGACGAATCGCGATCCGCGAACTCAGTAGTCCAACTCGGCGATGACCTGCGGTATCCGGGGGAGCAGATCGCGGGCCATAAAGCCACGCGGACCGAATTCCGAGGACAACCGCTCACCGCAACGACCGTGCACGTACTCAGCCCAGACCGCAGCCTGCTCGGGAGATGCGCCGCGCGCCAGCAGTCCGGCGATCACCCCGGCCTTGACATCCCCGCTACCCGAGATGGCCAGCCCCTGACCGCCGGTCTCATCGCGCCACAGCTGACCGTCCGGCGCCGCGACGAAACTCGTGCCAGCCCCGCTCAGTACGACGGCACCAGTTTCCCCAGCCAACCGCAGGACGGAATCCTGCAGCATCCCCAAGTCGTCGGCCGCACCCTCGGGCACTGCGTCATGGCCCAGGGTCAAGAACAGTTCGGTGATATTGGGGGACAACACGCATTGGCCAGCCAGATGCCGCACTCCCGAAAGGTTCCCCGTCAAGAAGGCCATGCCAAGTGCATCGAGAGCCACGGTGGTGGTCAACTCGGGTACCACAACGTTCAGTAGGCGGGACGCGGCCTCCGGATTCATCATTCCGGGTCCCAGCAAGACCGCATCGCATTCAGCTGCTGCCTCGATGATCTGGCCTGCGGCGTCCAGTGAGATGTCGCCGTCCTCATCAGATGGCAGACCGATCACGTAGCCCTCCGGAATCGCCACCCCCAGCGCGGCCGTCACCGCCGAAACAGTCGCGATCTGCAGCTTTCCCGCTCCGGCACGCATGGCGGCCTCGGCGGCGAGCAACACGGCGCCCGGCATCCTCTCGTTACCGCCAACGATCAGCACTCGCCCAGCCGCGTCCTTGTCGCCCTCCGGATTCGGTAAGGGCCAAGAACGCAGCGCTCCTGGCGTGACAACGTGCGTAGCCATCCCCAGATTCATGCCTTGCCCTCCCCCGCCGGCGTTTCCGTGGTGGGTTCAGCCGTCGAAATCTCCAGATGAGTCGTGCTGGCGTATCCCACCAACTTGAGAGCGCCATCCTTGTTGCGCCGGTAACTCGTCAGTGAGACGTTGGGCAGCGGTTGTTCCGAATCCACCTTCAGCACGGACTCCTCGTCCAGCGACTCGAGCACCAGCCGGAAAGCCATGATCACCGCTTGGTGGCTGAAGATCCACACGTGTTCACCCTCGTACTCGGCGCGGATGTCGCCCAGCACATCGCGGATCCGCAGTGCCACGTCACACCAGCTCTCACCTCCCGACGGCCGGTAATAGAACTTGCCCACGCGACTGCGGCGCGCCGCCTCCTCCGGATACTCCGCCTCGATCCCCTTACGGGTGAACCCGTCCAGAATGCCCAAGTCGCGCTCCCGAAGCCGCTCGTCGATCACCAATTTGTGCTCGAGCCCTGCCGTGCCCAGCGCGATTTCGGCAGTCCGACGGGCGCGCTCATAAGGCGAACTGAGCACGACACCCGGCAGCTCATCTCCGCTCAAGCCTCCCAAGTACACCCCCAGCGCCCGTGCCTGCTGCGTCCCGTTCTCGCTCAAGGGGGTATCGGCGTCGCGGGTATCCAGCTCCAAACGACCCAACCCGTGCGCGTGGGCATGATCATCCGCCACGTTCCCCACGCTCTGCGCGTGCCTGACCAGCACCAACCGGTCGGGCGCCCGCCGTCGCCCCGCAGCCAACGAGCCCGCGTCGGCATCGTGTTCGGAGGCACTCATCAGTTCACCGGGGCCTTCGTGCTTGCTGCCTTCTTGGTGGTAGCCATGACACAAGCTTTCCGCTTCCCGGCGCCATCTGTGGCCACAACGGGGCGAAACATCCACGCGGGGGTGCGCTGGTTGGTCGTGGGCTGGGGGCTGGCCGGCAAAGTCCTACGCTGCCTCCCCCGGGCATGACATGACCGCGCCATGGGCGCAACGCAGTAGGGTGACCGCATGAAGGCACTGGTGAAGCAGGACAGGTCCCCAGGTCTGAGGCTCACCGATGTGCCGATGCCCACGCTGCGTCCGAATGATGTGTTGATCAAGGTGCGCAAGACCGGCATCTGCGGGACCGACCTGCACATCGAATCTTGGGACGCGTGGTCGCAGGCCAACCTCAACCCGCCGCTGATCGTCGGGCACGAGTTCTGCGGCGACATCGTCGAACTCGGCTCGGCAGTGACCGACCTCGAGGTCGGCATGTTCGTCTCTGCCGAGGGGCATTTCGCCTGCGGACGCTGCCGCTCCTGCCTGGCCGGACGCCGCCACCTGTGCATCAAGACGCACGGCATCGGCGTCCAGGTCGACGGCGCCTTCGCCGAGTACATCGCCATGCCGGCCGGCAACGTGTGGGTGCATCGCGTCCCGATCGACCCGGAGGTCGCGGCGATCTTCGACCCGTTCGGCAACGCCGTGCACACGGCATTGCAGTTCGATGTCCGCGGCGAGGACGTGCTGGTCAGCGGCGCGGGCCCGATAGGCATCATGTCTGCACTGGTCGCCAAGCACGCCGGCGCCCGGCACGTTGTCATCACCGACCTGTCGGACGCGCGCCTCGCGCTGGCCAGCAAGGTGGGCATCTGCCACACGATCAACACCGGCACGCAGCGCATCGCAGACGAACTGCCCGGCCTGAAGATCCGTGAGGGCTTCGACGTCGGCTTCGAGATGTCCGGCTCGGGCGCGGCGCTGGCCGAGATGGTCGACAACATGCGCCACGGCGGCGACATCGCCTTGCTCGGCATCCCGAGCGCCCCACTCACGCTCGACTTCAGCAAGGTCGTGCTGCGGATGCTCACCATCCAGGGCGTCTACGGCCGCGAGATCTTCGAAACCTGGTACGCGATGAGCGTCCTGCTCGAAACCGGCCTCGAAATCAGCGGCGTCATCACCGACCGCTTCCACTACACCGACTTCCAGCAGGCCTTCGACGTCGCCCGCACGGGCCACGGCGGCAAGATCATCCTCGATTGGAGCGTCTGATGTACACCAACCGCGACCTGCTGGTTTCCGAACTGGACGCGATCCGCGAAGCCGGCCTCTACAAGGCTGAAGCCGCACTGGAAACCCCGCAGTCGGCCCACATCCAGGTCGGCGGCAGGGACCTGATCAACCTGTGCGCCAACAACTACCTCGGCCTGGCCGACCACCCGGCCCTGATCGCCGCGGCCACGGACGCGCTGGATCGTTGGGGGTTCGGGATGGCCTCGGTGCGCTTCATCTGCGGCACCCAGGCCCAGCACAAGCGACTCGAGGCCCGCATCTCGCAGTTCCTGTCCACCGACGACACGATCCTCTACTCGTCGTGCTTCGACGCCAACGGCGGGTTGTTCGAGGTCATCTGCGGTGAGCAGGACGCGATCATCTCCGACGAGCTCAACCACGCGTCCATCATCGACGGCGTGCGGCTGAGCAAGGCCGCCCGGTTCCGCTACCGCAATCGCGACATGGCCGATCTGGAGGCGCAGCTGGTCGCTGCGTCCGGGGCGCGGGTCAAGCTGATCGCCACCGACGGTGTTTTCTCGATGGACGGCTACGTCGCCCCGCTCGACCAGATCTGCGATCTGGCCGACAAGTACGGCGCGCTGGTGATGGTCGACGACTCGCACGCGGTTGGCTTCGTCGGACCGACCGGCGCCGGCACCCCGGAGCGCTTCGGCGTCACCGACCGCGTCGACATCGTCACCGGGACGCTGGGCAAGGCCTTGGGCGGAGCGTCCGGCGGCTACACGTCGGGACGCGCCGAGATCATCGAACTCCTCCGGCAGCGATCACGGCCCTACCTGTTCAGCAACTCATTGGCCCCCGCGATCACCGCTGCGTCCATCACAGTGCTCGACCTGTTGGGCTCGTCGGGTGAGTTGCTCGGGCGGCTCAATGAGAACACCGCCTGGTTCCGCGCCGAGATGGCCGCCCGCGGCTTCGAGATCCCGCCGTCCGACCACCCGATCGTGCCGATCATGATCGGGGACGCCGTCAAAGCGTCCCGGATGGCCGATCTGATCGCTGAGCAGGGCGTTTACGTGCGGGCGTTCAGCTACCCCGTGGTGCCGAAGGACGCCGCCCGGATCCGCACCCAGATGTCGGCCGCACACAGCCGCGCCGACCTGGAACAGACGGTCGCCGCCTTCGAATACGCCCGCGAGTCGGTCGAATCGGGCTAGTGACGGGCCGCCCCCAGATCATTGGGGTAATCCAGCGTTGGTCTACCAACAACGGATTACCCCACTGTTTCAAGCACCCTGGTCTACCCTCGGTTTCATGGCCGATAGCTGCGTTTCCCGGGTGCCGATCTTCGCGGGTCTGACCCCGCAGCAGCACGATCAGATCGCCTCGGCCGCAACCCCCACCAAAGCGGCAGCCGGTCAGGCCATTTATCGGCAGGGCGATCTCGCCGCACCCCTGGTCGTGGTGCACGAGGGCCTGGTGAAGCTGACCCGGGTCAGCGCCGATGGGCGTGAACGCGTCCTGCAGGTGATGGAACCGGGCGACTTCGTCGGCGAGACAACGCTGCTGGGCGGCGGGCGTCCCGACCACTCGGCGATCGCCGCGACCAAGGCGACGCTCTGCGTCTTCAAGCCGCAAGACTTCACCAACCTGCTGGCCACCCACCCGCGGATCAGCTACCTGATGCTGGTCGAGATGAACAAGCGGCTGGCCGGCGCCCAGGACCGCCTCACCCAGGTGCAGTCCCAAGAGGTCTCCGGCCGTGTCGCCGGTTACCTGCTCGAGTTGGAGGCGCATCGCTCCCCCGAGGGCATCGTGGTCGAGTTGCCGCTGTCCAAGAAGGACGTGGCCTCCTTGCTCGGCACGACACCCGAGTCGTTCAGTCGCGCCCTGGCCAGCCTGGCCGAGGATGACCTGATCGTCCCGTCTGGCCCGCGCCGGATCATGTTGATGGACGTGGACGGACTCGCGTCCCGGGCCGACGCGATGTGACCCGGGACGCTTTGCCTGCTCTGAATCAGCGGCCCTCAGACGCTGACGCTCTGCTCCACTGAAGCGTCCTGCTCCGCCTGCTGCTGGACGACCGGACGCGGCGCCCCGCTGTTGACCCGACGCAGCAACCGCATGGCGTTAATGATCACCAGCAGCACCGATCCCTCGTGCACCAACATGCCGATCGACATCGTCACGCCACCGGCGAAGACCCCGGCCAACAGCAGCGTCACGGTGATCAGGGCGACGGCTATGTTCTGTCGCATGACGGCCACAGTGCGCTTGGCAAGGCCAATCGCCTCCGGCAGCTTGAGCAGGTCGTCGCCCATCAGCGCGATGTCGGCGGTCTCGACGGCCACGGCGGACCCGGCCGCCCCCATCGCCACCCCGATGTCGGCGGTGGCCAGGGCGGGGGCGTCGTTCACGCCGTCGCCCACCATCGCAACCGTGTGGCCCTCGCGCTGCAGCGCGGCGACGACGTCCAGCTTGTCCTCCGGCAGCAGGGACGCGTGGATCTCGTCGATGCCGGTCGCCCGGCCGATCGCCTCAGCCACCGGCTGCGCGTCCCCGGTCAACATGACGACCTTCTTGACGCCGGCCGCGTGCAGCCTGGCGACCATCTCGGCCGCGTCCGGACGCAGTTCGTCCGCCACCGCGATCACACCGATGACCTCCGACCCGACGGCGACGATCATCGGCGTCCGGCCCTGCGACGCCAATCCGGCGACCGTCTGGGCGGCACCCACTTCGTCAGCAACGCCGTACTGCTCGAGCAGCGCCGCGTTACCGATCAGGATCTGCTGACCATCGACATCGGACGCGATGCCCTTGCCCGGCACGGGGGTGACCGTCCCGGGAACGCCATCAGGGGCCACACCGCGCTCGCGCGCCGCGTCGAGGATCGGTCGCGCGAGCGGGTGTTCGGAGCCGGCCTCGGCGGCAGCGGCCCAGCGCAGCAGCCCAGCCTCGTCCATGCGGGGAGAAAGCACGACGAGATCGGTGAGCTGCGGCCGGCCCCGGGTGAGGGTGCCGGTCTTGTCCAGGGCGACGGCGGAGATCTTTGCGGAGGTCTCGAGGAACTCGCCGCCCTTGATCAGGATGCCGTTGCGTGCGGCGCGTCCGATGCCGGCCACGATCGCCACGGGGATGGAGATGACCAGCGCACCGGGGCATCCGATCACCAACAGGGTCAGGGCCAGCACGACGTCCTGGGTGAGCAGGCCCGCGATCAGCGCGAGCACCATGATGCCCGGGGTGTACCAGCGGGAGAACTTCTCGATGAAGGTCTGGGTGCGGGCCCGGGCGTCCTGGGCCTCTTCGACGCGGTGGATGATCCGGGCGAGCGTGGTGTCGGCACCCACCCCGGTTGCCTAGACCTGGAGGAAGCCGCCACGCGAGACGGTGCCGGCGAACACCCGGTCCGACTCAGACTTCTCGACCGGAATGGACTCGCCTGTAATTGAGGCCTCATCAATAGCGCCGGTTCCGGAGATCACCACACCGTCGACCGGCACCTTGGCACCGTTCTTGACCAGTACGATCTCGCCCATCTTCACCTGGTAGGCGGCGACCTCCACCTGCTCACCGTCGCGCAGCACGATGGCGGTGGTCGGAGCCACTGCGACGAGTTCGGCCAGCGCCGAGCGCGTCTTGTTCAGCGTCGCCGCCTCCAGTGCGTGGCCGATCGCGAACAGGAAGGTGACCGCGGCCGACTCCCAGAAGTTGCCGATCACGACGGCGCCGATGGCGGCGACCGAGACCAGCAGGTCGATGCCGATCACCTTGATCAGCAGTGCGCGGACCGCGCTGATCACGATGCGGTGGCCGGCGACGACTGCGGCGGTGAGCATTAGCAGATCAGCGAGCGTGAACGCGTCCCCGGCATGGGTGGCGTGCTCACCGGCGTCGATCCACCACGGCTGGGTCAGGTGCAGGTTACCTGCACCGCCAGCGATGCGCTCGATCAGGAGCGCGGCGGCGATCAGGATCCCGGAGACAACTGGGATGAACCACTTGCTCGTGTGGATCTGGTGGAGCTTGTTCACTGCTGGGGCCTTTCACGGGTGCTTGGGCGAGATTGGTGTCGAGATCCCCTTCAGCCGCGGACGAAGTGTGGATCCGCGGACGATATTTCGTCCGCGAACTGACAGATCGTCCGCGGATGCTCGTGGGGGACGCGGATCGTAGGGGGCGGAAACGGAGGACGCGATTCCCGGGACGCAGAGTGCGGGACGCGGAGTGCCGGGGCGCGTCCGGCGATCAGAAGGCAGAGGGAACGGCCTGGTAGCCGGCCTTGGCGATCGCGGCGACCAGGTCGTCGACGGAGGTCTTGGCCTCGTCGTGCTCGACCTGGATGCGCGAGGACGCGAAGTTGACCTTGACGCCGGTCACTCCGTCCATCTGGCCGACCTGCTTCTCGATCTTGTTGACACAAGACGGGCAGGTGAAGCCTTGGGCGCGAAGCGTGGTGTTGGTGCTCATCTTTGGTTTCCTTCGTTCGGTGTTGTTCACTCCCCGGTTCCGGGGCACACCTTCAAACTAGGTCAGCGTCAACCAGCACGCCTTGACGCACGTCAAGACCTCCGAAACCAGTCCCTTGCGCCCACCGAACAGCCCGATATCAGGCGCCGACACGCTCCAGGATGAGCGGCACCAGGGCGTCCGGCTGCGCCTCGGGCAGCCAGTGATCGGCGTCCAGTTCGACGAACCGGTAGTCGGCGTAGACGTAGCGTCCGGTCCGTTCGGCCGTGGAGCGGTCGACGTAGGCGTCCTGATTGCCCCAGACGAACGTGGTCGGGACGCGAACCTCGCGCGGAGCCCGGCGTCCGGCCGCATCGAACGTGACCAGCGGGAACGCCCGGTACCAGGCCAGTGGACCCCATAGGGCGGCCATCGTGCCGAAGCGTTTGCCGTAGCGGGACGCGAACGGCTCGGGCAGTCCGACGCGGCGCAGGCCCCGGGCCATCCCGTACAGCCTCACCCAGGTCTCGACCAGCCAGGGCACCTGGAAGACGAAGATGTAGGCGCTCTTGGCCAGTTGCGCTCCGCTGCGGGCGGCGGCCATCGTCGCCCACGGATGCCCCACAGACAGTGCGGTCAGGCTGGCCACTCGGTCGGGATGCCGGCGGGCCACCTCCCAGGCGACCATCGAACCCCAGTCGTGCCCGACGAGGTGGAACCGCTGCACCCCGGCCTGGTCAGCCAGCGCCAGCACGTCGCTGACCAGGTGCTTGATCTGGTAGCGCAGGATGCTCGCGGGCCGCGCGCCCGGCGAGTAGCCCCGTTGGTCGGGTGCCGCCGTCCGGTAGCCGGCCGCCCGCAGTGCAGGCGCGATCTCCTCGTAGCAGGACGCGTCCTGCGGGAAGCCATGCAGCAGGATCACCAGCTCGCCGCTGCGGGGCCCACCGACGCGAACATCGAAGACGAGTCCGTCATTTCGGAAGGACTGCCGGCGCTCCTGTCGATCGTCCATGCTCCCAAAGTAGGCGATTCGACCCCCACCAACCCCACGACGGGACGCAGCATTCCACTTGATTGCGGCCAGTTGGGCGCCCCAACAGCACGTAGGGTGATTGCCATGGCAGCCGAAAGCCCGATGCCCGGGCAACAAACGGCCCCACGAGTGCGCTTCGAGAACCTCACCAAGCACTACCGCGGCGCCGCCGAGCCCGCGGTCGAGGACGTCACGCTGGACATCGAGGCCGGCCGCACCACCGTGCTGGTCGGGTCGTCCGGCAGTGGCAAGACCACCCTGCTGCGCTGCGTGAATCGGATGGTCACCCCGACGAGCGGTCGCGTCCTGATCGACGACGTGGACGTGGCGACCCTCGATCCCGTGGCGCTGCGCCGCCGTGTCGGCTACGTCATGCAGGAGGGCGGGCTGCTCCCCCACCGCAAGGTGATCGACAACGTTTCGACGGTGCCGCGCCTGAACGGCACCCCGAAGGCCGAGGCAGACCGGCGCTCCCGCGAATTGATGGCCATGGTGGGCCTCGACCCGGAACTGGCTGGCCGCTATCCCGCGGAACTGTCCGGCGGGCAGCGCCAACGTGTCGGTGTGGCCCGCGCCCTGGCGGCCAGCCCGAGCCTGCTACTGATGGACGAACCGTTCGGCGCGGTCGACCCGATCGTGCGCGCCGACCTGCAGCACGAACTGCGGACGCTCGCCGACCACCTCGGCTCGACGATCATCTTCGTCACCCACGACATCACCGAAGCGCTCACCCTGGGCGACCAGATCGTCATCCTGGCCAATCGCGGCCGAATCGCCCAGCAGGGCTCCGGGGTCGACCTGGTCGCGAACCCGGCGGACGACTTCGTCGCGTCCTTCCTCGGACTGGACGCCGGACGCGGTCTCAGCGTCCGTGCGGTCGATGGCGTCCGGTTGGTGGTGGACGCCGAGGGCCGCCCGATCGGACGGCTGGACGGACCGGGCGCGTGACCTGGCTCACCAACAACACCCCCACCATCTGGGCTGCGCTGTGGGCGCACCTGCTGCTCGCGGTGCCGCCCATCATCCTCAGCTTCCTGATCTCGCTGCCGCTGGGCTGGCTGGCGCACCGCAACCGCTTCGTCCGCTTCCCGCTGGTCGCCGGATCGTCGGTCTTCTACGCGATCCCGTCGCTGCCGCTGCTCATCGTGCTGCCGCTGCTGATCGGCACCACCGTGCGCTCGCCGGTCAACGTCGTTGTCGCGCTGACGATGTATGGCATCGCCCTGATGGTTCGGTCGGCGGCTGACGCACTGGACGCGGTGAGCCGCGACACGGTGACGGCCGCGACCGCGCTCGGCTACGGCGCCTGGCGGCGTTTCCTGATCGTCGAGTTGCCGTTGGCCGGGCCCGGGCTGCTCGCCGGCCTGCGGGTGGTGGCGGTCAGCACCGTCTCGCTGGTCACCGTCAGCGCGGTGCTGGGCGTGCACAGCCTGGGCATGCTGTTCACCGAGGGCTTCCAGCGCGGCATCGTCGCCGAGGTCATCACGGGCATCGCGCTCACCGTGGTGCTGGCGGTGCTGGTCGACCGGGTGCTGGTCTGGCTTGGCTGGTTGCTGCTGCCCTGGACGCGCGTCCGGCCGGGTGGTGCGGCATGAACTTCCTGGTCGACGCCATGGCCTGGCTCGCGGATCCGGCGAATCACGGCGGACCCAACGGGGTCTGGGCCCGGGTGCTCGAACACATCTGGTACACCCTGGTCGCGACCGCGGGCGCGGCGGTGATCGGCATTCCGCTCGGCTACTGGATCGGCCACACCGGGCACGGCCGGGGGCTCGTCGTGGGCGCCACCGGCGCCGCTCGCGCGCTGCCGACCCTCGGCGTGTTGACCCTGATCGCGCTGCTCACCGGTGTGGGCATCGGCGCTCCGCTGGTCGCGCTCGGCGTGCTGGCACTGCCCTCGATACTGGCCGGTGCGTACGCCGGTGTGGAAGCCGTCGACCCACACGCGGTGGACGCAGCCCGCGCCCTGGGCATGAGCGAATGGCAGGTACTGACCCGGGTGGAGATGCCGCTCGGCCTGCCGCACCTGATCGGCGGACTGCGGGCAGCAGCGCTGCAGGTGGTCGCCACCGCGACCCTGGTCGCCTACGTCGGGGGCGGTGGGCTGGGGCGTTTCCTCTTCCTCGGCCTCAAGACCCAGGACTACCCGCTGATGCTGGCCGCCTGCGTCCTGGTGATCGGTCTGGCGATCCTCGGCGAGGTGGCCTTCGAGATCGTCGGACGCGTCGCCGCGCGTCGCGTCCGGGCCAACTCGGCGGTTCGCGTCGACTGAGCGGGGTCAACGGGCGCGAACGGACGGCCAGGCATCTCCGGAATCCGCTTGGAACGCGAGCGCGTGACCCGCCTGCCCAGCCTGCTCGCCCGCGGTCTGGGTGATCGCGGACACCGCCGTGGCGAGCACATCGCCGGCCCGGACTACCCGGGCGGCAGCCGCCGACGAACCAGAGATTGTCGTCAGCGGGCCTACCGACTCGGCCAGGATCGCCAACTGCCCGACCGCCGTCGCCAAGAACGCCTCGACGTCGGCCACCGCACGATTCCCGTAGTCCAGCAGGGTTTCGCTGAACTCCGCCGTGTGCTCAGCCGCGGTGTCGGCCGCCTGCACCTGGTGGGTCATCGCGGTTGCGAACTCGGCCGCACCGGGGCCGCGCCAACTCTGCCTACTGCGCAGTTGGTCGGTCGCAATCCCGTCGGCGAGCGCCCGGGCCCGCGAGCCCAGGCCATCGGCGGCCTGCTGGCCCAGTTGCTGCACCGGCCACGGGGCCGCCAGTTGCGGCAGGACGCGCTCAAGTTCACCCAGCGACTGGCTGGCGTGCTGGACGGCCACCTCGGCGCGCTCCAGCAGCGCCTGATAGGCCAGCATCAATCCCTGGTAGATCTCGGGCTCATCCCGAACTGACTGCAACCTCGCCTGCAGCCGGCCACGCAGCGTGGCAGGCGCAGCCGCCAACGCCTGCGCGATCGGGCGGATGCGCGCGGATACCGCGTCCAGTTTTGTCGCACCGACGCCGGAGTCGACACTGAAGGACACCGGCCCAGACACCTGATGGTCGCTCACAGCCCGGCCTCCATTCGGTTGGCCTTCGCCGCCACGTCGTCCCCGGCTTCCTGTTCGAGGACCGCATAGTCATCGGCAGTGTCCAGCAGTCCGTCCTGCACCGCCCCCAGTTCCTGCGCGGCGCGGGCGAACCGGTCCGCAAACCTGGTCGCCCCCAGGGTCAGGCCACCGGACGCCGGACCGTGCAACCCCCAGTCGACCGCTTGTTCCGCGAGGGACCTGAAGGACGTGGCCAGCGCCGCAGCCGACTGCTGGACGCTCGCGTAGTGCCCAGCGTCGGCGCGCAGGTCAGCAACCACCACCTCCACTTGGCGGAAGGGTTGGGCATCGGCATCCTGCCCGACCGCCAACCGCTGGGCCTCGGCCTGACCCGTCCCACCGCCGGCGGCAGCAGTGGTGCCCTCCGGCGGAATGGGCTGGTTGCTGCCAGCCGTCCCAGTGGGTCCGCTGCTGGTCGGCGCACTGGACGCAGCCGCGCCACCCCCGCCGGGTGCTGACGAGGTCAGCGGCGAGCCGCCGGTGGGCAGCGGCGTCGCGTCCGGGTTGGACGCGATCGCAGCCTGGGCGACCCCGTCGGTGCTGCCGTCACCGCGGAAGAAGGCGTGCACGTGGTCGTAGTGGTTCTGGGTGGTGTTGCCGCGATCCTCCATGCCGGTCCAGCCGTCGCCGCGTCCGGGATTGCGGATGCGCTGCTTCCAGATCACCCAGTTCAGCGCGAACCGCTCGCCGTTGGCCCAGATGTAGTCGGCCATGAAGTCGCCGGACGGTGAGTTGAGCGGCACCATCAGGTCGATCGCGTTGCCGGTGGAGTGCTCGGGCGGCCCACCCATTCCCCAGATGGTGTGCGGGGGTTCCAGCCCGGCGGCGATCACTGCAGCCACCACCTCGTGCGCGATGGCCGCGGTCGAGGGGGTGACGTTGCCCATCGTCGCGAACGGATCACCCATGGCTACCCTCCTTCGTGGTCACAGTTGGCTGAGGAACTCGTTGAGCTCGCGGCTGAGTCGTCCCCCGCTGCCGCTCGGCCAACGCGGATCGGCTTGTAGCGCAACGGGACGCCCCTCCTCGAGCACGAAGCCGAGTGTCCGCCGGGTATTCATCGCGACCTCCGACTCTTGGTCGCGTCCGGTCTGGACGCCGGCTGCCAGCCCGGCATCGATCCGCTCGAACGCTGCGGCCAGGGCCTCGTCGGCGGACTGCGGATCGTCGCGGAAACGCCGGGCCAACAGGTCGAGGTCAAGACCCGGGGCGTACCCGACCTCCAGCGCGGTCGCCGCCAACTCGGCCTGGAAGCGGGCCAGCGCGTCCGGCTCAGCCGGCGGAACCAGACCGTCGTGGCCGAGCAGTCGGGCCTGGGCGGCGGCGATCGCCGCGTTGATCACCCCGACCAACCGTTCGGCCGGAATCTGCTGCTCCCAACCGTCAGCGATTTCAATCTGCTGCAGCCGCCCGTCCGACTCGACCTGGACCTCCACCAGACCCTGCGCAGCCCGCTGGGTGACCGGCCCGGCCGAGCGGGGCGGCACCATCTGGACCCACGCCAGGGTGCGTGGGTCGAGCGGGGTCGACTGCGGTTGACTCACCTTCCCATCATGGCTTGCGTCGGGTTCGTCCACCCCTGCGAGCGGGGCGCCATTCGGGCCACGGGGTTAGGGTTGGAGGAAAACCCCACGGGGGCCGCCACAACCGGAGGAAGTCATGTTCCGACGAGTACGAACCCTCGCAGCCCTACTGGCCGCGCTCCTGACCTTGGCCGCATGCAGCAGTACCAACCCCACCGGCACCCCTGATCCGACCATGCCCGGCGATTCCAGCGCCAGTGCCGAGACCACGGTGACGAGCGGGACGACCGGGGTGATCGTGGTCGGCTCGCAGCAGTACTACTCGAACGAGATCATCGCGGAACTCTACGCGCAGGCGCTGGAGGCAGAAGGCTACCTGGTCGACCGGCAGTACCAGATCGGTCAGCGTGAGGTCTACCTGCCCGAGATGGAGGCCGGACGTATCGACCTGCTGCCCGAGTACAGCGGCAACCTGCTGCAGTACTACGACAAGGCTACGACCGGCGGCACGCCGGACCAGGTGGCGGCCGCGCTCAGCGGCGTCCTGCCCCCGGGTGTGCGGGCGCTGACGTACGCCGAGGCGACCGACCAGGACTCGTACACCGTCACCCGGGCGACCGCCGAGGAGTTCGGTCTGACCGAGATCGGTGACCTGGCCAAGTTGCCGCAGCCGATCGCCATCGGCGCCAACTCCGAGTTCGCCACCCGCCCGTACGGATTGCCCGGTCTGAAGGACGTCTATGGGGTGGACGCGACGCTGACCCCGATCGAGGACTCCGGCTCGGCGCTGACCGTCAAGGCGCTGGTGGATGGCACGGTGCAGGTGGCCGACATCTACACCGCCAGCCCGGCCATCAAGATCAACGATCTGGTCAGCCTGGCCGACCCGCAGGCGCTGATCCTGCCGCAGAACGTGGTGCCGATCGTCTCGGACGCCGTCGATGAAGGTGCGGCGGCGGTCATCGACAAGGTCACCGCGCTGCTGACGATGGCCGACCTGATCGCGCTCAACGACCGCAGCGTCACCGAGCAACTCGGTTCAGCCCAGATCGCGACCGATTGGCTCACCGAGAAGGGCCTGGTCTGAGGGGCTTCGAGGCCCCTACGGGGCACCTCAGCCAACGCACCACGCTACGACCCCTGAGGTGGGAGCGCGCAGCGCGACCTCGAAGGGGGCCGCTTTCGCATAGGGTTGACCGGTGAGTTACGACGCTGATCCGCCTCCTGCCTATACCGCCGGCCCGGTGATCCTGCGGCACGACCAGGTGCCCACATCCACCACGGACGCCCGTCTGCTGGCCAAGGGGGTCGCCACTGACTGGCTGCACTCCGACCCGTGGCGCGTCCTGCGCATCCAGTCGGAGTTCGTCGATGGCTTCGGCGCCCTGGCGGAGACTGGCCCGTCCATCGGGGTCTTCGGTTCGGCGCGCACCCCGCCCGGCACCCCGCTCGACGAGGCGGGCGTCGCCATCGGCGCCAGGCTGGCGCAGGCCGGCTACGGCACGATCACCGGCGGCGGCCCGGGCCTGATGGAGGCCTGCAACAAGGGCGCCCTGGAAGCCGGCGGCGTCTCGATCGGGCTCGGGATCGAACTGCCCTTCGAGCAGGGCATCAACAAGTACGTCTCGCTCGGCATCAACTTCCGCTACTTCTTCGTCCGCAAGGTGATGTTCCTGAAGTACTCCCGCGGCTTCATCGTGATGCCCGGCGGCGTCGGCACCTTCGACGAACTCTTCGAGGCACTCACCCTGGTCCAGACCGGCAAGGTCACCAGCTTCCCCATCGTGCTGTTCGGCAGCAGCTACTGGCAGGGCCTGCTCGACTGGACGCGCGAGCAGGTGCTGGGCGGTGGTTTCATCTCGCCGGAAGACCTGGACCGCATCCACCTGACCGATGACGTCGACGAGGCGGTCCGGCTGGTCACCACCGTGACCGAGCAGGACCCGCCCGCCCCCGCTGACTGAGGAGGGACCATGGACGCCCTGGACATCCTGCGCGACGGCTTCAGCCGGGTGGTCGACGAACTACCGGACGCCCTCGCCGGGCTCAGCGCCGACGACCTGACCTGGCGACCGACCCCGGACGCCAACTCGATCGGCTGGCTCGCCTGGCACATCGGCCGCTGCGAGGACGCGCAGATGGCCGTCATCGGCGGCACCCCCGAGGTGTACCCCAACGGCTGGGCAGCCAAGTTCGACCTGCCCTACGAACTGGCAGACATCGGCTATGGGCAGAACGCCGAACAGGTGCGGGCGTTTCGGGTGACCGACCCGCAGCTGCTCACTGACTACTACGCCGCCGTCGCCGACGCGACCAGCACCATCCTGGCCGGGCTGACCACCGCCGACCTGGATGCCCTGGTGGATGATCCCTACCAGGTCACGGTCGGCGTCCGGCTGGTGTCGATCGTCAACGATGTCACCCAGCACCTGGGGCAGATCAGCTACCTGCGCGGGCTGCTCGCGTCCCGCTGACCGCACCATCGCCCCAACCGGGGTGGCTGCGACTGCCTGCCGCCGTAGGCGGCGACTGCCAGACTGGGCACATGGATAGCAGAATCGCGATGGTCGGTGTCGGACAACTCGGTGGCTCACTGCTGGACGGCCTGCTGCACGCCGGGGTCTCGCCCGATCGGCTGACGGTGGCCACCCGAAATCCGGCGCACGCCGCAGAGTTGGCGGCCAGGCATGGCGTCCAGGCCGCCCCGGCCACCCAAGCGGTCGCGGACGCAGACATCGTTGTGCTGGCCGCGCGGGTGCCGCAGATGGTCGCGGTGCTGGACGAGATCGGCCCCAGCCTGGCCCCCGATGCCGTCGTGATCTCGTTGGCCGGGGGCCCGGACCACGCAACCCTGGCCGATCACCTGCCCGCAGGCACTGCCATCGTCCGCGCTATGCCGATGCCCTCGATGGCCGTCGGCGCCGGCGCCACCGGCTTCTGCCCGGCAGATGGCTGCCCGCCCGAAGCCGCCGAGCGCGCACGGTCGCTGCTGGCCCAGGTCGGCGACGTGATCGACATCAGCGAAGACCGGATCGGGATCTTCGGCAGCCTGGTCGGGCACGCCCAGGCCGTCGTCCACTACGCCGCCGACGCCGCCCTCCAGTGGGGCGTGCTCAACGGGCTGTCCCGCGAGGAGTCCCGCGAACTGGTCGCCCTGGCCGTGGCCCGCGCCGGCCAGACGCTGGTCGAGACCCGGACGCTACCCAGCGTCCAGCAGCATCGGTTGTCCACCCCGGCCGGCAGCACGATCCGCAGCATGGCCGAGTTGGACGCAGCCGGCGTCCGCGGCGCGATCATCACCTGCATGGACGGCGGCCGCTTCAAGGCCTGACACGGGCGGCCACCATCACAACTGAGGAGGGCTCAATGACTGATTCGGCATTCACCGTCGTCCAGGCCATCATCGACCGATCCGGTTCGATGCAGTCGATTCGCGATGACGCGGAGGGTGGCTTCAATGCCTTCATCGCCGACCAGCGCTCACTGCCGGGCAGGTGCCAGGTCAACCTGGCCCAGTTCGACGACAAGTACGAGGTCGTCTACACCGACCAGCCGATCGACCAGGTGCCGCCGCTGCAGATCCTGCCGCGCGGTAGCACCGCGCTGCTGGACGCCATCGGCCGCACCGTGATCGATCTCGGGGCGCGACTGGCAGCGCTGCCCGAGGGAGCGCGTCCGGGCACGGTGCTGGTCTGCATCGTCACCGACGGCCGGGAGAACGCGTCCCGCGAGTTCAGCCACCCCACGATCCGTGACCTGATCGTGGAGCAGACCGAGAAGTACTCCTGGACATTCATCTACCTGGGCGCCGACCAGGACGCCATCGAGCAGGCCGTCCAGATGGGCATCGATGCGCAGCAGTCGCTGACCTACGACCGCGGCAGTTCCGGGGCGGCCTACGAGGCGATGTCGGGGGCGGTCCGTCGGCTGCGGCAGTCGGTGGCCGGTGGCGCATCGATCCAGGCCGCCCGGGTCGAGGCCGCCTTCACCGACGATGAACGGGACGCCGCCCGCTGACCGGCTCGCCGCCGAGCCCCGAACGGAGAAACCATGGTCGACCAGCCCTTCACCCGCGCCAGCACCCTGGCCGACGTCTACGCCCACCCGGTCGGGCGCGATGTGGTCGATCGGCTGCTGCTGGCTGTTGGACGCGGCCCGGGCGTGCTGACCAACCCGCTGGTCCGCAGGCTTCGGCTGTCCAGCGTCGAGCGGCTCACCCGCCGCTTCACCGGTCCGGGCCTGGTGGAAGCGGTGATCGGACTGCTCAACTCCTGCCCCGACCGACCCACGGCCCAGCAGACCGATCACCGCTGGTGGCACTCCGCGGTGGTCTACCAGATCTACCCGCGCAGCTTCGCCGACAGCAACGGCGACGGCATCGGTGACCTGCGCGGGGTCACCGCGCACCTCGACCACCTGGCCTGGCTGGGCGTGGACTGCATCTGGCTGTCGCCGGTCTTCGACTCCCCCAACGAGGACTTCGGCTACGACGTCCGCGATTACCGGGCGGTGATGGCCGAGATGGGCACGATGGCCGATCTGGACGAACTGATCGCTCGATCGCACGATCTGGGCATCAAGGTGATCCTCGACCTGGTGGTCAACCACACCTCGGCCGAACATGCCTGGTTCCAGGCCGCACTGGCCGACCCGGACGGGCCCTACGGCAAGTACTACTTCCTGCGTCCCGGCAACCCCGAACGACCGCCGAACAACTGGACCAGCTTCTTCGCCGGCCGGGCATGGCGCTGGTACCCCGAGGCCGAACGGTGGTCACTGCACCTGTTCGCCCCCGGCCAGCCCGACCTGGACTGGGAGAACCCGGCGGTGCGCGATGAGGTCACCGGGATCATGCGGTTCTGGATCGACAAGGGTGTCGATGGCTTCCGGCTGGACGTCATCAACTACATCTCGAAGCCGCCGGGCCTGCCCGACGGCGACGAGTTCATCGGCAACCTGATGGGCTACACCGGGATCGAGCACTACTTCTACGGCCCGCACCTGCATGACCACCTGCGCCAGATGCGACGCGACGGGGCACCCGATCCCGACCACTTCCTGGTTGGCGAGACCCCAGGGGCCGGCATCGAGATGGCCCGGCTGATGACGAACGCCGGACGCCGGGAGTTGGACGTGGTCTTCAACTTCGACCCGCTGGAGAACCCCGGACGCACCCGATTCGACGACTACCGCTACGACCTCAACGGGCTGAAGCAGGCGTGGATCAACCAGCAGCAGCGGATGGTGGCCGGTGACTGGACCAGCCTGTTCTACGAGAACCACGACAACCCACGGATGATCAGCAAGGTCAACCCCGACCCGGAGCACCGAGACGCGGTCGGCAAGCTGCTGGCCACCCTGCAACTGACCATGCGCGGCACACCGTTCCTCTACCAGGGCCAGGAGGTTGCCGCGATCAACCAGCCCTTCACCTCCCGCGACCAACTGCGCGACGTCGAGGCATTCCGGATGCTCGATGAGGGCAACGATTGGGGCCGGGTGTTGGCCGGTTCGCGGGACCATGCCCGCGTCCCGATGCGCTGGGACGCGACCCCCGGCGGTGGCTTCAGCGTCCTCGCCGACGGCACTGCCCCGGCAACGCCGTGGATCGAGGGCCAGTCCACCGACCCCGGCTATTCGGTGGCCGAGCAACGCGACGACCCGGACTCGGTGCTGAACCACTACCGGCAGTTGATCGAACTGCGTCGCAGCACCGACGCGTTCACCCTCGGCGAGATCGAGTTCGTGGACGCCAGCCGCCGCGATTACTGGGCCTGGTACCGGACGGGTGCGTCGGGTGACCGTTTCCTGGTGGAAGCGAACCTGACCGCGCGCCGACGACCCGCCAGACACCGCGACGCGGGTGAGATTGCACTTGGCACCTCACCCGCGCCGGGTTCGTGGTTGGAGCCCTACGAGGCGGTCATCTACCGCATCGAGTGACCCACTCGCGATTCATCAGCCCAACAGCTGACCCACCAATTCACCGGTGATGGCGTTGTAGTCGGGCACCGTCGCTTCCCAGTCCTGCGGCATGATCAACAGGGACGACAGCACTGACACACCGTCCGCATTGCGGATCGCCAGGGTGGAACCGAGCACGACGTCCAGCGAGCCACTGCTCGTGGTGCGCACACCGGTCATCACCATCACCGAGGCTGTGCCATTCGGGCCGACATCACGGTTCTCCGGCCCACTGACCTTGGGACCCTGCATGGTCGCCGCCATCTGCTCGGTGTAGGCAGCCATCACGGCACTGGCCGGGGTACCCGGGTCAACCTTGAAGGTCTGCAGCGTCAGGTAGCCCAGACCGTTGGTGACGACCACGACGCCAGGCTCGGGTGCCTCGTCGATGGTCCAACCGGCGGGCAGGGTGAGCCCGATGCCGTGACCCAACTCGACCACCTCGCCACCGGCCGGTGGCGTAGTTGGCGGCGCCTCGGTCGTGGTCGGAGCCTGCGTGGTCGGAGCCTGGGTGGTCGGCTGCGTCGTCGGGCTCGTGGTCGGCTGGGTGGTCGGCGGAGCGCTCGTCGTGGTGGGCGGCGGAGGCGGCGGCGGGGTATCGCCACCACGTCCGAACAGTGCCCAGGCGATAACGCCGATCAGCACAGCGCCGATGACGCCGACGACCAGCAACATGTTGACCTTGCCCGCGGGCTTGCCGGCCGGCATGCCGCCGCCACCGGGGTAGCCCTGGTTCGGGTTGTAGCGCGGGCCACCGGGCGGGAAGCCTCCGCCTCCGCCGTACTGCGGGGGCTGCTGGCCGTAGCCCTGCGGCGGACGCTGCCCGTAGCCGGGCTGCTGAGGTCCGAAGCCACCTTGCGGCTGTCCGTAGCCGCCCTGCGGCTGCTGGCCACCGAAACCGCCCTGTGGCCGCTGGCTACCGGGTCCGTAGGGGTTGCTCATCGCTGCTCCTCCTCGGTCGTCTCGGTCGAGGCCTCGGGCTGCGCCGGCTCAGCCGACGCGTCCGGTGCTGGTGGCGACTGGGGCGCTGGTGGGTCACCGGCGTTGGACGCGGCCGCCTCGGTCGCGGCCACACCGACCCCAACGGGCACCCGCTGGACCGCACTCAGACCCAGGCCACACGACGAGCAGAACAGCGCGTCCGGCAGCAAGGGCATCTCACACTGGACGCAGAAGTGCAGTTCGCCGTCGGCACCGATACCACCACCGCGGGCGGCAGCCTCCATCGCGGCCTCCATCAGGCCGACATGCAGCACGTTGCGGGCAGCCAGCGTCAGCGCGCCGAGCAGCAGCACCGCCCAGATCAGGGCGACGATGACCGACAGGGCCGGGCTGGAGATCAGCCCGCTGAGGAACAGACCCGCGTTGAACAGCGCGACGGCGGCCACGGCCATAACAGCGGCGCGGATCCACCGGATGGTGAACCCGTCGAAGCCGCGGCCCAGACCCGAGAACTCCGCACCGGCGATGCCGGTCGCGGTGCCGTAGAGGATCGGCTTGATGAAGCCGTGCAGCAACAGCAGAACGATCATCTGCAGGGCGTCGATGTTGCCCGCACCGGCGAAACCGATCTGCAGCATCGACCAGTACAGGACGATGGTCTCGCCCGCGGCGTAGGCCACACCGGCGATGACGCCGAAGGTGAAGCCATCCATCAGGTCGTCGAACTGCTTGCGGCTGGCCAGCATCAGCGGACCCACCTGGCGCAGCACCTCACCGACGATGGGTGCCAGCAGCACGGCCACCAGGAAGCCCTGGATGTGGAAGCCGGCGGCGACGCCCGGGATCGCGCTCATCGGCGCGTTGCCCTTCAGCATCTGCCAGGCGGCCGTCCAGCCAATGGCCAGCACGAAGGTCAGCCCGAAGCCCAGGGCGGTCACGGCGACCGGCTGGTCCTCCCACATGTTCACGTCGTAGAGGTAGACGATGTAGACGATCGGGATCGCGAACGCGGCGACGGCCAGGGCGATCGGCACTGCGCCCAGCGCGGCCGTAACCACCATGATCAGCAGCGTGGCGACCAGGGCGACCGAATAGGTACCCGGGTGGCCAACCGAGCCGCGGGGCATGATGGTCGAGACCGGCGCGAAGCTGGCCACCGGCTGGTTGGGCTGGGCCGCGTACGACTTGCGACGACTGACGTCCTGCGAGACGACGTCATGGCCGCAGTGCTGGCAGTAATGCGCCATATCGGGCATTTGGCCATGACAGCGGGGGCATTCCACTACGGAACCTCCTAGATCGGGCCGGGCTGGTCCAGCCCGGATCCCGTTCAGACTAACCGGGTTCCGGCCCACTTGGATCGTCCTGCCCACGCACGAGCAGCAGGTGTCGCTGCCTGCGCACCTCGGTCACCGACGGCTGGACGCGCTCCCGGGTTTCACAGGCGACCCGATTTTGTGTTCCCGGACAGACCTCGGTTATAGTTCTGGAGTTGCCCGGAGACGGGTGGCATACCTGGCCCCGTAGCGCAGTTGGTTAGCGCGCCGCCCTGTCACGGCGGAGGTCGCGGGTTCGAGTCCCGTCGGGGTCGCCACGGCCAGGTAGCTCAGTTGGTAGCAGCGTTCGCCTGAAAAGTGAAAGGTCGGCGGTTCGACCCCGCCCCTGGCCACCCCACACCCCTCAGTCGAAGCGCAGTTCCACGTCGGACGCGCCGCGCAGCGTCCCCATCAGTTCTGCTTCTTCGGCCAGCGCTTTGCGCTTGTTGGCCGAGAGCTTGTCGAAGGCGTGGACGGTCACCGTGAGTCGGCGTCCGGCCTTGTTGGGACGCCAAACCCCGGCGATCTGCCCGTCGACCAGCACCGTGCCGGGCTCCCCAAGCGGACGCCAGACCTGGCCGTGCAGCGGCTTGGCCGAGGATCGTCTCGCGGTCGCGCAGTTGGGTGTATGGGTCGCGCGGGGGCGGCAGGCGGACGCAGGCTGCGTCCGGTGCCGATCGCAGGGCGGGCAGGTCAGCTTCGAGCAGCCAGGCCCGACCATCGAAGTCGACCTCGACCAGTTCATCGGCCAGCAGGTCCCACCAGGCAGTCGCGTCCCCGGCGCGCAGGCCGAGCCAGTCGCGAACTGCGCCTTGCTGCTCGGCCCGTAGCTGTGCAGGTAGCGGCGCAGCAGTTCAGCCCTTGCGTCCTCGGGGCTGGTTTCGGGCAGCCCGCCGTCCAGCCACTCGTCCACGAGGACGAACGGCGCCTTGCCCGCGCTGCGCGGGGCCGGGCAGAGCCGGCCCTGCAGCGTCAGGATGCGCAGGCAGAAGTGCACGACTGCCTCGCCCAACGGCTGACCTACCGAGTATGGCCCCTCGGCCTGCCATTGTTTGCGGCCCGTGTCCAGCCTGGTGGCGACCCGGTCGGCCAATTCAGCGCCCAGCTCATTGATCGCCAACCGCCGACCGCGCAACACCGCGTCCAGTTCGGCGTCGATCAGCCCGACCGCCTCGTCGATGTCGAGACCAACCGACTCCAGTGCAGGTGCCACGCCGATGATCAACTGGCGGCGGGCGTCCGGGGTGGCCGGCAATACACCGGTGGTGAAGACGTGCGCATCGGTGGTCGGAAAGAAGAATGGTGCCCCGCGCACACTCCAGGTCTGCAGCAGGGTGCGCTGCTCGGCGACCGCCGCGTCCAGCCGGGACTCGGTCAAGTCAAGGACGCGGGCCCCCAACGCCAACAATGCCGAACCTGGTGGTGAGTTCTGGACGCCGCAGGCTGCGGCCGCGTCCAGCAGCCCATCGCCGCCGAGGCGCTGGGTCAGATGATGGGCCGCGAGCCGGAACCGAATGACCTCGTCGCGGGAAACCCGATCAGCCACGAGCACACCCTAACGCGGGCGTGTCTGGCGTGACGCTCTTCCCCCATCACCCCGGACGCGGCGCTGCCCTTCGGGCAGTTTGCTTCCCTTGCAAGGCGAGCGTTCCGCCGCAAGGGAAGCGCCGCACACCAGCAGGTGAGAGATCAGCGAACGTACACCTTGAGCCAGCGGCGGATCTCGGCGAAGACCTCGTCGCGCACCGGGTGGGGCGACAAGACCAGGTCGTGCATGCCGCCCTCGATCCGCACGATGGTCACCACCGAGCCGAGCCGCCAGGAGACCGCCGCGAGCCGGTCGACGTCCAGCACCACGTCCATCGAGCGGATGGCGTCGTCCCACTTGCTCATCGAGACGTTGCTGCGGGCGCTCATCATCGACAGCACCGGGGTGGTGATTCCAAGCCCCGCCGCAACCTTGGCCTGCCCGGACAGGATCGCGCGGGCCCAGCCGAACCGCACCACGAAGCCCTTGTTCGACTTGTAGTCGGCGTTGACGTCCCACTCGCCGTCCAGTTCGCTGGACAGGCTACGGAAGTAGAGCCCGGTCTCGCTGGTCTGCATGGCGGTGGTCGGTTTCATCGCCGCCACCCCGGAGACCAGCGGCGTGACCGCACGCAGCAGCATGTCGTTGGCGTTCATGTCGAGCCACGGCGAGTTCAGCACCAGGCCGTTGACCTGCTCCTCGGTTTGGGCGACCCAGAGGCTGGCGATCAGCCCGCCGGTGGAGTGCCCCATCACCGTGATCAGGTCGTGTCCGTCCAGCCCGATCAGCCGGTAGGCCTCGTCGATCTCGGACGCATAGTCACCCAGGTCGGTGATGTACCCGGCGAACAGCCCGGTGCGCAGGTTGCGGCCGTAGCGACGCAGGTCGAGCGCGTAGAAATCGAAGCCCTGCTTGTTCCAGAAGTCGGCCATGTGGGTCTGGAAGAAGTAGTCGTTCCAGCCGTGGATGTACAGCACCGCCCGATGGTGACTGGGCTCGTTGCGCCGGACCAGGGTGGCGGTCAGCGGCTCGTTCGGCTCACCGTCCGCCCATTCGGCACCATCGACCGGCCAGGTGATGGCCTGGTAGCCGGGCAGCAGACGATCAGTCGTCCACATGGGGACCGCTCCAACGAGGGTTGGTATCAGCGCCGATCATCGTCGGCGTCGGGATCGTACGCCTCCACATCGTCTTCGTCGTAGACGAAGTCGGCATATTGGTCGGGAATCTCGGTGTAGATGTCCTCACCGTCAATGGATTCACCGCGGAGCTCCCGCTCCAACGAGGCGAAGTCGGTGTCCACCGAGCGATACTTCAGATCGCGGGCAACCTTTGTCTGCTTCGCCTTTGCACGGCCGCGCCCCATATGGGTCGACCCCCTCGCTTTGTCCCTCGCGGCTTTGCCGCGGCATTGAATAAGAAACTGTCGTGCCCCCAAGGCTACCCAATGCCACGGTTCGGCGCCAAAGCCGACGCCGGTTGATCAGCTCACAGCGGATGGGTACCTGAAACGACCACCTGCGGCGCGTCCGGAACCCGTTCGGTGACCTCGCCGCAGACCCAGGCATCGATGCCGCGGTCGGCCAGCAGGCGAACCGCTGCGTCCGCATCGTCGGGCGCGACAACCGCCGCCATCCCGACGCCCATGTTGAGCGTGGCCTCGATGTCGGGCTGGGCGATCTGCCCGGTCTGCTGGATCAGCGAGAAGATGGCCGGCGGGCGCCAACTGGCCCGGTCCAGCCGGGCGGTGACCGAGTCGGGCAGCACGCGGGCCAGGTTGTTCGCGAACCCGCCGCCGGTGATGTGGCTCATCGCGTGCACCTGGGTCGCCTTGATCAACGCCAGGGCATCGGACGCGTAGACGCGCGTCGGGGTGAGGAGTTCCTCCCCCAGCGTGCTGCCAAGCTCGTCAACGTGCCGGTCGAGCATCAGAGCGGCGTCCTCGAGCAGGACGCGACGCACCAGCGAGTAGCCGTTCGAGTGCAGGCCGGACGATGCCATCGCGACGATCGCGTCCCCGGGACGCACCCGGTCGGGGCCGAGCAGTTCGTCGGCCTCGACCACGCCGGTGGTGGCCCCGGCCATGTCGAAGTCGTCGGGCCCCATCAGCCCCGGATGCTCGGCGGTTTCGCCGCCGATCAACGCAGTGTTGGCGGCTGCACAGGCCTCGGCGATCCCGCGCACGATGTCGGCGATCCGCTCCGGGACGACGCGTCCGCAGGCGATGTAGTCGGTCAGGAAGAGCGGCTCGGCACCGCAGACCACCAGGTCGTCGACCAGCATGCCGACCAGGTCCCAGCCGACCGTGTGGTAGACGCCCATCGCCTGGGCGATGGCCACCTTGGTGCCCACCCCATCGGTGCTGGTCGCCAGCACCGGACGGCGGTAGTTCTTGAACGCGGACGCATCGAAGAGCCCGGCGAAGCCACCGAGCCCGCCCAGCACCTCGGGCCGGGTGGCCAGCGCGACGTGTTGCTTCATCAACTCGACGGCCCGGTCACCGGCCTCGATGTCGACCCCGGCGCGGGCGTATGCGGATTGGCTCATGACTCCTCCTGGTCGATGCCCAGCGTCGCCGCGGCGCGGCGGGGCACCCGGATCGGGTAGCGGCCGTCGAAACAGGCCGAACAGAGTTGGTCGGCGGGCAGGCCGACCGCGTTGTGCAGTCCATCGAGGCTGACGAAGCCGAGCGAATCGGCACCGATGGACGCGGCGATCTCCTCGTTGGTCAGGCCGGGCGCGATCAACTCCGCGCGAGTGGCGAAGTCGATGCCGTAGAAGCAGGGCCACTCCACCCGCGGGCTGCTGATCCGCACGTGCACCTCGGCGGCGCCGGCCTCCCGCAGCATTCGGATCACCAGGCGTTGCGTGTTGCCGCGCACGATCGAGTCATCGACCACCACCAGGCGCTTGCCGGCGATCACCTCGCGCAGCGGGTTGAGCTTCAAGCGGATGCCAACCTGACGCATGGTCTGGGTGGGCTGGATGAAGGTGCGTCCGACGTAGGCGTTCTTGACCAGTCCCAGACCGAATGGGATCCCGGACTGGTGCGCATAACCGAGCGCGGCCGGCGTCCCGGAATCGGGAGTCGGCATGACCATGTCCGCGTCCGCGGGGTGCTCGATCGCCAACTGGCGGCCGATCGCCATCCGGGTGGGTTGCACCAGGCGCCCGGCGATGCGGGTGTCGGGCCGGGCCAGGTAGACGTACTCGAACAGGCAACCCTTGGGATTCGGCTCGGCGAAGCGGTGGCTGCGCAGCCCGGCGTCGTCGATGACGATGAACTCGCCCGGCTCGATCTCCCGGACGAAGGCGGCGCCGACGATGTCCAGCGCGGCGGTCTCCGAGGCGACCACCCAGCCGTGCGCCAGGCGTCCCAGCACCAGCGGACGTACACCTTGGGGATCACGAGCCGCATAGAGCGCGGTCTCGGTCATGAAGACCAGGCTGAACGCGCCGACCAGTTGCGGCAGCACGGTCAGTGCGATGCGTTCGATGCCGAGTTCGGCGGGCTGGGCCGCGAACAGCGCGCTGATCAAGGCGGTATCGCTGGACGAGTCCATGGTCACCTTGCGCGGCACGTCGTCGGCGTTCTGCTCGCGCAGCATCGCCTCGAGGTCGTCGGTGTTGGTGAGGTTGCCGTTGTGCGCCAAGGCGAGCCCGCGTCCGGCCACCTCGCGGAAGGTCGGCTGGGCGTTCTGCCAGACCGACGCACCGGCGGTCGAGTACCGGGTGTGGCCGATCGCCAGGTGCCCGGTCAGCGAGCTCAGCGTGGTCTCGTTGAAGACCTGGCTGACCAGGCCCATGTCCTTGAAGACCATGATGCGGTTGCCATCGCTGACCGCGATGCCGGCCGATTCCTGGCCGCGGTGCTGCAGGGCGAAGAGCCCGAAATAGGTGAGCTTCGAGACGACTTCTTCGGGAGCGTAGACCCCGAATACCCCGCACTCCTCGTGCGGCTGGTCATCGGTGAGCGGTTGCGACGTCACGCCGCCGATCCTAGCGCCGTCGGCCTGGGGTGACCGTGCCGGTTCGAACCTGGCGGGGTGGCCAGTGCTCACTGCAGGACGCCGAGTGCGTGCAGGATATGGGATGATGTGACAGCAGAGCTTGGCGCCGCCGCCGACCCGAGCGCGACGCAGCGTACTGGACAGCAATGGAGGGATCATGCGCGTTACCATCACCGATCTTGACCACGAGGCATGGGACATCGAACAAGGTGTCGCCGAGGCCGAGGGTGTCGAGTTCCTCAACTTCCGCGGCGGCAAGGACGCCGGTCTCGCCCCCGAGGTCAAGGGCTCGGACGGCCTGGTGGTGCAGTACGCCGACATCACCGGCGAGGTCATGGACTACCTGCTACCCGAGCTCAAGGTGATCGGCCGCTACGGCGTCGGCGTTGACACCATCGACCTGGACGCCGCCGAGGAACGCGGCATCGTCGTGGTGAACGTGCCCGACTACGGCGCCCAGTCGGTCGCTGACCACGCCATCACGATGGCACTGGGTGTTGCCCGCAACATCAAGGTGCTGGACGCGCAGGCGCGCAAGTCCACCATGGACCTGGTACCGGCCATGCCGATCCACCAGTTCGTCGACCAGACCTTCGGCGTGCTCGGCTACGGCGCCATCGGCCGCAACACCGCCAGCAAGGCCCGCGGCCTGGGCTTCAACACCATCGTCAGCGACCCGATGATCCCGGCCGACGTCACCGAGAAGGACAGCTTCAAGGTCGTCAGCTTCGACGAACTGATCGCCGAATCCGACATCATCAGCCTGCACGTGCCGCTGCTGCCCAGCACCAAGCACCTGTTCAACGACGAGACCTTCGCCAAGATGAAGGACGGCTCGATCATCGTCAACACCGCCCGCGGCGGCGTGGTGGACACCGATGCCCTGGTGCGCGCGATCGAGTCCGGCAAGCTGCGTGGCGCCGGCCTGGATACGCTCGAGGTCGAGCCGATCCCGGCCGATTCCCCGGTCTTCGACCTGGATCGCGTCCTGCTCAGCCCGCACGCCGCGTACTACTCGGAGGAGTCCTACTACGAACTGAAGCGCCGCGTCGTCCAGAACGTCATTGACGTGCTGAAGGGCCGCGAGTGCAAGAACATCGTGGTGCCGCGCAAGAAGTGATTCCGTGAACTGATGAGCGGGCGTCCGGGAAACCGGGGCGCCCGCTCTCATTTCTGGGCAACTAGGGTTGGTCCCATGGGACGACTGCAGGACATGCGCAAGAGCTACGAGCGCGGCGAACTCGACGAATCGGCCGCCTCGGACGCGCCATTGGCGCTCTTCCAGCGTTGGTTCGCCGAGGCCGAGCAGGCCGGCGTGCCCGAGCCCAATGCGATGACGCTGGCCACCGTCGGGGCCGACGGGCGGCCGTCCACCCGGATCGTGCTGCTCAAGGACGCCGACGCCCGCGGGCTGGTCTGGTACACCAACTACCAGTCCCGCAAGGGTCAGGAGTTGGCCGCCAACCCGCAGGCCGCCCTGCAGTTCCACTGGGTCGAACTCGAACGCGTGGTGCGCGTCGAGGGCCTGGTCGAGCAGGTTTCTGCGGCTGAATCGGACTCCTACTTCGCCGTGCGTCCACTGGATTCGCGGATCGGCGCCTGGGCCTCCCCCCAGTCGCAGGTGATCGCGTCGCGCGCGGTGCTGCTGAAGAACGCCGCGGAGGCCGCGGCCCGTCTCGGGTTCAACCCGCCGCGTCCGGAACACTGGGGTGGCTACCGGCTCGTCCCGGATACCTGGGAGTTCTGGCAGGGGCGCAAGTCCCGACTGCACGACCGGATCCGCTACCAGTTGGCCGGCGACCAGTGGACGCGACAGCGTCTGGCCCCCTGATCGGCGGCGGTGCTGGTTCAATGACGCCATGAGGATTGGCATCGGCAGTGACGGACCCCGGGTCGATTTCAAGGCGATCATCAGCGACCACCTGCGCGAACTGGGCCATGAGGTGGTCGACTACGGGCCGGCGGACTCGGCGGGCGCCGAGTACTCGGCCACCTACGGCCGGCGGGTGGCACACGCGATCCGCGACGGCGAGGTGGAGCGCGGCGTCCTGATCTGCGGTACCGGGATGGGCATCTCCATGTCGGCCAACAAGGTTCGTGGCATCCGGGCCGCCGTCTGCTCCGAGCCGTTCACCGCGCGCCACACCCGCGAGCACAACGGCTCCCAGATCATCGCGTTCGGCCCGTACGTCGTCGGCGCCGGCATGGCCATCGCCATCGTGGACGCCTTCCTGGCCGCCGAGTTCAAGGGGCTGACCGACCCGAAGTATGCGGAGCGGTTCGCCAAGATCGCCGCGATCGAGGACGAGGAGATTGCGCTGGCCCAGGGCGAGTAGGCGTCCGGTGGTCGGTGTGCGGCCGCGACTGGCCGGCGGCCTACGATTCAGCCATGGACCTGCCCTGGACGATCGTCGCGCTGGCGGTCGGTCTCGCCTTTCTGGGCGCGATGGTGCAGGGCCTGCTGGGCTTCGGGATGGGTGTGGTGTCGACCCCGATCCTCGCGTTGGCGCATCCCAGCCTGGTGCCGGTCGCGGTGATCCTGGCCGGCGCGGCCATCCCGATCATGTCGCTGGTCGACGAGTTCCGCGACCTTGACAAGGGGATTCTCGGCTGGGCGATGCTCGGCCGGCTGCCGGCGACCGCGTTGGGAGTCTGGATTGTCACCGCTGTGCCTTCGCATGTGCTGCAGGCGATCATCGCCGTGATCGTGCTGGCGATGGTCGGGCTGAACCTGGTCAAGATATCGATTCCGACGAACAGGGCCACGATCTTCGGCGCGGGTTTCGTCTCCGGGGTATCCGGCACCGCCACCGGGGTGGGCGGTCCCCCGCTGGCGATGGTGCTGGCCGGCCAACCGCCGGCCCGGGTTCGGGCGACCTTGGCGGCCACCTTCATCATCGGCATCATGGTGTCGCTCACCGGGCTGTTCCTGGGCGGCGCGACGCGTCCGGACGCCCTGGTGGTCGGGCTGGCGATGCTGCCCGCGACCGTGCTGGGCATGCTCGCAGCCCGCAAGGTGCGGGGGCGCCTGGATCAGCGGCGCTTCAAGATCGGCATCCTGACGCTGTCCACCCTGTCGGCGACGATCCTGCTGGTCGAGGCGCTCACCTGACCGATCAGACCTCCGCGCGGCTGACCCACCGGCTGGCCGCCGCGAACGCGGCCACCATCACCAGCACGGACATCAGCAGCACGAACCGCTCGATCATGCCCTCGTCCCCGCGGACAACCCAGGCGAACCAGTTCTGGACGACGCCGGACGCCCAGCCATAGGCGACCAGGACGGCGATCGGCAGCGGGGCGGCCCATCGCGTCCGGTACTTGAGCAGGTGGTAGGCCGCGATGCAGGCGAACAGCACCAGCCCGAAGGCGATCAGGTAGGCGACGCCGGCGGGTTCGGGCACCCACGCTTCGAGCCCGCCAGCGGCTTCTGCCCGGCCGCCGGCGATCAGAGACCGCAACGCCGTGATGGCCAGGACCAGCCAGGTCGACAGCAGGAAGAGACCGTAGGAAACGATCACCTTGGCGAGCACCCGAGCCCAGGCCGGACGCGCGAAGCCCGCCTCCAGCGGGGCGTGCCGGCCACCGAGGTCGGTGAAGAAGCGCCACCCGGCGTCCAGCAGCGGATACAACCAGATCGCCTGCGACACCAGCGGGAACAATCGCTGCCAGGGCCCGCCCGGCCCGGCATCCCGGGGTCCGGACGCGCCGATCCCGGCACGGGCCGAGAACCCGGCGAGGATCGCCAGCACCACGGCGAGGGCGATGACGCCGAGGGCGGGCCACTTCAGCGATTCCCAGCGTTTGCGGCACTCGAAGCCGATCAGCGTGATCATCGCGCGAACACCTCCCGGTAGACGCCGTCGAGGCTGGCGCCCCGTTCGGCGCGGACCTGGTCTGCCTCACCCTCGAGCACGACGCGTCCCGCGTCCAGCAGCACGACCCGGTCGAGCAGGCTCTCCAGTTCACCGACCAGATGGCTGGTGACGACCAAGATCGACTCGGGGCGGATGCCGGTGACGATGGTCCGGATGATCTCGTCCCTGGCCACCGGATCGACGCCCGACAGTGGCTCATCGAGCACGATCAGCGGGGCGTTGCGGGCCATGGTGAGGGCCAGGCCCAACTTCTCCACCGTGCCCTTCGACATTGCGCGCACCTTCGTGGTCGGCTCGAGCCCGGTTCTGCCGGCGAAGTCGGCGAACGCGTCCGGATCGAAGTCATCGTGGAACCGCTGATACAACTCACCGGCGTCACGGACGCTGAGCCAGCCGGGGAGGAACTCCCGATCGGGCAGCAACGCGACTGTCTGGCGCAACACGTCCGGTTCGGTCTGTCCCGCGACCACCACGGTGCCGGCGTCGGGCCGGAGCAGTCCGGCGAGGATCTTGAGCAGCGTTGTCTTGCCGCTGCCATTGGGGCCGAGGACCCCGACCACTTGGCCGGGTTCGGCATGCAGGCCAACTCCGACCAGGGCTGGCCTGGTCAGGTACCTCTTGTGGACGTCTGCGACGTCCAGGATGCTCATGGTCAGTGCCTTTCGTAGACCTGGTCGAAGAGTGCTTCTGCTTCGTCGCGACTGAACCCGAGGGCCGCCATCTCGGCCAGGAACCTGCCAGCGACTCGCAGCCCTTCAGCGCGCCGGAGTTGGTCGAGTTTGGCGGCGTCCTGCGTCACGAAGAACCCGACGCCACGCTGGGAACTGATGACACCGTCGCGCTCGAGTTCGGCCATCACCCGATGCATGGTGTTGGGGTTCACCCGGTAGGTTTCGGCGGCTTCCCGGACCGATGGCACCCGGTCCCCCGCTGCGAGGGAACCAGAGATGATCTCGGCCTTGATCCTCTTGACGATCTGCAGGTAGATCGGCGTCCCGTCGTCATCGAACGTGATCAGCCTCGCCACCTCCTGCCCACCACGTGCGTTTTGGTGTACTAGAACACTAGCACACTGAGTGTGACGCTGTCCATGGATAATCGCGGATAACTGCGGGCGTCCTCGACCTCGCCGGACGCAATACTGGACGCAACCGAATGGGAGGACCACCGGATGGGTTACGACGCCTGGGTCGATTGTGAATGCGCTCGTCAGGGCGCCTCGACACCGTGCCCGCACCCCATGTCCGAGTTGGCCAGCGCGCAGGTGAACGCCTGGGGAATGGAGGCCCTGCGCGAGCTCGCGACCATCAACAAGCTGGGCGCGTTGCTGGAGTGGCTGCCGACGCACAACGGCGGCGAGGTGCCGCTCGAGGCGTTGCCCGGCTTCCGCGCCGAGCTGGCGTCCCTGCTCGAAGCGCCAACCCGGCAAACGATTCTCGAGGACTCGATAACCGGCGCCGAACTGCTGCGCATGGAGGACTCGGCGCGCTGGTGGTGGCGCAACCAGGGCCACGGTGCAGATGTCGAGGGCGGCCGGGTACACATCTGGCAGCCCGACGGGCGGTCTGCGTCGACGGCGCACTTCCGGCTTCAGGCTGGCGACCCGGGGACGCTGGTTCCGCTGGACGCGGCATCCGCTACCGAGTTCGCCTGGTTCGGTCCCGAACTGGCCGCCGAGGTGCGCTGCCGCGCGGAGACCATCGCGTCCGCTTCGGTGGGTCGGGACGTCACCGAACTGTTGCGGGTCGTGGACGCCGGACTGGCCGCCGGCCAGCGCCTGCGCTGGGGTTAGCCGGCCCGGCCGTTGGCCGCCGTGTCGAACGGACGCCGGGCCCGCACCACGGTCAGCACCCCGCGGTCGCTGCTCTCGACCTCGATGAAACCGGCCCGTTGCATCCGGTCGATCAGGTCGAGGCGGGGATCATCTGCGATCTGCTCCCCTAAGCCGCGGGCGACCAGCATGCCCAGATCGCCGAAGGGCGGCACGAACTCGGCGATCAGCAGCCGCCCACCCGGGGCGAGCAGCCGGTAGGCCTGTCGGAAGACCTCGTCCCGGTCGGCCATCACGACATGGTGCAGAGCCAGCGCCGAGACCACGACGTCGAAGCTGGCATCGGCGAAGGCCGGGCGGGCGGCGTCCCCCAATACGTACTCGCCGCCCTGCTGCCGGGCGAACTCGACCATCGCCGGCTCCGCGTCCAGACCAACAACGCGTCCGCTGGGCCCGGCCAGGAACGCGGCAGCCCTGGTCAGCGGGCCGGGTCCGCAACCCAGGTCGAGCACCCGGTCACCGATGGAGACCCCGGCGTCGCGGGCCAGCCGCAGGTAGACGTGGTCGCGCCGACCCAGGAACGCCGCGCGGGTGAACAGATCGTAGGCCCGGGCGCCCCGGACGTCGCTGCCGCCGTGGTTCACCGCAGGCACCTGTACGAAAACCACATGCGGCCAATAATGCCCGCACAGGCGCCGCGGACGTTCAGTCGGTGACGAACTCCACCCAATCGGGGCAGTCCGGCGCGTCCAGCCATGCCGAGAGGATACGGCGGGCCGCCAGGTAGGACTCGTCGGCATCGGGGTCGCCGAAGTCGGCGATGAAGTCATCGTCGGAGCGCACCGCGGAGCCGGATCCGGTGAAGCCCTCCATGCCGAGGATGCGCACGTCCAGCGACTCGGCGAGGTCGACCGCGTCCTGCCAGGAGTCGGCGGCGACCAGCACGCTGGACCCACGCCGGCGAGTCACCAGATCCGAATCGGCCAACAGCCGGGTTTCCATCTCACTCATCCCAGGGGGCCTTCCAGTCCGGGTCCGTCTTGTCGGAGACCTGCACGATGTCGCCGGTCACGTCGTTCTTGATCACGTAGTTTCCGTCCGCATCGTAGTAGGCGGTTGCCGGATCGTTGTTCTTGGTACCGTCCGGATTCCATCGGGTATCGCGGGTCTCGACGGTTCGGGTCGGGTTGGCGATGGTGTCGTCGATGTCGGTCTGCGTCCAACCGCGCTTGTCCATCTGCTTGCGGATCTTCGGCGCGATGGACGTGGACGGCGGGTTGGGCGGCTTGGGGGTCGGGGTGCTGTGCTTGCTGACACCGTCGCTGGCCTCCAGGAAGTCGGCGACCGCCTTCTTCAGGATCGAGTTCTCCCCGCTCACGGGTATCTTCTTGCGTCCCATGGTCAGCCCACCAGGATCTTTGCAATGGCTTCACCGATGGCGGCGTCGATCAACCGCTTGGCGACCTCCCGGGCGATCAGCGCCGCTGCAGCGCCCAGGCCGAAGGAGATGAACGCGGACGCAATCGCGCCGGCCAGGATGCCCAGTTGCACGATGACCACGCCCTTCAGCGTCACGACCGCAGCCGAGATCGCGCCGAAGGCAATGCCGAGTCCGTTGCAGGCGGTGGCGAACTTCTCCAGGGAGCCAACGTTGCTCTCGTTGGTCATGTAGTCGACGAAGGCCTGGGTGGCCGGCCCCTGGTTGTTGGAGGTGATGTGGCTGACCGCGCTGGACACATCGCTGCGGTTGGCGTCCACCTGGGTCTTGAGGTTGCTCCAGGCGGTGCCCCAGTCGTCCAGCACGTCCTCATTGCTGGAGGGCCACTCATAGCCCAAGAACTGCAGGGCCTCTTCGAGGTACGACGGCAATGTCAAGGCCATGGGATCACTCCATCGTCATCTGCATGCCGTGGGCATCCGAGGTGGTCTGCTGCTCGGTCGCCTCGTAGCTGTTGCCGGTGTCGGACATGCCCTGGGCCTCGACCAACATGCCAGGCGAGATGGCGCCGATCGTCTCGCGTATCGCGTCCATCACCGGGGGAACGATCATCGCCAGGGTGGCGTCCATCAGGGTGCCGCCGTTGGTGCAACCGATCGCGGTGACGTCGCTGTTGGTGTCCATGACGGCGGACGCCTGGCTGCGGAATGACCGGCCGGCCTCGTCGACCGCCTTGCCCGACTTGACCCAGCTGTCCGGGTTGAAGATGACGGTCATCTGTTCTGCTCCAATCTGGCCTGCAGGTCGTCGCTGATCCGGTTCAGGTCATTGCGGAACGCCCGGTACGACTCGCCCTGCAGGTCGGTGAGCTTCCGGAAGAAGCCGCCACCTGCGGCATCAAGCTTGGTGATCGCAGCCATCGCGTCCGCGTTGTGCTGTTGCAGCGCCTCGTCGAGTGCCTTGGCCAGCGTCCGTTGCACCTCCTGCAGGCTCGATTCGTCCAGCCAGTACTGCGACAACTGGACGCCGGTCACGTGGCCATTGGCCAACTGGACGCCGATCAGCCCGCCCTGGAACTGGTAGTCGGTCTGGACGTCGCCGGGTTCGAGATCCGACAGCTGGGCGAGTTCTTCAGGCAGCCGGGAGACTTCGTCGAGGATCTCGGCCTGGCTGCGCGCCGCGGGCGCCTCGGTCTCGTCGGGCAATCCCAGCGACTGCAACAGCGGGTCGCCCCACGGGTCGCTTGCCGATCCTGTGGTCACGGGCGGACTCCCTTCGCGTTGGCGTCGGCCCTCGTTGTCGCCCGGGGTGCAGCCGCGGACGATCTGTAAGTCTGCGGACGATATTTCGTCCGCGCCGCCACATTTCGTCCGCGGGAACAGGCGCTGGGCTCGGGCCGGTTTCGTCCCATCCTGCCTGCCACGGGGTGCAGCAGGACGCAGACGCCGGCCGCGAACCTCCGCGAGCGGCTACTCGGCCAGTTCAGCCAGCAGCAAGGCCTCGGCCAGGCAGGCCTTGCGCCAGTCGGGCAGGTAGAGCGACTCGTCGATGCCATGCATCCGGCAGTCCGGGTCGCTGACTGCGGTGCCGAGCACCGTCGCGTCCGGGAACCTGGTCTGGAACTCGGCGATCATGCCGATGGTTCCGCCGGTGCCGATCCGCATCGGGTCGACGCCGAAGGCCTCCCGCCAGGCGCGGTCAGCCTTCTCGGCGATCTGCGGTGCGATGTCCATCCGGCACGGGTTGGCGCGTTCGGTGTTGCGGACGCTGAGTTCGGCGCCCCACTCGATGTGCGATTCGAGGTGCGCCTTGATCGCCTGCCAGGCGTTCTCGGCGTCATCGCCGGGCGCGATGCGCACTGAGATGCGGGCTCGGGCCGACGGGATCAGCGTGTTGGAACTGTTGGCGATCGACGTGGTGTCCAGGCCGATCACGGAGATGGCCGGCTTCGACCAGGTGCGGGCGGCGAGCGGACCGGAGCCGATCAGCGCGACGCCGTCGAGCTTGCCCGACTCGGCAACCGCGGTCGACTCGGGGTAGCTGTCGTACATGGCGGTGTTATCGACCAGGCCGGCGACCGCGACGTTGCCCTCGGCATCGTGCAGGGAGGCGAGCAGCCGGCAGAGCGTGGTCAGCGCGTCCGGCACCAGACCACCGAACTGGCCCGAGTGCACCGCGTGCTCCAGGGTGCGGACCTCGACCAGGCAATCGACCACCCCGCGCAGCGACGTGGTGAAGGCCGGCTGGCCGATCGCGTAGTTCTCGCAGTCAGCGATGATGTAGACGTCGGCCTCGAGGTCATCGGCGTTCTCGGCCAGGATGCGGGCCAGCGTCGGGGAGCCCTGCTCCTCCTCGCCCTCGATCAGCACCACCACATTGACCGGGGGCTTGCCGTCGAAGGCGCGCAACGCGGCCAGGTGGGCTGCGATGCCGGCCTTGTCGTCGGCGGTGCCGCGTCCGAACATGCGGTCGCCGCGAACGGTGGCCTCGAACGGCGGGCTGGTCCACACGGCCTGCTCACCGGTCGGCTGCACGTCGTAGTGCGCGTACAGGCAGACCGTCGGCAGGCTCGGGTCGACGTCGAAGTGCGCGATCACCGCGGGCTGGCCGCCCGCCTGCACCACCTTGACGCGGTCGCAGCCGATCAGTTTCAGGTAGCCGACAACTTCGTCGGCCGCGGACGCGACATCGTGTGCGTGCTCGGGCTGGGAACTGATCGAGGGGATCGAAACCAAGTGCACCAGGTCACTCGTGGTGCCCGGCAGGACGGCTTCGACGCGGTCACGGATAGCGGCAACATCAACCATGCCCCCGAGGCTACTCGCTTCGCCCGGACGCGGGTCGTCCGCGGCGCTTCCCTTACGGCAATTCGCTTCCCTTGCAAGGCGAGCGTTTCGCCCGACGGGAAGCGCCCCACTCGGGGACGCGGGCATTTGGGCCGGACGCCAGGGGACGGGTCGGTCGGGGACGCGCTCAGCCCATCGCGGCGGGAATCGGCGCGGTCCAGGCGTCCTTGAGTTGCTGCAGCGGCAACGAGAACAGGCCGTCGACCACCAACTCCGGCTCGCGGGTCACCGCGCCGAGTTGCGTCCAGACCACGCCGGCCTGGTCGCACAACGCGGTGAACGCGTCCAGTTTCGCCGCCGAGACCGAGACCAGCGCACGCGCGGGGCTCTCGCTGAACAGGCCGACCGTCGCGTCCATGCCCTCGGGCAGCGCCACGGACGCGCCGAGCCCGTTGCGCAGGCACGCCTCCGACAACGCGATGGCCAAACCGCCCTCGGACAGGTCGTGGGCGCTGGACAGCACGCGTCCTGCCGAGGCCTGGGCCATCACGGACGCGAGTGCCTGCTCGGCCTCGAAGTTCGGGAACGGCGGGAGCCCGCCCAGGTGACCGTGGATGACCTCCGACCAGGCCGAGCCCCCAAGCTCCTCCTTGGTCTCGCCGAGCAGCAGCACCACGTCGCCCGGGTTCGCGAAGCCCATCGGGATCCGCCGCCGCACGTCATCGATCACGCCGAGCATGCCGACCTGCGGCGTGGGCAGGATGTTGCGGCCGCCGGTCTGGTTGTAGAAGCTCACGTTGCCGCCCGTCACCGGGGTGCCGAGCGCCAGGCAACCGTCCACCAGGCCCTTGATGGCCTCGACGAACTGCCACATCACCTCGGGGTCCTCCGGCGAGCCGAAGTTCAGGCAGTCGGTGACGGCGACCGGCTCGGCGCCACTGACGGCGACATTCCGATAGGCCTCCGACAAGGCAAGTTGCGCACCCAGATAGGGGTCGAGCAGGCAGTAGCGGCCGTTGGCGTCGGTGGCCAGCGCGATGCCCAGGTTGGTCAGCTCATCGACCCGGATCATGCCCGCGTTCTCCGGCTGGGCCAGCACCGAGTTGCCCCGCACGAAGCGGTCGTACTGGTTGGTCACCCAACTGCGGTCACACAGGTTCGGCGACCCAACCAACTGCAGCACCTGATCAGCCAGCTCGGCAGGCTCCGTGGCGCGCACCAGGTGGTTCGCATGGTTCTCGCGCAGGTCGTCCAGCCACTCCGGACGCGCCTGCGGACGATCGTAGGTCGGCCCCTCGTGCGCGACGGTCCGCGGATCGACGTCGACGATGCGCTCGCCGTGCCAGTCGATCAACAGCCGATCACCCTCGATCAGTTCGCCGATCACGGTGGCCTGCACGTCCCACTTGGCGCAGATCGCCATGAACGCGTCCACGTCGGCCGGCTCGCAGATCGCCATCATGCGTTCCTGCGACTCGCTCATCAGGATCTCTTCGGGGCTCATCGTGTGGTCACGCAGCGGCACCAGGTCGAGTTCGCAGTACATGCCGCCGTCGCCAGCGGACGCCAACTCGGCGGTCGCGCAGGAGATACCCGCCGCGCCCAGGTCCTGGATCGCGGTGACGACGCCGGCCGCGAACAGCTCGAGAGTGCACTCGATCAGCAGCTTCTCCATGAACGGGTCGCCCACCTGGACGGCCGGACGCTTGCTCGGCTTGGTGTCGTCGAAGGTCTCGGACGCCAGGATGGACGCGCCACCGATGCCGTCCGCGCCGGTCGAGGCGCCGTAGAGGATGACCTTGTTACCGATGCCGGTGGCCTTGGCGAACTTGAGGTCCTCGTGCCGCATAACGCCCACGCACAGCGCGTTGACCAGTGGATTGTCGTAGTAGGTCGGGTCGAAATAGACCTCGCCGCCGATGTTCGGCAGACCCAGGCAGTTGCCGTAGCCGGCCACGCCGGCCACGATGCCGGGCAGGACGCGAGCGGTGTCCGGCGCGTCCAGCGGCCCGAAGCGCAGCCCGTCCATCACGGCGATCGGACGCGCGCCCATGGCCAGGATGTCGCGCACGATGCCGCCGACGCCGGTGGCCGCGCCCTGGTAGGGCTCGACATAGGACGGGTGGTTGTGCGACTCGGACTTGAAGGTGATCGCGTAGCCCTGGCCGATGTCGACTGCGCCGGCGTTGTCGCCGATGCCGGCCAACAGCGCACCGCGCGGGGTGGTCTGCGGCAGCGCCGAGAAGCGCTTGAGGTGGATCTTCGACGACTTGTAGCTGCAGTGCTCGGACCACATCACGGAGTACATGGCGAGCTCGCCGCCGGTGGGCCGGCGTCCGAGCAGTTCGCGGATGCTGTCGTACTCATCCTGCTTCAGTCCCAGGGCCGCCCAGGGCTGGTCCACGTCGGGGGTATTGCGCGCGTTCTGCACAGTATCGACCACGCCCCAAGGCTAGCCCAGCCCGCCGCGTGGGCGTCCGAGGGTGGCTAGAGTGGTCGCACTCTCGAACGCAGGGAATGCCCATGACCAAACCGCGAGTGCCGGGTCTGTTGCTGGACGCCGGCCAGTCCGGTTCGCGAGCGACGCGGGCGGTTGGTAGCGAGTTGATCGAGATGCCCGCCCTCATCACCGACGAGCCGGTCGTCGAGCAGTTGGCAGATCGGGTTTGGCAGGCAACCCGGACGCTGGGCGCGGTTGGCTGGGTGGCGATCGGCTCATCGGCGTTGCCGGACGCCGGTGGTGCAGCAGAGTTGCTCGGATTGCTCCCGCCCGAAATCCAGCAGGTGTGGCTGGCCCATGACTCGGTCACCAACTACCTGGCCGCGCTCGGTCCTCGGCAAGGGGTCGTGGTCGCCGCCGGCACCGGGGTCGTCACACTCGCGGTCGGCGACAGCGAGATCGCGCGAGTCGATGGCTGGGGCTACCTGATCGGCGACGCCGGATCGGCGTTCTGGATGGGACGGGCCGGGCTGGACGCAGTGATGCGGGCCCATGACGGCCGGGGCCCGGCAACCGCCTTGGCCAACATCGTGCGGGCCGACGTGGATGACCTGTCCGGGCTCTATCTCGACCTGCAGCAGGACGAAACCAAGGTCGCGCGCATAGCGTCCTATGCCCGGAGGGTGTCGGAGTTGGCCAGCACCGATGCGGTCTGCCGGCAGATCTGTCTGGACGCTGCCGCCGAACTCGCGCACTCCGCGCTGACCGGGCTGGCCCGGGTGGGGCTCGCGTCCCAACCGAATGTGGCCGTCGGGCTGGCCGGCAAGGTGTTCAGTGGTGCCACGGTGAACGCCGAGTTCCGCAGGCTGGTCACCCAGCAGCATCCGGACGCGGAGTTCGACGACTCAACCGCCGGAAACCTGGCCGGGGTGGCGCTGCTGCCAACGCTGCCTGCCGACTCGCCCCTGACGTCCAGGGTCGACCGGGCAAGCCGTAGACCACAGGGGGATTCTCAGTAGTTGAAAGCTGGTCTACCGTCTGTCGCATGGTGCCGCTCAACATCTTCGACCAGATCGCCGGACTCCCCCTGCACCCGTTGGTGGTGCACGCCGCGGTCGTCCTGATACCCCTGTCGGTGCTGGCCCTGATCGCGGTCATCGCGATCCCGAAACTGCGTGGGGCGTACGCGCTGCTGACGGTGGCCGGACTGGTCGCCGGCACCGGGGCCCTGATCATCTCGAAGGAATCCGGCGAACAACTCGCCGAACACGTCGGACTGCCCGCCCGGCACGCGCAACTGGCGGAGATCCTGACGATCATCTCGGTGGCGTTGACCGCAGTGGCCATCGTCTGGTGGTGGCTGCAGCGCCAAGGCCCGGACGCGAAGTTCGCCGCCCTGACCCGGTGGGTCGGTGTCGCGGCGCTGCTGCTGACCGTCCCGACGCTGGTCCTGATCGGACTGGTGGGACACAGCGGAGCCCAGGCCGCCTGGGGTGGCCGGCTCGGCGGTGAATCCACCACGACCGCGAGTGCGCCTGCGTCCGTTCCGGCAGCCTCGCCCAGCCGGTCGTCGGTGGCGCCAAGCTCAGCGGCCTCATCGCCCGCCGCCAGCGCCACGTCCGCTGCCGCGGATTACACGCTGGCCCAGGTCGCCGAGCATGCGTCAGCGCAGTCCTGCTGGGCCGCGGTGAATGGCAAGGTCTACGACCTCACGTCCTGGATCGACCTGCATCCGGGCGGCGCCCCGCGCATCCTGCAGATCTGTGGCACGGACTCGACGCAGGCGTTCACCGCCCAGCACGCCCGCAACCAGGACGCCAACCAAGAGCTTGCCCAGTTCGAGATCGGCACCCTGGCCGGCTGAGCCAGGAGGCGCTCCCTCAGGCAGACGTCAGCGACAGGAACCGCTGCACGGAGGTGAAGAAGCCGAGCCCGTCACGAGTCTGGCTGGTCAGGGCCTCGACGCTGTGCTCGGGGTGAGGCATCAGGCCGACCACGTTGCCGCGTTCGTTGGTGATGCCCGCGATGTCGTTCAGGCTGCCGTTCGGGTTGTCGAGGTAGCGGAAGACCACCTGGTTGCCGTCCTCGAGCCGACGCAGGGTCTCAGCGTCCGCCTGGTAGTTGCCCTCACCGTTCTTCAGCGGGACGACGATCTCCTGGCCCGGCGCGAAGTCGCAGGTCCAGGTGGTGTCCACCGACTCGACGCGCAGTCGCTGCTGGCGGCAGACGAACTTGCGTCCGATGTTGCGCATCATGGCGCCGGGCAGCAGGTGCGACTCACAAAGCACCTGGAAGCCGTTGCAGATGCCCAGCACCGGCATGCCGCCGTTCGCCGCGCGCACCACCTCGTCCATGATCGGCGCGAACCGGGCGATCGCACCGCAGCGCAGGTAGTCGCCATAGCTGAATCCGCCGGGCAGGATGATCGCGTCCACCCCGTCCAGCGAGTCGGACGCGTGCCACAGCGACACCGGCTCGGCACCCGCCAGCCGGACGGCGCGCATCGCGTCCTGGTCGTCCAGCGAGCCGGGGAAGGTGACTACGCCGATCCGGCTCACGACTCGTCCTCGACGCGCACGTTGAAGGTCTCGATGACCGTGTTGGCAAGCAGTTTCTCGGCCGCCTCACGGATCTCGGCCAGCCGCTCCTCGGTGACGGCGCCGTCCACGGTGACCTCGAAGCGCTTGCCCTGGCGGACCTCCAGGCCGTGGTGTCCCAGACGCTGCAATGAACTGGTGACGGCCTTGCCCTGGGGATCGAGAATCTCGGGCTTGGGCATCACATCGACGATGACACGGGTCATGCAGCACAGCCTATCGGCTGATCGCCAACCAGCATCCCAGGCCCGCGCTCAGGCGATCCGCAGTTCTCCCCCGGTGAGCCGGCGGTAGGCGTCCAGATAGCGCTCGCGGGTCGCTGCCACCACCTCAGCAGGCAGCGGCGGGGGCGGGGCGTCCGAAGCCCGATCCCAACCGGACGACTTCACCAGCCAGTCGCGCAGGTACTGCTTGTCGAAGCTCGACAACCGGCCGGACGCCCAGTCCTCAGCGTCCCAGAATCTGGACGAGTCGGGGGTCAGCACCTCGTCGGCCAGCACCAGCGTCCCGTCAGCGCGCTCACCGAACTCGAACTTGGTGTCGGCGAGGATGATGCCCCGATCACGGGCGATCTCCTCCGCCCGGCCGTAGACCGCCAGGCTGGTGTCCCGGACGCGCTCTGCCAGATCGAGCCCCACGATCTCGACCATGCGCTCGAAGGTGATGTTCTCGTCGTGCTCCCCCATCGGTGCCTTGAAGGCAGGGGTGAAGATCGGCTCGGGCAGCCGCGACCCATCGTGCAGGCCATCCGGCAACTGGACGCCGCAGACGCTGCCAGAGGTCTGGTATTCGGCCCAGCCAGATCCGGTCAGGTAGCCGCGCACCACGGCCTCGATCGGCACCATCGCCAGCCGCTCTACCACCAGCGCCCGGCCGAGCACCGGCGCCGGCACATCGGTCGACACAACGTGGTTCTCCACCAGTCCCGCCAGCAGGTCGAACCACCAGACCGACAACTGCGTCAGCACGATGCCCTTGTCGGGGATCGGTGTTTGCAGGATGTGGTCGTAGGCAGAAACCCGGTCGCTGGCGACCATCAACATGGTGGCTGGATCGTCCAGCGCGTACAGCTCACGCACCTTCCCGGCATGCAGCAACGGGAGACCGAGACCGGAATACTGGGGCACGGGCCCAGCCTATCGCCGCCCCACCGGGGCGAACGCGACACGACCGATCAACCTGCCCGTACCGACCAACGCAAAGCGGCGCGCCCGACTGGTCGGTCGGAGGCTGGCACGTAAAGTGAAGCTGGGAGGTGGGGCGGTTGTTCGAGTTGATCACCCTTGTCCTCGGCTCTGCGCTCCTGCTCGGCGCCGTGGTGATCGTCGTTGGCATGCGCCAACCCAGGTCCACCGCCACCATCCGGTCCGAAGGCCTGCTCCCGCCCGAACGCTCGCTGGAGCCCCCCGCCGGGCACAGTCCGGGCACAGTCGGCCCGCTGCGCGACAGCCACGTCGACCAGCGCGACGTCCGGTTGACCCTGCTTGATCTCGCCTCCCGCGGCTACCTGCGAATCACCGTGCTCACCGATGACCAGGGCCGTCGCTACGACTGGGTGCTGCGCCGCACCGAGAAGAGCCCCGAGCCCACGCTCCGCCCGTTCGAGCAAGCGCTGCTGACAGTGCCCTTCAGCAATGTCGGACGCAGTTCGGTCACGATGAGCGGCCTGGCGGGCATGCCCGGCCAACCCATGACTGCCGCCGAGGTCGCCCTCGGTGATCACTTGCGCCACCTCGGCTGGTTCAGCCCGGACGGACGCACCCGGCACTCACCGTGGGGCTGGATCGGCGCCCTGATGCTGCTCGCCGGACTCCTCATCACCGCCTACATGCTGATCGACTGGTTGGCCACCGGCGACTTCCGCGGCATCATCGGCGGCTTCTTCATCGGCACAGCGGGCGTCCTGCTGGCTTCCCGCGGACGCCGGCACACCCCGCAGACCGACGCCGGCGCGGTGGCCCGCGAACAGGCGGACAGCTTCCGCGAAGCGATCGACGACCTCGGCGCCGACCAGGTCGACCCCGAGCAGGCCTCCGACACCTTCGCCCGGCTACTGCCGTGGGCGGTCGCGTTCGGCAACCACGAGAAGTTGGCAGGCGTGGTTGACGACCTGCTGCGCCGCGCGTCCGGGTGGGGACGCGCCGTCGACCTGAGCGTCGGCTGGCTCACCACCGATCGTGAGGACGGGCCGGTGACTGCGGCCGAGATTGCGGCCGAGGCGCAGGCCTTCGCCAACCAACGCCCCGCGTTGCGCGCGAACCGGCGACGGCTCGCAGCGGCCGATGGCCGCCTCGACCGATAGACTCCTCGGGAATTCGCGCGCGAGGAGAGACCGATGACGACACCCCCCAACACGCCCGGACCGATCGGCCAGCCGCAAGGCGGGCAGTCACCGAATCCCTACGGCCCACCTGGCCAGCAACCCAATCCGGCCGCCCCCTACGGCTCACCCAGCCCGAGCGTGCCGTACGGGTCCCCCAGCCCGAGCGTGCCGTACGGCAGCCCGACGATGCGTCCAGGCGTCCCCACCGGCCAGCCGCCCTACGGTTCACAACCGCCCTATGGCACGCAGTCGCCGATGACCAGCGGACCGAGCCCGATCAACCCGAACACCCCGTCCGGCTACCAGCCGAGCGCCGCGACCCAGGCCAAGATGAAGCGCCGCCGGATCATCACCGGCACCGTCGTCGGCGTGATCGTGCTTGCCGTGGTCGCGTTCCTGACGCTTGGCTGGTACGTCAGCTCCACCAAGACCAAGGGCAGCACCGCGGCGATGACCGGCCTGCTCACCGCGCTGCAGAACGGGGACGCCGAGAGCGCCCTGCTCTACATCGACACGGCAGGCATCGATGGGGTGGAGACTGAGCCGCTGCTCACCTCGGCGGCGCTGGCCGGCAACAAGACCGGCTTCACGTTCAACCCCGAGTTGCTCAAGATCGACAGCGGAGACTCCTACACCTACCAGGCCAGCGTCCAACTCAACGGCGTCAACAAGGTCGTCGAGTGGAGCCTGTCCGAGGTCAACGGCGAGTGGCTCGTCGATTCGGCCGACGTGCTCAGTTCGGTGCTGCTCGATCCCGAGTCGCCGTATGTGATCAATGGCGTGCCGATCGCCGCGGGCACGAGCAAGGTGCTGGCACTGCCCGGCCACTACGCAGCCGAGTCGGGCATGCCGCTGCTGCTCTACGCCCCCACCGAGGGCGCGTTCGACGTCTTCTCCGGCGAGGGCCGGACCCTGTCACCAACCCTGGTGGTTGCTGAAGGCGTCCAGGCCCAGGTGATCAGCCAGGTCCAGGCGATCCTCAACGGCTGCGCCGCGTCCAAGGACGCGCCGACCGACTGCAACTGGGACCTGCCGTTCAACAACGGGGTCGCCAAGAACGGGTCGATCACCTGGAAGCTGGAGCCGGCCGATCCAGCAGCCACCCTCACCCTGCCCACCTCGGGCTGGGCAGCGAGTTCGTCGTTCACCAATTACGTGACACTGAATTACGCCACGAACGCGGTGGGCGAGGGCATTCTCGACGATGGCAGCGAGGGCACCTTCGACCCGCGCGTCGATAGCCGGCAGAGCAGCTTCCTGGTCGACCTGTCCGGCGAAACCCCGGTGGTCACGCTCAGCTGAGTGACCTAGAGCACTGAGCCCGGCCGGTAGTCCGCGGCGTCCGGGTCTGCGTCCACCAACTGCTGGACGCGAGCGGCCACCCGCTCCACCTGGCGTCCGGCCGCCCCGGTCAACTCCAGTGGAGCGCTGACCAGGCCGTCCAGTTCGGCCCGGTCCAGCCCCAGCCGGGGGTCGGCGGCCAACTCGTCGAACAGGTCGTTGCTGCGCTCGCCGGTCTCCCGCATCCGGAGCGCCACCGCGACCGCATGCTCCTTGATCGCCTCGTGCGCGTCCTCCCGGCCGACGCCCTTGCGCACCGCAGCCATCAGCACCTTGGTGGTGGTCAGGAACGGCAGGTAGCGGTCCAACTCGGCGGCGATCACTTGGGGGAAGGTCCCGAAGTCGGCCAGCACGGTCAGGAAGGTCTCGAAAAGCCCATCGAGGGCGAAGAACGCGTCCGGCAGGGCAACCCGGCGGACCACCGAGCAACTGACGTCGCCCTCGTTCCACTGGTCGCCGGCCAACTCCCCCACCATCGACACGTAGCCGCGGATGATCACGGCCGTGCCGTTGACCCGCTCACAGCTGCGGGTGTTCATCTTGTGCGGCATCGCCGACGAGCCCACCTGACCCTCCGCGAATCCCTCGGTGACCAGCTCGTTTCCGGCCATCAGCCGGATGCTGGTGGCCAGATTCGACGGCGCGGCCGCGGTTTGGGCGAGTGCGGAGATCGCATCGAAGTCGAGCGAGCGCGGGTAGACCTGGCCGGTCGAGTCGAGCACCTGCCCGAATCCCAGCCCGGAGGCGATCCGCGTCTCGAACTCGTCGAGCTTGGCGAGGTCACCGCCGAGCAGGTCGAGCATGTCCTGGCTGGTGCCCATCGGGCCCTTGATGCCGCGCGCGGGATAGCGTCCGACCAGGTCGTCGAGACGGGCATGGGCGATCAGCAACTCATCGGCGCAGGTGGCGAACCGCTTGCCCAGCGTGGTGACCTGCGCGGCGACGTTGTGGCTGCGTCCGGCGATCGGCTGGTCGGCGTAGTCAACCGCGAGTGCGGCCAACCGGGCGGCAGCGGCCACCACCCGCGAACGGACCAGCTTCAAGCTCGAAAGCACCTGCAACTGCTCGACGTTCTCGGTCAGGTCGCGGCTGGTCATGCCCTTGTGCACGTGCTCGTGCCCGGCCAGCGCGTTGAACTCCTCGATGCGGGCTTTGACATCATGCCTTGTCACGCGTTCGCGGGAGTCGATGGATGCCAGGTCGACCTGCCCCAGGACGCGGGTGTAGTCGGCGATCACCTGGTCGGGATCGTCGCCACCGAAGTCGACGCCGAGGTCACGTTGGGCCTCCAGCACCGCGATCCACAGCCGCCGCTCGGCCATCACCTTGTTCTCGGGACTCCAGATCTCGCGCATCTGGGGTGAGGCGTAGCGGTTGGCCAGCACATTCGGGACAGTCACGTCATTCCTCCTGATCAAACGGCCTTGGCTGCGATGTCGGTGCGGCAGAACCCGTCGGCGAAGTCGATGGCGGCCACCTGGTCGTAGACCCGGGCCGAGCGGCCGCCAGGTCGTCACCGGTGGCGACCACGACCAGCACCCGCCCGCCGTTGGCGACCAGGTTCCCGTCGGCGTCCAGCGCGGTGCCGGCGTGGATGACGTGTGCGTCCGCGCCATCGGCGGGCAGCGTGATCGGGCAGCCCTTCACCGGGGACGCCGGGTAGCCCTGCGCCGCGAGCACCACGCAGACCGCGGCACGGTCGTCGAACTCCAACTCACCGATACCCGCCAGCGCGCCGGTGGCAGCGGCATAGAGCACCTGGGCGAGGGGTACGCAGCAGCGGCAGCACGACCTCGGTCTCCGGGTCACCGAACCGGGCGTTGAACCCGACGACGCGCGGCCCTTGCTGGTCAGCGCCGTGCCGACGTAGAGCAGGCCGGAGAACGGGGTGCCCAGTTCGCGCATTCGGGCCAGCGTCGGGTAGACCACCGAGGTCATCACCTCGTCGACGGTGCCTGCGGGCAGCCACGGCAGCGGGCTGTAGGCACCCATGCCACCGGTGTTCGGACCCTGGTCGCCGTCGCCGACCCGCTTGAAGTCCTGCGCGGGCTGCAGCGGCAACGCGTGCGTCCCGTCGGTGATCACGAAGAGGCTGGCCTCGGGGCCGTCCAGGTACTCCTCCACCACGACCTGCTCGCTGCCCATCCCGTGCTCCAGGGCAGCGTCCCGGTCGTCGGTGACCAGCACGCCCTTGCCGGCCGCCAGACCGTCGTGCTTGACCACGTACGGCGCACCGAAATCGTCGAACGCCGCGGCCAGGTCGGCCTCGCTGTGACAGACGCGGCAGTCGGCCGTGGGCACGCCGGCATCGGCCATCACCTGCTTGGCGAACGCCTTCGAGCCCTCGAGTTGCGCTGCGGCTGCCGACGGTCCGAAGCAGGCGATCCCCGCGTCCCGGACGGCGTCGGCGACGCCGGCGACCAGTGGTGCCTCGGGCCGACGACCACCAGGCTGCCCCGATCCGGCTGGCCGACGAGCCGACTGGCGCCCTGAACCGGGCGATGAGCGACGAAGTTCTGGACGCGCTGTCCGATCTGCATGCCGACGGCACGACCCTGGTGATGGTCACCCACGACGCGAAGGCGGCCTGCCGGGCCGACCGCGTCCTCTACCTGGCCGACGGGCAGGTGCTCGACTCGCTGCGGCTGGGGCTTTGGGCTCCGCAGGACACTGGGGCGCGCGAGGACGCGTTGACCGATTGGCTGCGCGGCCTTGGCTTCTAGTCAGCAGCGGTTGCGCGAGCCGGGCTTGGTGAGGCGGACCGGCGCATGTCTACTGGGAGATGAACCGAAGGGACGCCCGTGATTGCCTTCATGCTGGTCGTCGAGGTCGCCATCATCGTCCTCGCGATCGTGTTCACCCGCCGAGAACCGCGGCGGGCGGCCAACGCACCCCTGATCGGGGCCAGCACGCTGGCGCTGATCGGGTCGGCGGGGATGATGAGCCTGCCGGCCAGCCCGATGACCACCGGAGCGGTGTTCGTGGTGGCCACTTCGCCGCTCTGGCTGCTGGCCCTGATCGTGCTGCTGCTGGTCAGCGGCGCCCGCACCGTCCGGCGCGAGTCCCGCTCACTGGGCAACCTGCTGGCATTGCTGGCCGGGCTCGGGCTGATCGGGCTGTTGGCGGCCGCGATCGCCCTGGTGCTGTCGGGTGGACGCCTGGCCATCGCGCTGGGCGTCTGGTTGGCGATGGCCGGTGGTTGGCTGGGCTTCCTGTTCGTCTCGATGGTGCTCTACCAAGCGCTCTACTCAGTGATCAGCGCCCGGCGCCGTCCGGATTACCTGGTGGTGCTCGGCGCGGGTCTGGTCGACGGCCGGGTCGGACCGCTGCTGGCCAATCGCGTCCGGCGGGCCGTCGAGATCAGCCAGGTTTGGGCGAAGAGCGGCAGTGCGCCGCCGATCGTGATGTCCGGCGGCCAGGGGGACGACGAGCCGCGGCCCGAGGCGATCGCGATGGCCGAGTACGCCTCGACCGAACTGGCGGTGCCCGACGAATTGATCCTTGCCGAGGACGCGTCCACCAGCACCGAGGAGAACCTGCGCTTCACCGCAGACCTGGTGGCTGCTGACCCGCAACTCGGGCCGGACGCGCGCGGACTGGCGGTAACCAGCAACTTCCACGTGCTGCGCGCTGCGGATCTGGCCCGCAGGCAGGGACTGTCGCTGAATGCCGTTGGCGCCCCGGTCGCCTGGTGGTACTGGACGTCGGCGATCCTGCGCGAATTCGTGGCGCAACTGGTCAACCACAAGTGGCAGGTGGTGATCAGCACGGCGGTGGTCAGCCTGCCGTTGCCGATCCTGCTCTACGCCGTGGGTGGCTAGGAACTGGCGCGGGACGCCGCGGCGTCCTCAACCTCTTCGCGACTGAAGCCGAGCAGGAAGAGCACTGCGTCCAGGTAGGGCAGGTTCAGCGAGGTGTCGGCGGACGCGCGCACTGCGGGCTTGGCGTTGAACGCGATGCCCAGACCGGCGGCAGCGAGCATGTCGAGATCGTTGGCACCGTCACCGATCGCGACCGTGCGTGACAGCGGCAGCCCCTCGGCCGCGGCGAACTCGCGCAGGGTGGCGGCCTTGGCGGCGCGGTCGATCACCGGGCCGAGGATGCGTCCGGTCAGCACCCTGTCGGCCACCCGTGGAGCGAATTGGCCCGCACATGGGTGATGCCGGAGGTCGGCTGCCAGCGGTCCGACGACCTCGATGAAACCGCCGGATACCAGCCCGACGGCGAAACCGAGATCTTGCAGGGTGCCGACCAGCGTCCGGGCCCCGGGCGTCAGCCGAACCGCCTGGCGCACCTCGTCGAAGATGGACGCAGGCAGTCCGGCAAGCTTCGAGACCCGCTGATGCAGGCTGGTCGCGAAATCGATCTCGCCGCGCATCGCGGCGGCCGTCACTTCGGCCACCTCGGCTTCGCGTCCGGCGTGCGCGGCCAGCAACTCGATCACCTCATCGCGGATGAGAGTGGAATCCACATCCATGACGACCAGGCGGCGGCCCTGCCGGGCCAGGCCGGCGGGCGAGACGGCGACATCGAATCCTGCTTGGGCCGAGGCCTGAGCCAGCGCCGGACGCAGATCGGCGACCTCGGCATGCGAGACCCAGAACTCGATGCTGGTCATCGGCTGGCGGGACAGTCGCCGAGCGGTCAATGTTGCCGCCGTGGTCGGTGATCACCTGGGACGCGGCGGCGACGTGCCGGGCCAGCAGGGGCCGGCCGAGCAGGGTGACCACGACGCGGTTGGGCCGTGGCGGATTGTCGCCCACGCCCTCACGGATGTGCAGGGTGACGCCCAGCCGGGCGCAGGTGCCGGCCAGCCGGTCGGTCAGTTCCGAGACATCGTCGGGCAACGAGCCGAGCAGCAGCGCGACGATCAACTGCTCACGGACCACGACCTGCTCGAAGTCGAGCACCTCGGCACCGGTCCGGGCGATCGCGTCCATCAAGTGCACGGTCATGCCGGGGCGGTCGGTGCCGGTGATGGTGGCGGCCAGGGTCTGCAGATCGACCATGGCTCTACTGTGGCACGCCGCGCAGGCGCCGGGTTCACGGCACCGCGGCGGCGAAACGGGTCAGCTCTCGGCCCTACTGGCGTGGTCGCGGTCGATGAAGGCGATGAACTTGTCGACCACGGACGCGTCGTCGGCGACCGCCGCCGCTCGCCGAACTGCTGGGATCTTGCGCAGCATCGGCTCGATCTGGCTCATGCCCTCGTACATGCCGGCCACGATCGGTTCGGCCATCGTCGCGTCCTGACCTGGACGACTTGGCCGTCCTGGTCGGTGATGAACAGGTCGGCGGTATAGAAGTTGTTGATCACGTCGCCGAGTTGCTGCGGGCCGGTGTGGGTGTCGACGACTGCCTCGGCCTGGGCTGGGTCGTCCGTGATCGCCTCGATCGCCGCGGCTCTGCCGCTCGAAGGAGCCGGCGATGTCGGCTGCCGGCTCGCAGTTCAACCCCGTAGCCACCGAACATGCCGGCGGGCCAGCGCCAGCAGGTGCGTGACGATGTCCCGGGCCTGCCACTCCTTGACCGGGGTGGGCGCGTCCCAATCGGTCACGCCGTTGATCAACTCGGCGAAGCGCGCAGCCTCTCGGCATGCCACTGGGCGGGGTGGGTTGCTCGACATGCGGGCTCCTCGGGGTTCGACGTTCTTGCCGGGGAGCCCATGTCCGCTTGCCAACGCAGGGGTTGGCGGCAATCCGAGCGTTCGTGACCAGTCGTTGATCAGGATGACCTGCTCCCGCGTCCGGGGCCGACACCGATGCCGCTGATCCGGCAGCCGATCAGTTCTTCGAGGCGGTGCACGTAGGCCTGGCAGGTGGCCGGCAGTTCATCGAACGAGCGGCACCAGAGATGTCCTCCGACCAGCCGGGCAGGTGGCCTCGATCGGCTGGCGCGCTGCAACTCCGACTGGCCGGGTAGGTGTCGGTGCGCTTGCCGTCGATCTCGTAGGCGACGCAGACCGGGATCTGCTCCAGCCCGACAGGATGTCGAGTTTGGTCAAGAAGATGTCGGTGCAGCCGTTCACCTTGGACGCAACCTCGACGATGGGCGTGCCTATCCAGCCGCAGCGCCGCGGGCGTCCGGTGGCGCCGTACTGCCGGCCCTCGCCGCGCAGCCGCTCACCGTCGGTATCGAACAACTCGGTGGGGAACGGGCCCTCGCCGACCCGCGTGGTGTAGGCCTTGGCGATGCCGATCACCCGGTCGATCCGGCCGGCCGACACCGGTGCCGGTGCAGGCGCCGCCGGCGGTCGGGTTCGAGCTGGTGACGTAGGGTAGGTGCCGTGGTTGACGTCCAGGTGGTGGGCCCGGCGCAGCCCTCGAAGAGCACGACCTTGCCCTCGTCCAGCGCGTTGTTGAGCAGCCGCGGCGCGTCCACGACGTAGGGCGCGATTCGCTCGGCATGGGCGAGCAGTTGCTCGGTGACCGTGTCGGCGTTGATCTCGCGCCGGTTGAAGATCTTGACCAGGATCTGGTTCTTCTGCTCGAGCGAGGCGACGACCTTGTCGCGCAGCAACTCGGCGTCCAGCAGGTCGGCCAGATCTTCGGATTCCGACGCGATTCACCTTGTCGGAATAGGTCGGGCCGACGCCGCGTCCGGTGGTGCCGATGCGCTTCTTGCCCGCGAAACGTTCGGTGATCTTGTCCAGGGTCTGGTGGTAGGAGGTGATCAGGTGCGCGTTCGAGCTGATCAGCGGGTGCTCGACGGCCTCGCCGCGCTCGGTCAGCCCGTCGAGTTCGTGGTAGAGCACGTCGAGGTCGATCACCACGCCGTTGCCGATGACGGTGGTGGCATTGCGGTTCAGGATGCCGGCGGGCAGCAGGTGCATGATGAACTTCTCACCGCCCACTACGACGGTGTGCCCGGCGTTGTTGCCGCCCGAGAACCGAACGACGTAGTCGACCTGCTCGCCCAGCGCGTCGACAGCCTTGCCCTTGCCCTCGTCACCCCACTGGGTGCCCACCACGATGATGCCCGGCATTTCAGCCCTCCTTTGGCTCCGGGCACCGCAGCCCGGAACAACAACGAAGCCCCCTGCACACGCTTGCGGCAAGAGGCTCTTGCCACCTCACTTTAGCCCTGATCGGCGGGTGCCATCAATCCCGGTCACGATTGCGTCCGGCGTGGGCTACTGGATTCGGTCGGACGCGGTGCGCTCCCCCACTGCGAGACGTCGGCGCAGCTTGGTGCTGACTGGTAGACAAGGGGGCATGCGCATTGAAGTTTGGTCCGACGTCGTCTGCCCGTTCTGCTACATCGGCAAGCGCGAACTGGCGAGCGCGCTCGAACATTTCGACCACGCCGATGAGGTCGAGGTCGTCTGGAAGGCCTTCGAACTCGACCCGACCGCCTCGAAGCAGGGCGAGGACGCGACGGTGCACCTGATGGACAAGTACGGCATCGACTCCGAACAGGTGACACTGCAGAACGACGCGCTGGCCGAGCGGGCCACCGAGGTTGGGCTGCAATTCAACTGGCGGGACGCCAAGGTCACCAACACGCTGGACGCGCACCGCATCATAAAGCTTGCCGAGAGCCAGGGGCTCGCCGCCGAGGCCACCGAAGCCCTGATGCAGGCCTACTTCACCGACGGTGAACTGGTCAGCGACCCCGAAGTGCTGGTCCGGCTCGCCACCGGGATCGGGCTGGACGAGGCCCGCGTCCGTGAGGTGCTGGGTGGCATCGAGTTCACCGAGCAGGTGCGCACCGACGAGCAGCAAGCGTCCGGCTACGGCATCTCCGGTGTGCCGTTCTTCCTCTTCGACGGCCAGTGGGCCGTCAGCGGCGCCCAGCCGGCCGAACTGTTCGCCCAGGCCCTCGACCAGGTGTGGGCCGAGACCCACAAGCCGCAGTTCATCACGCTGGGCGAGCAGTTCGACGACGCCGGTGGCGGCAGTTGCGGGTGTGGTGGCTGCGGGTGCGGCGCCCGCTGACGTAGCGTCCGATTCAGTCGGCGATCAGCCGGGCAACCACCTTCTGCGGCGGTAGCCGCAGGGCCGGGATCGAGGGCAGCAGGGTGGCCAGCACGCAGACCGCCAGGCAGACCACGACGACCAGAGCCATCGAGCCCCAAGGCACAGCAACGGCCGCGATCGGCAGGTAGAGCATCAGGCCGACGTAGGTGTAGACCATCGCCACGACGACCATCACCAGACCGAGGATCATGCCGGTGACCCCGACGATGACGCCTTCCAGGATCAACGCACCACGCTGCTGATCCGGGGTGCCACCGGCGATGGACGCCAGCGCCATCTCCGCGTCCCGCTGCCTGGCCATCATGATCAGGTTGCCCACGGCTCCCGACAGGGAGACCAGGAACGGCAGCCCCAGAATCGTCATCATCGTGCCCAGGCTGCTGCGGGTGTCGCCGACCTCGCCCGGGTTTGCCATCCGAATCAGTTCTGTCATGGTGGCGCCGAGCACCAGCATGCCGACCAGGATGCCGACGGCCATCATCACCGGCAGGATCGTCTTGATCATCCGGGTGCTGCGGGCGACGACGGTGTGCCGGGCCAAGTGCCACGAAGGACTAGTGTTCGGGACCAACCGCGTCCAGGCCCTGACCAGACCGCGCATGAACAGCGGCGCGCCAACCGAGATCGCCCAACCGGTGAGCACCAGCAGGATCACGCCGGCCTGCAGGATCTGGTCGCCCTTCTGCAGGTCGTTCTGACCGAACGAGTAGAGGCTGCCGACTGCCAGCAGGACCAGCACCACCACCAGCAGGCCGAACCGGATCGCACGGCCGCGAATACCGGTCACCTCGGGCTCGTTGGCTGCCTGACGCAGGGCCTCGACCGCCGGAATCCGAGTGGCGCGACGGGCCACCCGCAACCCGGCGAGCAGCGCGACGGCGACGCAGAGTGCGGTGGCGAACAGCAACGGGAGCGGGGAGTAGGTGGGCACCAGTTGGATAGTGCCCTCGGCGGCCCGGTCCTGTTGGACGAAGTTGATGACGGGTTGCTGGATGGCGACCGCGATGGCGTCGCCGACCACGGCGCAGGCCAGGGTTACCGCCACGAGTTGGGTCATCAGCGTCCGGACGATCTGGTTCGGGGACGCACCAGCCAGTGCCAGCCGGGCGATCGCGCCACGGCGGGACGCGACCACGAGTTCGGCGGAGTTGGCGAGCACCGACATCGCCACCAGGGCCACCAGGATCACGTTGGTGACGATCAGGAAGTGGGTGCCCATCTCGACGTCGCCCTGCCAGGACGCGTAGAACAGCAGGGCGGGCAGCGCGATGCCGAAGTTGGTGACCAGGAAGGCGAGGCTGACGCTGAGCCAGGCCCGCCACGAACCGCGGATCTCCGCGATGTGCAGCGCCCTCATCGTCCCTCGACCTCCGCGGTGAGGCGGGTGATGGTCTCGGTCACCCGGTCGAGGCCGGGGTGGACCATCTCGTCGACGATCAGTCCGTCGCGCAGGAAGACCACGCGGTCGCACTCGGCGGCGACGTTGGGGTCGTGGGTCACGGTCAGCACGCAGCGGTCGGCCTGGTGGGCCATCCGGACGAGTTCGCTGAGCACGAAGATGCCGGTCTTGGTGTCCAGGGCGCCAGTCGGCTCATCAGCGAAGACGATTCGGGGCTGCTGGCACATGACCCGGGCCAGTGCGACCCGCTGCTGTTCGCCGCCGGACAGCGTCGGCGGCCGCGACTCGATCTGTTCGGCCAGCCCAAGCTCGCTCAGCTTCTGCCGAATCTCGGCGTCCGGGGCGGCCTTCTTGCCCAGCCGCCACGGCAGCGCGATGTTCTCAAACGCCGACAGGGTCGGGATCAGGTTGTACGACTGGAAGACGAAACCGACGTCCGAGCGCCGCATGGCCGCGAGTTGGCTGCGGTTCAGGCCGGCCAGGTTCTGGCCGAGCAGGGAGACCTGACCGGTCGTCGGCGGTTCCAGGCCGGCCAGGCAGTAGAGCAGAGTCGACTTGCCGGAGCCCGACGGGCCCATCACCGCGCAGATCTCGCCCGGGTTCACCTGCAGCGAGATGCCGTGCAGGATCTGCACTTCGCGATCACCGGCGGGGTACGACTTGGTGACGTCGCGGCAATCGATCATGGCTCCGGTAGCGGCGTGCGTTGGGCCGGCCACTTGGGACGTGGTTGTCATCAGGGGGTCTCCTGGCTCGGGGCGGGGTTGTGACACGCTCCACGCTAGGAGCGATGCCTGACCGGCGACAGTGACCGGGGTCATGGGTTTGGCATACCCGACCCATGCCGATGGGCGTGGAAGATGAAGCCTCCAGCGGACTCCGGTATCTTGATCTGGTGAGTCTGTTCGCCGGAGTTGGGACTCGAGGTGGGTCACCATCATGACCGTTGACCGCCCCGTCCGGCTGGGCATGGTCAGCCAGTGGTTCGCCCCCGAGCGCGGATCGGCGGCAATCGCGACGGTGATCGCCAAGCAACTCCAGGCGTCCGGTTTCGACCTCCATGTGATCACGGGTCTGCCCAACTACCCCACCGGCCGCATCTATCCCGGCTACCGGGTCCGTCCGGCGTATCCCGACCTGGTCGACGGCGTGCTGGTGCGGCGCGTCCCGCTGTACGCGAACCATGAACCTCGCGCCATCCCCCGCATGGCCAACTACCTGAGCTTCGCCGCGTCCGCGACGCTGGACGCGCAGCGCCACCTCGCCGACCGCGATGTCGTGCTGGTGCACGGGACGCCGGGCACCGCCGCCCTGCCGGCCATGGCGCTCAAGAAGACGCGGGGCATCCCGTACGTGCTGCATGTCCACGACCTGTGGCCGGACACTGTCACGGCCAGCGGTTTCATTCCCGGACGAGCGGGGCAGATCGCAGAGTCCGCACTCCATCACTTTGTTGACGAGTCATACCGGCTTGCCGACCACATCGCCGTCACCTCCAGCGGCATGGTGGACCGGGTTCTCGCCCGAGGTGTGCCGCAAGACAAGGTCAGCGTCATCCACAACTGGGCGGACGAACAGGTATTTCGGCCCATTGCACGTGACGCCCGATTGGCGGCCGAACTCGGCATCACCCGGCTGTTCAATCTGTTCTACGCCGGCAACCTAGGCCGCTTCAGGAACTTTCCACCTTGCTCGATGCCGCCGAACATCTGCTGGACGAGCCTCGACATCGGTGTTGTCATGATTGGCGATGGCAGTGATCGAGTTGCAGCGCGACGCCGACCGACGTCAGTTACACAACGTTGTCTTCTATCCCCCAACAACCCATGGATCGAATGGGCGCCCTCATGGCTCTGGCAATGCGCATTTCGTGGGCCTGACGGATCTGCTGCTGTTCCGATGACCATGCCCAGCAAACTGCAGGCGACGCTCGCGGCTGGACGACCCGTCATTGGCGCTCTCGCTGGGGACGCGGCAGCCACAATCAAGGCGGCCGGCGCTGGCGCCGTGGTCAGTGTGAACGAAGGCTCCCAGATCGCGCATCTGGTCCGTTCATGGCGGCACAATCCTGACGAACTGGCGCAGATGGCAGCCCGTGCGCGCAACTACTACGTTGGGAACTTGAGTTCCTCGGTTTCCGCGGCAGCCTTGACCGAGGTCCTGACCAAGGCTGCCGATGGCGGGAGGTCCAGACGATGAAGGTCGTGGTTGGGGCCTCCGGGTTCGTCGGCGGGCAGGTCGGTGCGTTGACGGGTCAGGGCGTCGAGGTGGTGGCCGCGAGGGCGCCTCGCCTTCCGGAGATGAGCGTGGCCGAGACGAGCATCTCCTGCGGGACGCAGACCTTGATGAAGCGTTGCTCGAGGCCTGGCGCGGCGCGGACGCACTGGTCAACGCGGCCGGCAACTCGACGCGTCGGCGCGGACGCCCGCTCACTGATCGCCGCGAACGGTGCGCTGCCGGGACTGCTGGCCGTAGCTACGCGTCCGAACTCGGTATCCCCGGTACGTCCACGTCAGCAGCGCAGTCGTCCAGGGGCGCCGACCGGTGCTCGACGAAACCGACGAGTTCGATGCCTCTGACTACGCGCGATCGAAGGTGCTTTGCGAGCGGCTGGCCCGCTCGCCGGACCACAAGGAACTGTCTGCTACCGGCCGCCGAGCGTGCACCACGGAATCGCCGGGTTACCCGATGATCACGAAGATCGCGTCATCCCCTGCCTCCACGGTTGCCGGTCCTGGCGATCAGCCTGCTGCGGCGCTGGCCGCGAGCCGGCGCAGCAGTCGCCGAGTTGGCGACGTGCGTGTCACAACCGCCTTCGGTGGTGATCCACCTCTGGGAGGGCTTGACCTGGTGCAGCAGCCTGCTGGAACTGCTCGGTGACCGTAGCCCGCGGGTGGTGCCGCGTCCGGTGGCGAAGGCTCTGGTACGCGGTCTGGCGTTGGCGAGCGCACCCGTGCCGGCGATCAGCGCGAATGCCCGGCGGGTGGAGATGATCTGGTTCGGGCAGGGCCAGGCCACCAGTTGGTTGACCACCAGGGGTGGAGACCCCCGTGGGCGAAGAAGGTTGGGCAGAACTGCGCGACAATGCTTGCGGCAACCGATGAAACGGAGTGAGCGATGACTGAGGCAGTTGCTCGGCGCGACGGTGGCGATCACCGGTGGTACCGGGTCGTTCGGCTCGACATGACCCGCGCGCTGGAACGTGGGGTCGGCCAGGTGCACATCCTGAGTCGGGACGAGGCCAAGCAGGACGACATGCGCAAGAAGCTTGCCGATCCGCGCGTCAAGTTCTTCCTGGGTGACATTCGCGATTACCGATCGGTGGTCACCGCGTTCAACTGCGCCGACTACGTCTTCCACGCTGCGGCGCTCAAGCAGGTGCCCAGTTGTGAGTTCTTCCCCGAGCAAGCCGTGCTGACCAACGTCACTGGCAGTGAGAATGTGATTCGCGCTGCCGACGAGACCGGCGTCCGCTCCGTGGTGTGCCTCAGCACCGACAAGGCGGTCTACCCGGTCAACGCCATGGGCATGACCAAGGCCCTGATGGAGAAGACGGCGCAGGCGTTCGCCCGGAACAACCCGGAGTCGGGCACCGTGGTGTCGATGACCCGATACGGCAACGTGATGATGTCGCGCGGCTCGGTCATTCCGCTGTTCATCGACCAGATCAAGGCCGGCCGGCCGCTGACCCTCACCGAGCCCCGGATGACCCGGTTCCTGATGAGCCTCGACGAATCGGTGGACCTCGTGGAGTATGCCTTCGGTCACGCCGAACCGGGCGACCTGTTCGTGAAGAAGGCCCCGGCGTCCACGGTCGAGACCCTGGCCCGCGCTGTCGCCAAGGTGATGGGTGTCGATGCCCCGGAACTCAAGATCATCGGCATCCGGCACGGCGAGAAGATGCACGAGACCCTGCTGGGCAGCGAGGAGATCGTCAAGGCCATCGACCAGGGCGACTACTACCGCGTCCCGCTTGACGCCCGCGGCCTGGAGTACGAGTTGTACGTAGATCAGGGCACCGACGAGCCGGTGGAGCCGGTCGGTTTCACCTCGGAGAACGCAACCCGCCTGGACCTGGACCAGACGGTGGAGTTGCTGATGCGGTTGCCAAAGCTGCGCAAGCTGTGGGACGAGGCCCGTCGATGAAGGTCCTCTTGACTGGGGCCGATGGCTTCCTCGGCTGGCACACCAGGACGCGCCTGTTCGCCCACACCGACCACGAGGTGGTGGCGGTCGGGCTGCCTGAATGGCCGCAGTTGGCTAAGTACACCGAAGGGGTGGATGCGGTCATCCACTTGGCCGGTATCAACGACCACACCGTCGAGGACGGCAACGTGGAGTTGGCCGAGCATCTGGTCGCCGCACTCGCAGGCCTTGGCACCTTCCCCCGAGTCGTCTTCTCGAACACCATCCACGCCGACGCCGACACACCGTATGGTCGCGGCAAGCGCCGCGCAGCCGACGTGATTGCTGCCGCGGCCGCCGAACGTGGTGGGTCGCTGGTCGACGTCCGCCTGCCCAACCTCTTTGGCGAGCACGCCCGGCCGAACTACAACACGTTCACCGCAACCTTCATCGATGCCATCCTGAACGGCCGCGAACCTCAGATCACTGACCGCGAGATCGGCCTGCTACACGCCCAGGACGCCGCGCAGGCGATGATCGATGCGCTGACCTTGGACATTCCCAAGGGAGGGCGCGGGCTCTTGCAGCCCGATCCAACCCAGACGAGTGTGCTGGGCGTCTATCAGACCTTGGCGCACCACCACGAGGTCTACTCCCGGCAGGGTGAATTCCCAGAACTGCGATCCAAGCTCGAGGTCAACCTGTTCAACTCGCTACGCGCTGCGATGTTCCCCAACAACCTGCCAATCCGGTACACGAAGCACACCGACCCGCGCGGCAGCTTCGTCGAGTTGGTGCGTCTGCAGGGCGGCGGCGGCCAGACGTCCTTCTCGACCACCAAGCCAGGGATCACGCGCGGCGAGCACTTCCACCTACGCAAGATCGAACGGTTCGCAGTGTTGTCCGGCAAGGCCCGGATCAGCCTGAGGAGGGCCTTTCACGACGAGGTCATCGACTTTGACGTAAGTGGCGATGAACCCTGCGCCATAGACATGCCGATTGGCTGGTCGCACAACATCACCAATGCCGGCGATGATGAACTGACGACATTGTTCTGGATCAGTGAGCTGTACGATCCGGCCGATCCGGACACCTTCCCCATGCGCGTAACCCCCGAGGAGCAGTGAGATGACCAAGGTGATGACCATGGTGGGCACCCGCCCCGAGATCATCCGGCTTTCGCAGGTGATCAAGTTGCTGGACGCGGAGTTCGACCACGTTCTGGTGCACACCGGGCAGAACTACGACTTCAACCTGAACCAGGTCTTCTTCGACGACCTCGGCCTGCGCGAACCCGATCACTTCTTGGGCGTGGACACCTCCAGCCTGGGGTCAATCCTCGGCCAGGTGCTCGAGGGCACCGAACGGGTGATCAAGCAGGAGAAGCCCGACGCCTTCCTGGTGCTCGGCGACACCAACTCATGCATCGCCGCGATCATGGCAAAGCGCATGCGGGTACCCGTTTACCACATGGAGGCCGGCAACCGCTGCTTCGACGAGAATGTCCCGGAGGAGACCAACCGGCGCATCGTCGACCACACGGCTGACTTCAACCTCGCCTACACCGAGCATGCGCGCCGCAATCTGTTGGCCGAGGGCCTACACCCACGGCGGATCATGGTTACCGGCTCCCCGATGCGGGAGGTCCTCAACGCGCAGCGAGCGGCCATCGAGTCGTCCGACGTGCTGGACCGGCTGGGGCTGGAGCCGAAGAAGTACTTCCTGGTCAGCGCACACCGGCAGGAGAACGTCGACTCCCAGGCTCGGCTCGACGCCCTCCTGGACTGTCTCGAGGCGGTCGCCGACAAGTACGGCGAGCCTGTCCTCGTCTCTACGCATCCGCGCACACGGCAGAAGCTGGACGCGTTGGGTCGTGAGGTCAATGACTTGGTCCGCTTCCACCCGCCACTGGGCTTCAATGACTACAACAAACTCCAGGTGAGAGCGCACTGCGTGCTTTCCGATTCCGGCACGGTCTCGGAGGAGTCGTCAATCCTGGGCTTCCCGGCGATCACGCTTCGCGACGCGATCGAGCGTCCTGAGGCCCTGGATACTGGGTCAATCGTTCTGACTGGGCTGAATCCGGGCAATGTGTTGGAGGCGATCTCCCTGGTCGAATCAGAGGCCGGGCATGGCATGCCTGCCGGCTATGAGATCGACGACACGGCCTACCGGGTGGTCAGCTTCATCGCCTCGACGTGGCGGCGCAGCGCCGACTGGTACGGCCTGCGGACGGTTTGATCCGTGCCCGCTCGTGCTGCCGGACGGTACTGGCTGCGCCAACTGAGGCGTCCATCTCGTTGGCTCGGCCCACTGCTGGTCCTCGTGGCACTGCTGAGCACACAGTTGCACGTGGACGTCCGGATTGCAGCGTCAGTGGGCGGGAAGCAGCGTCTGGATCTGTCCGAGATCCTGTTCGCCATTCTTGGTGTGGCACTGTTCGTGAGCCTGATCGTCAGACGCCAGTACCGAAGGCTCGATCGGCAGTCGCAGTACCTCCTGAAGGCCTACGCCGTGTTGTGCATCGTCTGGTTGGGCATCGTGATCGGTCGACGATTCCTCACGTTGCAGTGGGTCATCTCCATCACCCTGGTTGAGTACCTGGGGTTCGCCTTGGCGTGGTACCTGGTCTTCCGACTCGGTTGGCTGAGCAAGCGATCCATGATGCTGGGGGCGCTCGCCCTGGTGACTGTGATCAATGCTTGGGGCATCGCACTGGTCATCATCGAGCGGTCGCGCGTTCGGGCGTCTGGCCTGCTATCCAACATCAACGTTTACGTCGGGATGGCGCTGCTCCTCACCCCGCTGCTCCTTCACTGGGCTTCACGCAACCCGAGCGCCTGGCTTCGCCGGCTGGCCTACGCCAACGTCGTGGTCTGCTCTGCCCTGGTTCTGACGTCGGGTTCACGTTTTGCACTCTTGGTGTACCCGATTCTGCTCGTGGTGTCCGCGATCCTGATCTGGCGGATCGATGGTGCCCGCAGACTGCGCGAACTCACTCGCGTGGCTGCCCTTTCTGTGGCGGCCATCGTCGTCCTGGTGGTGCTCAACCCGAGCCTGCTGAACGACCTCACTCGCGCCACGACGATGGAGGAGACGACCCGGCCGAAGGCCACCTCGTCGAAGCAATCCTCCATGGTCACTGCATCGCCTACTGGCACACCCCGGTCTCCCTCGGCGACAGGCGCTCCGCTGTCACCCTCGCCAACGGGGACTCCACAGCCTCCCAGGCAGACGGGCACGCCATCCGGGAGCGCACAACCGCGGACGCCGGCGACGCCTTCTTCGGGGTCTCCGACAGCCTCGCCGAGTAGCGGCGCTTCAACGCCCAGCTCACCTCCGGGGCCACGGCGCTCGCGCGCGGCCAAACCCTCCTCGTCAATCCGCCCAGCGGATACCGGAGATCCGAACTACGAGGCTCCGTACCGGCGGCCACTGGAGCTGACCCATGGACGAATCCTCGCCCGGTCTCTTGCTGTGCTCGAGAAGCACTGGGTCTGGGGAACCGGCCGGCCCGTCATCTTCTTCGATGGCTGGGGCTACCATCCGCCGCACAATCTCTTCCTGGAAGTGCTGACCTTCATTGGGATCGTTGGAGCGGTTCCCTACTTCGCTGTCGCACTGTTCATCCCGATAGTGGCGCTGATCAGGCTGCGGCTCCGCGCCTTCCGCAGTGCCTACTTGATTGGGCTGGCGGCACTCTTGGGCTACTCCTTGCTGCAACCCCTGATCACGGACCAACTGGTGCTGCTGATGCTGACTTGGGGTCTGTTCGGCGCAATGATGGGTCCAGATGAAGCGGACTGGAAAGGGCTCACCAAACCATGACGCACGTCCTCTACCTGTCAGCGGTCACCTCCCCCGCACAATTCCAGGCCGTCGAGGACGCCAAGCGGCCCAACGCCCGGTCCATCACGTACGGGATGCCGCAATCCGGGCAGAAGTTCGGTTGGCTGATCCAGAGCGGCCTCGCAGGCGCACCAAGTACCAGGGTCACGGCGCTGTCAGGACGCGCGGTCAACCCGCGATTCCACACCGGCGTCTATTGGCGTCGAGTCAGGGAGAGGATCAAGCCGAACTGGGTTATCGACCACTTGGGCTTTCCCAATGCTCGGGTCCTGCGACAAGTGTGGCTGGCGGGGCAGTTCGCGATTCAAGCGTTCATTTGGCGTTGGCGGACCCGGCGGGAACCGAACCGCGTCTTCCTGTCTGACGGGGCATACATCACGGCACTGCCCGGCTTGCTGCTTGCTTTGCGCGGCTCAAACGTGAAGACGATCGCGATCTTTGCAGACATCTACAACTACATGGGAGCAGTTCAGGATGCGACCGGCAAGAGCGGCCGGCTGTTTCGGATGCTGCGCGCGATGGCGAGTCGTACGTATGCGCAACTCGATGGATTCATCCTGCTCACCGAGCAGATGAATGCCGTAGTTAACCCTGGCGGAAAGCCGCATCTGGTCATGGAAGGACTGGTCGACGCCAGCTTGTCCACCCCGGATGCCACGCAGCAGGTCAAGGCCGCTATGCCCACCGCGCTATACGCGGGAGCGCTGCGTGCTGAGTATGGGCTGGCCAACCTCATTGAGGGGTTCCGGGCGCTGGGCGATCCGAATGCCCGGTTGATCATCTACGGCGACGGCGATTACGCAGCAGAGGTGCGAGCCGCAGCCACCCTCGATCCCCGAATCGACTACCGGGGCAACGTCCCAGTCGATGAAGTCGTCGAGAACGAGCGGAGTGCGTGGCTGCTGGTCAACCCCCGGCCTGCCGATCAGGAGTTCACCCGATACTCGTTCCCGTCCAAGAATATGGAGTACTTGGCCTCGGGTACCGCCGTGCTTACAACACGGCTACCCGGCATGCCGGACGAGTATTTGGACTACGTGCTGACCATCGACCAGCCCGGCGCTTCGGGTATCACAACGGCCCTCGAAGACGCGCTCGGTCGCGGTGTGGCGGAGCTGTCCCAGTTGGGCGCACGGGGCCAACGGTTCGTGTTGGACCAGAAGAACAATGACCGGCAGGCTGCACGAATCCTCGCTTTCGCAGAAGCCCTGTGATGGCCACCACCCCGGAGCCCGAGCCCACAGCCCGCCAATCCAGTGCCAAACTGCTTGGTCGCGGCTCCATCTACACGCTTGCCACCGCCGCGCCGATGCTGGCCGCGCTCCTGATCACCCCCGCCCTCACCCGAGCACTGCGCCAGACCGAGTACGGATACGTCTCCCTCGGCGTCACCGCAATGCAATTCACGATCAACCTGCTGGCAATGGGACTGCCCACTGCAATCACGCGTCATGCGATCGTCGAGGCGACTGGCCCTGAGGGCGCCCGTGGCATCGCGAGCCGCGGCGCACTGATCGCCTTGGCCGTCTCAGCCACGGCCAGCCTGATCGGGCTGGCTCTGGCCGTCTCCGGGTTTGGCCTCCCGGCCGCTGTTCTGCTGGCCGTCCTGGCTGGGGGCGCAGGGGCCGGCGTGGCAATGGCACAGGCACTGTCGCTGGCCGAGGACAAGCCGTGGCGGTACGTCGCGTTGGCCTTTGGGCTGAGCCTGCTGGCACCCGTCGGTGGGCTAATAACCGTCTTGACCCTGTCCAGCACGGCGTCGGCCTACTTCGTCGCCCTGGCCAGCGTCTATCTCTTGGTCGACGTCTTCGCCTTCGCCCAGATCGCACGAACCCACGTTCAGTGGGACCTGTCTGACTTCCGCGCCGCTCTTCGGATCGCGCTACCAATGATTCCCCACCAACTGGCCATCGGCACCACCACCGCCGTTGCCGTCTGGATCGCCACAGCCCGGCTCGGGATCGATGCCGCTGCAGAAACCCAGCCCTCCCTTCAACTTGCGACCATGCCACTGGTGGTAACCAGCGCCTTGAGCTACGCGTGGACGCCGATTGTGCTGCGCGCCAGGCGCGAAGCACAGGGTCCGTTGCTGGAGGAGACTGCCTCCGTGGTGTGCTGGCTGGCGAGCCTGGGCGGAGCCGTCGTTGCGCTGCTCGCGCCTTGGGTGCTCCGCTTCCTCACACCCTACGACCTGCAAGGCATGGTCCCACTGACCGCTCTCACGAGCCTCACTGCGGCCATCGCGGCCGCCTACCTGGCCCACCTGCAACTGGTGTTCGCGGCAGGTGCCACGCAGCCTCTCGCGCTATTGAGCCCCTTGGCTGTAGTCGCCGGTGGGCTCGCAGCCGCCGCATTGGTGCCCGTCCTCGGTCTGCCAGCAATGGGGCTCGGGTACCTGATCACCTACGGTCTGCTGTACCTCGGTACCCGGAGCGTGGCCAGGCGGGCTGGGGCCGTGGCCTGGAATGAGCGGGCCCTCGCCGCGCCGCTGCTAGTTGGTCTCGGGTTGTGCGCGGCCGGCGCTTGGCTGGGGTGGGGCTCTGGAATCGAGATCGCGGCTCGGTTGCTTTTGGCGGGCCTGGCTTCCGGCATAGCATTGCGGAAGTTGACCAGTCGGCTGCGCGGAGCTAGGGCACGGCAACCGCAGGAGGTTGATGAGTAAATGAAGGGGCAAGCCAATCAATTGGGCAGGCGCATCGTCGCCTTGGTCCTCATGGTCGTGGGCGTCGCGACCCTCAGCGCGGGTGCCTACGACCACAAGCTGGTGGCTGAGAAGCTCTCCGCTCAGCAAATCACCATGCCCGGCACGCCAGCCATCAAAGCGGCCACGGCCTCGGGCATGCTCACCGTTGAGGACGCGCGCGCCTTGACCCGCTTTGCTGGTCAGCCGATGACGCATGGGCTGCAGGCCAAGGCGTATGCCGAGCACTACATCGCTGCACAGCTGCGGTTCTCAGCCGAGAACCTCGACGTGCCGGACGAGTACGCGAGTTACAACCGCCTCGCGATCCTGGTGTCGCAGTACACGGAGGCCCTTCGCGAAGAACTGCGCGCCCTCCCAGAGAACGCCAAGCGAACCGAAACGCAGATCGCCGCGCAGGTCAGCAGGGAGATCGCCTCATCCAACTCTGAGTTCGAGAATGCCCGGCGAGCGGCAGCGCTGCAACGTCTGCGTCTCGACACGTTCTTCACCGGAAACATGCTGCAGGGGCTGCTGTTGAATGTCTACGGCTGGTGGCTGCTCGGCAGCATCGCCTTGGCAGTTGGCTTCTTCAGCCTCCTTGGCGGGGCGGCTTTGTTCGCCTTCACATTGATCCGACGACCCGACCGCGCCGCAGCACCTGAGCCGACGGCCAGGGCTCCCCTGCTGCTCTAGGAAGTGGCCGCCGCGCGCCGCTTCTGGGTGCGTTCGTCGATCACGAACAGCAGCCAGACGGGGACGTACAAGACATAGCCGAGCCACTTCTTCTTGAGGGGCTTGGGAATCCGGTGGTGGTAGAAGGCGGCCATCTGCAAGCCCAGGCGTGTGGCCAGACCAATCTGCCGCCACCGGTAATAGACCTTGTCCGAGGCCACGATGTCGTGCAGCCCAGCGCGTACCTGCACCTGCGTCCAGATGAGGCTCACGGCGTTGGTGCCGCGCATCCGGACCCGGGTCCACACGCCGGGCAGGTACTTCACCGGGTACGCCCGCGCCAAGTGCAGCCACATCGCCAAGTCCTGGCCGAACCGCATGATGTTCGAGAACCGTAGCGTCTCATCGGCGCGCAGGACGTCGGCCCGAACCATAATCGTGGGGGTCGCCAACCGAGATCGCGTGAGCATCCGAGGATAAACGACGCCATCCATCCGAGAGCAGTCGACGACCCCGGCCTGGACGCCGAAGGTCTCGTAAGACCCGCACGACCAGATGGCGCCATTCGCCTGCATCAAGGCCAACTGGCGTTCCACCTTCTCCGGCTTCCACAAATCGTCCGAATCCAGGAACGCAATAAACTCGCCGGTTGCCAAACTAATTCCCCGGTTGCGAGCGGGCCCCGGGCCGGCATTCGGCTGCCGGGTCACAATGATCCGCTCGTCTGCCAATCGAGCGGCGTCGAGGTGCTCGGGCGAACCGTCGTCAACGACAAGGATCTCGAGCGCAGAGTGCGTCTGCGCCAGCACGGAGTCCACCGCCTCGTAGAGCCAGTCGGCGTTGCTGTAGAACGGGATTACAACCGAGACGAGGGTGCTGTCAGGGACCGACAAAGCGCAACTCCTCCTCTATGCTCTCCACAATCGCACCCGCCTGAGTGCGGAAGCCGGCAAGAGTGAATCGACTACGGACTTCGGAAGCGCGGCGGCCCATCGCCGCGGCCTGATCGGGATGCTCGATGAGATGGTCCATCGCTTCTACGAGTGCCGCCACGTCGTTCTTCGGGACGATCAACCCGTTCACTTGGTCCTCGATCAGCAGGTTCGAGTCGCCCGGCATGCAGTTGGTCGAGATGGCCGGCATGCCAAGAGCCATAGCCTCCATCAGCGCGTTGGGCATTCCCTCCTGCTCGGAGGCGAGGACGAAGATGCCGTCATCCTTGATTTCTCCCATGACGTTCTTCGACGCCCCACGGAAATCGACTCGCCCAGCCACGCCGAGATCGGCCGCGAGTTGTCGTAACTCGTCCTCCGCAGGCCCGGTTCCGTGGATCACCAACCGGTGATCTCCTGCAGAGTGGCTCTGCGCGAAGGCCCGGATCACCAGGTCCAGATTCTTCTCGCTGGACAAGCGCGAAACCGTGACCAAGGTTCGCTGCCTGTGCCCATCCTGGACGCCAGGGTCCTCGCCCGAGGGCTGGAACGGGTTCGGCAGGATGAACGGCTCGAGACGGTCTCGATAGGGCAGTTGCCGCCAGGCCGCTTCCGATTGGAAGCACACGTGCTCGTATGACGGATAGATGAAGCGCGCTGCAATCTGGTGCGACTTGGGCAGGCGCAGCAGATTCCCCCGGTCAAATCCACACTTCATCCGATTCCAGATGAAGGGGAACGAGTTGATGATCATCGAGGTGACGAACGGGAAGTATACGTCGGTGGGCACCTTGGGAATCGTGCGCCATAGGTACCACCATCGCCCCAGCACGCGTGTGGGCCGGCCCGCGGCGTACACCGTAACGCGATCGTCCAGCCCGGAAGCATCCACCACACTGCCGGTGACGATCACCGCCACCTGATGCGATTGCGAGGCCAAGGTGTTGGCGAGCGTCTTCAGACTCTTGGAAGCGCCACCCCAGTTCAGTGCACCGCTTATGAAGGTGACTCGTAGCGGCCGGGGTTCCGGATCACGTGGGTGCCGTCGGCGCGAGATCAGGACGAAGGCGCCCAGGATAGTCACCGTCGTGATCAGGTTCTGCAGGGTGTGGAACAACTGGTTGTTGGCCACAATCATGAAGAGTCCGAGGAAGAGTTGCCCGAGCACCACGAATCCGAAGGCATTGCGCTGCACGACGATCTGACGCCAGACTGCGAACAACAACAGCCCGGCCCCGAACATCAACACGACGGTGCCAGCGAACGTGATGTCGCTCGCCCACCAGGGGAATGCCGTGTTCCACACGCGCAGTGCGGACTGGCCCGTGGCCTCGTTCCGCATGGGGTAGGTCAGGGCGCTGACGTCCGGCAAGCCCAGGTACTGGTGGGCGTAGCGCCCGATGGCACGTGACGATCCCAGGCCGTAGGTCCAGACGAATGGCAACTGTAGCGACTGCGCCAATCCGGTGTAACCATGAGTCACGTAGAACGACACCATCGATACTCCGGTGGCCAGACCTTCCGAGATCTGATTCAGCCCCAGCCAATCTGGATTGACCACGGCATCGTCCAGATCCATGCTCTTCAGAATCCGTGCGGTGCTCAGTCCCTTCGTCCGCACGGCGAGGAAGATGCTCATCGCGATTGCCATACCGGTGACGAGTGCGATCAGCGTGAGATAGCCTCGACGGACCCGACGCCGCCACCGCCGAAGGATGGCCGCGGGAGCGTTGCGTCGCGCTGAGGTGATCGGACGGTTGGCGACAGCCAAGGAGTAGATGACCTGACCGATGGCCTGGAAGAGCAACTCTCCCAGCAGGATCTGGCGGCCCATCATCACCGCATAGACCAGATTCACGAGCACGACCAGCACATAGAAACTGCGGAGACCCCGCTGCATCTGCCGGAAGAAGACCAGGCCGAGTATGAAGTAGACACGTTTGGCGGGTGTGAGCAGTACGGAGGCTGTCGCCAGGGGTTGGGTCATCAGGTAGAAGGCGCTGCCACCTCCAGCGTCTGCGATCTTCTGAACTTCCCGGGCGTGGTGGTAGCCGCTGCCCGGACGTAACAGCAGATCGGCCAGTGTGCCGGGATAGGACTCGAAGACCCGCAATGCCTCGAACAGGAACAGGGCGAGCGCGATACCGGACGTGATCCATAGCATTCGGCGGTAGAAGCGGCCGAAATCAAACCGGGAAAGGTTGTCCGCGCCTCGAGCCACGAGTTCTCGGGAGGCTCGGGGAACGCGAAGTACGTAGCCCACAAGGAATGCTCCGTAGGCGGCGAGCAGGAAAAGTACCAATTGGCCAGCATTGGGCGTGGGATAGTAGATCGGCCCGGCAAAGTAGAGGATAACGGTGGCGGAGAAATAGGCCACCAGAAGCACCAACGGAGCAACGAGCGCAGCGGTGCCAGAGTTTACGAGTTGCTTGCGGAGGGCGGTGGCGCCCGACTGCACCGGGTCAGCCAAGCGTGGCATCACTGCCCCCTTGTACAGTCCACCGATACGCCAGCACCATGAATACCAAGTACACGATACCGGATACAGCCCTGGCGACGACCGCTCCCGGGATACCCGCCAAGTACATGCCTAGTAACGAGAACGCTAGGTTGCACAGGCCCGAGACGACCGCTCCCAGATTGATCAATCTGCCGTGGCCATGGGCGAGGACGAACCGGTTGAAGTAGTCCCCGAGCCCGATCATTGCGTAGTACGACGACAGCACGATGATGAACGTCAACGCGCCCGCGTAGGCGTCCGGATAGAAGGGCAGCACGAAGCCCACGACGAGCAGGTACGCCGCCAGCGCTGTGACCGTCAGCCCAATGGTTCCCGCGATGTTGCGCGGACTCATCCGGCCCGCGCGCGCGTTGCGCCGGAACTGGATGGTCCCCATCACGCTGGGGATGAACTGCATAGGGGCTGACAGCGACAGGGCCAGGCCGAACAACGCGTAGTCAGACATGCCGCTGAAGGCTCCAAGGACCACGTTGATCACGTAGCTCGAGGCCACGCCAATCAGGGAGCCCAAGTAGATCGGCCAACCGTTCGCTCGGTGTTCAGTCTTCAACTCGTCGCGGAGCTCGGGCGCAGTCGGCCGGAGTGCCGGGATTCGTAGCCGAAGGATGGTCAGCAGGTGCACAGCGGTGTAGACCACGCCGAAAAGCACCAGGACCTCAACGATCGACAGCGGCCCGCGCAGGCTGCCCAGCAGCAGAACGCCAGTGAGCAGGCCTACCGGGGGCAGCAGAGTCTGCAGCGAGATGTCGCCAATCCGATTCGAGCCCTGGAACATGGTGACGAATAGCCCCTGCAGCGCCAGGGTGTAGACCAGCGGAATGGCGAGCATGAGGCCGGGAGCAGGGGCCAACAAGCCTGCGCGCTGCAACCCCAACATGACGAGGAAGACTGCTGCGGAAGATGCCAACGAGGTCAGAAGGGTGGTCCGCACGGCGAAGCCGTACACCGGCTTCATGCTCGACGCGTCCGGTTTGGCGAGCAAGACTCGACTGGCGGTGATGGGCACCCCAATCGCGGCGAAAACAACAACGGTGTTCAGCAGGTTGACCGCGTAGCGGTAGGTCCCAAAGGTCTCCTGAGACATGTGCAGGACGAAGACAAAGCTGCTGACGAACCCGACGATCAGCGCCAGTCCGCGAGACAACAGGAGGCCAACGAACTGGCCCCCCGTGCCCTTGCTGAACCGGGCGTTCACGTCAGCATGCTCGACATGAACTCGCCGACCGTCTGCCGGTACCGCGCGGCATCGAACGATTCCTCAGCCCGCCTCCGGGCGTCTAGCCGCATCTGGCCGACTTGGTAGGGTGACAAGGCCAATAGCCGGCGCAAACCCGCAAGGATCATGTCAGGAGACTCGTCGACGCTCACAACTCCCTCAACACCGTCCGTGAGGTAGAGGCCCATGTCGCCGGTTAGGTTGGCGAAGACAGGCACGCCCAAGGCCATGGACTCGCAGAACTTGTAGGAGGAGCCGAAGCGGGCATAGGGCAGGTCCGGTCGGAAGAGGATGGAGAAGTGCGAGGCGCGGATCTCGTCCTGCAGACGCTGGCCGGTCAGGAATCCGGTGTACTGCACCTCGCAACCAGTGGCGGGGTCGAAGTCCGGGAAGAGCTTGGCCAGCGTCGCCAGATAATCCTCTTGCGAGGTGCCCATGATCTTGAGCCGGATTCCGCTGCGTTCCGCATCCGGCAACATCGCGGTTGCGACATGGAAGTTGGCGACGAGATCCTTCTGGTAGTGCTTGCGTCCCGGGAACTTGAGATTGCCCGCGTAGCTGAAGGTCATCGAACCATTGGGCGGCGTGAGTTGCGGGGTGTAGCCCGCGACGTCAATCACCGACGGAACCAACGCGATATTCCGCGCACCTCGCTGGCGGAACGCTGCCACGAAAGCCTGGCTGGTCGCCAGCACGTTTCCGGTTCGCGGATAGAGGTAGCGCCATGCGATCTCGCTGTCCAACCAAGTGGACAAGCGAGTCGTCCCCCTGGTGTACCAGTCATTCGCAACCACTCCCTGGGCTGGTCGTTGCTTGCGGCGACGGAGCACAGCCCAAACAGGCAGCACCACACGGGTGAAGGCCGAAACGAATAAGACGGCGTCCAGATTCAGGGCGGCTGCCTTGCGGGCCAGCCGCATGCCGATGGCGAATGGGTTCGGCAGCCTTCCGCGGGTCGTCGACACGGTGTGAACCAGCCCGCCATCGAACGCGAACTCCTCGGCAGAGTGCTTACTCAGGGCGAGAATGTGGCAGTCCGCTCCGTTGGAACTGAACAGGCGTGCCAAGGTCGTGACGCGAGTCCACGCCGCTGTGTTGATCCCCGCCGAGTCGTAGTACCCGTAGAAGATGAACCCGATGCGCCGCCCGTTCCGTCCCGATGCGTTCACTTGTCTGGCACTCTCACAACCGGTAGACCGGATCGCCCTCGTCCAAAGCTCCTCGGGTGTCCAGCAGCAGCCGAGAGTTCTCAGCCAGCTTCGGCAGGTCGTAGTCACGGTGTGCCTGAAGCAGGACGGCGATATCTGCGTCCTGGACTGCCTGGTAGGGATCCGCCACGCTGTTGAGATCCCAACTCTGTGCGTGGTAGCTGTCCTGCCAACGGTTGACGTACGGGTCGTGGAACTCCACCACCGCACCCAGTTCCAGCAATCGCTCGGTGAGGTGTCGGGCTGGCGTCTCACGCAGATCGGCCACGTTCGGCTTGTAGGTGACGCCCAGCAGCAGTACCCGCGACCCGCGCACTGGTTTGCTGTGGTCGTTCAGTAGACGTTGCACCCTGTCTGCAACGTAGACCGGAGCGGCCTCATTGATCTCCTCGGCCAACTCGACCATCCGGAACGAATACCCGAGCCGGGCCTTCACTCGATGACTGAGGTACGAGGGATCGACCGGGATGCAGTGTCCACCAACACCGGGCCCCGGCCAGAACGGCATGAAGCCGAAAGGCTTGGTCGCCGCGCATTCGATCGCGTTCCACAGATCGATCTCCAACTCGTCGCTGAAGCGAACCATTTCGTTGACCAACGCGATGTTGACGTGACGGAAGGTGTTCTCCAACAGTTTCGACATCTCGGCTTCGCGGACCCCCGCGGCGACCACAACGTCATCAACCAACTGCGCATAGAACTCGCGCGCCTTCTCGCCGCTCACCGGCGACATTCCACCCACCACCTTTGGCGTGTTGCGGACGCCGTAAACGGGGTCACCTGGGTTGATCCGCTCCGGTGAGAATGCAACGAAGATATCTTTGCCTTCTACGAAACGATCACCCAGCACCAGTGGGGCGAAATCCTCCTCTGTGGTTCCGGGATAGGTGGTTGATTCGAGGATCACGGTTGCACCGGCCTTGACGTGCTGGCCAATCTGGGTAGCAGCACCGATGACCGCGCCCAGATCCGGGCCACCGCCCTCAGCCAGCGGCGTCGGCACGCAGACGAGGATCACGTCGGCCTCGCCAAGGATCGCTGGGTCGGTACTGGCCCGATAGCCATTGGCGATCGCGGCCTGGAGTTCCTCATCGCTGACATCCCCGATGTGGGCTCGGCCCGCGTTGAGGTTGTCGACCACGCGGGTGCTCAGGTCGAACCCCCGTACCTTGAAGCCGACTTCTGCGGCCCTCATCGCCATCGGCAAGCCGACATAACCCTGTCCCACAACCACCAAAGTCTGCACTCTAGATCTGTCCCTTCATCCACTCATACGTGGCCGCCAACCCCTGATCCAGACTATCCGCCGATACCCCGGGCAACAGCATGCGAAGGCTCGCGTTGTCTGCCATGGAGTGGGGCACATCCCCAGCCCGCCTCGCCTGGTGCTCGACCTTTGCGGGGCGCCCACCCAACTCTTCGATCTTGCCAATCAAGTCAAGCAACGTCGTGTTTGTTCCGAACGCGAGATTCACCGGCTCGGCTGCCATCGTGCGGCTCTCGGCGGCGGCCAGGAGCACGCGACAGACCGTCCCGACGAAGGTGAAGTCGCGGCTCTGGGTGCCATCTCCGTGAACCGTGAGCGGCTGTTCTCGCAGATAGGCATCGAGAAAGGCTGGGATGACCGCCGCGTATGCATGTCCCGCACGTTGGCCGGGGCCATAAACATTGAAGAAGCGGAACGCCAAGGTCTGCATTCCGAAGGACTGCTGATATGCCAAGATGTATTGCTCGCCGGCGAGTTTCGACACCGCATATGGACTCATCGGGCGAACCCATTCCCGCTCCTGCTTGGGCAGCGCGGGGTTCGCCCCATACACCGAACTGGACGAGGCGAAGTAGACGTTGCCCACGTCGGCTGCCCGGGCAGACTCGAGCACATTCAGTGTGCCGGTGATGTTGACCTCGTGGGTGGTGCGAGGGTCGTTGATGCTCCGCGGCACGCTCCCCAGCGCGCCCAGGTGGAATATGGCCTCGATCCCACGCGCGGCATCCGCCACCGCGTCCTGATCACGCAGGTCGGCCCGCACCAGTTCGCAATCCACACCATCGAGGTTGGATTCGTAACCGGTGGACAGGTTGTCGAACACCCGGACCTGATGCCCCCGGTCAAGAGCAGCCCGGACCAGATTCGACCCGATGAAGCCCGCTCCCCCGGTGATCAGCAAATGCATTTAGTTGCTTCCCGCCTTCAGTCGGACAGCGTGCTCGCGGCACGGAGGCAGACCATTGGAATGTCAATTGTGGACAAGGACATGATAGTCAGCCGAACTATCGGCACCACTTCGACTGGCCGCACGACCGAGTTGATCGGCCACGGCGTCGAAGGACCTCGACGGGTAGGCTTCTCTGGGTGTGGACTTCCGACGAGCCGCCGGTGGCTGACCAGACACTGCGGATTGCTGTCTCCGCTCCGTACTATACGCCGGCTGTGCGCGCGGGCGGACCGGTGCCTGGGGTCCTCGGAGTTGTCCACTCTCTCACCGGGCACAACGTGCGGGTGTTCACCGGAGACCGCGATCTGGGCGATGAGGTGCCCTACCCACCGCCCCACGTGGGAACTGTGGATGTCAATGGCAAGTCAGTAACCTATCTGTCATCTCCGGGCATCGGCTCTGGACGCCAATGGCTGCGGGCGCTACGCGCCATGCACTCGGCTGACATCCTGTATCTGAATTCGTGTCTCTCGGCCGCGTTCACCATGCTCCCGCTGTGCGCGATGAGGATTACCCGGTTCCGAGGTCGGTTGGTCATCAGCCCTCGAGGCGAACTCGCTGAGACGGCATTACGGCTGGGCCGGTCAGGTCTCAAGCGTGCGTGGTTACCTGTGCTGCGGTGGCTGCTGCGACCCACCCGGGCAACAGGCACCGTAGTGTGGCTCGCCAGCTCTCAGCACGAAGCCAACGACATCAAGGCACATTTCCCCGCAGCGCGGGTTGCGATCAGCGCGGAACAACTGCGGACGTGGCACGGCGACTTTGCAACTCCACGCGGCCCCGAAGAAGGTCCGCTCAGGCTGATCAGCGTAGGACGGCTGGCCCCCATCAAGGGCACGCTCAAGCTCGTTCGAGCCGCCGCCGCTTGCGCTTTTCCACTCCGCCTAACGCTGGTAGGACCGGACGAGGATCCCGAGTACTCGGCTGAGGTGCACCGGGCTGCAGCGCGTTGCCCAGAGCACGTGAAGATCATCTTCACCGGAACCACCCCGCCCGAGCAGGTGCGGTCGGCATTGCTGCAGGCTGACCTGTTCATTTCCTTGACGCAAGGCGAGAACTTTGGACACGCAATCGGAGAGGCCCTCCAGATGGGCTTGCCGGCAATCATCACCGACCGGACCCCATGGAACTTCGCGGCTGAGTCGGGCGCAGTGGTCCTCATTCCGTTGGAGGAAGCGAGCGATCCAGCGCGAGTCGCAGCGGCCATCGGTCAATTCGCGATGAAACCCAAAGCCGAGCGAGCCCGGCTTTCCGAGGCGGCTATCGACGTCGCAACGGGGCTGCAGGCAGCTCCTGGCAACCAGACCTTGCTGGATGCCGTGCGTCAGCTCAGTCGGTAACCCGGATGCCCTGGCGGCGAACTGGCCCGCGCTCAGCGCTCGATCCGCTTGGGTCCGGCCTGCCAGGCCTCCCAGCTGGATTCCACGATCTCCGGCAGGCCAAGCTCAGCCTTGAAGCCGAGGTCGGCGTCGATTCGCTCGGCGATGGCAACCATCTTTGGCGGATCACCGGCCCGACGACCCTCCACCACGGGCTGGATGTCGATTCCCGAAGCATCCTCGATCGCCCGGATTACCTCCTTGACTGACGAACCTCTACCGGTCCCCACGTTGTAGATCCGGTGCGGCAGTTCGCCCTCGAGCGCATGCATCGCCACGATGTGGGCCTGGGCGACATCGCGAACATGCACGAAGTCACGGATGCAGGTGCCGTCTGGCGTGTCGTAGTCGTCGCCGAAGATTCGTGGCTCCTCGCCCTTGGCGAGCCGGTCCAGAACCATGGGCACCAAGGTAAGCACCATCGAGTCTCCGAGGTCTGGCCAGCCAGCGCCTGCGACATTGAAGTAGCGCAGCGCAATCCATCTGAGTCCCCGGCACGCTCGGTCAGTCCAGCACCCACCGCCTACCAGCTTGGTGCGGCCGTAAGGGTTGATCGGCTCGGTCGGGAATCCTCACGAACGATGTACTCCTCCGGGTGCCCGTACACGGCAACGGACGACGAGAAGATGATCTTGCGCACGCCCTCCTGCTGCATCGCCCGAGCAGGCTGACCATGCTGCACAGGTTCTGGCGGTAGTAATACAGCGGATCCTCAACGGACTCGCCCACACGCTTTTTCGCCGCAAAGTGAATGACGGAGTCGACACCGTAGTCCCGGATCACCTGCGCGATCCCCTCGGTGGCCCCAGGCAGCGAGATGTCCAGGTTGATCAGTGGGGTGTCCCCCACACGCTCGGGCTGTGAGGTCGACAGGTTGTCGATCACGACAACCTCCGCTCCTTCGGCGCGCAGTAGTCGCACCACATGCGCCCCGATGTAGCCGGCCCCTCCGACCACCAGCACACTCATGAACACTCTCCAATCCCCGTAACTTGGCCAATGTCGATCTGATCTAGTGTTCCCACGGCATCATAGTGGGGCCCGCAGTATGAGCGAGCAGCGACCAAGGGAGCGTGTCGGGGTTGGCGACCTGCTCGTGGCCAGGCAATCACGACGCCTCTTGGGGACGCAGCTTGATCGTCGCCGGAATCCCCACCGCCAACGCACCCGCCGGGACATCGGTGATCACCACGGCGTTTGCTCCGATCTCGGCGCCGTCACCGATCGTGATCCCGCCGAGGATCTTCGCTCCGACCCCGATGAACACATCCGCTCCAATCACGGGGGCTCCCCGACCATGCCGCCCGCCCAGCACCACACCTGGGTAGATCTTCGTCCGAGGCCCAACGACTGCATGGTCATGGATCACAACCGCAAGCCCGCCGTGAACAAGCTGAACACCCTCGGCCAACTCGCATGTCGCCGGGATCTCCGCGGAGAAGACCAAGCGGATATATCGCTTGATCAATCCGGGCAGGACAGGTACCCGCTTGAGTTGCATTCGATGCATCGCGTAGTACGCCTTCATGATTTTGCTCTGGGTCATGGGCGAAACTCCTGCAGGTTGGCTAGGGCACCGAGCCTACCTCCGCGAATTGACCTTCACACACCGACTCGGCTCCGGCCCATTGCCCAGCGAGTTGGGAACATATGATGCCAACGTGCCTGATAACCCGCAATCACCCGCTCCCGAGAACCCGCTCGCGGGCTATTGCGTGGTGGTTCCGGCGCTCGATCCGCCGACAGGCCTCGAACAGTTGGCGCAGGATCTGGACAATGCCGGCTTCCGTCAAGTGGTCGTAGTTGACGATGGATCAGCAACTCAGAGCCCCACCCTCGCCCGGACGGGCACAATCCACGGAGTCCAATTGCTCCGCCACCCCTCCAACCGAGGAAAGGGGTTCGCTCTGCGGACAGGCATCGAGGCCGCTCTCAGGGATCCGGAAACCCTGGGGGTGGTGACCGCAGATGCTGACGGCCAACACGCAGCGGCCGACATTATCTCAGTGGGGCTCGAGCTGGCGGCAGCGGAGGCGAGCGGTCAGTCGAGCTTGGTTCTTGGCACCCGCAACTTCCGTGAAGAGAGTGCAGCCGTCGTCCGGCACAACCGGTTCGTGCGCGCGATGCTGAAGATGCTGCTTGGCCGCAGCCCCAGGACACCATCTGTGGTCTGCGGGACCTCCGTGTCGCTGCTGAATCCGCCCTGGAAGTCGCTGGGGACCACTTCGACTACGAGTTACGGCTGCTTATGGCCATGCTGTCGTCCGGAATGCCCATAAGGGAAGTGCCCATCTCGAGCGCGGCGGAATCCACCCCGAGTGGTTTTCGTCCCGGCCTCGATACCATCCGAAACTATTGGATCCTGCTTCGCCAGTTCTTCGGCTTCATCTCGACGTCGCTGCTGGGGGCCCTTGTCGACCTGGCGGTCTACTCGTTCTTGATCATCGTCGTCTTTGCTCCGCAAAGCATGGGGGACGTTGCCCTTTCAGTGGTGATCGCCCGCGTCGTCAGCTCACTGGTCAACTTTGCGCTCAATCGCCGACTAGTTTTCAGCCATCAGGGGTCGGCAGAGCGAGCGATGCTGAGGTACTACGTCCTCGTGGTCCTGCTTCTAGTCGCCAGCGCCTCGGGCACCTCTTTGGTCGGTTGGCTAACCGGCGGTCATGTTATCTGGGCCAAGATCCTGGTGGATGCAGCGCTCTTCCTTGTCAGCTATCTGGCACAGAGGCGTTGGGTCTTCAATGGCCAAAGCGGTGACGAGTGACGTGACCGTGGGCCTCCTGACGCTCTTGGTTGCCGCGGGGGCGGTCCCCGCCGTGCTGCTCAACCAACGCATCGAACGTACTTTGCCCGGTTAGGCTGAAGCGTGGCCACCGTTGATGCGAACGCTCCCGCTGACCTTTCCGATGTCGTGCTGGTGATCCCGGCCCTGAACCCACCCGACGGTCTGCTCGACTATGTGCGAGGCGCCACGGAGGTCGGATTTCAGCGAGTCTTCCTCGTGGATGACGGTTCGCGCCCGGAGTTCCGTGCGGTCTTCGAGGAAGCCGAGCAACTCCCCGGCGTCCGGGTGCTTCGGCACAGCGTCAATCGTGGCAAGGGTGCCGCGCTACGCACTGCCCTCGACGAGGCCTTGGCCGATCCGGATGTGATCGGGGTTGTCACGACGGACGCAGACGGGCAGCATGCACTGGAAGACGTCCGGCGGGTCGCGGATGCACTGGTCGCAGCTCAACTCCGTGGCGGCAAAGAAGTCATCTTTGGCGTCCGGCGATTCGAGGGCGCCGATGTGCCACCGAAGTCGCGCATGGGCAACCAGATCACTAGCGCTGTGCTGCAGGCGTTGTTCGGCCACTATGTGTCTGACACCCAGACCGGCCTGCGGGCGTTCCCCCGTCGGCAGGCTGAGATGGCTGCCCGTGTCCCGGGCGATCGGTTCGAGTACGAGATGAATGTTCTGTTGGCCCTGCTCAGCGCCGGCACTCCGATAACCGAGGTGCCAATCACGACCATCTACCACGACCTGGAGAACTCGGTCAGCAACTTCCGACCGCTGCAGGACTCGACCCGTATCTACGGCACGATCTTCAAGAAGTTCGCCACCACGAACTCACTGCGCCGCAACGTGGCCGCCGGAGGGTTGGCCTTGATCGCCGTCCTTCGCGCCCTCCGTCGCCGCTGAGCGGTGTCGTCGGCGCGTTCGACAAGGTTCAGCCGAGCCCGTAGCTGGGCTCGTGTCGCTTGACCCAGCCGATGACTCGCGCGGTCACCGGTATCAGGCTGAGTTGTACGACGACCTTCCATAGGTAGCCAAAGAAGGCGTAGTTGGCCCACTGCGCAAGGCTGTCGATTCCGATGGCGGCCGCAGCGACTGAACAGAAGATGATCGTGTCGACCGCCTCGCCCACCCCAGTTGAAGAAGCCAAACGCCGGTAGAGCTTGGCCTCGGAGTTGCGTCGCTTGCCGGCCCACATGATCAGAGAGTTCGTGCTCTGCCCGCCAAGGTAGCCAAGCATGCTGGCCAGCACGACGAGCCAAACCGGGCCGAGCGCGACTTCGAGGGCGTCCTGCTTCGCCAGACCGAAGTCGTCCGTGAAACCCGGCAAGGCAATGATCAGTGCGTAGATCAGCACGGAGAATCCATTGGCGCAGAAGCCCGTGATGATGGCCCGCTTGGCTGCCCGCGGACCGTACACCTCAGTGATCATGTCGCCCAAGATGTAGGCCAGCGGGAAGAGGAAGAAGGCGGCATCGGTGATCACCGGGCCGAAGACCACACCCTTGGACGCACCAATGCTGCTCAGCACCACGACGAGCACCATCGCGGCCAACATGGTCGCATAGTGACCCGATCCGATGGACGCGTACTTGGCTGGGCCGGTGGTCACGGTTGGCCATCCTAGGCCGAGGGGTGATTGGACGCGAGACGGGCCGCCTCGGGAAGGCGGGAAGCGCCCAGCTGGCGAGCCATCTTCCGGAAGTTGTTCCCAGAATCCTCTTGACTTGATTCGAACGTATGTACTATTATCGGTCTATCACCCCCCAGTGACCGGAGACACCTCATGACCGCCACCGATGCAGTCCTCGACCAGGTCATCAACCTGCTCGATAGCATCGACCACGCCGCGCGCGCCCGGCTGGGCCACGAGCAGCGGCTCGGGCTGGTGACCAAGGTGTGCTCGGCAGCCAGCCGGCTCGAGGCGTTGCGGGGTGTGATCGTGGCCGAGGCGGACGCTGCCGGCTCGTCGCTCGCAGTCAAGGGGACACCCACAACGACCTGGCTGGGGATGAACAGTCCGGTCTCGCCCAAGGAGGCTGCCGGGTTGGTGTTCACCGGACGCGACCTCGCCGCCCACCCCGAGACGCGGGATGCGGCACTATCCGGTCAGATCGGGGTGCGGCAGGCCCGCAGCATCAGCGGAGTGCTCGACCAACTCCCCGAGGACTTGGACGATCAGCAGCGCGCAGCGGCCGAGCAGATCCTGGTCGACCGGGCCAGGACCACCCCCGCCGAGAAGCTCTCGACGATGGGCCAGTCGGTGCTGGACGCGGTCAGTCCGAACCACCCCGAGAACGACCCGGAACGTCAGTTGGCGAAACTGGATGCCCAACGCAATCGGGCGCGGCTGCGGAGGTCGCTGACCTTTTCATCGGACGGCGACGGATCCACCATCATCAGGGGCAGCCTGCCCACCCTCGACGCCGCTGGGTTCGTGAAACTGATCGAGGCGTACCGCGAGTCCGACCGCCGACGCGGACGCGACCAAGCAGACCGGCTGGCTGAGACCCGCACACCCGAGCAACGCCGAGCCGACGCGCTGCTCATGCTCGTTGCCGAGCACCAACGTGCCCGGCGGGCACCGTCTGTCGCCGGTGACCGGCCACGCCTGGTCGTCACCATCCGAGAACAAGACCTGCGTGACCGCGCCGAGATGGCCGGACTCATCGAGCACGACCAACAGATCACCGCCGGCGAACTACGCCGCCTGTGCTGCGACGCCGACCTACTTCCCGCGGTGCTGGGTGCCGAGTCCGAAGTCCTCGACATCGGACGCACCCAACGCCTCGTCACACCAGCCATCCGAAGGGCGTTATCGATCAGGGACGGTGGCTGTGTGTTCCCTGGCTGCGACGCACCAGATGTCCGATGCGATGCCCACCACATCTACCCCTGGTACATGGGCGGCAAGACATCCCTAGACAACCTCGTCCTGCTCTGCCCACATCACCACCAACTCGTCGAACCATGCAGATTCTGGACCGGACCACCACCCGACAGGTGGGAGATCCGGCTGGACCGAAACGGGCTACCCGAAGTGATCCCGCCCAAGCGCGTAGATCCAGAACGAAAACCCATCCCGTGTCGGCGCGGGGCCTCGACGCCCGCTTCGCGGGCACCTCAGCCACCATCATCGAGTGCGCGGGCAGATCAGCCAGCATCATCAACGGCGCGGGCAGCTAATCCAGCATCATCGGCTGAGCGGGCACCTCAGCCAGCATCACTCGTGCGGGCATCTCAGCCGAAGTCATCTGCCAATGACCCGGATGATTTCGGCGAGCTGACCGCTGTGGCCGGCTGACTATCCTTCACGGGCTGACTGTCAGAGATCTGCTTCCTGAACCAGCGCTGGGCGGACCACAATGCGGGTCCACGAACCCACGTAGATGCGGTCGTGCTGACCGAGTTCGACGCGTCCGCTGATCGGCTGGGTGGGCATCGGCAGGTCGACCTGACCGACGTAGGTGCCGTTCGACGAACCCAGATCCTCAACGAACCAACGGAACCCATCGGTGGTCAGGGCCGCCTGGCGGCGGCTAACCCCGGAGTCCGTGACGCAATCGACGTCCGGACGCCCGGACGCGGAGGCGCGTCCGATGACTGCCGTCTGCTTGCGCAGCGCGATGATCAAGGGCTGCCCCGGTGACGGCAACTGGTCGGTCGCCTGCTGGACGCGGTACCACTCGGGATCGATCCAGATCTCGGCCACCCAACGAGCGGGGCCGGTCGCGGAAGGCATCACCGGTCCGCCGGTGGTCGTCGACAACGGGGCGCTCTGCGGCTGGGGCGGCGCGGTCACTGGACGCGGCCCCTGGGGCGCAGGTTCCGAAGGGCGCTGTTGCGGGCCGGGCGCCGGAGCAGGATCCGGCGGACGCAACTGCTGTCCCTGCGGACGCATCTGCTGCCCTTGGGGATGCGGCATCGGACGCGGTGGCTGCGGCACGGTGGTGGGCGGCGACTGATAGCCGCCACGCGGCTGCTGGTACGGAGTCGGTTGTCCGGGGTAGGGCGGCATCTGCTGCGGACGCTGACCCGGTGGCATCGACGGCGCTGGCTGCCCGAGTCCCGGCCGGGGCCCCGTCGTCCACCGTTCCAGGTGCCGAGCCGGCGTCACCACTCAGGGGCGCCCAGCGACAGGGCGTCCCCGGCGTCCACCTTGGGGAGCAGGCGCGGGTGCTGGCGCGGCTCTGAGGTGACCACCAGCGGGTTCTCCGCGTGCTGGGACTTGGGGATGTCGTCCAGCGAGAACGTGTTGACCACCGGTGGGGCGGGTTCGGCTGGTTCGGACGGCTCTGCAGCCGGTTCGGAATCGGCCACTACGGCCGGTGCCTCGACCTCCACCGGCTCAGGTTCGGTGACGTCCGCTGGCGCTTCGACGGCGACCGGTTCAGGTTCAGTGACGTCCGCTGCTTCCTCGACCGGTGCCGACTCTTCGGCAGCCACTTCAGCTGCCGGCTCCTCCGCAGGAGCCTCCGGTTGCGCCTGGGCAGACCTGGGCAACGAGCCGGTCAGGAAGTCGTAGCCACAGGACTCACAGAAGAACGCGTCCGCGCTGGCCACAGAGCCGCAGACCGGGCAGGTTTGGGTGGCGGTTGCGGGGTTCGGTTGTGCTGGCGACTCGGCTTCGAGGCTCGCTGGCGCTCGCACCTCAGCCATCGCGTCCGGGCGCACCTCAACGGGCGTTGTCAGAGCCTGCATGGGCGTCCCGCAGATGGAGCAGTAGTCGGTGGTCGAGCTGTCATGCCCGACTGGGCACCGCATGGTCACTCCGCCGGTTCGGGCTCGGCGTCCTCGCCCGCCTGGCGGGTCCGGGTGGTCTTGGTGGACGCAGTGTCCAGCGCCATCTCGTCGGCCTTGTCGACGTTGCGCTTCAGCCGGACGGTGCCGGTGCCCGGATCGACCACGTCGACCACCTTGCGCAGCTTGGTGGTGGCTTCGTGGTTGCCGGTCTGGGCGGCCAACTGCACTGCGCGTCCCAGCTTGCTGGTGGCGGTGGACACGTCACCGGCCTGCTTGGCGGCCAGGCCCTCCTGGATCGCAGCGGCCAACTCGGTCTGCCCCGTGTAGTGGGCGACCTCGTTGTTGATCTGGGCGGTGAGCGAATCGTCGTTCGACCAGACGGCCTTGACCATGCCCTGGGTGCGCGGCTGGTCGGCAACGACCAACTGGACGCGGGCGGCCAACTGCTCCTGGCCCACGCCCTTGGCGGGCAGCCGGACCGAGACGTGGTAATCGCGTTCCTCGTCGCCCCAGGCGCCGGTCGGGAAGTCGATCGTCAGCGGGTTGACCGGCTGGCCCTGGTTGGTCAGGTCCTCAACAGTCGGCGAGACCTGCCGGACGAAGAGCAACTGGGCGCCCTGCGGCACCCAGACGCGCAGGTTGGCCGACGAGACGCCGCGGTTCATCGAGGTCTGCATGATCTTGGCGAACTCATTCGACATCATCGACGGATCCGGGATGATGTCGAGGGTGCCCATCAGCGCCCGCGAGATCTTGCGGACTTCGCTGACCACCCAGTAGGTGCCGACGCCGCGGCAGTCGCACTGGAACTGGCCGATGCAGGCGCGGATGGCTGCGTCCAGTTGGTCGGGGGTCTCGTGCTCGTCGGCGCCGTCGGTGAGCAGCAGCGCGTGCCGCTGGGCCAGCGACGAACCCATCGAGTTGAACAGGGCCAGCGCGAGGGTCAGCCAGCGTCCGATGGCGGTGCCGCCGTCGGCCACCAGCCGGCTGATCGCGTCCTTGGCCTGGCGGCGGGTGCGGTCGTCCATCTTCACCATGCCGGGGCCGGACTGGACGATCGGGTAGGCGAGGTAGGCCTCGTGCGTCCCGGAGACGACAGCGAAATAGGTGCCGTCGATGATGTTGTCCAGGGCGACCATCGCGGCCTGGCGGGCTGCCATCATGCTGCGCTGGCCCATCGAGCCGGAGCAGTCGATGATGATGATCTCGCCGGCCGCCCCGTCGGAGCCTGCCGCACCGGCTTCGCTGACGCCGACGCGCACGATCGCGTTGACGTCGGTGCCGCCGTCGGGCAGGTACTCGTTCTGGTAGACCGTGGAAGAGAACAGCGCCACGGGGATTCCTTTCGTCCTCGGCTGGGGGTGCCCCCGCCAGATTAGCTGGTAGGCGTCGGCTCGGCGGCTGCCGCCGGGCGGGTGCGGGTGGTCGGAGCGTCAACGGGCACGGCGACCGGGGCCTCTTCGGCCACGTCCGGCGGTGTCAGGGGCGGGGGCTGGTCGATCCGGGCCAGCGCGGCGGTGATGTTGTCGTGGCCGCCCTGGTCGTTCGCCCAGGTCACCAGCTCGCGGGCCAGTGCCACCGGATCGTTGCCGGTGTTCGCAGCGAAGTGGGCCACCAACTCGCCCATCGTCGCCGGGGCGGACGCGTAGTTCCACAGCCCGTCCGAGCAGACCAGCAGCCAGCCCGGGCCCTCGGCCAAGGTGATCTCCAACAGCGGGGTCAGGTCGGGGGCGTCTCGGCCGAGCCACTTGGTGATGACGTGGCCGTGGATGCCGGTCTCGGCGATCTCGCGCTCCATGCCGGCAGCGATCTGCTCCTGGGCCATCGAGTCGTCGGTGCTCAGCAGCGTCGCGGGGCCGGCGTCCGGCAGCCAGTAGACCCGGGAATCACCCAGGGTGGCGGCCAGCAACTGGCGTCCGGAAACCAGGCCGATCGCCAGGGTGCAGGACGCGGGACTCATCTCGGTCAGGTCGGAGTTGTCCAGCACCGCCTGGTTGGCGCGGACCACGGTCTCGGCGAGCAGTTTTCCGGTGGCCGACTCGGGGCCGACCTCGGCCAGGTTCCAGTCCCAGTCGCTGCGGGCGGTGAGGTGGCTGATCGCGGCCCGGGACGCAGCCAGCGAGGCCTTGTCGGAGTCGGTCGACATCGAGACGCCGTCGCAGACCACCAGCGCGGCCCGACCACCGACGTGCGCGGTGGCGTCCAGCGCCATCGCGTCCTCGTTGCTGCTGTGCCGGATACCGCGGTCGCAGACCCCGCCAACCCAGTCGGCCGGGCTTTCCTCGAAGTGCTCCCGGACGCTGGGTGCCTTCGCGCCGCACTGCTCGCAGTAGCCGTCGAAGTCGATGTTGCCGCCGCAGCGCGGGCAACTCTGCACGGTCGGGACGAAGGTGCGCACCGGAGCGTAGCTGGCCGGCGCCGGGGTGGGCGCGCGCCTGGCCTCGGCCTGACGCTCAGCCTCGGCGGCCTGCTCGGCCAGCGCAGCCAACTCAGCGTTTGGCTGCCAGAGTTTGGCCTCCGTCGAGCCATAGAGTCGCCGGGCAGCGGCACTCGGCGGCTGGGCCCACCCAGCGGTGGCGGAACCGGCCTCCGGCGGCTGCGCCCAGCTCACCGCAGGCGCGGCCGGCTCGGCAGCAGGGGCGCTGGCCTCCTCAGGGGCGGGCGTACTGGCAGGCTCGGGTGCCCCCGGTGCGGGCGTCGCCGCGGGTTCGGGCACCGGTGCCGCCTGGGGGGCAGCGATGGGCTCACCGGCGACGGGGGCCGGCTGGGCAGCGGGCGGCGGGACGTTCTGATCGGTCACAGCAGGCTCCATCTGCGAGTTGAGTCGGCTTGAGTGATGAGTCGGCGACGTTCGTCATCATTGCGCGACCACAGGGCCAGATCGCGGTAGACCTTCTCCAGTCGTGGCCGCAGGTTCTTCTCGGTGGCCGGTTCGCCGGCGAACAGCACGTTGCCCTGGACACGTTGCTCGCGCACCATGCGTAGCGCGTTCTCGAGCACCTCCACCTCCAGGTTGGCGGTGGTGATCTGGTCGAGTTGGGCGGCGTGCAGCGCGTCCCAGGCGGCGGCCATGTCGCGCATGCTGCCGTCGTTCTTCAGCATCAGCTTGGCCTGTGCGGTGCGGGCGTCCGAGTAGCCGCGACTGGTGGGCGGCACCAGGCTGAGCGCCGCGAGGGTGCCCTGCTGGTCGCCCCGGGCGAGCCGGATGCGGGCCATCGCGAAGGCCGACGGCGTGACGTAGTTGGCGTCCGTGCTGGCGCAGATCGCGTACAACTCCTCGGCCAGCGCCGGCTGCTCGCCACGTTCGCAGGCGACGGCCAGCGCGAACTTGGGTGCCAGTTCGCCGGGCACCTGCGCGTAGACGGTGTTGAACGGCGCCTGCGCCTCGTGCCAGGAATGCGCCTGGATGGCGGCCAAGCCCTGCATCCAGATGGCCCGCCAATCCCACGGGTCGGCCTTCAGCAGTTCGCGGATCACCATGGCGGCGGTCTGCCGGTCGCCCATGCTGAGCGCGAGTTCGATCCGGGCCAGCAGCACGGCGGCGGTGCGCTGCGGCGCCCGCTCCAGTGCGCTGATCCGCTGCGCCGGGTCGTCCAGCGTGATCGAACTCAGCCAACTGGTCATCGGGTCGGTCGGGTCGGGCAGCAACTTGGGCAACTGCGTCCAGTCAAGCCCCTCCCCCGCGGTCAGCGGCGGGGTGAACAGCGTCGATAGATGGGACGCAGTGGCCGCACCTTCGCGTCCGCGGCCGACGACCTCGCGCAACACACCCATCGCCTGGACGCGCAGGTCCTCGGCCGACTGGAAGCGATCCTCGCGCACCGGGGCGCAGGCGCGCTGCACCAGGCGGTAGAGCGAGTCGTGCTGGACGAAGACTGGGATCTTGTTGATCGGCGGAAGGGTGTCGACGTACTCGGTCTGGTAGCCACGGAACTCCGAGCACATCACCAGCAGCGCCCGGCCCAGCGTGTAGATGTCGCTGGCCACCGACGGGCCGACCTCGGCCACCTCTGGGGCCTGGTAGCCGACGGTGCCGAAGATCGGCGAGGTCTCATCGGCGATCCGGCGCACGGCACCCAGATCGATCAGCTTGACCGAGTCGCCGACCTGCATCAGGTTGTCGGGCTTGAAGTCGCAGTAGAGCAGGCCGTCGTCGTGCAGGTAGGTGAACGCCGGCAGCACCTCGATCAGGTAGGCCAACGCCCAGTCGACCGGCAGCGGATCGTGCTGGTCCTTGTTGGCCTGCTTGCGCTGCTTGAGCAGTTGGGTGATCGAGCGGCCGGGCACGTACTCCATCACGATGTAGCGGGCGTCGGCGTGCTGGACGAAGTTGTAGATCTCGACGATCAACGGGTGCTCGACGGCGGCCAGGAACTCCTTCTCCGACTTGGCCGCCGCGCTGGCGTCCTCGTCACCGGCGTTGAGCAGGCCCTTCAGCACCACCCAGCGGTCCGAGACGTTGCGGTCGCGGGCCAGGTAGATCCAGCCCATGCCGCCGTAGGCCAGTGCGCCCATCACCTCGTACTGCTTCGAGATCAGTTCGCCGGCCTTGATCGCGGGCTCGAAGTTGAAGGCGGTGCCGCACTTGTCGCAGGTGCCCGACACGGCGCCGGGCTTGCCGTCCACGCCACGGCCGATCGGCTCACCACAGTTAGGACAGTTACGACGGTCCTCGGGGACGATCGGGTCGGTCATTACGGCCTTGGCCGGGTCGACCGGCGGGGCGGGCGGCACCGTGGTCACCCCGGCACCGATCCGGGTGCGGGGGCGGTGGGCGTCCGAACGCACCGGACGCAGGCCCGAGTTGGGGCCGACCAGCGAACTACCGAGCAGCACCGTGCCGAGTTCGGCGGCGGTCGCGGTGGTCGACAGCGGGGTGCCGAGCAACTCGGGTGACGGGGCGGCCGGCTTGGCGTCCGGCGGATTACCGCAGTAGTTGCAGTAGCCGTCGACGATGGTGCCGGGGCAGCCGGGCTGGCGGCACGGGCCGCCCTTGCGGCCGAGCGTCGCGTCCCCGGTGGGGCGGTTGGATGGCGCCTGCTGGGCGCGGCCACGGGCGGCCTCGCCCTGCGGCGGCGAGGTGACGACCTGACCGGCGCCCTGCGGCGTCGGGGCGGGAGCCGGCGTCCGGCTGCCACTGGCGTTGGAGCCCTTGCTAGGGCTGGCGGCCGCACCGGGCGGCATGCCGCAGTAGTCGCAGTAGCCGTCGACGATGGTTCCCGGGCAGCCGGGCTGCTGGCACTTCATCGGCGGACCTCGGCTTCCTTGCTGCCGTTGCCGGCGAGCCAGTTGGCGTAATGACGACAGGCGCTCAGCAGCGGCTGGAGGGCCTCCACGGGCTGCGGGGTGAGTTCGGCGAGTTCGCCGGCGACGTCCAGCAGGGCGGCCAGCCGGGCATCGTTGATGCCGCGTTCGGAGATCTCGGCGCGCAGCATGATCAGTTCGTTGGCGAAGACCTCGGCGCCGCGCACGGCGTCGGCGTAGGCGCGGTCGATCATCGTCATCGCCTTGTCGACCTGCTCCAGCCGGCGCAGGTAGGCGTCCAGGTCGGCCGGGGCGTCCGGAACCGGGCCGAGCGCGGTCACGTCGGGCACCGCGTACTTGGGCGGATTGGGGATCGCGGCGGCCACCCGGGCCACTTGTTCGTCGAGTTGCTGGCCGCGCAGGATCAGGTCGGCGCGCAGTCGGCCGGCGTGCTCGCGGCGCTGCTCGAGTTCGTCGTCGCGGGTAGGGGCGGACGCGGGCTGGGCGGCGACCTGCTGGCGGCGCATCACGCCGCCGACAATCAGGTCGCGCTCAAAGGTCGCGGCGTCGGCCTCCAGCGGGCCGAGCAGACCGCCGATGTCGCCACCGCGGCCGGCCTTCTCGGAGATCTCGGTGAGTCGTTCTTCCAGCCGGGCCAGGTGGGCGCGGGCCTGGTCGGCGCTTTGGGCCGGCTCGAGGGCCACCTGGTCGCGGAGTCGTTCCATGCTGGCCCGCAGGTCGCGCAGCCGTCCGACGGCCTGGGTGCCGGCCGGATCAAGTTGCAGCCGGCTGCGCAGCTGGCCGGTCAGTGCGTCCGACATTCGGCAGGCCTCCGGCAACGACAAACCGGACGCGGCGACGCCGCCCCACGCCTCGTCGTCCAGCCGTCCCCAGACCAGCGAGGCCAGTTGTTCGCGTTCCTTGATGGCGACCCGGCCGCGATCCCAGACCTGCAACAACCGGCGGTAGCGGCTCTGGATCGCCTGCCACAACTGCAGCCCGAGCGCGATGTCGGGGGTCAGGTCGTCGGCGTGCTCGCTGGCCCGCACCGCCTCGTCGAGTGATTCCAACTCGCGGCGCCGGGCGTCCAGCCACTGGTCGAGTTCGATCAGGTACTGCCGCAGGGCGAGGACGTCGACCGGCTCACCGAGCCGGCCGGGAGCGTTGGGGGCGACGATCGCACTCATCGGTACCTCCGCAACGGTTGGCTCAGCCCGATCCCGGCGGCCAGGGCGGCCAGCACCATGCCGATCGCCACGCCACCCAGCGCACCCTGGACGGTGCCGGCGTGTGCGGTCAGGTCCCGATCCAGGCCACTGCCCAACTCGGTCGAATGGGCGGCCAGCCAGGCAACCGCCTTGTCGTAGGGCTCCTGCGCCTGGGACGCCAGCGTCGCGCGGCCGCTGGCGTCCGCCTTCATCAACTGCTCGTTCAGCAGCACCATCTCGTTGAGCATCGCGGGCACCTGATCGGTCTGTGCCTGCGGCAACTGCTCCAGCATCCGCCTGGCCTCGTCGATCGCGACGTTGAACTCTTCCAGGCCGGTTTCGGTGGGTGTGATGCCCAACAGGACGCGACCCTCGGCCGACTTCGCGTCCGCGATGGATGCGTAGGCCTGCCCGACGGCGGTCATCTGCGCGACGCCGCTGCTGCGCACCGCACCGACGCTCTGCGCGCTGGTGGTGACCAGCTGCGTGGTGATCACCAACATCGCGATCGACACGGCAAGGGCGACCATCAGCCCGATGTTGAACACCCGCCGGGTGCGCAGCGCCGCGATCACGGCCGCCGCCAGGATCAGCGCAACCGGCACCGCCAGCAGAGCACTGAGCCAGCGCTGGTCGGCAGTAGAAAGCTCGAGCCAGTTCTGGTTGAGGGTGATCAACTCGTCCAGTTTCGGCAGCAAGTCGTCGTGCAACATGGCGCTGGCTGCGGTCATCGTCGCCAGGTCGTGGCCGGCCATGCCCTCGCTGAGCAGGGCGGCGTAGCTGGCCAGCGCCCCACTGGCGGCGGCCAGCCCGTCGGAGTCGACCGGACGCGCCCCGCTGGCGCGGGTGAGCTTCGTGGCGGCCGACGAGAGCAGCGTCAGGTAGTCGTCGTTGGCGTCCGCGTCACCGGCGAGTAACAGCGACTGGCTCGCAGACGCCTCGGCAGCCAGCAGGTCGCCCTTGACCGTCTGCAGCCGCAGCACCTGCTGGGACGCGGCGTTGACGGTGAGCAGTGAACTGCGGTTGTCGTTCAGCACCAGCGGTGTGATCACTGCGGCGGCCAGGCAGGCCACCACGACCAGCACCCGCCACCAGGCGAGCACGGTGGAGGTCGTCCAGCCGCGCCGTTCGGGTGCGCCACCGGGTTCCACCGCCGCCGGGGTCTCGCCGCGCGGCGCGGGGCTGGGCGGCGGGACTGGCGATCGGGCCCGTCGGCCGCGGCTGCGGCTGGGCCATGCCGGGCATCGCTGGACGGTTCATCAGGCCTGTCCTGCACTCGTGGTTCGTCAGGTTCGTCGGATTCCTCGGCCGCGGCATCGTCGGCGTCCGCCGGCACCACCGGGTCGACCAGGCCGGCGGGTGCGTCCGGCAGTTCGTGATCACCGGACGCGCCGGCTGCTGCCAGGTTGTCCCCCGGCTCGATCTCGGCGCCGCCCAAGATGTCGGCCGGCAGCAACTCACGCAACTGCTCCACGGTCGGGTCGACCGCGTCCTTGAGCCGCCAGGCCTGGTGCCCGATGGCGGCCTCCAGCATGTTGCGGCAGTAGCGGCCGTTGCCGAAGGTGGCGTCCCGAACCTGCCGGGACAGGTCGAAGACGAAGGCGTCCAGGGCACCTTCAGCCAGCCGTAGTCGGCCTTGGTGACCATCTGCTCGAAGATCGCGATCAGTTCTTCGTCGGTGTAGTTGGCGAAATCGATGGTGGTGCGGAAGCGGCTGGTCAGGCCCGGGTTCTCGGCGATGAACTTGGCCATCGGCGCCGGGTAGCCGGCCACGATCACCACCAGGTCGTCGCGCTTGTCCTCCATCTCCTTGACCAGCGTGTTGATCGCCTCTTCGCCGTACTGGTCACCCGACAGCGAGTAGGCCTCGTCGATGAACAGCACGCCACCCAATGCGGACGCGCAGACCTCGGCGGTCTTCAGCGCCGTCTGGCCCAGGTAGCCGGCCACCAGTTCCGAGCGGTCGACCTCGACCAACTGGCCCTTGCTGAGCAGGCCGACCGCCTTGTAGATGCCGGCGACCAGTCGGGCCACCGTGGTCTTGCCGGTGCCGGGGTTACCCACGAAGACCAGGTGGCGGGTGATGGTCGGCACCTTGAGGCCTGCCGACTCACGCATCGCCTGGACGCGCAGGATCGCGGTCTGCCGCTTGATCTCGGACTTCACCTCGGTCAGGCCGATCAACTCATCGAGTTCGGCCAGCAGTTCGTCGACGGTGCGCTCGGGTTCGGCCTCGGCCTGTGCCGCGGCAGCCGGCTCGGCGGCGGTCGCCAGTGCGGGCGGGGTCTGGCCGGCCACCACCGGCTGGCCATCAGCGCCGACCTGGCCGGGCTGGGTCGGTTGGGTTGGTTGCGGGCCACCCGGGACGTTGAACAGCGGGCCGTTGCGCAGTTCCTCGATGCGGGCCTGGTTCACCCGCATCTGGTCCAGCACGGCACTGAAGGCGGCGTCACCGGTCCTGGTGAACTCCTCCATCGCCTTGAGCCGGTCCTCGGACTCCTGCAGCTTGGCCAGCAGGTTCGGGTCGAGCCCGCCGACGTGCGGCATGTCGTCCAGATTGCTGATCGAGGTCGGCGTCGAGCCACCGGCGACCGCGCCCGCCTGGGCGCCCGTCGCAGCCGCGGCCATGCCCGCCACCTGCGGGGTGGGGCTACCCAGCGTGCAGGCGGCCGTGATCACCGCAGCCAGCGCGGACGCATAGGACTGCGCCTGGGTGGTGTTGGTGTTGCCGAGTTGGCTCATCAACGGTGTCGGGCTGATCCGCCACCGCCGGCCCTTGGACGCCGCAGCGAAGTAGGCCTGCGCGTCAGCGTCGCGTCCAACACCCGCCGACCAGTCAAGATAGGCGCCGACCGCCGGCTCGGAAATCGCCGCCGACAACTGCTCGCCCTCGGCCCGGGCCTGCTGGGGGTCGAGACCGGCAGCCGTGGCCACCTCCACCAGTCGATCCAGTGCGGCGCCCAGCGCGGTGCTCGTCATTAGGTCTCCATCGCAATCGAACCAAGACTGCGCGTCCCGGCTTGTCAGGCAACCTTCGATCGGGGATCGGCAGTGCGGAAACCTGCGGTCGGCTGACGGGCAGTTCAATGCCATTCAACCTAGCAGAGCACGGTCCCAGCCCATCGCCGTCAAGGGGCCTTTCAGGGGCACCCCGGCACCCCCCGGACGCGGGATCACTCCGAGCGAATGGCCGCCAGCGGACTGAGCCGCATCGCGCGCTGGGCAGGCATGACGCCGGCGACGGTGCCGATCAACGTGGCGAAGACGATCGCGGCCAGCATCAGCCAGATCGGGATCACCGAGATGTTCATGCCCATCCCCGTCGTGCCACCGGCCGCAGCACCCAGGGTGGCGTTCAGGACCGCCGAAAGCATCAGGCTGAACACCAGACCGATCACGCCACCGAAGAAGCCGATGGCCGCCGACTCGACCAGGAAGATGTTGCGGATGTCGTTCAGCGATGCGCCCAGCACCTTCATGATGCCGATCTGCTTGGTGCGCTCGTAGACGCTCATCATCATCGTGTTGGCGATGCCGATGGCTGCGACCAGCAGCGAGATGAAGCCGATGCCGCCGAAGACCGCCTGGATGATCAACGACTGCTGCTGGATCTGGCGCATCAGTTCGATGTTGCTGGAGACCTGGTAGCCCTCCTGGCGCAGTTCGGTGGTCAGGGACTCGGCCCGCTCCACGGACTCGGCGGTCAGGTTGAGTTGCGAGTACTGGAAGTCGACGTTGCGCGGCTTGCCGTCCGCCGTGGTGGGCTGGCCGGGCAGCGCCTTGCCGGGGAAGGCCTTGCGCAGCGCCGCGATCACCTGGTCGAGGTCGGCGAAGACCGACATGTCGTTCTGGCCCCAGGTCGCGTCGTTGCCGGCCAGTACCCCGGTCACCGGGACCACGAACCGCTTCGGCGGGGCGGCCGTGGTATTGGGATCCGGGTTCATCGCCGCCGGGTTCTCGAAGGTCATGAAGAGTTGGTCGCTCATCCAGTCGATCTCGGGCGTCACGTAGTTGCCGTTGGCGTCCATCGTGCCGCCGAAGTTCCAGTTGACCTTGCTGCCCATCACGAAGGCCAGCCCATCGGCGGCGGTTGGCAGGCGGCCGACCGCCAGGTCGAGCCCCTCGTCGCGCAGTGCCTCGGCGGGCATCGCGGTGACCTGCAGCCAGCCCTCGTTCTTGCCGACCTTGACCTGACCGCCGACCGAGTAGACCGGCGTCACCTTGGTCACGCCGGGGATCTTCTCGAACTCGGCGATCTGCTTGGCGTCCATCACCTTGTCCTTCTGGCTGCTGGCGCCTCCCCCACCGCCCATCACCGGGCCGCCCATCGGGCCGCCGCCACCCGAGCCCGGGTAGACGGTCACCCGGGTCATCGTGGCGTTGTTCGCGACCGAGTCCATGATCGACTGGGTCATGCCGATGCCGAGCGAGACCATCACCACCACCGAGGTGGTGCCGATCAGCACGCCGAGCACGGTCAACGACGTCCGGAAGAACCGCTGTCTCAGGCTGCCAAGGCTCGTCTCGAGTAGGTCGCCCCACCTCATGCCGGCCGCCTACTGGGGGTCGGTCGGGACGATGGGCTCGGCGTCCATGGCCTCCAGGCTGGCTGCCAGTTCCTCTTCCTTCCGGCGGCGCCGCCGATCGCGCCAGATGTAGCCGCCGACCAGCCCGCCGATCAACAGCAGGGCGCCGAGCAGGATCGGCAGCATGCCCAGGCCGTTGCTGGTGGTGGGTTGCATCGGCTCCTCGACGGGCTTGGTCTCCATGCCCATCATCACCTCGAGGTTGACCTGGCGTTCCATGCTGGTTTCGACGCCGGCTGCGTCCTCGTAGCTGATCACCACGGTGAACGGTTCGCTGGTCACCTCGTTGGCGTGCACCATCATGTCGACGGTGCCGGACGCGCCGGGTTCGACGTTGCCGACGAAGACCTCGTTGCCGGTGATCGGCTGGTTGGCCTTGACGTAGACCCGGGTGTTGTAGAGCCGCACCTTGCCCTTGTTCTGGACGGTGAAGCTGACGTTGGCGTCCTGGTCGACCGAAATCTGGTTCGGGACGACCTGGATGGTGCTGGTCTCGGCGCGGGCCTGCTGCCGGACGACGACCGCGATGGTCTCCTCAGTGGTCAGCGGCGAGTTGTTGGACGCGTCCTCGTACTCGATGCGCAGGCTCAATTGGTAGGGCCGCTCCTCCAGCGTGGGCAGTCCGCGGAACTCCAGTTCGCTGCCGACCGCCTGGCCGGTGCCGATCCAGTTGATGTAGACCGAGGACGCGCCGCCGACCGGCAGGAAGGAACCATCGGCGGACGCGACGGTCACTTTGACGTTGCCGACGCCGGTGCGCTGCGACATGTTCTGCAGCGTGAAGGCGAGCTTGAAGTTGTGCCCGGCCAGGACCTCGGGCGGGTTGGTGGTGAACGCGGTCAGCATGACGCGCGGCGCCGAACCGCCGGCCGGAGCGCCGCCGTTGTTGTTGCCGCCGCTGTTGCCGGTAACGATCGGCGGGACGTAGCCGCCACCGCCTCCGGTGTCGACCGGCGGCTGGGTGACCACGACCTCAATGGTCTGCGGCGGGACGGTGGTGACGGGTTCGGGGGTGCCGGGCTCGGGTGCCGGCAGCCCGTCGACGTGCACGAAGATGGTCTTCTCGATCACCTGGCGGTTGGCGCCGTCGCCGTATTGGATCGACAACGGCATCGCGTAGTAGCCGGTGACCAGACCGCCGCGCAGGGTGAAGCTGCCCAGGTCGACGTCGGTGGAGGCGCCGGACGCCAGCGTGCCGACGTCCACGGTGTAGTCGGTATTGGTGATCTCGAACGGGAAGCTGGCCGGATCGACCGAGGGCTTGGGGCTGACCAGCACCTGCAGCGCGTCCCCGTCGCCCCGGTTCAGCAGCGGGACGATCACCTGGACCGGCTCGGAGATCTTGCCGGACGGGATATCGCCATAGCCGAGCACGACCTCGGGCGCGGTGGCGGCTGCCGGCGTGCTGGCCGAGGTACTGGGCGAACCTGGCGTGCTGGGCGTGCTCGCCGAGGTGGTCACGGCCGGCGACACGTCCGCCGTGGCCGACACCTCCACCGAGGGGGCCGCCGTCGGTGTCGGGGACCCCGCGCCGGCGGTGGGCGTCGGCTCAGGCGACGGAGTCTCGGCGTGCGCCGGCAGCGGGCTGATCGCCAGTGCCAGCAGCAGCGCCAACGGCGCCAGGAGGAAGCGGGGCTTGGTCATTGGAGGGGGTCCGTTCTGCGTGCTCGCCGGCCCCACGGCCGGTTGGTTCGATACTGGTGATGCGGCCGTCCGCGATGTGGATGATGATGTCCGCGAACGACGCCAGGTGCTGGTCATGCGTGACCATCACCCAGGTCTGGTGGTACCGCTCGCAGAGCTGCCGGAACAGCAACAGGGTGGCCTCTGCGGTGCGGGAATCGAGGTTGCCGGTGGGTTCATCGGCGAAGACGATCTTGGGATCCACCACCAGAGCGCGGGCGATGCCGACGCGCTGCTGCTGGCCGCCCGACAACTGCGTGGGACGGTGGTTGAGGTGGCCACCCAGGCCCATCCGGGTGAGGGTGATGCGGGCCCTGGCCAGCCGCTCCAGCTTGCTGACGCCCTGAAAGGCCAGCGGCCAGGCCACGTTCTCCAGTGCGGTCATCGATGGGATCAGGTTGAACGACTGGAAGACGAAACCGACCTGCTCGCGGCGGAAGGTGACGAGTTGGTTCTCGGTGAAGGTGTGCAGCGGCTGACCGGCCACCCAGACCTCGCCGGCGGTCGGCTTCTCCAGCCCGCCGAGCATGTTCAGCAGGGTCGACTTGCCCGATCCGGAGGTGCCGACGACGGCGGCGAAGGTGCCACGGGCGATCGTCAGGTGGACGCGGTTCAGCGCAACGACCTGGGAGCTACCGACCTGGTAGATCTTGCTGAGGTCGCGCGTTACGACCAGCGGGGGTTCTGCGTCCGCCACGAGACCTCCTCGTCGGCTGTGAATACACGCCAACCTAGCCGGTCTCGCTCTGGGCGAACAGCCCGGTCAGGGTTGTCTCAGGGACCGTTCGACACGACGTCGGGCGCGGGCCCCGAGTTCACAGGTCGAGTGGGTTCGCGCTTGCCGGAGCCGCGACGTCCAATGTCGCGGGCCGGGCGGGGCCACCGAACTTGGTGTTCAGGAATGCGCCCTGGGCCACCAGCGCGGCGGCGTCCATCCGGTTGGTTGCGTCGTACATCCGCGAGATGGTCAGGCCCAGCAGGTCGAGTTGGTCGACCAGCAGCAGCAGCGACGACTTGCCGTTGGCTACCGGACGCGTGTCCGCCCAGTCGCGGGGCAGGGCCAGGTAATTGGCCACCGACTCAGGTAGGTAGTCGGTGGCCGTGGCGACCACGGTGTAGGCGTCCTGCGAGTCCAGGCCAAGGTTGGCCAGTCGGGGCAGGATCGCCTTCACCACGGTGGTGATGCGCAGCACGCGGGCCAGCACGGGCGTCGGCGCATGGCCTTCGAGCACCATGCGTTCGGCGCGGGCCAACGCAGCCTCGATGTCTTCCTTGGTCGGCGGCGGGGACGCCAAAGTGCTGGGGTCAGCGGGCTTGGGCTCGCCCCGCAGCCAACCAAAGATGCCCATCGCGTCCTACTTCTCAGCCGATGTCGTAGGTGGGAGCGATGCTGTTCGCCACCGCGGACCGCTCGTCCGACTGTCGCGCGCGCTCCAGGTAGGCGCGCGACTTGGCGACCTCGGTCTCCAGCGTGCCGATCGTCTGGCTCATGGTGTTGAGTGCCTCGAGCTTGAACGAGTCGATGGAGTCCATCGTCTGGTAGATGTTCGCGAACGCCTTCTGCAGCGCCTCGATCGATACCGTCGAACTGGCCGCCTGCTGCTGGATGTTGACCGAGTTGGTCTTCAGCATCTCGGAGGTGCGCTCGATCAGGTTCGAGGTGGTCGCGTTCAGCGCCGTGATCTGGTCGAGCACCAGCTTCTGGTTGCCCAGCGCCTGCGCGGTGATGACGGCGGTGCGCAGCGCTGAGACGGTGGTGGTGGACGCCCGGTCGACGCCCTTGATCAACTCGGCGTTGTTCTTGATGATCACGTCGATGGCCAGGTAGCCCTGGATCGAGACCGCGAGCTGGGTGAGCAGGTCCTGGTGCTTCTGCCGGACGTAGAAGAGCACGTCCTTGTTCAGCGCATCGGCCTTCATCGGGTCGGTGACCTGGAGTTCGGCGATGGCGGCAGCCAACTGGGTGTCGAGCTGCTCGGCCAGGTAGATGTACTGGTTCAGCCGGCTCATGGTGTCCCAGAGCTGCTGCTTCTCCATGTTGAGGCTGACGTTGTCCTTGGTCAGCTCGTCCTGGCCGGAGCGCAGCGCGTGCAGGATCGAGTTCAGGTGCTTCTGGCTGGACTGGTACTTGCGGAAGTAGTCCTGGATCTTGTCGCCGAACGGGATGATGCCGAGCAGCTTCTTCTGGCCGCTGACCTCACCCGGATCGAGGTCCTCGATCACCCGGCGCAGTTCGACCAGCGTGTTGGAGACCTTGGAGACGTCGGACAGGCCGCCGGTCTTCATCTCGTTGAGCGGGGTGTCCAGCAGGCGGTTGCTCATCTCGGCCGCACGCCGGATGTCGGCGTCGCCCATGCTGCGCACTGCGTCCGCCTGCGAGCTGAACTCAGGGCTGCCGGCCTGCTCGTTCATGATCGCGCCCATGAACTGGTTGACCTTCGCGTCCAGCACCGGACGCTGCTCCTCGGAGACCGGCGGGGCCATCTCGGGGGCCTGGGTGGCCTGCACGACGGGCGGCGGGGCGGGGGCCTCCAGAGTCAGGGCAGCGGCACCGGGCGGCGGCGCGAGGCGCTGCACCGGCGGCTGCGCGTCCTGCGGACCTGACTGCGAGTACTGACCCGGCTGGCTGTAGTTGCCCGGCTGGCCGTAGGTGCCCTGGGGTCCGGGGTTCTGGCTCATCTGTCTTTCCTCCAATGTGGACGCATGACCTGCCTTGAGGTTACCGGGCTGTCATGCCACTCGGCAGCCGGTTTGGGTGCCGACATCCCGGAAGCACCCCTGAACAAGGGCGTTTCAGGGGGTAGTATTGGCATACCCATGGGGGTAAACCCCTCGCGGGATTGAGCGGAAGGGCGGGACGATGCAACTGGACCCGGACGAATTGGAGACCGTCGTCAAGCGACTGCAGCGTGCCCAGGGCCAACTCGGCGGCATCATCCGGATGATCCAGGATGGCCGTGAGTGCCAGGACATCGTCACCCAACTGGCCGCCGTCAGCAAGGCGGTCGACCGGGCCGGCTTCGCGGTGATCGCGGTCGGGCTCAAGGAGTGCACGCTCAACGGCAAGGGCGATACCTCGGAGTTGGAGCGGCTCTTCCTGTCGCTGGCCTGAGGGCCCACAGAATCATTGGGGTAATCCACTGCTGGTAGTCCAACAGCGGATTACCCCAATCTTTCACTGCTGGGCCGAAGTACCGGCCTGCCAGGTCTTCATGCCGCCATCGAGGTTGCGAATGGTGCCCCAATTACGGCCGTCGCGATGCTGCTCGAGGACGCGGGTGGCCAGGTAGCCGCGCAGACCGACGGCGCAATGCACCACGATGTCGCCGCTCGGCACCTCGTCCAGCCGCGAGCGGAGGTCGTCCAGCTGGATCAGGATCGAACCCGGGATCGCGTTGCTGAGGTGCTCCGATTCGGTGCGCACGTCAAGGACGGTGGCGCCGGAGGCGACCGCTGCGTCCAGTTCGTGCCACTGGATGGTGTCGGTCAGCCCGTCGCGCAGGTTGGACGCGATCCAGCCGAGCATGTTGATCGGGTCCTTGGCCGACCCGAACTGCGGCGCGTAGGCGAGTTCGAGATCGGCCAGGTCGCTGGCCAACAGGTGGCCGGTGATTGCCGTGGCTATGACGTCCATCCGCTTGTCAACGCCGGACTCGCCGACACCCTGGGCGCCGAGGATCTCGTCGGTGGCCGGATCGACCAGCAGTTTCAGCGAGATCTGGACGCTGCCCGGGTAGTAGCCGGCGTGGTCGCCCGGATGGGTGTGGATCGCCCGGTAGGCGCGTCCGGCGGCCCGTAGGCGCTTCTCGTTCCAACCGGTGGACGCGACCTGCAGTCCGAAGACGCCGACGATCGCGGTGCCGAGCACCGGCCGGTTGGGGGTGGACCGGCCCATGATGGTGTCGGCCACCCGGCGGCCCTGCAGGTTGGCGGTCTGGGCCAACGGCACCAGGGTGGTGGACTCGTCCAGCGCGTCGATCTTGTTGACGGCGTCCCCCACCGCGTAGATGTCGGGAGCGCTGGTGCGGCCGAGTTCATCGACGACGATGCCGCCGCGCGCGCCGACCTCCAGCCCAGCCTCGGTGGCCAGGTGACTGTCCGGACGCACTCCGATCGCGGCAACGACCAGGTCAGCGGGCAACTGCCGGCCATCGGCCAGCGTCACGGTGTCGGTGCCGATCTCGACGACAGCCTGCCCCAGGTGCAGGTCGACGCCGTTGGCGCGCAGGCGGTCGTGCACCAGCGCGGCCAGTTCGGGATCGATCGGGGCCATCACCTGCTCGGTCGCCTCGACGATCGCCACCTGTTTGCCGAGGTGCACCAGGTTCTCGGCCAGTTCGATGCCGATGAAGCCGCCGCCGATGACGACCGCGGTGTTCGCGGACGCAGCGGCCGCGCTCAGCGCGTCGGTGTCCTCGATGTTGCGCAACGACAGTGCGCGCTCGATGCCGGGGATGGGCGGCCGCACCGGGGTGGCGCCGGGCGACAGCACGAGGGCGTCGTAGGCGATGTCGTAGACCTGGTCGGCGTCCAGATCACGGACGCGCACCAGGTGGGACTCGGGGTCGATCGAGATGGCCTCGTGCCGCACCCGGACGTCCAGTCCGAAGCGGGCGCCGAGCGAGGCGGGGGTCTGCAAGAGCAGGGCGGAGCGCTTGTCGATGACGCCACCCACGTAATAGGGGAGCCCGCAGTTGGCGAAGGACACATGGCCACTGCGCTCCAGGACGACGATGTTGGCCCGCTCGTCGAGCCGTCGCAGGCGCGTGGCAGCCGACATCCCACCGGCCACGCCCCCGATAATTACGTAACTACGCTGATTCACGTGGACAACCATACCCCCTAGGGTATACTCTCGTCACGTTGCGCATTTGCATAGCGTCCTGAGGAGTAGAACATGTGTCGTCCCGTCAACTGCAACGTCTGCGGCAAGACCACCTGGGCCGGTTGCGGCCAGCACATCGCGGCTGTCAAGGCCTCGGTGCCGGCCAGCCAGTGGTGCAATGGCAAGCACAGCGCTGAGGAAATCGCCGCTGCCAAGCCCCGCAACCCGTTCGCCCGCCTGTTTGGTAACTGAGTCGTCGTCGGGCGCATCTCCCAGCGTCCGGCACTTTCCCCCAGAGCGTCATCTCCCCAGAGCGCTCGACCAAGCCCCGGCACGTGCGTGAATCCCAGTTCTCCCCTGGGTGCACGAGGCCGGGGCTGCGTGCATTTCGGACGAAGTGGTCACTTATGTACCGATTTCGGCCAGTTTCCGGGCCGTAAGTGACCGATTGGACGGTTGTGCGCGTCCGGTCAGGCAGGGCGCGACGCGTTCGCTCAGGCCGGGTCACGACGCGTCCGGTCAGGCGGGACGCGACGCGTCCGCTCAGGCAGGGATGTTGCGTCGCCGGTAACCGATCAGGCCGATCACGATCAGCGCCAAGCCGATGGCCAACTCGATGCCGAAGGCCGTCCAGTCCATCTCGTCGCGCGGTAGGTGGGCCAGGTAACCCCACGGGTTGACCTGCAGCACCTCCTTGGGGATGTTGAAGAGCACGCCGATCCAGGTCGCGAAGAACGACCAACCCACCACTGCCCAGACCAGTCCGGACGCCCGGGGCAGCCAGCCGACCAACGCCATCGCGATCCCGGTGACCAGGATGATGCCGGGGCTGAGCGCTGCCGCGCTGCGGGCATAGGTCTCGATGGTCGAGTAGTCGTTGGTCGCGGCGGCCTGGGTGAGCGGCAGCAGCGCGCCGGTGGCGATGAACAGGACGACGGGCAGCACGACCGCCCAGACCAGGAAGCTGGCCGCGTAGCGCCAGCGCGAGGTGGCCGTGGCCAGCATCACCTCGGCGTGGCCCCGGGTCTCCTCCGAGCGCATCCGCAGCACGATCTGCGCGGTGAAGACGCAGAGCACCGTGCCCAGGATGCCGAGCATCGCCAGGTAGAAGGCGGTCATGATCACATTGCTGCCGCCGAGCCGCTCCAGCATCGCGCCCAGTTCGGGGTTCGCGGCCAGCGACGCGTCCATCTGCTCCATGATCGAGCCCGTGCCGACCGCGGCAACGAGCATGCCGATCGTCCAGCCGATGAACCCGCCACGCTGCAACCGAAGCGCCAGCCCGAACGGTCCGCCCAGATGGCTGGCGGCGTGCGCGCGTCCGGGTTTGGTCTGTCGCAGACCCGCACCATGGTCGCGCAATGACTCGAGCCGGAACGCAAGCAGCACCAGCACCGTCGTCAGCGCGACGGGCAGCGCGAAGACCCACCAGCGTTCGTCCGACCAGGGACGGATCAGCATGCCCCACTCCAGCGGGATGGCCCAGCGCAAGCGGCCGTAGGACGCGTCCGGGCCGGCCCCGTCCACGATCATCCGCAGCAGGAACATGCCGCCGAAGAAGATGCCCAGCGTCCAGGCGCGGGCGGTGCGGGCGGACTCGAAGACCTGCGCCATCACGGCGCCGATCCCGGTGAAGACCAGCCCGGTGCTGGCGATCGCCAGACCCGCCGCGAGGGCACCGGTGGAGGGCAGACCGACACCGATGGCCAAGGCGCCCGAGACCAGCCCGGCCGCCAGCGATCCGGCGAGGCTCATCGTGATCGCAGCGGCAAGCGGGGCGTGGCGGCCCATGATGCCCGAGCGCATCAGTTCGAAGCGGCCGTCCTCCTCCTCGGCGCGGGTGGCTCGGATGATGCCGAAGCCGGCCATCATCCCGGCGAACATCGAGGCGAAGCCGCCGACCCGCCAGAAGATGAAGCCGCCCTTGGTGTAGATGTCATAGGCCGGGCCGAGCAGCGCGAGCATCGAGGGGTTATTGCGCAGTGGCTCCAGGGTCGCGCGCGGATCGGTCCCGGGCGGCAGGATCGCGTCGTACTGGCTGGCGGTCAGCGGCATCATGATCGACAGGCCGACGATCCAGGCCAGCCAGAAGACCCAGTCACGCCGCAGGTTCAACCGCAGCATGGGGCCGGCGCCGGAGATGGTGGTCATTGTGCGGCCACCTGTTGGTCGGTCCCGTCGTAGTGCGATAGGAAGAGTTCCTCCAGCGTGGGCGGCGTGGAGGTCAGCGACCGGACGCCGAACGTGGTCAACGCGCCCAGCAGGTCGTTCAGCCCATCCTCGGTGACGTGCGCCCGTACTGTGTTGCCCTCAATAGTGAGTTCCTGAACGCCATCGACGCTGCCCAACCCGATGGGGGTGCGCTCAAGTTCGGCGACGACGTCCAACCGGTGTAGGTGACGCAGTTCGGCCAGGCTGCCGGTGTCGACGACCTTGCCCTCCCGGATGATCGAAACGTGGTCGCACAGCGCCTCCACCTCGGAAAGGATGTGGCTCGACAGCAGCACGGTGCGTCCCTCGGAGCGTTCCTGGCGGATGTGGTCGGTGAAGACCCGCTCCATCAGGGGATCGAGCCCGGAGGTGGGTTCGTCGAGCAGCAACAACTCGACATCGCTGGCCAGCGCCGCCACCAGCGCGACCTTCTGGCGGTTGCCCTTGGAGTATGTGCGACCCTTCTTGCGCGGGTCGAGGTCGAACTTCTCGATCAACTCGGCCTTGCGGGCCTTGTCCAGGCCACCGCGGGCGCGTCCGATCAGGTCGATCGCCTCTCCCCCGGTCAGGTTGGGCCACAGGTTGACGTCGCCCGGGACGTAGGCGAGCCGGCGGTGCAATTCGGGGGCCTGCTGCCAGGGATCGCCACCCAGCAGGCGCGCTGAACCGGAGTCGGCCCGCAGCAATCCGAGCAGGACCCGGATCGTGGTGGACTTGCCCGAACCGTTCGGCCCGAGGAAGCCGTGCACCTCTCCGGTCGGCACGGTCAGGTCGAGGCCGTCGAGTGCTCGCACCGATCCGAACGTCTTGACGACGTCACGCATCTCGATAGCAGCATCGGTCATCGTTACTCCTTGTCAGCTTTCTGCGGCGGCCTTCAGGGCCTGGGCGTAGGCATCGGTGAACAGTCCTCGGCTGAACATCTCGGTGGCCGAGAGGGTGTAGCGCTGGACGATCGGTGGGTCGGTCAGGGCGTCGCCGCCGAGTTGGCGCGCGTACAGGTCGCCGTAGACCAACAGGCCCGCCGACATGGCGCCGAGCAGCGCCGCGGTTGCCTCCGGGTCGGACGGCTCATGGATCAGCCCGGCAGCCGCACCCGCGTCCAGCAGTTCTCGGCTGAGGGTGCACATTCGCGCGAAGAGTTGCTCGGCGACGGGGCCGCCGTCCCGTAGCGAGCGGACCAGGTAGGTGAAGACCGGACGCATCTCAGGGTGGTCGTCCATGTAGGAGCCGACGCTGGTCATCGTGCCGACCATGAACAGGGTCTTCTCAGCCAGGGTGAGTTGCATCGCGTAGTCGTCGCAGGCCTGGCGCAACGCGTCCTTGCTGCCGTAGTGGTGGATGACCAGACCGGGCGAGACACCGGCGCGGGCGGCGATCTGGCGGACAGTGGTCTTGTGGAACCCCTCCTGCCCGAAGAGTTCCAGCGCCGCCAGCCGGATGCGGACCTGGGGCAGCAGATCGGCGGGGTCTGAACTCATGTTCAGGATACTAAACATGCGTTCAGTCGCTGTCAATGAGCGGCCCCTATGTCCCCGCGCCCTGACATCCGCGGATGAAGTGTGGATCCGCGGACGAAATTTCATCCGCGAATTGACAGATCGTCCGCGGTTGCACGGGGGTCCGACGCGAAGGGCAGGACGCGAAGGGCGGGATGCGAGGGGGCAGGACGCGAGGGGACCGGACGCAAGCGGGCGCAGGGCGTGTGGTCGGGGGACGCGCGCGCGGCGCGTAGACTCGTCACGTGCATCGGGGCCGAACCCATCGCGGGTTCGGCTTTTTCATGCGCGCCAGCCCGCCCGAAACCTCAGGAGTCCGATGCCCCAGCGTTCCGACCTGCGCAATGTCGCGATCGTCGCCCACGTCGACCATGGCAAGACCACGCTCGTGGACGCCATGCTCTGGCAGTCCGGCGCCTTCCGCGAGGGCGCGGACATCAACAACCGGGTGATGGACTCGATGGACCTGGAGCGGGAGAAGGGCATCACGATCCTGGCCAAGAACACCGCCGTGCACCACACGATGGCCGACGGTCAGGACCTGCTGGTCAACATCATCGACACCCCCGGCCACGCCGACTTCGGCGGAGAGGTGGAGCGTGGCATCGAGATGGTCGACGGCGTCGTCCTGCTGGTGGACGCGTCCGAGGGCCCGCTGCCGCAGACCCGCTTCGTGCTGCGCAAGGCGCTGGAGAAGAAGCTGCCCATCATCCTGGCCATCAACAAGGTTGATCGTCCGGACGCCCGGATCGCCGAGGTGGTCGATGAGGCCTACGAGCTGTTCATCGACCTGCTCGACGATGACGACGACGCCGGCCTGGACTTCCCGATCGTCTACGTCGCAGCCAAGGCCGGACGCGCGTCCATGAACCGGCCCGCGGACGGCGAAATGCCTGACCAGCCGAACCTGGAGACCCTCTTCGAGGTGATCCGCGACTTCATCCCCGCGCCCACCTACACCGAGGGTGCGCCGCTGCAGGCGCACGTCACCAACCTCGACTCGTCGCCCTACCTGGGACGCCTGGCGCTCTGCCGGATCGTCGAGGGCACCATCAAGCGCGGCCAGCAGGTCGCCTGGTGCCGTCGGGACGGCTCGATCACCAACGTGCGGCTGTCCGAGTTGTTGATGACCCGGGCGCTGGACCGCGAGCCGGTCGACCAGGCCGGCCCCGGCGACATCATCGCGGTGGCCGGCATCCCCGAGATCACCATCGGCGAGACGCTGTCCGATCCGAACGACCCACGGCCGCTGCCGCTGATCAAGGTCGACGAGCCGTCGATCTCGATGACCATCGGCATCAACACCTCCCCGCTGGCCGGCCGCTCCGGCAAGAACCTGACCGCCCGGTTGGTGAAGAACCGCCTCGACCAGGAACTGATCGGCAACGTCTCGATCCGGGTGCTGCCGACCGAGCGTCCCGACACCTGGGAGGTGCAAGGCCGCGGCGAACTGCAACTCGCGGTGCTGGTCGAGATGATGCGCCGCGAGAGCTTCGAACTGACCGTTGGCAAGCCCGAGGTCGTCGTCCGAGTGATCGATGGCAAGGTGCACGAACCCACCGAGCGGATGACCATCGACGTCCCGGAGGAGCACCTCGGCACGGTCACCGAACTGATGGGCGTGCGCAAGGGCGCGCTGGAGTTGATGACCAACCACGGCACCGGCTGGGTGCGCCTGGAGTACGTGCTGCCGTCGCGCGGCCTGATCGGCTTCCGCACCGAGTTCCTGACCGCCACCCGCGGCACCGGCATCATGAACCACATCTCCGAGGGCTACGTGCCCTGGGTTGGCGAGTTGCGCAACCGGCAGACCGGCTCGCTGGTCGCCGACCGGCAGGGTCTGGTGTCCAGCTATGCGCTGTTCAACCTGCAGGAGCGCGGCACGATGTTCGTCTCGCCGGGCGACGACACCTACGAAGGCATGGTCGTCGGGGAGAATGCGCGTCCGGACGACATGGACGTCAACCCGACCAAGGAGAAGCACCTCACCAACGTGCGGTCCTCCACCGCAGATGAGCTGGAGCGGCTGATCCCGCCGCGCAAGATGAGCCTGGAGCAGTCGCTGGAGTACTGCGCCGCCGACGAGTGCCTCGAGGTGACCCCGACCATCGTGCGGATCCGCAAGGTGGCGCTGAGCGCCAACGACCGCGCCAAGGCCCGCAACAAGGCAAAGGCCGCATCCCAGTCCTGATCCGTTCGCGTACCGGCCACTGAAATGTCGGGCCTGCGCGGCATCATGGTCGGGTGAGTCTGCCCACCCGGCTGGCCGACGCCCTGCGCGCGGCCAGAGCAGATCGTGTGCTGTGGATCATCCTCAGCACGTCCTCGGCGCGCTCGCTGGGACGCGGGCTGCTGATCAGCCTGACCACGCTGTACTTCACCCGCATCCTGGGCATCCCGATCACCACGGTCGGCACGGTGCTGTTCATCGCGGCATCGGTCGGGGCGGCGGGCTCGTACCTGGGCGGCATCTTCGCGGACCGCTGGCCGGCCCGACTGATCGTGGGCATCTCGTTCTTCGTCGAGGCTGCTGGTTTCGCCGGCTACGCCCTGGTACCGGACGCGTCGCCGCGCTCGGTGGTGTTGCTCACCATCTTCGAGTCGGCAGCCATGGGGGCCAACGCCTTCGGGCACACCGCGTTGGCCGCCGTGGTGGCCCGCGGTTTCACCGGCGCCCAGCGCGTCCGGACGCAGGCCTGGATGCGCACCGTGACCAACGCCGGCATCGCGGTCGGTAGCGGCTTCGCCGCCATCCCGCTGGCCCTGGACACCCCGATCGCCTATCGGGCGAGCCTGCTGGTCGCCGCAGCCGCCTATGTGCTGGCGGGCCTGTCGGCGCTACGACTGCCGGCGTCCGTGGACGCCAGGTCGGCCCGCGCCGATGACGACCCGGACGACACCGCGACCAACGCGAAGGCGTCCAGCCCATCACCCTGGCGCAATCCGCGCTTCATCCTGTTGTCGATCGGCGGCGCGATGCTGATCACGAACTTCGCGGTGACCGACGTCGCCCACCCGCAATGGATCTCCGCGCACACCACCGCCCCACCCGCGCTGGTCTCGGTACTGCTGATCGTCAACACGCTGATCGTGGTGGCACTCCAGGTGCCCAGTTCGCGCTTCACCCAGTCGCTGCCGAGCGCCGGCCGGTTGATGGTCTGGGCCGGGGCGGCGTTCCTGCTGGCGGCGGTCACCGCCTGGTTCGCCGAGGGCCAGTCGCGTTCCGTGGCGGTGGTGGTGATGCTGGTGGCGGCGGTCATCCACGCGCTGGGCGAGGTGGCGTCCGCGTCCGCCTTGTGGGCGCTGAGCTTCGGGCTCACCCCGCGTGACCGGGCCGGCCAATACCAGGGCATGTCGGGGTTGTTCGTCTCCATCGGGTTCCTGGCGGCGCCGCTGCTGATCACCCGGACGGCCCTGCAGATCGGACTGGCGGGTTGGCTGATCCTGGGTGGGGTGATCGCTGCGGGCTGCCTGCTGGCGATGCTCGCCACCCGAGGGGCCGAACCGGCCGATGCGGACGCCGCTGGGCAGGCATGATGGTGCCATGAGCACACCGCTGCGGCAGAACCCCTGCAAGAACCTCTGCAACTGGATCGCGACCGGGCGCCTGCACGACGATCTGCCGTTGTTCATGTGCACCGGGTGCAAGAGCGAGTGGGTGCGCACCGAACCCTGGACGCCACGCAACGTGGACGGCCAGATCCCCGCCGGGGTGGCCGCCGAGCGCGCCCTGGCCGACCAGGGGCGCTAGCGCCTCAGACAGCCGCGCAGGCGATCTGACCTGCCAGCCGCTGCACCAGCGCCCAGACCAGCAGGACCACCGCAGCCACCGCCAACAGCGGCTGCACAGGAGCGAAATAGGTCAACGCGCCGCTGTAGCCGAGGGCCAGCAAGGCCAGTTTGTTGCAGACCGGGCAGCCGACCGCGAACCAGGCCAGCGCAGTGCCGAGCCAGCCGAAGCGTCCGGGCTCCTTGCCCACCGGCTCAGCCGCACCGGGCACCGTGACATAGCTGCCGATCAGCAGGCCGGTCAGCGCGGCGGTGAACAACCAGACGGGGTAGTTCCACGGCTCCGGCGCCACGTCGCGGCGGAAGAAGCCGTTGGGCACCAGCACGGTCGCCACCCCGATCAGCAGGGCGGCCGCGATCCCGGCAGCCAGCGCGACCAGCCACTGGCGGGCACGCCACAGTCGCAGTGCCTGCAGGGCTTGGCTGACCTTCATCACCCGACCATCATGGCATACCCTCTGGGGTATCCCAAGGCCTCACAGCCTCGGCCGGAAGTGCTCGCCCACCTCGGGGTCGACCAGCACCTCCTGGGAGGCTGCCACCTCCCCGACCTCGAGTACTGCGTCCACCGCGACCGAGCGCTTCAACAGCGCCAGACCGATCGGGCCAAGTTCATGGTGCTGGGCCGCGCTGCTCAGCGTCCCGACCGAGCGGTCATCGACCAGCACCGCTGCGCCCGGCGCCGGCAGGTCGCCGTCGAAGAGCAGCCTGGTCAGCCGCCGCGGCGGCCGGCCCAGGTTGTGCACCCGCGCAACGGTCTCCTGGCCGCGGTAGCAGCCCTTGTCCAGCGCGGTACCGAATAGGCCGATCTCGTTCGGCAGCGTCCGCTCGTCGGTATCGATGCCGATCCGGGGCACTCCGGCAGCGATCCGCACCGCCTCGTGCGCCCATTGCCCGGCCAGCCTAGCATCAGGGGCCACCTCAGCCGGCAGCAGCACTTCGCGTCCGAAACCCAGGCCGGACGCGCGACTCGCGATCGCCTCATCGGGCAGGGCAACCGAATCACCCAGCCACCACGCCCGCACATCGTCGCGGGCCACGATCTCGACCTGCGTCCAGAACTTCATCGACTCCAGCCAGGCCATCAGACCATCGCGGCTACCCGGTTCGGTCCAGCACCAGGTGGTGCCAGCCACATCGATCAGCGACAGCCCGTACTCGATCTGGCCGGTCGGCGACAGCACCAGCGCGTCGGCACCCTGCCCGTCGGACAGGTCCGCCAGCTGCTGACTGGTCAGTGAGTGCAGCCAGCCAAGCCGTTCGGCGCCGGTGATCGTGAAGACCTGCCGGCTGGCCAGCAGGACGCCGGCCTGACCGGCCTCCATCGCGCGCTGCTCGGCCAGCGGGTCACCGTAGTGCCAGACCATCGTCTGGTCCGGGCCACCGGTCACTGTCACCTCGGTCATGCCCGCGACAACCTCGCCCACATGTACGGCTGCAGTTCCACCTCGGTGCTCGCCCGGTCGAAGGCCCACATCAGGTCGGACTCGACGTTGCCGTAGAGCCGCTGCCCGCCGGTGTACTGCTCCTCGGCGGTCCTGGTGCGCGCCACCATGTCGGTGGTCAACTCGATCTTGGCGCCCTGGATCGTCCCGACCCAGATCTCCGCCCAACCCTCGGGGCTGGTCAGCACGACCTCCAGCGCACCGTCCCCGGTCGGACGCCAGAAGCCGGTCTCCATGGCCAACGGCGTCGCGGGCTGCCCGTCGGCGTCCAGCGTCCAGGTCTGCGACAAGTAGTGCAGGTACGGGCCGCCGTTCGTCGCGAACTCGACCTGTTGGCCGAATTCGAAGTCGCCGACGCCCGGCCAGTTGCCGTGGCCGTTGCCCACCCAGCGTCCGATCAACCAACCAATAGGCATCAGCGCCGGGTTCAGGTCGGCAGAGATCTCAAAGGCCATCGTCAACTCCTGTCCAGATCGCGTCCGGCGCCCGATTTGCGCGGCGCGGCGCCCAGCGCGCACCAGCACAGCGCAAGCGCCGCCAGCCCGATCAGGGCAGCGAAGACAGCCAGCACGATGACGGTCAGCAGGGCCATTCCCCGAGTCTATCGGCCTTCCTAAGAGCAGCGCGGACTTCTTTTCTCAAGGTCGATCTCGTACACTCGAACTGGCCGATCGGCCATGACTGGGGGAAACCCAACACCGAATTCCATCTTTCGGGAGCCCGATTTTATGAAGCGCACACGACTGACCGGAGTGCTCGCCGCCACCGCGCTGCTGGTCGGCCTTGGCCTTGCCTCACCCGCGACTGCCGAGCCTGGGCCCACACCCGGACCCGCCACCACGGCTCCCGCAGAGGACCGCGTCCAGCCTGCAGCCACCCCTGCGATCACCGAATATGCCGCCAAGAACACCTGGGTCGGCACCCCGACTTCTGCCGAGATTGAGCTGCTGCCCGGCGTGATCATGCGCAAGTACACCGGCGCGACGATCTACTGGAGCGCCAAGACCGGCGCCCACGCGGTGCACGGCGGCATCCTGGCCAAGTACAGCGCCTACAGCCAGCCGCTGGACGTCTTCGGCATCCCGGTCTCCGAGGAACTGGTGCACACCCCGACCGCGATCTACCAGGTCTTCACCAAGGACACCCTCTACTGGACGCCGCAGTACGGCACGCACGCCGTCGGCGCGGCGGTCGCCGCTGCCTGGCAGGCGAACGGTGGGGCGGACCGGCTCGGCTTCCCGACCACCGACGTGGCCACCACCGGCACCCGGACTGTTCAGCAGTTCCAGTTCGGCGGCATCGCGGTCGACGCCGGCAAGGTCTCGGTCGCCCTCGACGGCATCGGCCGGCAGTGGGTCGCCCAAGGCGGCCTGGCCAGCCCGCAGGGTTACCCGACCAGCAACGAGACCGCGCTGCCCAACGGCGGAGTCACCCAGAAGTTCTCCGGTGGCACGTTCTACTACTCACCGGCCAGCGGCGCGTTCAGCGTGCACGGCGGCATCGGCGCGATCTTCGACCGCAACGGCGGCGTGAACGGCCTGCTGGGCTTCCCAAGCAGCCCCGAGGTGCCCACGGCCGGTAACGGCGTGGTGCAGCACTTCACCGGCGGCGCCGTCTACTGGTCGCCCACCACCGGTTCACACCCGGTCTTCGGTGCCATCGGTGGCCTCTACCGCGCCAACGGCGCCGAGTGGGGACGCTACGGACTGCCGACCAGCGACGAGGTGCCGATGGCCGACGGCGGGGTCTACCAGTCGTTCCAGGGCGGCCGCATCTACTGGTCACCCAGCGGCGGCGTCTACGCCGTGCAGGGCTCCATCGCCACCTACTGGCAGGCCAACGGCGGCCCGACCGGACGCTTCGGTCAGGCGATCTCCGCCGAGGTGTGCAACAACGCCGGCTGCTACCAGAACTTCCAGGGTGGCGCGATCACCTGGGGCCCGATGACCGGTGCCCACGACATGAACAAGCTGGACGCGCGCTGCACCTACGGCCGCGCGGTCTGCGCCGACAAGACCACCAACAAGATGTACTGGGTGATCAACGGCCAGATCCAGGGCACCTGGGATGTCCGCTTCGGCGCCCCCGGCTGGGAGACCGCCAACGGCGAGATGGTCATCTTCCGCAAGGAGGCCATGAGCTGGTCGGTGCCGTTCTCCGCCTGGATGCCGTGGTCGCAGTACTTCCACGCCTCCGGCATGGCGATCCACTACTCGTCCGGCTTCGAGGCCGAGGGCTTCCCGAGCTGGGGCAGCCACGGCTGCATCAACATGAACGACTACGCCGGCGCGCAGTGGCTGTTCAACCAGACGGTGCACGGCGATCGGATCGTCGTCTACTACTCGTAATCGGCAGCTGATCGACGCGTGAGAGTCGTTCTGCAACGGGCCACCACGGCCCGGGTACTGGTCGATGGCCGGGTGACCGGCGCATTGGACCGCCCCGGCCTGGTGGCCCTTGTCGGCATCACCCACGACGACGACCAGTCGATCGTCGACCGGATGGCCGAGAAGACCTGGCAGTTGCGCATCTTCGCCGACGAGCAATCCGCCGCGACGCTGGGCGCGCCGATCCTGGTGGTCAGCCAGTTCACCCTCTACGCCAACACCCGAAAGGGTCGCCGACCGTCGTGGAACCAGGCCGCCCCCGGCCCGATCAGCGAGCCCCTGGTGGACGCCTACGCCGACGCCCTGCGCGGCCTGGGCGCCGAGGTCGCCACCGGCATCTTCGGGGCAATGATGCAGGTCGAGTTGGTCAACGACGGTCCGGTAACGATCATTCTCGACTCAGCGGACTGGCGGTCGGTATCCTGAGCACGCGGCACGAACCGTGCTGAACAAGCGGGAGCGAAGGTGACCAGGGTGGCAGACATCGTCTTCATCACACCCGTCGCCCCCAACACCTCCCCCACCCCGCTGCCTCCGCCTAGCGCGTTGGGCCTGGTCAGGCACGCCTTGCGTCCGATCCTCGGGGCCGACGAAGCGCTGCAGGTGGCCGCCGGGGCAGACCTGGCGATCGTCGATGCCCGCAGCGACCTGGCCACCGCACGCACCACCTGCCTGCTGGTCAGGACCGCCGACTGGCCGGTGCTGCTGCTGGTGCCCGCCGACGGGCTGTCGGTGATCGGCGCCGACTGGCTGTTCAGCGACTTCATCCTGGCCGAGGCAACCCCGGCCGAGTTCGAGGCGCGCATCCGGCACCTGCTGACCGCGGGGAGCGGATCGACGAAGCTGACCGCCGGCCCGGTCGTGATCGATGAGGACGCCTACCTGGCCAGCGTCGGCGGCGAACCGCTGGACCTGACCTACACCGAGTTCGAACTGCTGAAATACCTGGTCGCCCACCCCGGACGCGTCCTCACCCGTGAACAACTACTCAGTGAGGTGTGGGGCTACGACTACTTCGGCGGTACGCGCACCGTGGACGTCCACATCAGACGGTTGCGGGCCAAGCTGGGCCCCGAATACGACGCCTGGATCAACACGGTCCGCAACGTCGGATACCGGTTCGCAGCCAGCCGGTGACCCACGGGCACCGGGGTACTAGGGTCAAGGCGTGACCAGTGAGCAACCCCGGCTGACCGACACCCAACGCAATCAGGTGCTGGCGCTGGCCGACCACGCCCGCGCCGCCGACCAGGTCTCCCCGCTGAACGACGCCGCGCGGTTGGCGCTGGCCGACAAGGGCAGCTCCGAGGCCGCGCACTGGCTGGACATGCTCGACGACGAACTGGTCGGTTACGCCCAACTCGACCTGCGCGATGGCAGCGTCCAGTTGGTCATCGACCCCGCCCACCGCCGGGCCGGACGCGGCGGAGCGCTGGCCCGCGAGGTCCTGACGTCCCGGCACCCGGTGCACACCTGGTGGGCCTTCGGCGACCTGCCGGGCGCGCAGGGCCTGGCCCGTGCCCTCGATCTGGACGTCGTCCGGGCCCTGCTGATCATGACCGTGGACCTGGCCCGGCACCCTGACTTCGACGCCACCCCGCCACCGCCCGGCATTACGATCGACCACTACCAGCCGGCCGATCTGCCCCGGTTGGTCGAGGTGAACGCGGCCTCCTTCGCCGACCACCCGGAGCAGGGCGCCCTGACCGCGGAGGACTTCCTGGCCCGGATGCAGGAGCCCTGGCATCGCGACACCGACCTGCTGGTCGCGCGCGACGCGTCCGGTCAGTTGGTTGGCTACCACTGGACCAAGCTCGACCAGACCGCCGGCAGCCAGCACGGGGAGGTCTACGTGATCGGGGTCGATCCCAGTCAGGCGGGCAGGGGCATTGGGCGAGGCGCTCGCTGGGCTCGGTATCGTTCACGTAGTTCCGCCGGTGCCGAAATCGTGATCGAGTTGTACGTTGAGCGTCAATCAGCGGTGTTCGTCTGCATGCCGCCGCCGCGGCAGGCTTCGAGCAGCGGTACCACCGACGTCGCCTACCAGTTCTGGTTCGGAGAAGGGTCCAGTGGCCCTGAAAGGACTTCCAGGCCCCGAGCAGCAGTGCAAGGATCGTCATTCGATCGCGAACTCGGCTTCAACTCCGCGTTCAGCGCCAGCAGCAAGTCCATCGGACCTCACCGGGACTCACTCGCGCGTCCGCTGCTGGAGCGGGCGAGACCTGCAACCATCTTCTCGTCCCGGCCTCGACCGGGGTCTTCATGGTGCCGATCGCGGCCTCCAGCAGCGCATCGACGCCGGTGTTGCCGTCGCTCAGCCGGCATGACGTTGCACCGCGTGACCCTACCGACATCCTGGCCCGGCCGCCGAGTTGATCACCGACCGGGCGCAGGTCTTCGCCGGCCAGGTGCGCCCAGGCCTCGAGGCCGAGGGCATCATCTGGCCTGGCGCGGTCAGCCGAGGCCGAGCAGCTTCGAGATGCTGGTGTTCACCGAGCGGATCTTCCCGGTCGCAGCACATGCGCCGGCGTGGACTACAGCCACCGTTCTACATCTCCGGGCTGTCGATCAACCTGGCCGTGCTGCGCCGCCATCAATGCCAGCCGGACGCGCCGAGTTCGCCCGCGTCGAATTGCGCGGTGCTGGCCCAGTTCGTCTCGCTGGGCGATAGCCGGAAGTTCATCCCGCTGGAGGACCTGATCATCGAGCACCTGTCCGAGATCTTCTCCGGCATGCAGGTGCTGCAGCACACCACCTTCCGCGTCACCCGCAACGAGGACGTGGAGGTGGAGGAGGACGACGCCGAGAACGGCATCCTGTTCGCGCAGGAGAAGGAACTGCTCAGCCGCAGGTCAGGCGTCCCCCGGTACGCCTCGAGGTCGAGGACACCATCGACGACGAGATGCTCGCCCTGCTGAGCAGCGAACTCGACATCAGCTCCAAGGAGATCTACAAGCTGCCCGCCCCGCTGGACCTCACCGGGCTGTTCAGGGCTGGCCAGCGTCGATCGGGAGGACCTCAACTACCCCGGCTTCCTGCCCAAGGCCCACCCGGACCTGGCGATGGGTATCGAGACCAGCAAGCCGGCCGACATCTTCAAGGCGCTGCGCAAGAAGGACGTGTTGGTCCAGCACCCCTACGACTCCTTCGCCACCAGCGTCCAGCGACTGATCGAGCAGGCGGCCGCCGACCCGCGGGTGCTGGCGATCAAGCAGACGCTGTACCGCACCAGCGGCGACTCCCCCATCGTCGACGCGCTGATCGAGGCCGCGATGGGCGGCAAGCGGGTGCTGGCTGGTCGAGATCAAGGCGCGGTTCGACGAGCAGGCGAACATCGCCTGGGCCCGCAAGTTGGAGAAGTACGGCGTGCACGTCGTCTACGGCATGGTCGGACTGAAGACGCACTGCAAGCTGATGCTGGTGGTGCGCGATGAGCCCGAGCTGCGCCGCTACGCCCACGTAGGCACCGGGAACTACAACCCCGAGAACCGCCCGGCAGTACGAGGACATCGGCCTGCTGACCAGCAACCCGGTGATCACCGACGACGTGGCGCGGCTGTTCAACCACCTGTCGAGACGGCCCAGGAGACCAACTACCGCCGCCTGCTGGTCGCCCCGGACGGCATCCGCAACGGCCTGATCACACCAACATCGAACGCGAGATCGCCAACCACCAGGCCGGTCTGCCGGCCCGGATCGGATCAAGGTGAACTCGATCGTGGACGAGGCCGTGGTCGACGCGCTCTACCGGGCGTCCATGGCGGGCGTGCCGGTCGACATGTGGGTGCGCGGCATCTGTGCGTTGCGTCCGGGCGTGCCGGGGCTCAGTGAGAACCTGCGGGTGCGTTCAATCCTGGGCCGTTTCTTGGAGCACTCGCGGCTGTTCTGGTTCGAGAACGCCGGGCACCCGATCATCGGCATCGAGCTCGGCCCGACCTGATGCACCGCAACCTGGATCGGCGGGTGGAGGCGATCGTGGCCATCACCCATGCCGACCACATCGCCCAGATCAGCGAACTGTTCGACCTCGCGTTCGATGACCAGACCGTCAACTGGCGGCTGGACGACGTACCTGGACGCCGGTCACCGCCGATGAGACCGGACGCCCGCTGCGCGGCATCCGGGAGTACTTGATTTGAGCGAACGTCGGCGCGCAGGCACTGAGTGATGGTTCGGCGCGGGGATATCCAGGCCAGTGGCGCGGTGGTGCTGCGTGGCTCCGGTGACGAACGTGAAGTCTTGGTCGTCCACCGGCCGGCCTACGACGACTGGAGCCTGCCCAAGGGCAAGACGGCGCCGGACGAGTACCTCGCCGTGACTGCGGTACGCGAAGTGCGTGAGGAGACCGGCTATTCGATCCGGTTGGTGCGCCAATTGTCCGAACCGCAGTACCCGGTTGGCGGCCGATCCAAACGGGTCCGCTGGTGGCTGGCGGAACTGGCCGATAAGAAACCCGGCAAGCATGACCAGGAGGCCGACCTGGTCGAGTGGTGGCCGGTGCAGCGAGCCGTCACCCAGCTCAGCTATCCCGATGACGTTGCGGTGCTGACCGAGGCCTGCCGAGCGCCGATGACCAGGCCGCTGATCATCGTCCGGCACGCCAAGGCCATGAACCGCAAGCAGTGGAACGGCCCGGACCGCGACCGTCGGCTCACCGAGCGCGGCCGCCGGCAGGCCAAGGCGCTGGTCGGTCTGCTGGACGCCTTCGGCGTCGGTCTGGTCGCCAGTTCCAGTTCCAACCGCTGCATGCGGACGCTGGCGCCCTACGCCCAGTTCGCGGGACTGGAAATCGAGTCGGTGGCGGCCCTCAGCGAGGAGGTCGCGGAGGAGAGCCCGCGCGGGGTGGTCAAGGCGATGGCGAAGCTCGTGGCCGCCGCCCAGCAGTCGGATCGGCCGATGGCCATCTGCGGCCACCGGCCGGTGCTGCCGACGATGTTCGACTTCCTGGGAGTCGCGCCCCGCAGCGTGCTGCGGCCGGGTGAACTGGTGCTCTGCTACCCCGGCGAACGCGGCAAGATGGGACAGCCGACCCATATTGCCCCAACCCTGTAGCAGGCAGCCAGACCCGGGCGGAATGACGCCCCAAACGTACATTCGTCGTTAACCTGCCGTTCACCAATCCCTCCGCAACGCGTCACTGATGCGTCCTACGTTCGATGACGAAGGCCGCTCGCGGTCTACGAAATAGGACGAATCCCTGGAGGGAATCACAGTGAAGACTTTGCGTGTAGGCGCCGCTCTGGCCGCCATCGCCGCGCTGGGCCTGTCGGCCTGCGCCACGAACGAGGCCGCCAGCCCGACCACGTCGGCCGCCACCAGTGCTGCCACGTCGGCTGCCACCGGCGGTGCCACCAGCACCGAGCCCACGATGGCTGCCCTGTCGGGCACCCTGCAGGGTACCGGCGCCAGCTCGATGAAGGCCGCCCAGGAGGTCTGGCGCGCCGAGTTCCAGACCGCCCACCCCGACGTCACCGTCAACTACTCGCCCGAGGGCTCGGGCGCCGGCCGCACCGCCTTCACCGATGGCGCCGCCGCCTTCGCCGGCTCCGACGCCGCGTTGAAGGACGACGAGATGGCTGGCACCTTCAGCCAGTGCGCCGCCGACACCATGCCGATCAACCTGCCGGTCTACATCTCGCCGATCGCCATCATCTACAACCTCGAGGGCGTCGACGAGCTGAAGCTGGATGCACCCACCGTCGCCAAGATCTTCCGGGGCGAGATCGCCAACTGGAACGACCCGGCGATCGCCGCCCTGAATGAGGGCGTCACCTTCCCGGATCAGGCGATCACCCCGGTGCACCGCTCCGACAAGTCCGGGACCACCGAGAACTTCACCGAGACCCTGGCGATGGTCGCTCCGGAGATCTGGACCGACAAGCCGCACGGTGACTGGCCCGAGGCCCTGGGTGGCGAAGGTGGCAACACCACCTCAGGTGTGGTGGCGGCCGTGCAGAACGGTTCGGGCACCATTGGCTACGCCGACGTTTCGGGCGTTGCCGACGGGATGAAGATGGCTGTCTACAGCCCGGACGGCACCGGCGAGTTCGTCGGCCCGACCGCCGAGGCTGCCGCCGCCATCGTTGAGGCCTCCGGCAAGGTCGAGGGCCGCGAGGCCAACGACTGGGCCCTGAAGCTCGACCGGACCGCCGCTGGCTACCCGTTCGTGTTGGTCGCCTACGCCATCACCTGCCAGGAGTACGCCGACGCTGAGATGGGCGCGCTGGTTGGCGCCTACATCAGCTACATCGCCTCGGACGAGGGCCAGCAGGCCGCCGTTCCGCAGGCCGGCAACGCTCCGCTGACCGGCGAATTGGCCAAGGGTGTGCAGGCCGCTGCCGCCTCCATCAAGTGATCGACCCGATCGCTGAACACTGTTGATCGCTGCTGACGATCTGATGCCCGCCCCCCAGGCCACACCGGCTTGGGGGGCGGGTGTCGCGTCCAGTACGTTGCTGTTACCGTCAATCGTTCGAACCGGAGCGTTGCATGTCAGCCAATAGCGCGGAGCTCGTCCACACCGAAGACCCGGTGCCGGATAAGTCCCTTACCGCCACCCGCGGCCACATGGGCGATGCCGTCTTCAAGGGCATCTCGGTCGGCTCGGGCAGCCTGATGCTCGTCATCCTGGCAGCAGTCGCCCTCTTCCTGATCGCCCGTGCGGTACCGGCCTTCTCCACCGACCCTGAGTCCCTGCCCTACGGCAGCACTTGGGGCTACGTTGCGCCCTACCTCTTCGGCACGGTCTGGGCCTCCTTCCTGGCCCTGCTCTTCGCAGTACCGGTCGCAGTGGGCATCGCGCTGTACATCTCGCACTACGCCCCCAAGGTCCTGAGCACCCCGGTCGCCTTCGTGATCGACCTACTCGCCGCCGTGCCCTCGGTCGTCTTCGGCCTGTGGGGCATGAACGTGCTGGCGCCGCTGATGGTGCCGATCTACCAGTGGCTGAACAAGAACCTGGGCTTCATCCCGTTCTTCGGCGGCCAGGCGTCCGGTACCGGACGCACCATGCTGACCGCGGCCATCGTGCTCGCCATCATGATCCTGCCGATCATCACCTCGCTGTCGCGAGAGGTCTTCCTGCGCACCCCCGGCCTGCAGGAGGAGGCCTCGATGGCCCTCGGCGCCACCAAGTGGGAGATGATCCGCCAGGTTGTCTTCCCGTTCGGTCGCTCCGGTGTGGTCTCGGCCTCCATGCTCGGCCTGGGCCGCGCGCTCGGCGAGACGATGGCCGTGGCCATGGTGCTGTCCGGTGGCCGCAGCATCTCCTTCCAGGTGCTGACTTCCAACAATCCGAACACCATCGCGGCCAACATCGCGCTGCAGTTCCCCGAAGCAAGTTCAGCCGCCGTGCCCCAACTGATCGCCACCGGCCTGGTGCTGTTCGTGATCACCTTCCTGGTGAACATGGCGGGCCGCGCCATCACCAGCGGGAAGATGCCGACGCTTACCGTCCGCCGCGCGGGCAAGGAGGACGACAAGTGAGCACCGAGACCCAGCCCGCCGAGGCCCGCCGCGCGACAACCGACGAGCAGTTCAGCTTCCGCTCCGCTGATGTGCACCTGACGGCCGGCCAGCTACCCAAGTTCACCGATCTGGCCATGCTGGTGGTCGGCATCGTGGTCGCCTCGGCGATCCTGGCCCTGTTCGGACGCTTCAACCTCGCCGGCGCCATCGTGCTCGGCGTCCTGTTGTTCTTTATTGGTATCTTCGCGCTGGCCTACAGCATCGAGGGCCGCCGGCGTGCCAGCGACCGGCTGGCCCGCTACGTCATCCTGGGCGCCTTCATCCTGGCGCTACTGCCGCTGGTCACCCTGCTCTTCGAGGTGATCTCGAAGGGCATGGCGCGGTTCGACTTCGCCTTCTTCACCAATAGCAAGCGCAACATCGTCGGTGAGGGCGGCGGTGCCGGCCATGCCATCCAGGGCACGCTGATCGTCACCGGACTGGCCACGCTGTTCTCAGTTCCGGTCGGGCTGTTCACCGCGATCTACCTGGTCGAGTACGGCAAGGGCTGGCTAAAGCGGCTGATCACCTTCCTGGTGGACGTGATGACCGGCATCCCGTCGATCGTGGCCGGCCTGTTCGCCTACGCCGTCTTCGCCGTCATCATGGGCCCCGCCGGCGCCAAGTCGGGTTTGACCGGCGCCGTAGCCCTGTCGGTGCTGATGATCCCCTACGTGGTGCGCAACTCGGAGGAAATCATCCGGTTGGTGCCCGACCGGCTGCGCGAGGCGTCCTACGCGCTCGGAGTGACCAAGTGGCGCACCATCGTCAAGGTGGTGTTGCCGACGTCCATCTCGGGCATCGTCTCGGGTGTCATCCTGGCCATCGCTCGCATCATCGGCGAGACCGCCCCGCTGCTGGTGACGATGGGCTTCACCGACTCGATGAACACCAATCCACTGCCGACCAGCAGCGGCAACCCGATGACTTCGCTGCCGGTCTTCGTCTACTACGAATACACCCGGCCGGGCAAGCCGCAGGACGCGTTCTTCGACCGGGCCTGGACCGGTGCGCTGGTGTTGGTGCTGATCGTTATGGTGTTGAACATCATCGGCCGCCTCGTCGCCAAGCGTTTCGCCCCCAAGATCAACCGTTGAGATCCGACCAGAAAGCAGATTGACAGCAATGGCCAAGCGTATGGAGTTGAAGGACCTCAACATCTACTACGGCGACTTCCTCGCCGTGGAGGGCATCGACATGGTGATCGAGCCGCGGGCCGTCACCGCGTTCATCGGCCCGTCCGGCTGCGGCAAGTCCACGGTGCTGCGCAGCCTCGACCGGATGCTGGAGTTGACCCCGGGCGGACGCGTCGAAGGCCAGGTGCTACTCGACGACCAGGACATCTATGCCCCCAAGGTCGACCCGGTGCGGGTGCGCCAGCAGGTGGGCATGGTCTTCCAGCAGCCCAACCCGTTCCCCACGATGAGCATCAAGGACAACGTTCTGGCCGGCATCCAGTTGAACGCCCGCCGGATGCCCAAGGAGCAGAAGAACGAGATCGTCGAGCGGTCGCTGCGCGGCGCGAACCTGTGGAACGAGGTCAAGGACCGGCTGGACGCCCCCGGCAACTCGCTGTCGGGTGGCCAGCAGCAGCGGCTGTGCATCGCCCGGGCCATCGCGATCCAGCCCGAGGTGCTGTTGATGGACGAGCCCTGCTCGGCCCTGGACCCGATCTCGACGCTGGCCATCGAGGACCTGATTCAGGAACTCAAGGAGGACTACACCGTGGTCATCGTGACGCACAACATGCAGCAGGCGTCGCGGGTCTCCGACAAGACCGGCTTCTTCAACATCGCGGGCACCGGCAAGCCCGGCCACCTGATCGAGTTCGACCTCACCGAGAAGATCTTCACCAACCCGTCCGAGCGGGACACCGAGCGCTACATCACCGGCCAGTTCGGCTGATCTACCCACCTCCAACCCGACGCCCGGCAGCCCTTGTGGTGGCCGGGCGTCCGGCATTTCGGGCCTGATTCAGCCGCAGGTGAGCAACCCGACGCTGGCCTTGAGCGCCAGCAAGCGGGCCACCTTGGTCGCCAGTTCCTCGGCGAAGGCCGGGTCGGCCTCGGCGGCAGCCACCGTGGCCACCACCATGGTGTGGGCGGCCACCGGGTCGGCGACGATCACCATGTCACCGCCGGCCTGCAGGAAGCGCACGCCCCGCTCTTCGACCGGGTAGGCGGCCACCGACGCCGCCACCCCCAGGTCGTCGGAGATGACCACTCCGTCGAAGCCCATCCGTTCGCGCAGGATGCCGGTCACGATCGCCGACGAGAACACGGCCGGGTTGTCCGGGTCGACCTGGTCGTAGATCGCGGACGAGACCATCACCGAGCCCACCCCCGCGTCGATGGCGGCCGCGAAGCTGGCCAGGTCCTGCTCGGACAGCGTGCTGGTGGTGTCGTGGCCGACCGAGAGGTCGGTGTTCTGCGGTACCTTGCCCAACCCCGGGAAGTGCTTGACGCTGCTGGCCACCCGGGACGCCGATAGCCCTGCGATCACCTGGCCGACCTGGCGTCCCACCACGGCGGCGTCCGGGCCGAAGCCACGCTGAAGCTGCCCGATCGGCTCGTTGATGGCCACCTGGTCGGCGGGCACCACATCAGCCACCGGCGCGAGGTTGAAGTTGACCCCGGCGTTGCGCAGTTCGCGTCCCCAGCGCTGCCAGCTACCGGCCAACTCGGCGTCCGAGAACTGGCCCTGCTCGATGGCCGGCGGGATTCGGTCGAAGCCGGGCCCCTGCAGCCGCTGTACCAGGCCACCCTCTTGGTCGACTGCCACCAACAGCGGGACGCCGCCCGGCGCGGCCGCCTGCAGTTGCTGGGTGTATTGGGCGATGGCCGAAAGCCCATCGGTCCGGTTGCCCAACAGGATGACCGCGCCCGCTCCGGTGGCACCCAGATCGGCGACCGCCGCCTCGACCGGGGTGCCGGCGTTGATCGCCATCATGTACAGCTGGCCGGCCCCCTGGTTCAGGTCGAGGCGCTCGGCCTGGGCGAGGCAGGCCGCGAATCCCTCTAGTGGGGCGCTGGGGGTCTGCGGCTGCATGCTCGCCGTGGTCGGGGCCTCGGAGGCTGGGCTGGCCGACGGCCGGGTGGTCGTGGCCGGCGCTGCCGACGTGGTGGTCGCGGGTGTTGGTGCGTCCGGGTGCGTGGCGCACCCCGCCAGACCGAGCACGGCCACCAGCAGTCCCGCGACTGCGGCCCGGCACCTCATAGGCTCGAGTCCTGCTCGTCGGCAACCCTGAGCAGACCAAGCAGGGCGTTCTCGACCACCTCGGTCAGCGCGGGGTGGATCCAGAACTGCTTGCGCGCGACTTCCGAAATGGACTGGCCGAGGGCCATCGCCTGGATCAACGGCTGGATCAGGCTGGTCGCCTGCGGCCCGCAAATGTGGGCGCCGAGCAGCCTCTCCCCGGCCGGGTCGGCGATCAGTTTGACGAAGTGGCCCTCGTCGTTGAGCGCCCAGCCGTAGGCGGTCCAAGCGTATTGGTGGGTGTAGCTGATGTGGTCGATTCCAGCGGCATCCAACTCGGCGGTGGTCATCCCGACCGTGGCCACCTCTGGTTCGCCGAAGACGCCCTGGGGCACGGGGTCGGTATCGGCCGGCTGGAGCGGTTGGCCAGCGCGCTCCGCCAGCAGGTTCGCCTTGACGAGCCGGGCCTGCCGGTTGGCCAAGTGCTTCAGCATGGTTGCTGTGCAGACATCACCCAACGCCCAGATGTGTGGCACCACGGTGCGCTGGTACTGGTCGGTGGGGACGAAGCCGGCGCCGTCCAAGTCGATACCTGCGCGCGACAGGTGCAGTTGGTCACCGTTGGGGATGCGGCCGACGCAGACCAGTACCGCATCGGCCTGGTAGCTGTACTCGATGCCGTGGGCGTCCTGGGTGCTCACCACCACGCCGCCGGAATCGTTGGGCTCCAGCCCGGTCACCGCCTGGTTCATCCGCAGCACCAGCCGCTCGCCGAGTTCGGCGGTCACCTGGGCCGCCACCTCGGGCTCGAACTTGCGCAGCAGCGGCTCGCTGCGCGCGATGATCGTCACCTGGCTGCCGAAACCGGCGAAGGTGTGGCCGAACTCGACCGCCTCGACGCCGCCGCCGATGATCACCAGCCGGTGCGGCAGTTCGTCCACCCGCATGATGGTGTCGGACGTGTGTACGAAGGCCTGCAAGTAGGGCTCGTCGAACCCGGCGGCGTCCAGTGGCCGCGGCCGTGAGCCGGCCGCCAGCACGATGCGGTCGGCGGTGATCCGGCGCTGCCCCACCTGGATGGTGTGCGGGTCGACGAAGGTGGCGCTGCCGTGCAGCACCTGGACGTTCTCCCGGCGGACCAGCCCGGCCAGACCGGATTCGCTGACCGCATCGGTGCGTCCGAAGGTGCGGGCCTGCACGGCCGGGAAGTCGACGCCCTTGAAATCCACGTGGGTATCGACCCGGCGGGCGTCCGCCGGCGCGGTGGCGAAGCGGGCGGGCAGGGCCAGCATCTTGGTGGGGATGCACCCGGCATTCAGGCAGGTTCCGCCGAAGATGTCGGTCGGCCCGACGCCGTCATCGATCAGGGCGATCTGCCAGTCGTTGATGTCGTCGTCGATCAGGCTGAGCCCCGAACCGGAGCCGATGATGCACAGGTCGAAGTGGTCGGTGCTGTTGGGTTGGTTCACGATGTCCTCACTTGCCCGACGAGAAGGAGCGATTGGCCTTCTCACGCAACAGGTCGCGGGCCGGCTCGGCGTAGGTGACGCCGGTGAGTTGCCCGTTCGTGAACCGGAAGGTGGTCACGCTGGCCAAGGTGCACTGCCGCTTGCGTGGATCGTGGGGCAGCCGCTTGCGTTCGGCGGCCAGCCGGGCGATCCAGATCGGCAGTTGGTGGCTGACCAGCAGCGCCTGACCGGTTGGCCCGATCTCGTCGGCCACCTCGTTGATGACCTCCAGCATCCGGGCGGCCACCACTTCGTACGGCTCGCCCCAGGACGGCCGCAGCGGGTTGACGAAGTAGCGCCAGTTGCGGGGATTGAAGATCGCCTTGTTGCGCTTGCCGAAGACCTGACCAGCGAGGTGGTTCTCGGCCTCGATCAGCCGGTCATCCAACTGCACCTGCAACTTGGGGCGAAGCTCGGCGGTCGGGGCGAGGGTCTCCTGGGCGCGCTCCAACGGGCTGCAGCGCAACTGGTCGAGCGGGGTCTTGGCGAAGTACTCGGCCACGCGGGTCGCCATCTGCTGCCCGGTCTGCGACAGGTGGTAGCCCGGCAACAACCCATACAGGACGCCGTCGGGATTGTGCACTTCTCCGTGGCGAACCACGTGCACCTGGGCGACGGGTGCGAACCTGCCCGCTTCAACTCGCTCCACACAGGCAGCCTACCGGCCCGGCCCGACAAGGGCGGGCTCAGCGCCGCCGGCGTCCCCGGCGTTCGGATGGCCGCCGCGGCGTCTCGCCATCGGCGATCAACTGGGCGCGACGCTGGGCGGCGAACTCAGCCAACGCGTCGGCCAGTTCGGCCGGACCGGGCCAGTTGGCCACCACGTCCACCCGCAGGCCGTGCTCCTGGCAGGACGCGACGGTCGCCGGTCCGATGGCGGCGACGATGGTCTCGGTGTGCGGTTTGCCGGCGATGCCGACCATATTGCGCACCGTCGAGGCGGACGTGAAGACGACGGCATCGAAGCGTCCGGCCTTGATGCCTTCGCGGATCTCCGCGGGCGGCGGTGCGGCGCGGACGGTGCGGTACGCAACGACGTCCTCGACTTCCCAGCCCAGTTCGTGCAGGCCCTGCACCAACGCGTCCACGGCGATCTCGGCCCGCGGGATCAGGATGCGGTTGATCGGGTCGAGCACATCGTCGAAGACCGGGAATTCGGCGGCCAGTTCCTCGCTGCGCTGTTCGCCCAGTGGCACCAGGTCGGGGCTGATCCCCCAGTTGCGCAGCGCGTCCACGGTGGGCACGCCGACCGCGGCAATCCGCAGGCCGGAGAAGGCGCGTGAGTCCAGGCCGAGTTGCTCCAGGCGCTCGGTGACCGCGCGCACGGCGTTGGCGGAGTTGAAGATGATCCACTGGTAGCGGCCGTCGACCAGACCCTGGATCGCCCGCTCGATCGGCTGCGGGTTGCGCGGCGGTTCGACCGAGATCGTGGGCACCTGCACCGGCATCGCGCCGTGGTGCTCCAGGCGCCGCTCCAGGACGCCGGACAGGCCCTTGGTGCGGGGCACCAACACGTGCCAGCCGAACAGTGGCTTGGATTCGTACCAGTTCAGGCGCCGCTCACGCTGAGCGGCCTCGCCAAGCACCACCGAGACCGGGCCCGAGACATCGAGCTTGCGCAGCCCGGCAATCGTGGTCGAGACCGACTGCTGTGCGCTGGTCGCGTAGCCCACGGTCACCAGGGCGGGGCTGTCCGGGCCGAGCCCGAATTCGCTCGCCCGCTCGGCCAGGTGCTCCATCTGGTCGGAGTTGATCAGTGCCACCAGCGGTGCCTGCGCGTCGGGTTCAGCGCCCAGCAGGCGCGCCCCCACCCCCAGGTCGATGCCGGCGGTGGTGGTGGCCAATGCGGCCCTGGAAAGTCCGGGCACCATGTCGATCCGACAACCCAGTTCGGCCAGTCGGTTCGCCAACGGTCCGGCGACGCCATCGACCAGCGGGTCCCCGCTGAGCAACCAGGCCACCGTGTTGCCGCCGGTGGCCAGTGCGGCCACCTTGGTCAGGTCTGGGTCGATACCGGCGGTCAGGATCGCCGCCCCGTCCCGTGATGAGACCTCGGGCTCATCGAGGATTGCCTCATCAATCTCGGGATCGAGGACGATCACCTCGGCCTCCGAGATGGTCTTGAGACCGGCCAACGTCAACTGGAGGGGTCCGCCGAGGCCCATCCCGACGAAGACGACATAGCCGGGGGTCGCGCGCGCGGGGCCGATCCGGCCCGACAGCTCAGCGGGCTCGCACTCGTTGAGCGCGGCTGCCGGTTGACGCACACTCACGACCTCTCCTCAAGCGCTGTCATTCCTGCCATCCGGACGCCTGCGCGGCACGCACCACGACACTGAGGGGTGGTGAGCCGGCAAACGGTCTCGAAGGTCGGTCAGCGGCCGGCGCGGCGGCGCTGGATACGCGTCTTCTTCAGCAGCTTGCGATGCTTCTTCTTCGCCATCCGCTTGCGACGCTTCTTGATGACCGATCCCACTGTGAGCCTTTCACGTTCAATCTCGACTGAATCCGGTGCTGCCGGATCCCGAATCGCGGCGACGCCGCATTTGGGTACTTTACCGCCGGTTCACCTGGATTGGAAAACCGTTCCGCCACCCCTGACCGGCCAACGCTCTCGTCGGCTCGCGCGGGAGACCGCCCGCTCAGCCCCGGCTGCGGTCGTGCGCTGCCCAGACTGCGTCGGCGAACGCGGCCCGCACGGCGTGCGCGTCCAGTTCGCGCAGGGCGGCCGCGGTGGTGCCGCCCGGTGAGGTGACCCGCTCGCGCAGCACGCTCGGATGCTCGCCGGCCACCAGCAACTGGCCGGCGCCCAGGATGGTCTGGTTCACCAGCAGGGACGCCTGATCGCGGGTCAGGCCCAGTTGGACGCCGGCCTCGATCATCGCCTCGGCCACGTAGAAGATGTATGCCGGGCCGGAGCCGGACAGCGCGGTGGCTGCGTCCTGCATCGTCTCGGGCAGCACGATGGTGGCACCCACCGCACCGACCAGTTCGACGGCCAGGGCCAGGTCGGCGTCGGCCACCCCGGGTGCCGGGGACAGCACGGCCATGCCGGCGCCCACCTGTGCCGGGGTGTTGGGCATCACCCGAACGATCGGGGTTCCCGCGGGCAGGTGCTCGGCGACGCGGGCGATCGGCACGCCCGCACACATCGAGACCAGCACTGCGTCCGGGGCGAGATGGGCCCGCAACTGGTCGAGCGCTGCCGGTGCGTCCTTGGGCTTGACCAACAGGACGACAACGCGCGCTCCGGGCACGACCGCGGCCGGATCGTCGGTCACCTGTAGGGCGGCATTGGCCGCCAATTGGGCGCGGCGCTCGGCCACCGCCTCGACGACGCTGACCTGCGTCCAACCACTGGCCGCCAGCCCTTGGGCGATCGCGCCGCCCATGGCTCCGCCGCCGATGATCACCACCCGGGTATCGGCGGTGCCGGTCATGGCTCAGGCCCTGGCTGCGATGAGTTCGGCGATCTGGATCGCGTTCAGCGCGGCGCCCTTGCGCAGATTGTCGCAGCTGACGAACATGGCCAGGCCGCGTCCGTCCGGCACCGACTGGTCGACGCGGATCCGGCCGACCAGGCTCGGGTCGGCGCCTGCCGCCTGCCGCGGGGTCGGCACATCGACCAACTGGACGCCGGGGGCCTGGGCCAGCACCTCCTTGGCCTGCTCGGGGGTGATCGGGCGCTCGAACTCGGCGTTGATCACCAGCGAGTGGCCGGTGAAGACCGGGATCCGCACACAGGTGCCGCTGACCGCCAGGTTGGGCAGGTGCATGATCTTGCGCGACTCGTTGCGCAGTTTCTGCTCCTCGTCGGTCTCCAGCCAGCCGTCGTCGACCAGGGCTCCGGCGTACGGCACGGCGTTGAAGGCGATCGGCGCCACGTAGGGGGCGTTGTCGACCTCGGCCAGCGCGGTGCCGTCGAAGGCCAACTGCGCAAAGTCCTGGTCGGTGGCCGCCAGCGTCTGTTCGCGCAGCGCCCGGACGCCGGCCACCCCGGAGCCCGAGGTGGCCTGGTAGGTGGCGACGATCAGGCGCTGCAGCCCGGCGACCGCGTCCAGTGGCTTGAGCACCGGCATCGCGGCCATCGTGGTGCAGTTCGGGTTGGCGATGATGCCCTTGGCCGGGTTGATGACGTCGTCCGGGTTGACCTCGGAGACCACCAGCGGCACGTCGGGGTCCATCCGCCAGGCCGAGGAGTTGTCGACGACGATCGCGCCGGCGGCGGCCACCTTGGGGGCGTACTCCAGGGACGCGGTCTTGCCCGCGCTGAAGATCGCCACGTCCAGCCCGCTGAAATCGGCGGTGGCCATGTCCTCGACGGTGATCTCGGTGCCCTTCCAGTCCAGCTTCTTGCCAGCGGACCTGGCGGACGCGAAGTAGCGCATCTCGTCCACGGGGTAATCGCGCTGCTCAAGCAGCGTCCGCATGACATTGCCCACCTGACCGGTTGCTCCAAAGACTCCAACTCGCATGCGCCGGATTCTACCGTCGCCGCGACAGGGCATCGATTCCGTGCCGCCTGTTGGCCGGTGCCGGACGGCGCGTCCAGCGGGCTGGTGGCTCAGAGCCAGTCGACGACGCCGGAGAGCAACGAATAGCCCACGAACGCCACCACGTCGATCAGGGTGTGGGCGATCACCAGCGGCCACAGTCGTTTGGTTCGTTGGTAGAGCCAGCCGAGGATCAGGCCGAAGAAGAAGTTGGAGACGAACCCGCCGAAGCCCTGGTAGAGGTGGTAGGTGCCCCGGATCAGGGCGCTGGTCAGGATGATCGCCCACGGCGCCCAGCCCGCCTGCTTCCAGCGGGTGAACAGGTAGCCGACCATGACTACCTCTTCCAGGGTGCCGTTCATGAACGCGGCCAGACAGTACATCGGAATCGTCCACCAGGCCTCGGTGAGGCTGCCCATCGAGATCGTCGTGTTGAAGCCGAGTTCGCGCGACAGCAGGTAGACCCCGAGCGCCGGCCCGATGATCGCTGCGGTGATGCCGACGCCCCACAGCACGTCGCAGCCAACGCGGCGACCGTCCAGCCCGATGGCCCGCCACGGCGCGTGCTGCGGCGGCCAGATCCGCCACAGCAGGTAGAGCGCGAGGATCGGGTGGAAGAACGGGAAGATGTTGTTGGCGAGTTGGTAGGCCAGGTCGAGCCAAGGTCGGTCCGGCGTGACCGCCCGGTTCATCTGGGAAACCTGCTGGTTGAGCGGCACCTGGTAGGTCAGGCGGTTGATGATGTCGAGGATGGAGTAGACCGCCGAACGGCCCAGCGACAACCCGAGCACGATCACCGTCTCGAGCACCAGGTGGGGGCGGCCACGAACCGCCGTCGCCGCCACGCTCAGCGCTTCCCAAGCAGCGAACGGGCGAACAGCGCGACATTGGCCGGACGATCGGCCAGCCGGCGGATGTAGTACTCCCACCAGCCCGGCCCGAACGGCACGTAGACCCGGGTGGGATGCCCGATGTCGGCCAACCTGCGTTGCTCGAGCGGCCGGATGCCGTAGAGCATCTGGAACTCGTGGCTGTCGGGTCCGCGTCCGGTACGACGCAACAGGTGCTCGCTGATCGACACCAGCCGGGGGTCATGGGTGGCCACCAGTGCGGTGGCCTGGCTGCCCACCAGGGTGCGCAGCTTCCGTACGAACGCGAGGTCGACCTCGTGGCGGCTGTGGAAGGCCACCTGCCGGGACTCGCTGTAGGCACCCTTGCAGAGCCGGACCCGATTGCCGGGCATCGCAACTTCCTGCATGTCGCGATGCGAGCGGTGCAGGTTGGCCTGGATGGTGATGCCGGTGGTCGGCCAGTCCTGGTGCAACTGCCGCCAGATCTGCAGCACCCGTTCGACCAGGTCCTCGGTGGTCTGGTCGAGCATCAGCAGCATGCCGGCATTGCTGGCCGCCCTGGCCACCCGGCGAACCGACGCCAGTGCGTGACCTTGGCCGAGACCCCCCAACTCCAGGCCCAGCCAGCCCAGCCGGACCGACAACTCCGCTCCGGACGCCAGCCCGGCGGCCGACAACTGATCGATCAGCTTCAGGTATTCGGCCTCGTTGCGGTTGGCGTCCGCCAGGTGCCTGACCTCGACGCCGAGGTATTCGATGCTGACAAGCAGGCCCTTGTCCACCAGGTCGTGCAGCACGGGCAACAACTCGGCCGCGTCCTGGCCGGCCACGTAGCGTCCTATCAGATCGCGGGCGGCCGACGTGGCGAGGGCGGCCTCGCGGACGCGGTCGTTGCCGACCCAACCCGCCAGGATCTCGCTCATCAGCCCTCCCTTGTTGCCCGCACACTATGACTGCGAACCGGTTCGATCCTAATGACCACCTGCGACTGCCGAAGCCCACATGACGCGAAGCCCGGGGGTTCAGGCAGGCATCCGGCCGGCCGCGAGGTGGTGCCGGGTATCGGCCAGGCAGGTGGCGAGCCATTCCTCGCGCTCGTCGCGGTTGGCGGCCCGGCTGGTGTTCACCTCATGGATGATGTGGCCGGCGTAGCCGCGTCTGGCCAGAGCCTCGACGACCTGCCACGCGTCCTGGTTGCCCTGCCCCGGCATCAGGTGTTCGTCCTTCGCCGACCCCAGCCCATCGGTCAGGTGGACGTGGCGCAGCCTGCTTCCCCAGGCCTGCACATAGTCCATCGAGCGCACCTGCGCGGTGGCCGCGTGCGACAGGTCCAAGGTCAGGGCATCGAAGTCCTCGTTGGTCGGGTCCCAGTCGGGCAGATAGCCGAACAGCGTGGCCCCGGGGGCCCGCCAGGGGTACATGTTCTCCACCGCGATGGTCAGCCCGGTCTGCTCAGCGAGTTCCCGGACGCCGCCGATGAACCCGCGCGCGTAGTCGCGCTGCCACAGGAACGGTGGGTGGACGACGACCACGTCGCTGCCCAGCCGGTGCGCCGCGTCGCAGGAGCGACGCAGCCGCTCCCACGGATCGGAGCTCCAGACGTTCTGGGTGATCACCAGGCAGGGCGAGTGGATGCTGAGCACGGGGAGTTGGTGCAGGTCGACGAGTTTCGCCACGTAGTCGATGTCAGCGCTGGGCGGGTCGATGCCCACCATCAGTTCGACGCCGTCGTACCCGATCGCCGCTGCCATCTCGAATGCGGTCGCGGTGGTCTCGGGGTAGACCGAGGTCGTCCCCAATCCGATCCGCGAGTGCTTGCGGCGGGCAGGCGGAGTTGGTGATCCGCTGCTCTGGTGCTCGGCGCTGGTCGGGAACTGTTCGGGCTGCACGCCTCCACGCTACTTGGCCCTGACCAGCGATGCGGGTCTCCGGATACCCCCCGGTTCGCTATTGGGTGCCTCCCTTGACACAATGAGGCCATGCATGTCGACCATCTGACTTTCGTAGCCGGGCCGTCAGGCCTGCAGGCCACCGTCCAGGAGCTGAGCGAGGCGCTTGGGCGAAAGTTCAAGGATGGTGGATTCCACCCCCGCTTCGGCACCCGCAACAACATCCTCCCGTTGACCGGCGGGCGCTACATCGAGGTGGTCGAGGTGCTCGACCACCCGGCTGCCGACAAGGCCGTCTACGGGCAGGCCGTGCGCGCCCGCCAAGAGTTGGGCGGCGGTTGGCTCGGTTGGGTGATCTCGGTGGACGACCTGGCCCCCTACGAGGAGCGGCTGGAGCGCAAGGCGGTCCCGGGTACCCGGCAGTTCCCCGACGGCCGTCGGTTGGAGTGGGAGCAGATCGGAATCAAGGGCCTGATGACCGACGCGCAGTTGCCCTACTTCCTGAAGTGGGAATCCCCCGCGGACGTGCTCCCCTCGGCGCTGGCCGGTGACGTCCGGCTCGAAACGATCGAGATCGCCGGCTCTCCCGAACGCGTGGCGGACTGGGTGGGCTTCGAGGTCGGCGAACATCTGGACGGCATCAACCTGCACTTCACCAGCCCGAACGGGCACCCCGGGGTGGCCGCTGTGGTCTTCGACGTCCCCGGCAAGGGGCTCGTCCGGATCTGAGTCCGATAGGACCCACCGGCTGCCCGGTTTGTCGGTGCAGCCCTCTACGCTCAACCTATGGCCGCCAAGCTCGACTCCTACCTGTGCACCGAATGTGGGTGGACGACCACCCGCTGGGTCGGCCGGTGCGGCGAATGCCAAACCTGGGGCAGCGTCGCTGAACGTGGTGCCCCCAAACTGCAGCAGGTCAGCGCGTCCGTGCCGACCCAGCAAGCGGTGCCGATCGGCAAGGTGAACCTGCAGAGCGCGCGCCGGACGCTGACCGGCATCGGTGAACTCGACCGGGTGCTGGGCGGCGGTCTGGTGCCCGGTGCCGTGGTGCTGCTGGCCGGCGAACCGGGCGTCGGCAAGTCGACGCTGCTGCTGGAGGTCGCCGCCCGTTGGGCGCGCGCCGGCCAGACCACCCTCTACGTGTCCGGTGAGGAATCCGCCGCGCAAGTGAGACTGCGTGCCGAGCGGACGAACGCGCTGGCCGATGAGCTGTACCTGGCCGCCGAAACCGACCTGGGCACGGTGCTGGGGCACATCGAACAGACCGATCCCAGCCTGCTGGTGGTCGACTCGGTGCAGACGATCGGCACCGCCGAAGCGGATGAGCCTTCGGTGGGCGGGGTCAGCCAGGTGCGCGAGGTCACCGGCGCGCTGGTTCGTGTGGCGAAGCGGCGGGGGATGGCGGTGGTCATCATCGGGCACGTCACCAAGGAGGGCGTCATCGCCGGCCCTAGGAGCTGCTGGAGCACCTGGTCGACGTCGTCCTGTCGTTCGAGGGCGACCGGCACTCCGGCTTCCGCATGGTGCGGGCGACCAAGAACCGGTTCGGCCCGGCCGATGAGGTGGGCTGCTTCGAGATGAGCGAACGCGGCATCATCGAGGTGCCCGACCCGTCCGGCTTGTTCACCTCCCAGCACACCGAGCCGGTGCCGGGCACCTGCGTCACGGTGACCATGGAGGGGTTCGCGTCCGATGCTCAGTGAGGTGCAGGCCCTGGTGGCAGCGGTGCCGCAGGACGCACCGGCCCGGCGGGTCACCCACGGTGTGGACGGCTCGCGGGTGGCGATGGTGCTGGCAGTGCTGCAGCGCAAGGCGCATTTCCCGTTGTCCCGCAAGGATGTCTACGTCTCGACGGTAGGCGGTTCCCGGGTGACCGATCCGGCGGCCGACCTGGCCCTGGCGATCGCGATCGCCTCGGCCGCGGTCGATGAGAACTACCACCGGCGGGTGATCGCGCTGGGCGAGGTGGGCCTGGCCGGCGACCTACGGCGCGTCCCGGGGCTGGAGCGGCGGGTGGGCGAGGCGGCCCGGCTCGGCTTCGAACTGGCGGTCGTCCCGGCCGGCAACCGGGACCCGAACAGCCGGCTGCCCAAGATGCACGGGCTCAAGGTGGTGGAGGCCGCCACGGTGGCCGAAGCGCTGGCAGCGCTCGGGATCGCGCGAACCAAGAAGACCCGCGAGCAGGACTGAATCCGCACACCGCCGGACGCAGGCTGGACCGATCCGGGTTGTCGTGCCGAGCACCTAGACTGCTGATCATGAACAAGCGGCGGGTATTGGGCCATGACGAGGAGCGCTACCGGCGCTACCGGGCACTGCTCGCACCGGGCACCCCGCTGCGGGATGGTCTGGAGCGGGTGCGGGCCGGACGCACCGGCGCCCTGGTGGTGCTCGGCCGCAACGCCGTGGTCGACCAGATCTCCACCGGTGGGTTCAGCGTCAACACCGACTTCACGCCGACCGCGCTGCGCGAACTGGCCAAGATGGACGGCGGCATCGTCGTCGACGACGAACTGGCCACCATCATCAGCGCTGGCGTGCACTTCACCCCGTCCGGGGAGCTACCCACCATCGAGACCGGGACGCGGCACCGTACCGCCGACCGGATCGCCCTGCAGTCCAATGTCCCAGTGGTGACGGTCTCGGCGTCCATGGGCACCATCGCGCTGTTCATGGCGGGGCTGCGCTACCCGATCGAGTCGTCCGAGCAGATCCTGGTGCGCGCCGAGCAGGCCGTGGCGACCCTGTCGAAGTACCGGGAGCGGCTGGACGCCACCACCCGCGCCCTGACCGGTCTGGAGATCCAGTCGCTGGTGACCGTCGGTGACCTGGTGCGGGCCGCCCAGCCGCTGGCGATGGTGCGTCGGCTCGCCGAGGAGTTGGAGGGCCATGTCGAGGCGCTCGGCGTCGACGGGCGGCTGCTGCAGTTGCAGTTGTTCGAGTTGACCCATGGCATCGACCAGTTGGCGACCCTGCTCGAACTGGACTACCGGCCCAGCGACGATGACAGCTTCAGCCTCGACATGCTGCGCCACCTGCCGACCGGTGACCTGCTCGATCCGGGGACGGTGGCCACCACCATCGGATTCACCTCCGGTGACCTCGATGAGCACATCACTGGACGCGGCTATCGGGTGGTCTCCCAGTCGGCCCAGATGAGCACGGTGACCGCCGGCCAACTGATCGAGCACTTCGGCTCACTGCAGGCGGTGCTGGCTGCGTCCGCCACCGAACTCGCCAAGGTGCCGGGAGTCGGGCAGGCGCGGGCCAGGACGATCCGGGACGGACTGTCGCGACTCAGCGACGAGTAAGCCGCGTCTGATCGCCGGGGCTGGTTACTCCTGCAGCAGGACGACGAACTGTCCGGTGGCACCAGCGACATCGACGCTTGCCACATAGGTGCCGGTGCCGAGCGGGGTGCCCACCAGTTCGCAGCCGTTGGAGCGGGCGATCGGCCATTGCACGCCGAAGGTTGCGGGCTCCTGCCGGGTGATGGTCAGTTGACCCTGTGGCTGCCAATCCGGGCAGTCTGCGGTACTCCAGATGCGGTCGCTGCCCGAGGTGACGGTCAGGGTGGCCTTGACCGCAGCCAGGTCGAGCGTGCAGGCCGGCTGGTTGGTGGTCAGCGTCATGGTGAACCCGGCCGGGATGGTGCGGGTGTGTGGGTTGGGGCCGTCCACCCGGACGCCGAGCGCGGTTCCGGTGCAGGGCTCCAACGGCGCCGGCTCCGGTGAGGGTTGCGGCTCGGTCGATGCCGACTCCTGGCCGGCAGCCGGCGTTGGATCCGGCGCGGCACTCGACGATTCGGTGCCGGGCGCGCTGGCCGAGCCGGTGGTTTCGGGGCTGCGCAGGCGATCCACCAGGAAGACGACGAGGGCGACCAACAGCACGGCGACCAGCAGGACGACGACGCGACGCGTCCAGTACACCGCGGCCGGTTTGGGTCCGGCGGGATCCAACCATCCCTGCATGGCGCCATGCTACGAGTCCGGCGTGGTGTGGCAAGGTTCCCACGCGGGCGCGCCGACCAGGCTGCCCCTCGCTGGTGTGCGGCGCTTCCCTTCCGGCGAAACGCTCGCCTTGCAAGGGAAGCAAACCGCCTTACGGGCAGCGCCGCGTCCGGGCCGGCGGCGGCGCGCCGACTAGGCTGACCGGGTGCAGCCGACCAGCGAGATCGACGAGATCGTCGAGACGGTGCTGGACTGGTTCGAGGTCCACGAGCGCGATCTGCCGTGGCGGCACACGTCTCCTTGGGGAGTGCTGGTCAGCGAGGTGATGCTGCAGCAGACCCCGGTGGCCCGGGTGCTCCCGGTCTGGCAGCAGTGGCGGCGTCGCTGGCCGACGCCGCACGATCTGGCAATTGAGCCGTCCTCAGCAGCGGTCGCAGCGTGGGGTCGGCTCGGCTACCCACGCCGGGCACTGCGCCTGCACGCGGCGGCGGTCAGCATCTGCGAACACCACGATGGTCAGGTGCCCGCCGATGTCGATGACCTGCGCCGATTGCCCGGTATCGGCGACTACAGCGCCGCCGCCATCGCCAGCTTTGCGTACGGCGCCCGCGTCCCGGTGCTGGACGTCAACGTGCGCCGCGTGCTGGCCCGCCTGACCGCAGGACAGGAATCGGCGCCCGCCCAGCCGCGGGCGGCCGAGCGCACCGTGGCCCAACGGTTCACCGATGCGGCGGGCGATCGGGCCGCCCGGTGGGCCGCCGCCGCGATGGAGTTGGGAGCGCTGGTCTGCACGGCGCGACGCCCGGACTGCGCGTCCTGCCCAGTCAGCAAGCACTGCGCCTGGTTGGCGGCTGGGCAGCCCTCGTCGCCACAGCCCAGCAGGAGCCAGCCGTGGCACGGTACGAACCGGCAGTGCCGGGGCGTCCTGCTCGACCTCGTGCGCCGCGAAAGGCAGGGCGTCCCGGTAGCCGTCTTGCTGGACGCCTGGCACGACCGCGACCAGGCCGAGCGATGTCTGGCCAGCCTGCTGACCGACGGGCTGGTCAGCCGAAGCGGCGACCAGATCCGGCTCTAGACAGCGGGGATCTGCTCGGTGCGTGGCTCGGGATCGGGCACCGGCACGTCCGCAGTGATCAGGGTGCCGTCCGAACGCCGGCCACCGATCACCGGGTGGCTGCTGGCCAGACCCGGCAGGTAGAGCCCCTGGTGGGCCAGCCGCACCTCGACCGGCTCGCTGCCGACCTGGTACTCGACGCCACGGACCCGCAGCCGCACCGGGTGGCCGTCCTCCACCGTGAAGGTGATCGCCTGCCGGGTCAACTGCACCCGGAGCCGGCTGCCAAGGTAGCTGACCACGAAATTCAGGTGGTCCCAGCTACGCGGCAGCCTGGGATCGAAGCTGAGTAGTTCCTCGTCGTCCCGCAGGCCACCGAAACCGCTGACCAGACCCCGCCAGGTGCCAGCCGTGGACGCGATGTGGACCCCGTCGGCGGTGTTGCCGTGCGTGTCACCGATGTCGACGAACAGCCCCGCGTAGAAGTACTCCAACGCCATCTCCTGGTGCCCGACCTCGGCCGCCATGATGGCCTGCATCACCGCTGACAGGCTGGAATCCCCGGTGGTGATCGGGTCGTAGTACTCGAAATCGGCGCGCTTCTGCTCCTCGGTGAACTCGCTGCCGCGCAGGAACAGGGCGAGCACCACGTCGGCCTGCTTCAGCACCTGGAATCGGTAGATCACCAGCGGGTGGTAGTGCAGCAGCAGGGGGTAGCTCTCCTGCGGGGTGTTCTCCAAGTCCCACAGTTCCTTGGCGACAAAGGCGTCGTCCTGCGGGTGGATACCAAGCCGCTCATCGAAGGGGATCTTCATCCCGGACGCGCAGCGCTCCCACTCGTCCACCTCGTCGTCAGCCAGATCCACCGCGTGCGCCAGCCTGGCGTAGGCGTCCGGGTCGTCGGTTGCCAACTGCCGGACGTGTCGCGCGGCCAGCCCCAGGTTCCAGCGCGCCATCACGTTGGTGTAGGTGTTGTTGTTCACCACCGTGGTGTACTCGTCCGGCCCGGTGACGCCGTGGATCTCGAACGTTTCCTCCTCGTTGACGCGCCAGAAGCCGAGATCGGCCCACATCCGCGCCGTTTCCACCAGCAATTGGGCGCCCTCGAAGCGCATGAACTCGGTGTCGCCGGTCATCGCGCCGTAGTGGCCGACCGCATAGGCGATGTCGGCGTCGATGTGGTACTGGGCGGTGCCGGCGGCGTAGTAGGCGGACGCCTCCTCCCCGTTGATCGTCCGCCACGGGAACAACGCGCCCTTGGTCGACAGTTCGCGGGCGCGCTCGCGGGCCTGCTCGAGGTGCGTCGAGCGGTAACGCAGCGCGTTGCGAGCCTGCTCCGGGCTGGTCAGCGTCAGGAAGGGCACCATGTAGACCTCGGTGTCCCAGAAGTAGTGGCCCTCGTAGCCGTCACCGGTCAGGCCCTTGGCCGGCACGCCCATGCCATCCGCCCGGGCGGCCGCCTGGGCAAGCTGGAAGATGCACCAGCGCACCGTCTGCTGGATTCTCGGGGTGGCGCCCACTTCGACATCGCTGCGCTGCCAGAAGTCGGCCAGCCACTCGGCCTGGACGCGATGGTGTTCGTCGAACCCGGTCTCGCGCACCCGGTCCAGCGTCCGGCGGACGCGATCGGACAACTCGCGCACCGGCACCCCGCGACTCGTGTGGTAGGCGACCGCCTTGGTGACGGTGATCGGGACGCCCTGCTCGGCGGCGATGCGGTAGACCTTGCGTCCCTGGTCGGCGGTGGTGTCGTCGAGTTCTTCGTAGATGTTCTCGGTTTCGATCTGGTGGTCGGCGCCGACGGCCAACGTCATGCCCGAGTTGGCGACCTGGTAGCCGAGGATCATCCGGTGCGGGCTGTGCCAGTGCATCTGCGAGACCAGGACGCGATGGTCGAGCGCCCGGTTCTTGCGCGGATCGTCCACGTCCGAGGTGCGTGACCCGGAGAACTCGTCGAAGTCCTCGCGGTTGACGATCTGGGACGAGATGGTGACCGGTGCGCTGCCCTCCAGCAACGTCACCTCGAAGGTCATCAGCGCCAGGTGTCGTTCGGTGAAGCTGACCATCCGGGTCGACCGGACGCGTACCCGCTTGCCGGCCGGGGTGCGCCAGACCAGGTCGCGGCGCAACACCCCTTCCCGGAAATCGATGGAGCGTTCGTAGTCCTGCAGGTCGGCGATCGTCAGCAGCAGCGGCTCGTCGTCGACGTAGAGCTTGATCATCGTCGAACTCGGGGCGTTGACCATCGTTTGCCCGGTGCGGGCGAAGCCGTAGGCGTTCTCGGCGTGCCGGATCTCCCAGGTCTCGTGGAAGCCGTTGATGAAGGTGCCCTGGTAGTGGGCCTCGCGGCCCTCCTCCGGGTTGCCCCGCATGCCCAGGTAGCCGTTGGCGAGCGAGAACAGGGTTTCGGTCTGGCCCAGGTCGGCCGCACTCGGGTACTTCTCGACCAGCCGCCACGCCTCCGGCGGGAAGCGCTGGTCGTCCAGTGGATTCTCGTTGACCTTGCTGCGAATCACGCGATCAGTTCCTCACAGTCCTCGACCACCAGGTCGGCGCCGGCGTCGCGAAGGTCGGCAGCGCCAGCACCCCGATCGATGCCGATGACCAGCCCGAACCCCCCGGCGCGACCGGCAGCGACGCCGGACAGCGCGTCCTCGACGACCACTGCCGCCTTCGCCGGGACGCCGAGCACTTCGGCGGCATGCAGGTAGGTGTCGGGGGCGGGTTTGCCCGGCAGTTGTAGTTCACGGGCGACGTTGCCGTCCACGACGACCTCGAAGAAGCCGGCGATACCGGCCGCTGCCAACACCGCCTCGGCGTTGCGCGACGAACTGACAACAGCCAACGGCATACCGGCATCGGTCAACTGCTGGATCAGCCGCAGCGATCCCGGATATGGGGCGATCCCCTGGCTGGCCAGCACCCGGTTGAAGTAGGCGTTCTTGCGATTCCCGAGCCCAGCAACGGTGTCGAGATCGGGGGCATCGGCGGGCGTCCCAGCAGGCAGCGAGATCCGGCGGGACTCCAGGAAGTCGGCAACCCCGGCATAGCGCGGCTTGCCGTCCACGTACTCGAAGTAGTCGTCGTCCGAGTAGGGCTGATCGATGCCACGGCCGGTCAGGAAGTCGTTGAACATCGCCGACCACGCCTGCATATGGATGTCGGTGGTGGGGGTCAGCACCCCGTCGAGATCGAACAAGGCGGCGTGATATTTGCTCCAGTCCACGTTTCCACCCTAGGTGACGCGGTCAACGCAGGGCCCAGTTGGGACGATCCGGGACGCGCGCCACGGTGGGCGGGATCGGTGAAACCCCGCTGGGTCAGCTGGCCTGGGACGCCGCGTGGTCCTTCGGCGGCAGGAAGGCGAGGGCCCCCGCGACAGCCCAGAACAGCGCCGGCACGGTGTGGGCGAGCCGGCGTCCGTTGCGACGGCGTCGCTCGCCGTGCCGGTAGATGAGCTTCTCGCCCACCAACGCCACGGCAGCGGTGGCCGCGATGGCGGCAGCCGCGATCGCGGTCCCGTGCTCTGCCTCGGCCACGTCCTGCTTGATCTGGCTGATCTCGTCCTCGTGCGCCTGCGCGAGCAGCGTCACACCCACGCCGGTAACACCGAGCAACCCCGTCTTGAGCACAGCCCGCAGGCCACGCGACCTGATCAGGTCGGGCATGGCGTACCAGGCGAGGGTCACCAGACCGCTGGCGATGGGCAGGATGCGCAGATCATCTTCGTTGACGTCCATGCGTCCAGTCTGTCAGCCCCACCCAAGTCCCGGACGCGGACGATCTGTGTGTTCGCGGACGAAGTATCGTCCGCGGATCCATACTTCGTCCGCGGATGTTGGGGGTCGGGCCCCCAGGGGCCCGGGAAGCTGGTGGCGGGGTCACATCAGCGGGGAGAACGTGCGCAACGCGATCCAGATGGCACGGCGCCACCAGCGGGCTGAACGGACGTCGGCCAGGGTGACGCGGCGGCATTGGGCCAGGGTCGCCTCGAAATCGGCTGACATCTCCGCGATGGCCGACGTCCTGTACATCCAAACCGCGTTCTCCTGGTGCAAGTAGAAGCTGCGGAAGTCGAAGTTGATCGTCCCGATGATGGCGATCTGGTCGTCGACCACCATCTGCTTGGCATGCAGGAAGCCCGGCGCATACTCGTAGACCTCGACGCCGGCCTCGACCAGGGGGCGGTAGTTCGACCGGGTCACCGAGTAGACGTAGGCCTTGTCCGGGATGCCGGGGGTGATCAGCCGCACCTGGATGCCGGAGGCCGCCAGCGAGCCGAAGACGCTGATCATCTCGTTGGTCGGCACGAAGTAGGGCGTCATCAGGTCGATCCGGTGATGGGCCCGCGTCATCAGGTTGCGGTAGGCCGACCAGCCGAGCGAGAAATCGTCGAACGGGGTGTCGTCGTAGCTGACCACGATGCCTGCGCCGCCGGACAACTCGGCCACCCGCTGCTCGCTGGGGTGTAGGGAGGCCAGATCGGTGTGTTCGCCGGTGATCAGGTCCCACATCGTGAAGAAGAGGGTGGCCATCCCCCACGCCCCCGGCCCGGTCAACCGCAGCGAGGTGTCCTTCCAGTGCCCGAACCGCTCGATGGCGTTGATGTACTCATCGGCGATGTTCAGCCCGCCGGTGAAGCCGATCACGCCGTCCACGATGGTCAATTTGCGGTGGTCGCGGTTGTTGTAACGCAGCGTCAGGCCCGGTCCGAAGCGGTTGACCGGCTGCACCCTGATACCGGCCCTGGTCAGCGTCTTGATGAACCGGGGCGGCAGGTTGACGATCGACCCCAGGTCGTCGTACATGAACCAGACCTTGACGCCGTCGGCAGCCTTGCGCGCCAGCACCTCGAACAGGCGCTGCCACATCTCGCCCTCGGCCACAATGAAGTACTCCATCGCGATCCAGTGCTCTGCGCCCTCCAGTGCCTCGATCATCGCCTCGAAGGCGTCCTCCCCCACTGGGTAGTACGTCGTCCGGGTGCCCTGGTACGCGACGAACGGGCCACTGTTGGCGAGGTAGTTGATCTGGCTGGCTGCGTCCGGGTCGATCGCGATGGTCTGGATAGCCGGACTCCGGGACAACTCGGCGGGTGGCAGTTCCGGCAGTTCTTGGCCCGGCTCGGCAGCCCGGACGCGGACCAGGCCGGGCGCGCTGATCTGGTCGAGGGTCGCCACGTCCTGCATGGCGCGGTAGCGGGTCATCTGCCGGCGGGTACCGGTGCGCGAACCGAACATCAGGTAGAAGACCCCGCCGAGCAGCGGGAGCAGCAGGATCGGGATCGCCCAGGCCAGCTTGTACTCGATCTGCATCCGCGAGTTCAGGATCAGGGCCAGCACCCCAACGCTGACCACGATGGACGCGGTGCCCACCCACGGCGCGATATCGCGTCCCTGCAGCATGATGAAGACGAAGACGACCAACTGGACGAGTAAGGCGATGGTCGTGATGCCGATGCGTCCCCCCACTGCCAGGAATCGCTGCAGGGCATTGCGCGGCCGATGCAGCTCCACCGCCTGGGACACCATGGCTCAAGTATCACCCACCCTGGGCTGCTCGCTCGTCCGGCACCGAGCCCCGACGACGGACACAAGTCTCCAATCGGTCAGTTGTGCACCCCAAATCGACGTGGAAACGGGACATACGTGACCACTTGGGCACTTGTGCACGCTTTCGCGGTCCCGGCGAACCGGGCTAGACTCGAGCCAAACACGGGAGTCCGGTGCGCCGGGCTGAGAGGAGGGCTCGGAGCCCTCGACCGTCGAACCTGATCTGGGTCATGCCAGCGCAGGGAGACTTCTCACCGGGTCGAAAGTCGATCCGAACCCGTGCCCGATTACCCAGGAGGGCACATGTCGAATCCACAGATTGACGAAACCGCACCGGCTACTTCCGGACGCCACAGCTGGCGGGTCGTCGACATCGTCGTCGCCGCGGTGCTTGGCGTGGCCTGCGGCCTGATCTTCTTCGGTTGGAACACCGTCGGCTACGCCTGGTTCCAGGCCATGGACGCGCTCACCCCGGGCATGGGTGGCCTGGCCGCCGGCATCTGGTTCCTCGGCGGGCCGCTGGGCATGTTGGTGATCCGCAAGCCGGGCGCCGCGCTGCTGGTCGAGTTGATCGGCGCCATCACCTCGGCGCTGCTCGGCAACGTGTGGGGCGTCAGCACGCTGTACTCCGGCATCGCCCAGGGTCTGGGCGCCGAGTTGGTCTTCCTGGCCTTCGCCTACCGCAACTTCCGGTTGCCGGTGGCCGTGTTGGCCGGCGCTGGTGCCGGGCTGGGTGCCTGGACGCTGGAACTGTTCACCAGCGGCAACCTGCAGCGCACCCCGGCGTTCCTGATCATCTACCTGGTCTGCACGGTCATCTCCGGTGCGGTGCTGGCGGGCGGTCTGGGCTGGGTGCTCACCCGCGCGTTGGCCCGCACCGGTGTGCTCGGCAGGTTCGCGTCCGGACGCGAAGGCGGGGGCGCTGACACGAGGTGATCACGGCCGACGACTGGGGGTGGCGCTACGCGGGCCGCGCCGATTGGGCGGTCCGCGGGCTCGACTTCACCATCGAGCAGGGCGAACGCGTCCTGCTGCTCGGCGCGAGCGGCTCGGGCAAGTCGACCGTGCTGGCCGCGCTGACCGGAGTGCTAGGTGGCTCGGATGAAGGCACCGAGACCGGCCGGCTGCTGATCGACGGCCGGCACCCGACCCGGATGCGCGGGCACGTCGGGCTGGTGATGCAGGATCCCGAGTCGCAGGTGGTGCTGGCCAAGGTGGGGGACGACGTCGCATTCGGCTGCGAGAACCTCGGCGTCCCGCCGGACCAGATTTGGCCGCGGGTCCGTGCCGCACTCGACGCAGTTGGCCTCGACCTGCCGTTGGACCACCCGACCGGGGCGCTGTCGGGAGGGCAGAAGCAGCGGTTGGCGATCGCCGCCGCCCTGGCGATGCAGGCCTCGGTCGACGACGGCCGCCCGGGCGTGCTCTGCCTGGACGAGCCGACCGCGAACCTCGATCCAGTGGGCATCGCCGAAGTCCGAGACGCCGTCGGACGCGTGGTCGCCGACCGGACGACCACCCTGCTGGTCGTCGAGCACCGGGTGGACGTCTGGGTCGACCTCGTGGATCGACTGATCGTGCTGGGCCCCGAGGGTGTGCTGGCCGACGGCCCGGTTGACCGGGTGCTGGCCGAGCAAACCGACGCCCTGCTCGCGGCCGGCGTCTGGGTGCCCGGTGCCCCGCTGCCGTTGGTGGGCCGAACCGATGTGCCCAGTCACGGCGAGCCACTGCTGTGGACCGAGCAGTTGACCACCGGCTACGAGCCGGGCGTCCCGGTCGGGCGCGATCTTGACGTGGTCATCCCGCGCGGGCTGTCGACGGTGATCACCGGGGCGAACGGCTCCGGCAAGTCGACGCTGGCGCTCACCCTGGCCGGCCTGCTGCGTCCGCTATCAGGACGCGTCGTCGCTGCCGAATCGCTTCGCCCCGACCGCACCCACCGCGCGCGACGCAGCCGCCGCACCCTGGACCCGTCCGACCCACACAGTTGGACCAGCCGCGACCTGCTGACCAGGCTCGGCACGGTCTTCCAACAGCCCGAGCACCAGTTCGTCGAACGCAGCGTCACCGACGAACTCGCCGTCGGGCTGCGCGCCCTCGACTGGCCGGAGCCCCGGGTAGCGGCCCGGGTCGCCGAACTGCTCGAGGTGCTGCACCTGAACCGGCTGGCCGAGGCGAACCCGTTCACACTGTCCGGTGGCGAGCAGCGCCGGTTGAGCGTGGGCACGGTGCTGGCGACCAGTCCCGAGTTGATCGTCCTGGACGAGCCGACGTTCGGTCAGGACCGCAACACCTGGACCGACCTGGTGCGGCTGGTGCTGCAAATCCTCGGCGAGGGCCGCACCATCATCTCGGTGACCCATGACCCCGCCTACCTGCAGGTGCTGGCGGAGAACCGGCTGCATGTGGAGCGTGCCCGATGACCACCACTGCTCCCCCAGTCGTCCTGAACACCGCACTCGATCGGCTGAACCCGGTGATGCGGCTGCTGATCGCAGTGATCGCGTCGATCCCGATCCTGGTCACCCTGGACTGGGTCAGCGCCACCACGATGCTGGCCTGCCAAGTCATCATCTTCCTCGCCTGTGGGATTCCGGCCCGGCAGTTGCTGCGCCGGATGGCGCCACTGCTGCTGATCGCCCCGATCGGCGCAATCAGCATGGCGCTCTATGGCCGCCCCGGCGGGCAGATCTGGTTCCACTGGTGGCTGATCACGGTCAGCGAGAACTCGCTTCGGCTGGCGGTCGCCGTCTTCGTGCGCATCCTGGCACTCGGCAGCGCGGCGGTCTTCATCATCGGCGGCGCCGATCCGACCCGGATGGCCGACGGCATGGCGCAATTGCTCCGGCTACCGGCACGCTTCGTGCTCGGCACCCTGGCCGGCATCCGGATGGTCGGCCTGTTCGCAGAGGACTGGCGCACCATGGCGCTCGCCCGCCGCGCCCGCGGCATCGGCGACACCGGGCGGCTGCGCCGCTTCGCGACGATGGCGTTCGCCCTGCTGGTCTTCGCCATCCGCCGCGGCACCAAGTTGGCCACCGCAATGGAGGCACGCGGCTTCGGCGCCGACCGGCAACGCACCTGGGCGCGGGAATCGAAGTTCGGCTGGCCCGACCTGGTCGGCTTGGCGATCACGCTGGCGGTCTGCGCGTTGTCCATCGGGCTGGCGTTGTGGGCCGGTACCTTCTGGTTCGTGGGTTGGACCGACGGATGACGCAGATCCTGGACCTACCGGATGATTGGCGCCGGCTGGTCGACACCGTGCTGGCCGATGCGACCGGACGCCGGCTCGTCGTCCTGCTGGACGGTGGCTCGGGCGCCGGCAAGACCACGCTGGCCCGACGCCTGGCCACCGACGTGGAAGGACTATTGGGCCCGACTCAATTGGTCAGCCTGGACAACGCCTACCCGGGCTGGCATGGCCTGGCGGCCGCGTCCGATTGGGTCTGGCAGCTGATTCTGCGGGACGTCGATCCAGGCCACCCAGGGTGGGACTGGCAACGCAACGAGACCGACGGCTGGCACCGGCTCGACCCGGACCTGCCGATCATCGTCGAGGGCTGCGGTGCGCTGTCCCGGCGCAGTGCCCCACTGGCGACCACCCGCATCTGGTACGACCTGGACGCCGACATCCGCCGCGAGCGGGCACTGGCCCGGGACGGCTCCGGCTACGAGCCCTGGTGGGAGACCTGGGCCGCCCAGGAGGCCGAGCACTGGGCAACCAGCCAGCCGTGGGAATTGGCCGGCATCATCGTCCGCGGCGACCCCGGTGCCGACCCCGAAACGAAGTGACAATCGATCAGGGCTTACGCATCCGGACAGTAGCGGCTAGCGTGACGCCATGAGTTCGACGCCGAACAGACCAACCATCACTGTGCGTGGCGTCCAGTTGGGCGCCGGCCGACCGAAGGTGATCATTCCGCTCACCGACGCCCATGAGGGTGGTCTGGTGGCCTCGGCCAAACGCGTCGCAGCAAGCCAGGCCGACATGATCGAGTGGCGCGTTGATCGCTACGAGCGCCGCGACGACCATCACCAGGTGGCGGTCATGGCCAACCGGCTTCGGGAACTCATCGGCGAGCGCCCGATCCTGTTCACCGCCCGCACCAAGCACGAGGGCAGCGACTGGCACCCGTCCAGCGACGAGTACCGCGACCTGATCGCCGATGTCTGCGCGAGCGGCACCATCGACATGGTGGACGTGCAGTACCTCAACCCGGCAGCGAAGCGCTGCTTCGAGGCCGCCCGGGCAGCCAACGTGCTGATCGTCGCGTCCACCCACGACTTCACCGGCACGCCCAGCCCGCAGGTGATCGCCGACCAGTTGGAGGCGATGGCTGCCACCGGCGCCGACGTCTGCAAGTTGGCTGTCATGCCGCACAGTGCGCTGGACGTCGCGGCGCTGTTGACCGCGACCGCCACCCGCGCCACGGTCAGCAAGGTGCCGCTGATCACGATGGCAATGGGTCCGTTGGGGATCGTGAGCCGGTTGGCCGGGCAGGTCTTCGGGTCGTGCGCCACCTTCGCCACCCTGGGCGATGCGGGTTCGGCGCCCGGTCAGGTGCCGCTGGACGAGGTGCTGCGCGCCCTCGACCTACTGGGTCGCGACCTGGCGTCCTGAGACTGGCGAGCCGTCAGTCCGTCGGACCCACACCGCGTGGCACACGGGCCGCAGCCGCGATGAGTTGCGCGGCGGCCTCCACGCCGAGGCGGCAGGTATTGACCACCAGGTCGTAGTACTCCAGATCGCGTGGGTCGTAGCCGTAGCTGAACACCGACAGGTTGGCGCGGACGTCCTCCTCCAGACGCAGCCGCAATGCCTCCAACTCCTCGGCGGCCTCGCTCTGCTCCGACGCCCGTCGGACGCGGGCCGGCTCCGGCGCGTCCAGCCAGACGTGCAGCGCTCCGGGCCATTCACGCAGGACGTAAGCCCCGTTGCGGCCCAGCAGGACGCCACCGTCGCGGGCCTGCTTGAGCACAGCGCGGGTGTTCTGCTCCGTCCAGGACTGCAGGCTGGCCAGGTCGGCTTCGGATAGCGTCGCGTCGATGCCGGTCTCCGATCCGAAACCATGCAGCAGCCGGGCGAAGTCGTCCTCGTCGTCGGGCGCCTCGAAGGCCGCCGCCAGTTCGGCCGAGCTGATCGCCTGCCCGTACACCGGCAGGTCGAGCAGTTCCCCGACGCGGCGCGCCACCTCGTCCATCCCCGATCCGGCGCTCTCCCAGATCGTGATCACCGGGCGTCCGGACTGCTGCAACTGGTCGGTCATCGCGCCTCCCGAGGATTTCGTCCCTTGGCGGCACTGTAGGCCGCCCACTCGGCCGCCGGGCTCGAATCACTTACTCGGCCGCCACCCGGGCGGCATGGTGTGCCCGAACGGGTTGGCCACCCGGTACTCACAGACCGGGCAGTACTTGCCCGAACCGCGGAACGCCGTGCGGCAGCGTTCACAGGTGCGCACCTCGAACAACTCCAGCAACACCGGGCCGGCCAGCAGCGCTGGTGCACCCAGGCGTCCGTTCTCGCTCAGCGCGTTCGGGTCGCAACGCAGGACGCAGATGCCGCAGCCGGTGCACAGGCTGGGGTCGAATCCGAGCCCGGCGCGTCCGGACGCCGACTCCAGGGCGAGCGCCTCGGTCGGGCAGGCCAAGACGCAGACCCGGCAAGCGGTGCAGCCCTGGCTCACCAGGTTGAGCGCACCGGCGCGCCACCCGTCCTCGGGTGCGGGTGCCGGCTCCTCGAGTTGACTGGCCAGCTTGCGGGCCACCGCGCGCAGCCGCTGCTGTGGCGTCCCCTGGTCGGGCAGTTCTGGTGCCGCTTCCTGGTTGACGGCACCCAACCCGAAGATCGAGCGGCGGCGCAGCACCGGCATGGCGTCGGCGTCCAACAGTCGCTTGGGGGTTCGGCCGTCAGCCGGGGCTTCGGTTTGCACTGTGATGCGGTCGGTCACCCCGGCGACCAGGGCGATCTCGTCCCACGCGGTCGGCCAATTGGCTTCGCAGCCGGTGCGGTCCAGCACGATGCCGGACGCACCGAGCGTCAACAACTCGAACGGCAGCGCAGCCGGCAGAGTCGCTAGGCAACCCCGCCAGACCACGACGTTCTCGTCCTTGTCAGCCCGCACCTGGTCGGCGGCTTCGGCACAGACCAACCGGACGGCCGCCGGCTCCTCGAGCCGCGCTGCCCACAGCAACAGCGAGTGACCCGGATTGGGTGCGCTGACCGGTGCGTTCATGGCTTCGATCCTATCCGGGGCGCAGAACCCAACAATGACCGAGGGGTCCGCCAGATGGCGGACCCCTCATGGCTTGCAGCGATGGCGATCAGACGCCGACCCGGTTCATCACCTCGTAGAACAGGGTGCGGCCCATGAACTCGCCGATCAGCACCAGGATGAACCCGGACACCAGGATGAACGACAGGGTCCGCAGTTGCTTCGGCACGGCACCGGCGAAGAAGAACGCCGCCAGGCCGAGCACGAGCGCACCCACAACCAGCAGGCCGAACCGCAGCACGGCGAAACCGGTCGCGTAGTGCGCGGCCGACTCGATACCCGGCTGACCCATCGACGCCAGCGACGAGACGTACATCGGCATGGCGATCAACAGGACGCCAGCCGTCACGATCGCCACTGCCACGATCGCCCGCACGGTTCCGGTGAGCAGTCCGTCCACCTCGGTGCGGGTGGCCGAATCCACCAGGTACTTGTCGGTGAAGAAGTTGCGGATCTTCTGGCCCAACGGCATCTCGGCGCGCGGGTCGTCGAGTTCGGCGATCTCCGCCTCGCTCATCTTGGCGATCCGCCGGTCGCGGTTCGCGATGATCATCACGAATGCCGCGCCAACGGCAAGCGAGCCCAGCAACAACGCGGTGCCGAAGAACTGCACCCACGTCGCCCAGGTGCTCCACGCCGGCACGGTCACCAGCGAGTAGTAGATCTGTGCCTGCGACACGATCAGCCCGATGCCCAACAGGGCCGTCAGCACAGCCACCGCCTGACGCAGCCGCACCGACCCGATCTTCAAGACCTGCAGGACGCAGAACAGGAAGCCGAGCGCGGCAAAGCCGATGCCGAAGACGATCTCGCGGCTCAACCACGACGAGCCGACGTGCCGGAAGACGTTGAAGACATGCATCACGTCGTTCATGTGGAACATGGACGCGATCAGGCCGAGCACCATCGCCGGCCCGATCGCGAACAGCGCCGGATCAGCAAGCCGGTCAACGGCCTTGGCCGAGTACTTCGTCGCCCCGATCGTCTGCACCGCGCCGAGCACCACGAACATCCCCACACACAATTGGGTGATGACCGTGAACAGGATCATGGGAAGTTCGCCCAGGTTCATGATCAGATCTCCTTCGGATTCGCGATGGCGCCGTTGCTCGAGCCGACAGGCTGGGCGTCACGGTGCGGCTTGATGACGAGGTTGGGCTGGGTGAGGGCCGCTTCCGGCAGCGGTGCCACGGCGGCCGTGCCACCCGGGTACTTTTCGTTGAGTTCGTCCAGCGGGCCCCAATCGAGGGCACGCGAGGGGCAGGCCGACACACACGCCGGATCCTGGCCGGACTGCCGGTAGTCGTAGCACAGGTCGCACTTGGTCATGTGACCGGTCTCCGGGTTGAACTGCGGAGCCGAGTACGGGCACGCCCATTCGCAGTAGCGACAACCCACACACTTCGAGTCGTCCACGAAGACGGTGCCGTCCTCGCGCCTGGACATCGCGGTGGTCGGGCACACCTTCACGCAGATCGCGTCCTCGCAGTGGTTGCACGCGATGGACGTGTAGTAGCTGAAGATGTTCGAGGTGAACGTCTCGCCCTGCTTGCTCCACGAGCCGCCGGAGTACTCCACCACCCGCCGCCAGTTCACCCCCAGCGGGGTGTCGTGCTTGTCCTTGCAGGCGATCTGGCAGGCCTTACAGCCAGTGCACACCGTCTGGTCGAAATAGAAACCCAGTTTCTCACTCATGTTTGGCTCCTACGCCTTTGCTACTTGGACGGTGGTGGTGTGGACCGCGTTACCCTTCGCCAACGGCGAGGGGTGCAGCGAGGTCAGGGTGTTGACCGATCCGGCGACATCGACCGGTAGGTCCGGGTTGGCACCGGCTGGCCGGTTCTTCCCGCTCGGGTCGTACCAGGCCCCCTGCGGCAGCGAGAGGACGCCTGGCGCGATGCGCTCGGTGACCTTGGCGGCGATCTGCACCGTGCCGCGGTCGTTGAAGACGAACACCTGGTCGTCGTTCTTGATGCCCCGCTCCTCAGCGTCGATCGGGTTGATCCACAGCGACTGCGGGTGGGCCTCCAGCATCCAGTCCACGTTGCCGTAGGTGGAGTGGGTGCGCTGCTTGTAGTGGTGGCCGATCAACTGCAGCGGGTACTTGTCGGACTCGCGGGCCTCGAGCGGGCCCTCCCAGGTCTCCACGTACTCCGGAAGCGGTGTCAGCACGTCACCCAGCAACTCGGGCCGGAAGTCGCCGAACGTCCACTTCTCGGCCATGGCGGCCAGCCGGCTGGAGTAGATCTCGATCTTGCCGGACGGTGTGGGCAGCTTGTTGGCCTCCGGATCGTCGCGGAAAGCACTCATGGAAACGACCGGACCCTTGTTCTTCCGGAAGATGCCCATTTCCTTCCAGGTGTCGTAGTCGGGAATGTCCGGGTCCTTCTCCCGGGACGCCTCGACGGTCGCCCGCAGCCAGTCCTCGCGCGACTTGCCCTCGGTGAACTCCTGCTCCACGCCCAACTGCTTGGACAGGTCGACGCAGATGTCGAAGATCGAGCGGCACTCGTGCAGGGGTTCGATGGCCTGGGACGACATGATTCCGTAGGCCATCGGTCCGCCGTTCGAACCCGGGTGGATATCGAACTCCTCAGCGGTCGAGGTACCCGGCAGCACGTAGTCGCTGTAGCGGGCCGAAACGGTCATCTGGATGTCGCAGTTGACGATCAGTTCGCACTTGGTGTCGTCCTGCAGGATCTCGACCGACTTGTTGTTGTCACCGGTCTGGTTGACGATCGAGTTGCCTGCGTAGTTCCAGACCATCTTGATCGGAACCTCGAGTTGGACATTGGTCGGCTCACCGTTCTCGTCCACCGGCACCTTGAGTGAGCGTGCCCCGGACGCCGGCTTCTCGCCCACACCTGCGTTGAAGGTATTCATCTCCGGGCCGTGGTCGATCGCGTCCAACCAGGAGAAGACCGAGATGATCTTCTTCGAGTCGTTCTTCAGGCCGCTGTTGAAGACCTGGGTGATCGGCAGCGACTGGGCGCCTTCGCGGGCTCCGGTGCCGCCACCGGGGATACCGACGTTGCCGGTCACGCAGGCCAACAGGAAGATCGCGCGGGCCGCGTTCTCGCCGTTGGCGTGCCGTTGCGGGCCCCAGCCCTGGGTGATCGCGCACGGCTTGGCCGTCGCGATCTCACGGGCCAACCGGACGATCTGCTCGGCCGGAACGCCGGTGATGTCGGCAGCCCACTCGGGGGTCTTCTCGATGCCGTCCGGCCCGGAGCCCATCACATAGCTCTTGTAGGACGAGTTCGGCGGCGCCCCAGCGGGCATGTGCTTTCCGTCGAAGCCGATGCAGTACTTGTCGAGGAAGGCCTGGTCGTGCAGGTCCTCGGTGATCATCACGTGGATCATTCCTGCGATCAGCGCAGCATCGGTGCCGGGACGCAGCGCCACCCACTCGTCGCCCAGCGCCACCGAGGTGTCGGAGTAGCGAGGATCGATGACGATCGTCTTGACGCCGGACTGCTCCTTGACCTGCTGGGTGACGTAGAGCTGGCCACCACCCGACATGCGGGTCTCCAGCGGGTTGTTGCCGAACATCACCTGCAGACGAGAGTTGGCGGCGTCATCGAACGAGTTGCCGTTGACCCACGAACCGTAGAAGTACGGGTAGGCCTGGGTGATCTCGGTGGTCGAGTAGTCGGAGTAGTGGTCGAGGTAGCCGCCCCACGCGCGCATCAGGCGGGCGAACGGGGTGGCGTCCGGCGGCCAACCGCAGGCCATCACTGCGCCGAGGGTGCCGGTCGCGTAGTTGATGTAGAAGGCCTCGTTGCCGTAGTCGGCCTTGATCTTCTTCATCTTGTCGGCGATCTCGGTGATCGCCTGCTCCCAGGAGATCTCCTCCCACTCACCGTCGCCGCGCTTGGTGCCCTCCTTGCGCTTCAACGGCTTCTGCAGCCGGTCGGGGTTGTAGATGCGGTGCCGGATGGACCGGCCGCGGACGCAGGCGCGCACCTGCTGGCTGCCGAGTTGGTCGTCACCAGTGTTGTCGGTGAGCACCCGGACGACCACGCCGTCCTTGACCTGCAGGCGCACCGGGCAGCGCGACCCGCAGTTGACGGTGCACGCGCTCCAGAAGGTCGCGTCGGCCTCAGCCATGCCGTCGCCCTCGACGGCATTCGCCACTGTCGGCGTTCCGAGGTAGGTGCTCGCACCGCCCACCAACGCGGCGGTGCCGGCCACTGCGCCGGACCACTTCATGAATGATCGTCGGCTGAGCGACGCATCGATTGGTGCACTCATCTGCGATTCTCCCTTCGCATCCGATGATTCAGACCTTGCTCACTTGGACCAGTGCGGTGTGCTGTGAGTTGCCCTTCCCAAGCGGGGAGGGATTCCAGGACGTCAGGGTGTTGCCCGACCCGCCGACATCGACGCCGTCGGCGTCCGGGTCGAACCAGGCCCCCTGCGGGATGGAGACGGCACCGGGGACGATGCGCACCGTGACGTAGGCGGGCAGCTTGACCTTGCCTCGCTTGTTCTCCACCAAGACCAGGTCGCCGTTGGCGATGCCGCGCTCCTGCGCGTCCATGGTGTTGATCCAGACCATCTGGGGATGCGCTTCACGTAGCCACGGGCAGTCGTGGTAGGTGGAGTGGGTGCGGCCCTTGTAGTGATGGGTGATCATCTGCAGCGGTGTTTCGGTGTTGGTCCTGGCCTCTTCGACGCCTTCCCAGGTGGGTAGGTACTCCGGCAGCGCGGTCAGCTTGTGGCCCTCGGTGCCGGGCTCGGCGAACTCCCACGTCCAGGTCTTGGCCATCTCCCACAGCCGCTCCGAGAAGATCTCGATCTTGCCGGACGGGGTCTTCAGCGGATTGGCGACCGGATCCTTACGGAAGGACTCCAGCGCAACGGTGAACCCCTTGGGGTTGCGCTGACGGACGATGCCCTGCTTGCGCAGTTCGTCCATGCTGGCCGGGATCTCGGGCACCTTCTCGCGGGACTGCTCGACCAGCGAGTCCACCCACTCGTCCTGGGACATGCCCTTGGAGAACTGGTCGTCGACGCCCCAGCGCTTGGCCAGTTCCTGGAGGATCCAGAACGTCGGCTTGCTGTCGAAGGCCGGCGGAACGGCCGGCTGGGCGTAGATGGCGTAACCGAGCTCGCCGGCTGAGCCGTTGGGAATCCAGTCCGACTGCTCGGTGCTCATCGCGTCCGGCAGCAGGATGTCGGCCATCTTGGTGGACGGGTTCATCGTGGTGTCGATGGAGACGATGAACTCGCACTTGGTGTCGTCGCGCAGCAGTTCGATCGTCCGGTTGTGGTCGGAGTGCTGGTTGACCAGGGTGTTCGAGGCGTGCGCGACGATCACCTTGACATCGGTGCCGAGCTTGTCGGCGCCCTGGATGGACGCGTTGGTGGCGGTCATCTCGCGGCCACGGGCGATCGCCTCGGTCCACATGAAGACCGGGATGGTGATGGGATTCGGGTTCTTGCCCTCGCTCCAGCGGGTGATCGGAATGGAGTAGGAGCCTTCGCGAGCCCCTGTTCCGCCGCCCGTGATGCCGACGTTGCC